>CAMLLD010000004.1 GCA_946480785.1 uncultured Blastocatellia bacterium | reverse complement strand
GAGTCGTTCGCTTTCGCGCCGCGCGAAGGCGCGCGTCTCTTCGTCGGCTGGTTGCTGCGGATGTTGCAACGGGTGATAGTGGACAGACACTTTGCGGCAACGCGGAACACGCCAGCCGCGGGGCCACACGCGGTTCCCACCTTTGATCGTCACCGGCAGGATCGGCACGTTTGCTTCCAGCGCGAGCCGCACCGCGCCCGCCTTGAAACGCTCCAGCGCGCCGCTCGCAGTGCTGCGGCCGCCTTCGGGAAAAATCACCACCGCGCCGCCGTCGCGCAGCCATTGCAGCGAACGTCTGATCGCCGACGGGTCGCTGCCTTCGAGCGTGAGCGGCCACGCGCCAAGCCAGATGAGACACTGACCCACAACCGGCCAACGAAAAGCGTCGCTCCACGCGAGATAACGAATCGGACGTTTGATCTGCAACGAAAGCCAGAACGGATCGAGATACGTTTGATGGTTCGCGGCGATGATCACCCCGCCTTGTTCGGGCACGTTTTCCTGGCCGCTGAATTCGATCTTCCACAACACGCGGCTGAGGCCTCCGACCATCGGGCGCAACAGTTCGAGCACCCACTGCGGCAACATCGGTCCGATGCTGCTGGCGCGCGGAGCGTCCTTCTTCGCCGGCATTGTCCCCGTGTTGTTCAAGTCGTCTGAGCCCAAGGTAAAGAGTCTACAACGGCCACTGCCGGTCGACGAACTCAACGTGGATGCGCGCGATGCCGTCCGCGCCGGTGCTGCGCGCGTGAACGGACGCAAAAACCGTCAGTTTGTACTGCTCGCTCGTTACTCTGATGAAACGGCCAACCGGCGTCTCGAGTGTCGTAAAGAGCGTTGCGCCTTGCGCGCTGATGTTCTCTGTCACCGTGTGCTCGGTGCAAACAACGGCGCCGTTTTCATCGAGTATCTCCACGCGCATGTCGACCGCGATGTTGTGCCGCGTGTGACTTCGCTCATCAATGGTCGGGACGAGTTCGAGCATGCCGTCGGCTGCAGTCCGGGCTTGAAAAACGTTGTCGGCGATGTCGTAACGTTTCCACGGCTCGGTGTCGTAACTCGCCGGCGCGCGTTTGCCGATGAACGCCACTCCCACTTCAAACGCCGGTGTTTGGTCGATGCTCTTGCCCCTGAGGTACCGCACGATAGCCCAGATTCTATATTGATCTTCAACGTGATCAAACACGCGCAGTTGGCGCGGCATGGGAATCGTCATGTGCACGAGCCGGCCGCGTTCGGTCGGCCGCTTCAAAGTAAACCCCGCACCGAACGGCGTCACGTTCAGCAGACGCGTAATTTCAGTCCACTCGAAATCGAGCGTTTCGCGGACGCGCACGCGCACGGGAAGTTGCAACGCGAGGCGTTCACGAATACGTTTCCAGTTTCGTTCCTGCGGCATCTGATGAGGCTGCCAAAAAACAATTTACGCGAGTTGGAGCGGTATGGGCTCGCGTACGACGTCATAACTGATCGGCTGGTCGGGAAAGGAATCGTTCAGCCGTTGTTGGACCACGCGAATGGCGAGGTCCGTGTTGTCTATACCCAGCCAGCGACGGTTCAAGCGTTGCGCACCGACGATCGATGTGCCGCTGCCGCAAAACGGATCGAGCACGAGTTGTCCTTCGTTGCTGCTGGTTTCGATGATGCGTTCCAATAGCAGTTGCGGTTTCTGGGTCGGATAAAGCTGCTTGACCGGCGGAACGCGGCCGATGTCCCAAACGTCGTCGAGGCGAACACCTTCGGATTCCTGCTCGGACATTTCGGAAGGCTTGCGCGCGCCTTCGTCGTCGTAGCCTGAAATGATCTTTGCGGTCCCAAAGCGTTTCAGCGTTGAAGCAGCACGGGCCATGTACTGCTGATTGAAGACACGCTCGCGGCTGCCAGACTTTCCATAAAACAAAATCACGTCGTGGTTGCGTTGAAACGTGTACTTACCTGAAGGCCACTTGCGATAATGCCAGATGATCTCGTTGAGACAATTCTGCGGCCCGAAGATCGCATCCATTAACAACTTCAGATAATGCCCCGCCGTCGGATCGCAGTGCAGGTAGATGCTTCCTTCCGGCCGCAAGACACGATGAAGCTCCACCAGCCGAGGCGCCATCATCGAGAGGTAAGCAAGCATTTCATTCTCGCCCAGCGCGGTCCTGAGGGCCTGCATCACGCGCGAAACATGGCCGCCGCAAGCGACAGTCTTCTGAAAAGAAGCGGCTGACGCAGTGTCCCACGCCCACGTGTCGCTGAATGCGGCGGCTCGCGTTCCGTTCTGCGCGTGGAAAAAATCCTGGTTACTTTTGAACGGCGGATCGAGATAAATGAGATCTACACTTTCTGCGCGCACGTAGTCGCGCAGGACCGTGAGGTTGTCGCCAAAATAGAGGGTGTTTTTCACGATCTGGGTGCTCGCCAAAACCACTCAAAAAAGGCTAAAATACAGGCTCTGAATGATGAACCGTCCTCGTTTTTCCGCCCCAAAAATCGAAGCGAAAAATGACCCGCGGATTATACTGGAAAGGGTATTAGATGGAAACAACTGCTGACCGCAATCACATAAATATCGAAGACGAAATGCGGCGGTCGTATCTCGACTACGCGATGTCCGTGATCATCGGCCGCGCGCTGCCCGACGTGCGCGACGGCCTCAAGCCCGTGCACCGACGCGTGCTCTGGGCCATGCACGAACTCGGCAACACTTACAACAAGGCGTACAAGAAATCGGCGCGCATCGTTGGCGACGTGATCGGTAAGTATCATCCGCACGGCGACATGCCCGTCTACGACACGATTGTGCGTTTGGCCCAGGATTTCTCGATGCGTTATCCGCTCGTCGACGGCCAGGGCAACTTCGGTTCGGTTGACGGCGACGCAGCCGCCGCGATGCGTTACACCGAGATCCGCATGGCGCGCCTTGCGAACGAACTCCTCGCCGACATCGAAAAAGAAACAGTTACTTTCCAGCCAAACTACGACGAGTCGCTCAGCGAACCCACAGTTTTACCAACGCGCGTTCCCAATCTTTTGATTAACGGATCTGACGGCATCGCGGTCGGCATGGCGACGAAGATTCCGCCCCACAACCTGACCGAGATCCTCGACGCGACGCTCGCGCTTTTGAAAGATCCGGAAATGAAAGTCGAGGAGTTGACAAAGATCGTCACCGGTCCCGACTTTCCCACCGGCGGATTCATTTACGGACGCGAAGAGATCCGCAAGTCGTACATCGAAGGCCGCGGCGTGCTGCAACTCCGCGCGCGCGCAGGCATCGATCGCATCGGACGCGGCGCGCAGGAACGCGACGCGATCGTGATCACGGAGATTCCGTTTCAGGTCAACAAAGCGCGTTTGCTCGAGCGCATCGCGGAGCTCGTCAACGAGAAGAAGCTGGATGGTATCTCGGATCTGCGCGACGAGTCGGACCGCACGGGCATGCGCATCGTCGTCGAATTGAAACGCGACGCAGTGCCGCAAGTGGTGCTCAACAAGCTCTACAAACTCACGCCGATGCAGTCGTCGTTCGGCGTGATCAATCTCGCGATCGTCAACGGCCAGCCGCGCGTGCTGAACCTCAAGCAGATGCTCGAAGCGTTTATCGAGTTTCGCCGTGAGGTCGTACGCAAGCGGACGGAATACGAGCTGCGCAAAGCGAAAGCGCGCGCGCACATTCTCGAAGGACTCACGAAAGCGATCGACGCGCTCGACTACATCGTCACGCTCATTCGCAACTCGCGCTCGGTTGACGAAGCGCGGTTATGGTTGCAAGGCCAACTGGCAACCACGAGCGAAGTTAAGACGTGGAAAGGCGTGCCGACAGACGTTCAGTTCAAGACTTACTTCGCGAAGTTGCAGAAGACGATGGAGACGCTCGCGTTTTCTGAGATTCAGGCGCAGGCGATTCTCGATTTGCAGTTGCGCCGGCTGTCAGCGCTCGAACGGCAGAAGATCATCGACGAGTATGAAGGCATCATTAAGCTGATTGCCGAGCTCGAAGAGATCCTCAGCAACGAAAGATCTTTAAGACGAGTAATCGGCAAGGAACTGGAAGAGGTCAAGAAAGAATTTGGCGACGAGCGCCGCACGGAGATCGTCGATGAAGGCGTCGAATTATCGATTGAAGATTTGATCGCCGATGAAGACGTCGCGATTACCGTGACGAACAGCGGTTACATCAAGCGCACTCCTGTCACGACGTATTCGCGCCAGGGACGCGGCGGCAAGGGACGCTTCGGCGCGGCTGCGAAGAACGGCGACTTCGTCGAGCATCTCTTTATCGCTTCGACGCATGCGTACCTGATGATCTTCACGGACGACGGCATGGTCTACAAGATCAAGGTCCACGAAGTGCCGGATGCGGCGGCGTCCGCGCGCGGCAAGGCGGTGGTGAATCTCATCAACATTCCGAGCGATCGAAAGCTCGCGGGCGTGGTGCCGGTGCGCGAGTTTGCCGAAGGTCGTTACGTGGTGATGGTCACGCGCAAGGGCGTGATCAAAAAGACGTCGCTGGCGGAGTTTCAGAACATTCGCAGCAACGGGATCATCGCGATCAATGTTGACGAAGGCGACTGTTTGCTCGACGTGATCTTGACCGATGGCACGAAGCGCATTTTCATCGCGACGCACAACGGGCTCGCGATTCGTTTCGACGAGAAGAATGCCCGGCCGATGGGACGTGCGACGCGTGGCACACGCGGCATCGAATTGCGGCAGGATGATTACGTGGTTTCGGTTTGCGCGGTGTCGGCGGAGGATCGGGAGCGGATGTTGTCTGTGTCCGAGCAGGGATACGGTAAGCAGACGCCGATCACGACTTATCGTTTGCAGGCGCGTGGCGGCAAGGGCGTGATTAATATGAAGACGACCGACAAGACCGGGAAGGTGGTGGCGGTGTTTCCGGTTGAAGACGAGTCGGAGATCATGATCATCACGCAGCAGGGCAAACTGATTCGTCTCGAAGCGGCTGACATTCGTAAGACGGGCCGCAGCGCGCAGGGCGTGCGGCTGATCAAGACCGACGCCAATGACAAAGTGACGAGCGCGTCGCTGGTCGAAGCTGATGAAGAGACTGAGGAGAGTCCGGCCTAAATTTTATTCTGTGGTTGGTGTGACCCAGGTTTCGCCGCCGGCGTAGACTTCTTTTTTCCAGATCGGAACGGTGCGTTTGAGTTCGCGAATGGCCCATTCGCAGGCCTCGAACGCTGCCTTCCGGTGTGGGGCGCTGACGGAGATGACGACGCTCGTTTCGCCGATCTCGAGTTTGCCGGTGCGGTGGACGACACCGATGTGCGCGATGTCGAAACGTTTGTGTGCTTCGGCGCCGAGGCGCTGCATTTCTGAGAGCGCCATTGGATCGTACGCTTCGTAAACGAGGTATTGCGTTTGTTTTCCTTTGGTCCATTCGCGGGCGAAGCCGTCGAGTGTGACAGTCGCGCCGCACTCTGGTAGCACGACGCGCCGTGCAACCGAGCCGACGTCGATCGGCTCCGTCGTTAGTTCGAAAAAGTCGTGGCTTCCACCACTAACTGGCGGAAAGATCGCCAACTCATCGTTATCTCGTAACTCAGTTTCTTGTGTCGCGTACTCCTGGTTCACGGCAAACAGCAACGAACGACCGAAGCCTTCGAGCGCTGGATATTTTTCGACGAGTTGTTGAAAGGCGCGCGCTACCGTCGGAGGTTGGTCCACGTCGAGAACCAAGGGAAGGGGATTTTTATCCACGACCTCGCGTGCGGCGCCAAATAAGAGTACATGGATACGGACCTCTGCAAGCTGAAAGTCTTCTCGGCGGGAGTTAGTAGCTTCTCGGCGGGAGTCCATCACTCGATCTCGATCTTTCGTCCGCTGTGCCCGTTGCCCTTCGCGAGCTCGTGGATGCGCGCGCGCTCTTCGTAACCTTTCACCGCCAGCGACAGCATCACACGCAAGCGCTCCAAACGCTCAAAGGTCGAACGCAGCTCCAGCATCTCCTGCTTCACGTCTGCTTCGATCTCCATCGCCGCCGCCACCAGGAACGACAAACGCTGCGGCTCGGTGTCGGAGATGTCCGGCAAACTCGTGCGCTCGTCGTTGATCGCGCGCACTGCCTCCGCGATCCGCGTGAACGCCTCCGCCACTTCTTTCGTTGGCCCAGCCAGCGTCGCTTCATCCTCGTCGTTGTCTTCGAAGTAACTGATCCGCGCCACCAGATAAGGATCGCCACGCTCCACATACGACTCGATCCGAAAACGCACCACACCCAACGCGAGGATGTTCGAACGCCCATCAGAAAAACCTTGCGTCTCGGTTACTTCCGCGACACAGCCAACGTGGCCCTCCAGCGGCACAGCATTCGTTTCCGTCGACGGATCGAAGTAAGCAACCCCAAACAGATTGTTCGTAATGCGAATGTCGTCGAGCATCTGCCGATAGCGCGGCTCGAAGATGTGCAGCGGCAACGGCACACTCGGAAACAAAACGACGGGCAACGGAAACACCGGCAGTTCGGTGACCCCGCGCACTTTATCCATGGCTTCACTCATCGGTAGGGCCGATTATGGCAGATTACGTGCTTTAAAAAAATGCAGCCCCCGCAAGCGTAAGGGAGACGCTGCGGGGGCCTTCGAGCACACCTTCTGATGAAGAGGGGTTTCATCTCCGGTGTTCGACGGACGCCTGAGTGGGTAGGGTCCGGATCTTTTCAAAGAATGTGAGCGAATAACTCCAGCCGGTGAACCGGTATCAACTTGCAAATGCTGGCGAGCAGGTCTTCGATTTTGAACGGCTTGGCGAAGAACCCGTCCGCGCCGGCCGCCAGGCAAGCTTCACGTACGTCGGATGTGCTGTTGGAGCTCATGATCAAGACCTTTGATTGGGTCAAATGGCCTTTGATGTAGGTCAACAAACGCATCCCGCTTGCGGGGGAGTCGCGCTCCGGCGGCATCTGCAAATCAAGGATCGAAACATCCGGCTTGTAAAAAGTCGCACGACGAATAGCGGTTTGGAGGTCGTTCGCCGTTATTACGTCGTATTCCTCACACAGTGTCCAATACAGTTGTTGAGTGATGACGGAATCATCGTCAACAATCAAAATCCTGGGCTTCATTAAAACTCGATCTCCTACACGGGCGGTCGTGTACTGAGCAAAGCTCGTTCCAAGGGAGACTGTTATAAATCTACGCGTATTTCGGAGATGGAGTGGTCTAACTGTTCACGGATGGTGACAAACGGGGCGGTGAGGCGTCTACTATCGGCAACACTTTGGAGTGCGCCGACTCGTCGGCGCTTTGGTCAAAGCGGTGACAAGTCACCGCACTCCAGGGAGGCGCCGCTATTCAGGCGGCTTGACGAGCTTTGGCACTTTCGGCGGCGCGTTCGGATCTGCGGGCTCGTCGTCCTCACCGACTTCGTCAACCACCTTCAACTGCGCGCCAAACTTCTGATAGTTGCGGAAGCGAACGTCGTTGCGGCTTTGCAGCATGAACTTCGGCTGATTCGTAGTCATCAGGATCTCCGAATGACTCGGCAACAGGTACTTGTGTTCGTTGATCGTCACCCAGTCGTAATCGATCATGCTGCTCGCGGCCGTGATCGGAAAATCGGGCGGGATTTCCGTCGCGATCTGTTCGAAGCGCAGTATGCGATCGAGCTCGCGATCGATCCACATGCGGCCGCGCGAACCGACGACAGCGCGCGCGCCCGTGTCGCCCACCGTCAACGTCAACTGCGAATTTTCACGTTTGACCACGTACTCGTAAATTACCGTGCGCCGGCCTTGAATCACGTCGGTGTCGACCATCTTGAACTCAGTCTTCGATTCTGGCTTGAACACGTCCGCGAGCGCCGAGATGTATTCGACGCCGCTCGACGATGCGCCTTTCGGTGCGTACTTGCTGTAATCAGAACCCGCTTGCGCGTCTTCGGGCGCGGGCATGCCGTTAACGGTGAGAAGCTTGTATTCCTCGCCCTGGTTTGCGCGATAACCGACCGCGACGGTGAGATTGTCTTGGGGGATCCAGTTTGTCGTGGTGCCGTATGCGACCGAGCGTTTGATGATCTGCTTCACGAGAAAATCAGGCATCGCGCCCGCGGCCGCGAGCGTGACGTTGCGCGTGCGATCGAGCAGTTCGTTGCCTTCTGTTTCGGACGGCAACGCCGATGCAGTCGGGTTGACGCGGCGTCGCTCCGCTTCTTCAAACGTGCGCCGCAGCAACGCGTCGTTACCGCTCTTGGTCGCGATCAGCGAGCGCATGCCGTCAGTCAACTGAAAGCCGATGCCGCGCTTGCGAATCTCTTCCATGAGCTCGTCGCGCGTGTCGGGGTTGCGTTGTAGTTGGTAAAGACGGCTGACGACTTCCTGGCTGCTGAGTGGCTTCGTGTCCTGAGCGAAAACAATCCCACTTGCCAGGAACACGACTAAGACAACTACTAACTTCTTTAAGTACATCGTCGAAAGCTTAATAGAAAGAGTTCAGCTACACAATTTGCGAACAGCGTGCCGCAAAATCTCGGCGCAGCTTTCCAATTCTCGCACGGGCACGAACTCGCCGGTGCGGTGCGCCTCGCGGATGTCGCCGGGTCCGATCACGACCGGTTCGCTGCCGAGCGCCCGCATTTGCGCGCCCTCGGTGCCGAAAGCGACTGTGGCGGATTTGCGGCCTGTGGCATTTTCGAGCAGCTTGATCAAGCGCGATTCGGGATCGGTTTCGAAGCCGGAATCAGCGCGGTTGGCGTCGACTTCGCAAACGAAATCGGGATCGGCGCGTTGCTCTTCCTTGATGGCTGCGTTCAAGAGATGCAAAACGCGTTCGGACGGTTGGGTGGGGATGGGACGCCATTCGAGTGTGAAGCGACACTCGCCCGCGAGCACGTTCTTCGCCGTGCCGCCGTGAATGACGCCGACGTTGAGGGTGGTGAAAGGCGGATCGAAAGCTTCGTGCTGGTCTGTCTTTAGTTGTTCGGCGATCTTTTCGAGGTGATTGATGAGGCGTGCGGCGCGAAAGACAGCGGACGCGCCGAGTGCGGGATAGGCGCTGTGGGCCTCGCGTCCTTTCACGACGACTTCCGCGAGCGAGTAGCCTTTGCCGGCGCGAATCGGTTGTAGCGAAGTCGGTTCGCCGACGATGCTGTAACGCACGTGAAAAGGTTTGAGTTGGGCCAAATGCTTCGCGCCGCGGAGGCCGATCTCTTCGTCGGCGGTGAAGATGAGTGCGAGTGGTTTGTTGAGAGTTTTTAGATCGATGTTTTCGATAGCGGAGAGTGCGGCGGAGATGAAGCCTTTCGTGTCGCACGAGCCGCGGCCGTAGAGCTTGCCGTCGCGTTCGGTGAGGTTGAGCGCTTCGGACCAGTTTGGATCGTAGGGCACGGTGTCTGTGTGGCCCACGAGCGCCAGCTCGATCTCCAACTCGTTTGAAAACTCGGCGCCCGTAAGCGCCACGAGGTTGATCTTTTCGACGCCGAGTTCGTCGTGATATGCGAACCGCTGCGTCTTGAAGTTCAATGCCGCGCAACGACGCTCGAGATAGTCGACGATCTCCGCGTTGGACCGTGACGAAACGGAATCTATCTTTAGGAGTTCAGCTAAAGTTTCCTGTGGCTTCATTGAATCGAACGAAAAGCGGCGACGATCTCGTCTTGCTGCGCGTGACGCCCGTCGGCAACAATCCGTTTTCCTCCTACGACGACATCCCGAACGGCCGCACGCGAAAGCGAGAACACAACGTTCGCCAACAGATTCTCCGGCGTCGAACCCGCGATCGACGGATCATCAAGGTCGACCGTGAAAAAATCCGCCGGCGCACCCGGCTCTAAAATCCCACCCTCAAATCCAATACTGCTTGCGCCATTCACCGTCGCACACTCAAACAGCCTGCGCGCCAGAGCAGACTCATCTGTGTCTTTCGTGTCAGCTGTGGCCAACACGTTTCGCGACATGCGTTGCAGTCGCAAGTGATACTCGAGCTCGCGCGCATCTTCCAAAAGATCGATCTGCGTCTGACTGTCGGTTCCCAGCGACACCTGCACACCCTGATTGAAATATTCATCAACCGGCACAACGCCGTCGCCAAGGTTCCGTTCGGTCGTCGGACACGCACAAACACGCGCGCCAGCATCCGCGATCGCGCTTACTGCTTTCGACGTCACATGAATCGCGTGCACCGCCGTAAACTTCTTGCTCAGCAAACCCTCAGTCTCAAGCAGCGCCACGGGTGAACGCCGATACTCCTCGATACACGCCGCGACTTCCGCCGTTTGCTCCGCGACGTGCATGTGGACCACCAGCTCACGCGCCTTCGCAAACTCAACAATCGTCTTCGCGTAATCAAGCGGCACCGCGCGCACACTATGCGGCGCGACCCCGACCCACGCCTCGCCCTGCTTCAACTCCGGTGCTGCCAGCAGTTGTTCGAGGTTCTTTAAATAAACATCCGGCGAGCTCTCGATGAAGCGAACTTGTCGTGGATCCGGCTCGCGTTGGTAGCCCGCACGCGCGTACGCCACGCGCAACAGTGCGATGCGAATGCCCACGTCATGCGCCGCGCGAATCACTTCACGTCCGATCAAATTCGGATCTGAATAAGGCGAACCACCCGGCGCGTGATGCAGATAGTGAAACTCACCAACCGCGGTGATCCCCGCGAGCGCCATCTCAAGAAACGCCATGCGCGAAGCGCTGTAGATCTCTTCCGGCGTGAGTCGATTCGCGGCCGCGTACATCTGCTCGCGCCACGTCCAGAACGAATCGCTCGTATATTGCGAACGCCGCTCCGTCCTCCCGCGAATCACACGCTGAAACGCATGTGAGTGCGCATTCACGAGCCCCGGGAGCAGCGCCCGGCTCTTCAGACGAATCGCGTCGACGACCTCGTCAGCGCGCTTCAACTCAACCACACGCTCGTCGCACACGACTGCGAGACCGGGCCGAAACCGGCCATCTGTGTAGACCAAATCCGGTAACCACGCTTGACTCATTGCTTAATCGCCAACACCTCGCGCGCTGCGGTGCGATCTCCAGTACAACTGATCCGCCGCGGTCCAGCAAGATAACTCAACTCGAAACCCAAGCCCTCATAAAGCTCGACAATCCGCGGTGTCGCCTGGTTCGAGATTACGACCGGCCCCGAATGCTTCGCCAGCAACTCCGCCGTGCGTTCTTGATCTGCAAACGAAAATCCACCCGGACTGTACGTCGTGAACTCGGTGTCGTATGGCGGATCGGCGTAAACGAAATCTCCTGCTTGTATTCCGACCTTCGCGACGTCCACACTGCTGAACTCCCAATCCTTGAACACCGGCGCGTAGCCGCTGAAGTCGGTTGCATAGTTGATCGTCGCGTACGTCCCGAACGGCACATTAAACTCGCCGCTCTTGTTGAACCGGCAAAGCCCGTTGAAGCACGTGCGATTCAGATAATAAAACAACTCCGCCGCCTCGCGACTCTTCGCACCGCCGTTTTGAATCAACGCGTTGAACCGATCGCGATGGCGATAGAAGAGCTCTTCGTCGTTGCGCATCTCGATCCGCGGCTGCACGCCCTTTTGCAGATGGCGATAAAAGTTGACGAGGTGCGGATTGATGTCGTTGAGCAACGCTCGCGCCGGTTGCAACCCGAGCACGACTGCGAGCCCGCCGCAAAACGGTTCGACGTAACGGCGATCGGAATACCGCTGCCAAAGCGGCGCGAGGTGCGGTACGAGCCAACGTTTGCCGCCCGCCCATTTCAACGGCGGCTTCAATGTCGTAGTCATGCGGCGCCTCGCGATCTAAGCAGCTTGCGGCAGAGCGAGGTCGTGTAGACCTTCGAGAGACGCAACGGACGATAGGCGTAATAAAGCGAGTGCAGGGAAGGGGGCAGATTTAGCGCGTCCCAGTCGGTGAAGGTCGGGATGAAGATCGCGCGCAGAGCAGAGCGGAGCGCATCGCGTTTGCGGTCCATGATCTTGAGGTTGTAGAGATTCGTCTCCGTGGAATCGGCAACGCCGGACGCGACGAACGTCTGCGCGATTACTTGCTCCGCCATTCTGTTCATCGACTCGTCTTTATCAATCGTTCGTAGCAGGTGCGAAGGAATTTCTACTCTCGACACTCGCTCGACCAGTCGCAACGCGAGGCCCAACATGCGTGTCGCGTGCGATTGCACGGCGCGTTCCACAACCACGTCCCAGTCGATTGCGTCGGTCGCGCGAATCAACTCGCCGAGCGAACTGATCCATTCGAGCGCGCGCCAGAGATGTTTCGCGCCGTGCATCGAGAGATACAGGATCAAATCTTCTGTCGCGAGCGTTTGGATCTCCGCGCCGGCCACCGCGACAGTTTGCAAGCGCGACATCACTTCATCTGTTTCGAGGTTGAACACAAAACTCTTCGGCGCGAGCCCCCAATGCAGATCGACGACGGTGAACCAATCGTCACGCACGAATTGTATCTCGCAGTGATGCCTCAGATGCGATTCCAACTGCGTCGCGGTTAGCTGCGGCGTCATCTCGTAACGCAGAGATTCGAGCAACACTCTTGCTCGAGCAAAATGCTGGCGATGGATCAGCAGATCGATGTCACCCGCCTGTCGCAACGAGATCTCGCCGTAAGCCATCTGCGAAAGCACGGACCCTTTGAAGACCGCGACCGGCACACCGCCCTCGCGCATCAGCCGCACGATCTTCAACTGCTTACCCGCCAGGTGCAACACGTTTTGCGTGTTCGCGAGCGAAGACTGCTTCAACCGCGAGAGCGCGTTAACCGGAACGAGATCAGCACAGCTTTCATGCACGTGCTTGTGAAGCAGCGGCGCCAACCCATGATAACTCGCGGCGGCCATTAAATACTCCCAGTCGCGAACCTCACTCAGCAACTGCCGAAGTCTCGCTCGCTCGACGCCAAGTTCGCGCCGCGCCACGCAAAGCAGTATCTCGTGCTCCTGACGTTTATTGAGCATGACTTTTTCGCAAACGTTCAACCGAAAGCGGTGCGCTATAAAACGTCGACTGCTTAAATCCGATCTTTTGATTGGTGAAATCCGTGGTCCAACTCCACACGTAATCGTCCTGCACGAGATCAGCGCGAAGCTTCATTGCGACGCGCTCCCCTTCCTTGACTTCAACCGGACGTGGAAACGGAAAAAACGCGTTGCCGTAAATCAACTCGGGCGCACCGGGGCGATTCGAGAACCCAATGCCATCTTCGAGTTCAGTGTCGAACCAGACTACAACTCCGTGTGCGACTCCTTGCCGAGCGGCACGCCACGAAATCTCCGCGTGCACATCACTACTGGCAACGGTGTAATAGTCCAACGTGGTCCAACGCACCGGCTCCATCAACAACTCACCGGCTTCGATTCGTGTCTTGCGCCAGGAGTTTGTGATTCGCGCAAGCCCCGCCGAAAGATCCACGTCGAACAGCCGATTCCGCCACGGCCCCACGATCTTTTCATACTGCTCGGGCGTTTCAACGAGCGCTGCCCACAATGTGTCGCGCCGCGGAATCAACACACCACCCGGCGCAAGCAGTCGCTGCCGTGCGTCAACGATCGACGGAATGTGTTTTTGGAACCACGGCAACACGCCGCGCAGGTCAGAAACGATTATCGTCGCAGGCTCCGGCAGCGTGACTTCGTGCGAAAAACTTTGAAAAAATTCGATACGGTCGGCGAAACCATTTGCCGCGGCCGCCTCACGCGCGATGTTGATTACGTTGTCCGGCTCGACCGCATAGACGCGACGAGCGCCGAACTTACACGCGAGCAGCGCAAGCAGGCCAGGACCACAGCCAAGATCCATCACCACTGAATCAGGCGTGACTACGCGGCGCAGCGCTTCGACGTAAGGTTCGATTCGCGCAGTGCCGCCCATCATCTCGCCGTAAAAGTGGAGGCTATACATGAATGTTTTCGAAGTCAGCGAGGAGGAGATCGCAAAGTTTCGGAAGCGCGGCCGAATCGGCGTGCGGCGTCACACGACGCAGCGGCACGTGCTGCGACACTCGGCTCAACAGCGCAAACTCGCGCGCCCGCATGTGCTTGTCGAGTAACTTCGTGCCGTACGTGTTCGCCACCAGCGACATCATGCCTGCGGCCGGATCGAGCGCGTGAACAAACGGCGCTTGCGGATCGTCGCTGCGCTCGTCGAGCAAGTAGATCGCGGCCAGTCGTCGCGGCTCGTTTTCAAACTGCCCGGACCGCTGCGTCAGATCGAGATAGAGCTTGTCCCAGTTCGGCGTCAACGGCGGCAACGCGGATCGCGAACCGTAGAGCGCGGCGACGGAAGCGGGCCACAAACGAATGCAGGGATACGCGGGCCGCACAAGAAAAGTCTCGCCGCGATCGTCGTCTCCGCGATCGTCTAGTGTCACGACGTCTTCAGCCAAAACACTAAATCCGCGCGCGGCAAACGCGGCAGCGGTCGTCGACTTCCCCGCGCCTGCTGGTCCAACCAACGCCACCGCAACGCCATTGACGACGATCGCGCTCGCGTGCAAACACACGAGCCCGCGCAACAACAACACGAACCCCATCACTGGCCCGAGCAGGTAAGTCGCCGTATCTTCCAGCGTCAGCGGCTCAAGCCAGGTGGTCCAGATCTCACGTCCGGCGCGATCGACTACAAATTCCGTTTTGTCGGCATAAGTGAAGCGATAGAAATCACCGTCGTGCAGTCTGGCAAACACGAACGCCGGATTGCCGTGCTCGTCCGCGTAGTCGGCGACGTAAACGGTCTCGACCTGCTCGGGTGCGAGTGAGTTGAGCCACTCAGGCAGCACGCCAAAAGAGACGCGAACGTCCGCGGTTGCGATCGGCGAATGAGGAACGGTGGGAATCGGTCTGTTGGCTAAAACGTCCAGACCATAGATCGAGCAACCGTAATGCATTTGCTGCCGATCATGCTCCGGTCTTTGGTCCTGCGGCCGCGCCGCCGCCGCCGTCGAGATTACCCTTCGGGCCGACGTTGCGCGTGATCTCGCGAATGTTTCCGTAAACGATCACTTCCGGTTTGTGGTAAGGCTTCTTCGGCTGGTCGGAATTAAGTGGCTGAGCGGGTTCTGGTGTCCGTGCCATGCTTTGCTCCAGTTGATTAGGCGACCATTCGTCGATCGAGCGGCAGAGAATGTGCGAGCCAATGGTTGAGCGCAAACACTCGCAAGTTGGCCCAGAGCGCGTTGGGAGTTTCTTCCGCCTGCGATCGTCGAGAATTCAGATTAACAAAACGCGTTAATTGCGGCGTGACCTCAAAATGGTCGAGCCATCTTACACCAGCGCGGCGCGCGAGTTGAAGTGCAGGATCGCTGGTGAGAGGTGTCTTCGGACGCTGCAGTACGGCGCGTGGCAGTCGATCTTTCATTGCGTCGCGCAGGATCCGTTTCTTGCTGCACCACGGAACAGCGGGAATCGAGAGCAGGTAATCAATGAGACGTACGTCGATGAACGGATGGCGCACTTCGAGTTGTAGGCGCGTCGAGCCCGGATCGTAACCTTCGAATAACGGCGCCCACACTTTCGAGTTTAGCGAGTTGATCGTGGCGAGTCTGCTGTTGGCATAATTTCGAGTTATAAGAGACTTCACGTACGCTCGACGCGACTCGTTCATCAACGCGTCGCCGTCGTAACCCGTCAACGCCACGCGGGCGTGACCCGCCATCAGTCGCAGCAGATCATTGAATTGTCCCGCGAGCGGCCCGAGCAGAAACGGCTCCGGCACGTCTAGATCACGTGGCGCGCGTTCTTCAAACAACGAATGGTTGTCGGCGTTCAAGTGCTGAATCGGGACGCGAAGATGCGAGGCCGCGAGCGTGGAGTAGTGGCGTTCCTCGTCGGGAATCAACTTGTCGTAAACGGTCGAGAAAGCCTTAACTGCAGCGGGCTGCGGCAAAAGTTCGCGCGCGATCGCGGCGAGACTGGTGGAATCGAGACCGCCGCTCATCGAAATCGAAATGCGATCGGTGCGCAGCCGATCTTTAACGGCAGTTAATAACAGTTCGTCGAAACGCTCGACGTACTCTCGCGACTTACGAAAGCGAATCCTGTTCTTAACGGCCGGTTTCCAGTAGCAGCGTGTAGCAATCGCTCCGTTTGCGAGCGTGAGCGAGTGTCCGCCCGGCAGCCGCTGAATGTCGCGAAAGATCGTTGTGCTCAGATCCTGATTCAATCCCGACTCGAGATAATCGCGGACTGCAGCTTCGTTCAGTTCATCCGACACACGCGAATCAAGTCGCAGCGCGTTGAGGGTGTTGCTGAAGATGAACGTGTTGCCGGCGCGTGCGTAAAAGAACGGCTTCACGCCGAAATGATCGCGCGCGCAGAAAAGCCGTCGCGATCGCTTGTCCCAGATCACAAAAGCAAAATCACCGATCAGATGCTCGACACAATCCTCACCCCACTTCTCGTAAGCGAAAAGGATCCGTTCTACATCCGTTAAATCCCTGTTCTCACAGCCGTCAATCCGCGCGTCTGCCGTAATACAGAAGTCATCGTTTCGCAACAGCGTGTTGCCGAAACCCACGTTGCTTTCAGTCCAGATCTCTCCACCATCCGGCCCCCGGAACGACATGAACTTCGCCATCCGGACCAACGGATCGCGATCGATCGGCGCGCCATCGAGATTAACGATGCCAACGATTCCGCTCATGCGGAGACTTGCACGAGCCCTTGTTGCAGGAGACTTTCGATCAGCGCCACCAGATCCGCCCGCAGCGTCGCGTGGTCAACTTCATACTCCGCGAGCAGCGACTCATACGCACTTTGGATCGAATCAGAGTTAGTAAGGACGGTCAGAATTCGCGTGCCGACGTTGTCCAGGCCGAAGTAGCGCTCGCTGTCGAGATTAAGAATCACCGACTCATCCTGAACATTCGAGATCAGCACGCCTTCCGGCACCTGCACGCGATCCGAAAAAGAAATTTGCATGCGCGCACCTTAAGGACAAGAAGATCTTTAGTCAAGATAATTGAAGATTTATAATCCGCGGCCATGCGCTGCCTAACTCTCCTTCTAATCGCGCTCTTCGTCAGCCCGATGCAGGCCCAAACAGATCTCAGCAAAGATCCGACGCTCTACGTCGTCGGCTACGCGCATCTCGACACGCAGTGGCGTTGGGAATATCCGCGCGTCATCAACGATTACATCCCGAAGACGATGCACGACAACTTCGCGCTCTTCGAGAAGTATCCGCATTACATCTTCAACTTCAGCGGCGCGAATCGCTATCGCATGATGAAGGAATACTGGCCGGGCGATTACGCGCGCGTGAAGCAGTACGTCGCTGCCGGGCGCTGGTTTCCGGCGGGCTCGTCGATGGAGGAGAGCGACGTGAACTCGGCGTCGGCCGAGTCGATCTTTCGCCAGATCCTTTACGGCAACAAATTTTTTCAGCGCGAGTTTGGGAAGACGAGCGCGGAGTACATGCTGCCCGACTGTTTCGGTTTTCCCGCTTCGCTGCCGAGCATCCTGGCCCACGCAGGGATCAAAGGATTCTCAACGCAGAAACTCACGTGGAACTCGGCGGCGCCCGGCGGCGGCCCCGGCTCGATCGAAGAAACGCCGCGTGGGATTCCGTTCAATGTCGGTTGGTGGCAAGGGCCTGACGGGCGCGGCGTGATCGCGGCGTTCAATCCCGGCAGTTACGGCGGCCAGATCAGAGAGGACATCAGTCGCAGTCCCGTCATCACGGATCCGAATGCGCGCAACAATCCGGTCGACTGGCCCGCACGCGTGCAACGCAACGGGCGCGTGAGTGGACTGTTCACCGACTATCAGTACTACGGCACCGGCGACACCGGCGGCTCGCCGCGTGAAGACTCCGTGCGCATGTTGGAATCGATCCTGGCGAAGAACGATGGTCCATTGAAAGTCGTGTCGTCAACTTCCGAACAGATGTTTTTGAACATTCGTCCCGAGCAGATCAAAGGCTTGCCGCGTTACGAAGGCGATCTGTTGTTGACGGATCATTCGGCGGGCTCGATCACGTCAGAGGCTTATCAAAAGCGTTGGAACCGCAAGAACGAACTGCTTGCTGATGCGGCGGAGAAGGCGTCGGTCGGCGCTGCGTGGCTGGGCAGTCGTGTGTATCCGCAGCAACGGTTGAACAATGCGTGGACGCTCGTGATGGGCGGACAGTTTCACGACATCCTGCCGGGCACGGCGACGCCGAAAGCGTTTGAGTTTTCGTGGAATGACGACGTGATCGCGATGAACCAGTTTGCGGGTGTATTGACGAGTGCGACGGAAGGAATCGCGTCGGAGCTGAACACGCAGACGCGCGGCGCGGCGATCGTTGTTTACAACCCGCTGAATATCGAGCGTGAAGATGTGGTTGAGGCGACGGTGTCGTTGCCGCTTGGCTCAATTTACGTGGTCCATGTCACCGGGCCTGACGGCCGCGAGGTTCCGGCGCAGGTGGCTGGTAATGAAGGCAATGCGACGAAGTTGTTATTTCTGGCCCACGTGCCGTCGGTGGGTTACGCGGTTTACGACGTGAAGCTCGGACCTCCAAGTGTCTTGCGGAAGCCATCGGAACTGAAGGCGACGGATTCGTCGCTGGAAAACCAGCGTTATCGCTTGCAGTTGAATCGCGATGGCGACGTCGCGAGTATTTTCGACAAGAAACTGAAGCGCGAATTGCTCGAGGCGCCGCTGCGGCTCGCGCTCAAGAACGACACGCCGACGCAGTGGCCCGCGTGGAACATGGACTGGTCCGATCAACAGAAAGCGCCGCGCGCATACGTGAGTGGCCCGGCGGAGATGCACGTGGTGGAAGACGGCCCGGCGCGTGTGGCGATCGAGGTCAGGCGTGAAACTGAAGGATCGAGGTATCTACAGATCGTGCGCTTGTCGGCAGGCGATGCCGGCAATCGCGTCGAGTTTAGTAACGTCATCGACTGGAAGACGAGCAATGCAAATTTGAAAGCCACGTTTCCGCTCACCGCCGCGAATGCGAAGGCGACGTACAACTGGGACATCGGCACGATCGAACGCGGCAATAACGACGAACGGAAGTTTGAGGTGCCGTCGCATCAGTGGTTCGATCTCACGGATCGCAGCGGCGCGTTTGGCGTGACGATTCTTTCCGATTGTAAGTACGGCTCAGATAAACCGGATGATAAGACGTTGCGCTTGACGTTGCTGCGTACGCCGGGCATTAGTCCACGCGCAGGTTACGCCGATCAGGCGACACAGGACTGGGGCCGGCATCGATTTGATTATGGATTAGCCGCGCACGAGGGTGACTGGCGTCGTGAGCGAACCGATTGGCAGGCGCAGCGTTTGAATCAGTCGCTGATCGCGTTTGAAAGTTCGAAGCACACCGGACGTTTAGGAAAAACATTTTCGATCCTGCGCTTGAACACGGATCGCGTGCGCGTGCTTGCCTTGAAGAAAGCGGAAGATTCGGACGAGTTGATCGTGCGGATGGTTGAGCTCGATGGGCGCGGCGTGCCGGATGTGCGCGTCGTATTTCCAGCACCGGTGATCGCGGCGCGCGAAGTGAACGCGCAGGAGCTACCGCTTGCTGACGCGAAGCGAGATCCCGCGCCGAAGATCGTTAAAGGTCAGCTCGTCACGAGCCTTACGCGATATCAACCACGGACCTTCGCCCTGAAGCTAGCGTCGCAATCCGCTCTTAATTCGCGCGTGCCGCAATCGAACCCCATTAACCTCCCTTACGATCTCGCGGGCGCGTCGAATGACGGGGAGAGATTGAAGGCGGGATTTGACGGTGAAGGGAATACGCTGCCGGCAGAGATGCTGCCGAGTGAGCTGGCGTACGGTGGTATCAGGTTTCAGCTTGCGAGTGGAAAAGTGAACGTCCTGGTCCCGCATGGGCAAACGATTCAACTGCCCGCCGGAACGCGCCGTTTGTACGTGCTTGCGGCTGCTGTCAGTGGTGACGAGAAGGCGACGTTTCGCATCGGCAACGAGTCGAACGAACTAACGATTCAAAACTGGGGCGGCTTCATCGGCCAGTGGTACGACCGGCAATGGAAAGAGGTGGAAGTAAAAATTCCGCCGCGCACGCCGCCGCCCGACACGCCGCCGGACATCGCTGCGCAGATGCAACGACCGCGCACGCGCATCGATCCTTACGGCGAGATGACTGGCATCACGCCCGGCTTCATCAAGCGCGCGCCACTGGCGTGGTTCGCGTCGCACCATCACACGGTGGCCGGCACGAACGAGGCTTACGCTTACTCGTACCTCTTTGCTTACACCATCGACGTACCCGTAAACGCAACGACGTTGACGCTGCCGAACAACGATCAGATCCGCATCCTGGCTATCACCGGTTCGAACGAACGTGACACGGTGAAACCCGCACAACTACTCTACGGCTTATGACGGCGCTTTCGCTTAAAGGAATTCGTAAGGCGTTTGGTCCAACTATCGCGCTCGACGGTGTCGATCTCGAACTGCGTCCGGGCGAAGTGCACGCGCTGATCGGCGAGAACGGCGCGGGCAAGAGCACGCTGATGAACGTGATCGCCGGCTCACTAAAACCCGACGCCGGCCGCATTGAACTCGACGGCCATCCTTATTCACCAACGAGCCCACTCGACGCACGCACCAACGGCATCGCGCTCATTCACCAGGAACTCTCCCTCTGCCCGCATCTCTCCGTCGCCGAAAACGTGCTGATGGGCATCGAGTCGTCGCACTTCGGCTGGCTCGATCGCGAGCAACTGATCGCGCGCACAAACGAAGTGCTGCGCACGTTTCATCACGCCGATATCCGTCCGGAAAAACGCGTCGGCGATCTGCCGGTCGCCGCGCGACAAATTGTAGAAATTTCGCGGGCGCTTGCAGCACGCGCGCGCATCATCCTGATGGACGAGCCAACCAGCAGTCTGCAACGCGACGACGTCGCTAACCTCTTTCAACTCATCCGCCGCCTCAGCTCGGAAGGCATCTCCGTGATCTACATCAGCCACTTCCTCGAAGAAGTGCGCCAGATCGCGGATCGCTTCACCGTCTTGCGTGACGGACGCAGCGTCGCGACCGGCGACATCGCCACGACAAGCGACGACGAACTGATCGCGAAGATGGTCGGTCGCGCGCAACAAAACCTTTTCCCCGAACGCAAAAACAAAAACGCGATCCACGAAACGATTCTCGACGTCCGAAATCTCGCGTCGCCGCCGCTGCTGAAAGACGCGAGCTTCGAACTTCGTCGCGGCGAGATCCTCGGTATCGCCGGTCTCATGGGCTCCGGCCGCACGCCGCTGCTGCGCGCGATCTTCGGTCTCGAACCACCCACGAGCGGCACGATCGCAGTCAACAAAAACGCTTTGCGCGGGCGAAGCAGCACGCCCGCGATGCGTCTCGTCGAAGGCTTTGGTTATCTTAGCGAGGATCGCAAAAGCGACGGCTTGACGCTGAACCAATCGCTTGCGGACAACGTAACAGTCACCAAGTTCGACACCTGTTCGCGTCTTGGCTGGCTCGACTTACGTGCGCAACGAAAACAAGCCGAGCGACTCGTCAACGCGTTGAAGATCAAAACACGCGGCGTGCAGCAAGCAGTTGGTTCGTTGTCCGGCGGTAACCAGCAAAAGGTCGCACTCGCGCGGCTGTTGCATCAGGACGCGGACGTGCTTCTGCTTGACGAGCCGACACGCGGCATCGACATCGGTAGCAAAGCGCAGGTTTACGAAACGATCGCCGCCTGCGCCGAGCAGAACAAAGCGGTGCTAATGGTGAGCTCGTATCTGCCGGAGTTGTTTGGGATGTGCGATCGACTCGCAGTGATGAGCCGCGGAAGATTGTCGGAAGTGAGATCGATCGACGAGTGGACACCGGAAAGCGTGTTGGCTGCGGCCGTTGGAGCCCTTTCTAAAAACCAATGAAAGCACTACTGCTACTTACACTATTGTTTCAGACGCCGTTGCAGCAGATGGTCCAAACGGAACAGGCGTTCTCGCGCATGGCGGCGGAGAAGAACACGCGCGACGCGTTCCTCGCGTTCATCGCCGACGACGGGCTCCTGTTTCGGCCCACAGCCGTCAACGGCAAGAAGTGGATGAACGAACATCCCGTTCCGCCTTCCGACAAGCATCCGCTACTCGCCTGGCAACCGGCGTTCGCCGGCATGGCCGCCGCGGGCGATCTCGGTTTCACCACTGGACCATGGGAGTTCAAGGAAGACGTTTCAGACGCGAAGCCCGCGGGCTACGGCCACTTCGTCACGCTCTGGAAGAAACAGCCTGATGGCACGTGGAAGTTTGTCGTAGATCTCGGCATCAGTCATCCGATGTCTGGTGGTCCACAAACGCTTTGGCAGCCGTCCGAACCAAAACCACCCGCAAAAATTCAACGCGTCGACGTTGCGATCGCGCGCCGCGAACTGCTCGATTGGGATCGCAAATACCTGGACGTCAGCAACAAACACGGTTTGGTCAAAGCCTTCATGTCTTACGCCTCGCCCAACGTGCGCCTTTATCGCGTTGGCAATCTCCCTTACCTCGGCCGCAACGTCTCCGCCAACGCGCTCGAAGCTGCGAAGGGACAGGTGAGTTGGACCACCGTGGGCGGCGACGTCTCGCACTCCGGCGATCTCGGCTACACTTACGGCACTTACGAAGTCACAAACGCCGCCAGCGTGACTGAACGCGGCAGCTATGTCAGGATCTGGCAAAACGAAAATGGCGTGTGGCGGATAGTGCTCGATGTCGCAAACCCACAACAATGATTCTCCACGAAAGTTTCGCGCGCCCGGGCGGGTCAATCTGATCGGCGAACATACCGATTACAACGACGGCTTCGTGATGCCGGCAGCGATCAACCTGTCTGTGTTCGCCACGCTCTGGCCGCGCGACGATCGCAAACTGCAAATCAAATCCGACCGCTTCGACGACGAGATCGAGTTCGATCTGGACCAGCCGCAGCGCGCGTCTGAACATCACTGGAGCGACTACGCAATCGGCGTCGCCGTGATGCTCGAACGCGCCGGTCATCGTTTGCGCGGCGCACGGCTCGAGCTGCGCGGCGAAGTGCCGCTCGGTTCCGGCTTGAGCTCTTCTGCCGCGGTCGAAGTCGCGACTGCGTGCGCGCTCGTGGCGAATTCAAACGTGACGATCGATCGACGCGAGCTCGCGTTGTTGTGTCAGCAAGCGGAAAACGAATACGTCGGCGCGCGTGTCGGCATCATGGATCAGTTCGTGTCTCTGTTCGGTAAAGAACAAAGGGCGCTGCTGCTCGACTGTCGTTCGCTCGATTACAAACTGCTGCCGCTGCCTGACACAGTGAACCTAGTTATTTGCAACACGATGGTGAAACATGCGCTCGCGTCGAACGCTTACAATGAACGGCGCGCACAATGCGAAACTGGTGTAAAGCATCTGGCCCAGTTCCTGCCAAACGTGCGGGCGCTGCGCGACGTGACGCTCGCACAGCTCGAACAATACGGCCGCGATCTTGACGCAGTGGTTTATCGTCGCTGCCTGCACGTGATAACGGAAAACGCGCGCGTGTTGGCGGCGGGCGAAGCGTTGGAGCAACACGATCTGCATCGTTTTGGTGAGTTGATGGCGGCGTCGCATCGCAGTTTGCGCGACGATTACGAAGTTAGCAGCGAAGAGTTGGATTTGATGGTGGAGCTGGCGAACAAAGTCGCAGGCGTTTACGGCGCGCGCATGACGGGCGGCGGCTTTGGCGGTTCGACAGTGAACTTGGTCGACGTCGCAAGGGTCGAAGAATTCAAGCGTTACGTCGCGAGCGAGTACGAACGAATCACGAAACTGAGGCCGGAGATCTACGTTTGCGAGGCTTCAAATGGGGCGGAAGAAATTCGATGAAACTGATCATTCTGGCCGCGGGTTATGCCACGCGTCTCTATCCGTTGACACTCAATCAGCCCAAGCCGCTGCTGCCGGTCGCGGGCAAGCCGATGATGGAGCACGTGCTCGACAACGTCGCCGACATCAGCTACATCGACCAGGCTTACATCGTCACGAATGCGAAGTTTGACACGCATTTTGAAAGCTGGGCCAAGGGCTATCGTCCGGACCTGCATTTCCGTTTCACGATCGTCAACGACGGCAGCACCGATGACTCAAACAAGCTCGGCGCGATTGGCGACATGCATCTCGTGTTGACGAAGTTTGCGATCGACGACGACGTGATCGTGATCGGCGGCGACAATTTGTTCAGCGAAGATCTTTCCGAGTTTGGCGATTACTGCCGGCAGAAGAACGCGCCGGTGACGGGCGTTTACGACGTCGGCGATCTCGAACAGATCAAGAAGTACAACGCGATCGAGATCGACGCTGAGAATCGCATCACGTATTTCGAAGAGAAACCGAAGGAGCCGAAGAGCACGCTCACGGGTATCGCGCTTTACTACTATCCCAAGTCGACCCTGCCGTTGATTCATCAATACATCGCCGAAGGAAACAATCCCGATCAGCCGGGCCGCCTGGTCCAATGGCTCTATCCGCGCGTGCCGTTCTACGTGTGGAAAGTGCCGGGGCTGTGGTACGACGTCGGTTCGATCGAAACGTTGGAAGAAGCGAACCGCGTGTTCGGCGAGTTGCGCAAGTGATCACGCAGAATCATTTCGGGAGTAGGGATGGTCGCGACGTTAGCATCTACACGTTGAAGAACACGGACGGGTTTCAGGTGGCGATCACGAACTATGGCGGCGCGGTCGTGTCGCTGCTCGTGCCGGATCGAAATGGATCGTTCGCTGACGTGGTGCTGGGTTTCGACACGCTCGACGAGTACGTTCAGAATCCGCTTTACTTTGGCCCGCTGATCGGAAGATATGCGAATCGCATCGCACGCGGGAAGTTTTCACTCGATGGAATCGAGTATCAGCTCACGCAAAATGATGGCGTGAATCATCTGCATGGCGGGTTTCGTGGATTTGATAAGCGCGTGTGGGAAGTGATTGATCAGACGGACAGTGACGCTGTGAGTTTGCGGCTCGAGTACTTGAGCCATGATGGTGAAGAAGGTTATCCCGGTAACTTGCGTGCGGAAGTTACCTACACGCTGGCCGGCAACGAACTGAAGATCGATTATCGCGCGACGACCGATCACGCCACGATCGTGAACTTAACGAACCACTCATACTTCAATCTCGCGGGTGGCGGGGATATTTTGAGCCATGAGTTGACGCTCAACGCTGATGCGTTTACACCGGTTTCGAAGGACCTGATCCCTACCGGCGAGATCGCGCGGGTCGAGAACACGCCGTGGGATTTTCGTGGCGGCAAAGCGATCGGAAAAGATCTCGCAGCGGCCGGTGGTTACGATCACAACTTCGTCTTGAACGATTTCGCTCGCAAGAGCGCGTCGGAGGATCACGACAGTTCTTTGCGGTTGGGCGCGCGGCTTTACGATCCTCGATCCGGACGCGTGCTGGAGATACTCACCGACCAACCAGGCATGCAGTTCTACTCAGGCAACTTTCTCGACGGCAGCTTCAGCGGCAAGCGTGGCGTGGTCTACAACAAGTACGCGGCTTTGTGTCTCGAGCCGCAGCACTTTCCCGATTCACCCAACCACCCAAACTTCCCGAGCACGGTGTTGCGTCCCAGCGAAGTTTATCGCCACGTCTCGCTTTACCGTTTCACATGCGCCTGAATCTATTTTTTCTTATTTGCACCACGTTCATCGTGGTCGTCAATCACAACCCCAACGGCGCGGCGACTCGCGAATTCAAATTCAAAGACGTACCGTCACCAGTCGCCAACGACGCCGCGACAACCGCGAAACTCACCCTCATCGACGGCGATCTCGATCCCAACAGCGCGGATCTCTCCGCTTTGATCGACGGACGTTTGCCGAGCATCGAAGACGATCCCGGCGCAAACGTCTTCTTCAATTCCGGGAGTTCCGGCGGACGCTTCCGCATGGACCTCGGCAACGTCATCGACATCGCACAGATCAATTCTTACTCGTGGCATCCGAACAGTCGTGGTCCACAGTTGTACAAACTCTACGCCGCTGCAGGAACCGAGCCACAACTCGATCTAAATCCGAAGCGCGGGATCGATCCGGCAACACGCGGGTGGAAGTTCATCGCGACCGTGAGCACGTTACCGCAACAAGGTGAGGACGGCGGACAATACGGCGTCAGCGTGAGAGACGCGAGCGGAACTTTAGGCAAGTATCGTTACCTGCTATTTGATTGTTACATGACGGAGTTGTACGACAACGAGGGCAACACGTTCTACAGCGAAATCGACGTCATCGAGAGGCCTCGTAAGCCTTGATGGCCTCTTCGTGTCTTAGCGTGAGTCCGATGTCGTCCAGCCCTTCCAGCAGGCAGTAACGCTGAAAAGCACTAACCTCAAACCGAACCGCCAATCCGTTCTCATCCGTGATCATCTGTGTTTCCAGATCGACCGTCAGCGCATAACCCTCAATTTGTTTTGCCCGGCTCATGATCTCTTCGACCGGCAGCGCGATCGGCAGCATTCCGTTCTTGAAACAATTGTTCGCGAAGATGTCCGCAAACGATGGCGCAATGATTACTCGAAACCCAAACTCCCCCAGCGCCCACGGCGCATGCTCGCGCGACGATCCACAACCAAAATTCTTGTCCGCGACGAGAATCGACGCGCCTCGATACCGCGGCTCGTTCAGCACAAACGCCGGGTTTGCACTACCATCCGGCAAATAGCGCCAGTCGTAAAACAGAAACTCACCAAACCCGGTGCGCTCGATGCGTTTCAAAAACTGCTTCGGAATGATCTGGTCCGTATCGACGTTCGCTCGCGCGAGCGGCGCCACCAGTCCGGTGTGTTTCGTGAACGGCTGCATGTCCTTACTTAAACTCCCACTCGCGCACGTCCGTAAAGTGGCCTTTGATCGCCGCCGCAGCGGCCATCATCGGACTCACGAGATGCGTGCGGCCGCCGCGTCCCTGGCGTCCCTCGAAGTTGCGATTACTCGTGGAAGCACAACGCTGGCCCGGTTCGAGAACGTCGGCATTCATCCCGAGACACATCGAACAACCCGCCTCGCGCCACTCAAAACCCGCTTCACTAAAAATGCGATCGAGGCCTTCGCGCTCGGCCGCGCGCTTCACTTCCTGCGAACCCGGCACCACCATCGCGCTCACCGACGAACTAACGCGATAACCCTTCACCACCCGGGCGGCAGCGCGTAGATCTTCGAGCCGCGCGTTCGTACACGAGCCGATGAACGCGCGATCGATCGCGATCTCCTGAATGCTCGTGTGCGGCGCGAGCGCCATGTATTCGAGCGCACGTTCGGCTGCCTGGCGATCGGTCGCGTTCGTCGTCTCCGCCGGATCGGGCACACAACTCGTCACCGGCACAACCATGCCCGGACTCGTGCCCCACGTCACGAACGGTTCCAGTCGCGACGCATCAATCTCCACCACTGCGTCAAACATAGCGTCGTCGTCACTCACAAACGTGCGCCAGTGGTCCAACGCTCTTTCCCAACCTTCGGGCGCGAATCTCCGGCCTTTCAAATACGCAAACGTCGTCTCGTCAGGCGCGATCATGCCCGCGCGCGCGCCCGCCTCGATGCTCATGTTGCACAATGTCATGCGGCCTTCCATCGAAAGCGCGCGCACCGCTGCGCCCGTGTACTCGATGACATAACCGGTCGCGCCGTCAGTGCCGATGCGGCCGATGATCGCGAGCGCGAGATCCTTCGCCGTCACACCTTCGGGCAACGAGCCGCTCACCTCAACCTTCATCGTGCGTGGCTTGTTCTGCGGCAGACACTGCGTCGCCAGCACGTGTTCGACTTCGCTCGTGCCGATGCCAAACGCGAGCGCGCCGAATGCGCCGTGCGTACTCGTGTGACTATCGCCGCAGACGATCGTCATGCCCGGCTGCGTCAGACCAAGCTCTGGTCCAATGACGTGCACGATGCCCTGTTCGGGCGAGTGAATGTCGAACAACTCAATCCCAAACTCTTTGCAGTTGCGCCGCAGTGTTTCGACTTGATTGGCGGCGACCGCATCGGCGATCGGCAGACTGCGGTCGGTGGTCGGCACGTTGTGGTCGACCGTGCCGAAGGTCAGATCCGGACGGCGCACCTTGCGGCCCGCCTGGCGGAGACCGACGAAAGCCTGGGGAGACGTGACCTCGTGAATTAGGTGCAGATCGATGTAGAGCAGCGTCGGCTCGCCCTGCGCCTCACGCACGACGTGAGCTTGCCAGAGTTTATCGAACAGGGATTTCACAGATGTTTAGACAGCGTGATACGCGTGGCGCATGTCAGCGATTTCAGTTACGGCCTGGCAGATCAGCTCGCCCATCTCGCTGGTCGAAGCGAGATAACCGCCCGTGCCTGTCGCGATGTCGGGCGTGCGATAACCGGCCTCGATCACGTGCTCGATCGCGAGCTCGATGTCACACGCTTCCTGCTCGAGCTGCGCTGAGTGGCGCAACATCATCGCGGCCGACGCAATCGCGCCGCACGGATTCGCGATGCCTCGCCCCGCGATGTCGGGCGCGGAACCGTGAATCGGTTCGTAGAGTCCCACGTCGCCGCCGATCGTCGCGGACGCGAGCATGCCGAGCGAGCCGGCAATCACACCAGCCTCGTCGGAGAGAATGTCGCCGAACAAATTCTCGGTCAGCACAACATCGAAGCGGCGCGGGTTGGCGATCAAGTGCATCGCACACGCATCGACCAATAAGTGGTCCAACGTAACGTCCGGATAATCACGAGAGATGCTCGTGACTGTCTGTCGCCAAAGCTGCGACGTTTCAAGCACGTTCGCTTTATCGACAGACGTGACCTTGCCGCGCCGTTTGCGCGCGGCTGCGAAAGCGATGCGTGCGATGCGTTCGATCTCTTCGACCGAATAGCTCATCGTGTTGGTGGCGACAGTCGTTCCGTTCGCGTCTGCAATTCCGCGCGGCTCGCCGAAGTACAAACCACCGAGCAGCTCGCGCACGAACAGAATGTCCACGCCGCTCGTGATCTCCTCGCGCAACGGCGAGCACGCCGCGATCGGCGCATACGAGATCGCCGGGCGCAGATTCGCGTACCCACCGAGCGCGCGCCGCAACAGCAGCAAGCCCGCTTCGGGCCGTTGATTCGGCGGCACACGATCGAATTCGGGGGCGCCGACTGCGCCGAGCAGCACCGCGTCGCTGGCGAGGCACGCATCGAGTGTCTTTGTCGGCAACGGCGACCCAAACTCGCGAATCGCGCGGCCGCCTATGGCATGTTCTTCGAATTCGAAACGGTGGCCGTGAATCGCGGCAATCGCGTGCAGCACGCGCACCGCTTCGGCCGTAACCTCTGGTCCAATGCCATCCCCGGGAAGAACCGTAATCCTTAATCTCATCGTAAAACCTCAGGCCGCCGCGGCGGCTGTAGTGCTCAGTAAAGAAATCAGATCCTGATCGTAGATCCGTTTTTTCTTGTCGGCTAGATCGGTGAACTTTCGGTAAGCCGCGTCGAGTTCGGCCGCGGTAACATCGTACCCGAGTTCCATGAAACGCAGCGACAGCGCGTGACGGCCCGAATGTTTGCCGAGCACGAGCGAGTTTGCCGGCACGCCGACGGATTCAGGCGTCATGATCTCATAACACAGCGGATTATTGATCACGCCGTGCTGATGAATGCCCGCTTCGTGCGCAAACGCGTTGCGCCCGACGATGGCTTTGTTTGGTTGCACGTCGAAACCGACGATGCTCGACAGCAACTGGCTCGCGGGATAAAGCTGTGCCGTGTCGATGCCCGTCGCGAACGGCAAACGATCGGCGCGCACATGCAACGCCATCACGATCTCTTCGAGCGACGCATTGCCCGCGCGCTCGCCGATGCCGTTCACCGTGCATTCAACTTGCCGCGCGCCAGCTTCGATTGCCGCGAGACTGTTTGCCACGGCGAGACCTAGATCGTTGTGACAGTGAACACTGACGATCACGTCTCTGTCTCGCACGACACGCTCGCGTACTTGTTGGACGAGGCGCGCCATCTCCGGCGGCGTTGTGTAACCAACTGTGTCCGGCACGTTCAGCACCGAAGCCCCCGCATCGACCGCAACGTCGAGCACTTCGCACAGGAAATCGATGTCGCTGCGCGTCGCGTCTTCGGCAGAAAACTCAACGTCTTCGGCGTAGCTGTAGGCCCGCGAGACAGCCATGCGCGTCATCTCGATTACTTCAGCGCGCGTCTTCTTGAGTTTGTGTTCGAGATGAATGTCGGACGTAGCGCAGAACGTATGAATGCGCGGATGCACCGCGCGCGACAATGCTTCAGCCGCGCGCGCGACGTCCTGTTCGGCGGTGCGACACAGCGCCGCGACTCGAGCCTCACGGCACTGCGTCGCGACCGCGCGCACCGCCGCAAAGTCGCCGTCGGACGCGATCGGAAACCCGGCTTCGATGATGTCTACGCCGAGTTCCTCGAGTTTTTCCGCCATTCGGACCTTTTCGCGCAGGTCCATCGAACAGCCGGGCGACTGTTCGCCGTCGCGAAGAGTGGTGTCGAAAATGCTGATGCGGCTTTGTGGCATGGGAGCTCCTCCTGTGGGCAAGGGAGGATGCTAAGGAGAGTTGGGCCAGGAGTCAAAGCTATAATCTTTATGCGAAGATAAATTCTTTTTACTGCGTGGTGCGTTTGACTCACTAGGCGGGCGGCGCGCGTTCACTAATATCCCAACTGAAAATTGTTGATGCGATTGCGGCGGTCGTGTTAAGAGGACGCTGATGGAGGAGAAAGAATTCGTCGCCTTCGTTGAGGAGCTGGAAGTTTACGAACGCCAGCACCCGGACACCTATCGGCTCCGCGTCGGACTGCTCGCGGCGCTTGGTTATCTATCGCTGTTCGGCGCGTTAGTCCTTATCCTGGTCGTCGTTCTCACCCTCATTTATCTGCGCGCGATCAACTACCTGATCATTCAGGTGCTCGTGCTGCTCCTTGGCGCGGCTTTTCTGATCGCGCAGTCCTTGTGGATCGAGTTTCCCGAACCGGAAGGCGAGGAAGTGAACTACGACGACGCGCCGCGTTTGTTTGAGTTGGTGCAGGAAGTGCGCGCCGCCACCGGTGGTCCAACGCTGCGGAAGATTTTGTTGACGCGCGAATACAACGCGAGCATCGTGCAACGGCCGTCGCTCGGAGTGTTTGGCTGGCACGAGAATTATCTGCGCGTCGGCTTGCCGTTGCTGGCGTCGATGTCGCCGGCTGAGATTCGCGCCGTGCTCGCGCACGAGTTCGGACATCTATCGGGCCGTCACGGACAGTTCGCGAGCTGGATCTATCGCGTGCGACAAACGTGGACGCAGATACTCGAAAACGTAAAAAAGCATCCGCGCTACGGCCTGGAAGTGTTTCAACGTTTCTTCAACTGGTACGCGCCTTATTTTTCGGCTTACTCATTCGTACTCGCGCGCGCTCAGGAATACGAAGCGGATCGTTGGGCCGTTGCGGTTGCGGGTAAAGAAACCGCCGCGCGCGTTTTGATCAATCTCGAATTGAAATCACGAGCGCTCAACGAAGACTTCTGGCCGGCGGTCCACCGCCGCGCAGACACCGAGCCACAACCGCCGCGCGATGCTTTCGCCGAGCTGCTGCAGACGTTGCGCCAGCCGCTGGCGCTCGACAAGGCGCAGGCGTGGTTCGCTGAGTCACTGACCGCACGGCATCGTTATGACGACACTCATCCGGCGCTCGCGGATCGTCTCGCCGCGATTGGCTACACGAACGTGCGTGAGACGGCTGACTTGAACGCGTTCGCGATCACAGGCGGTGAACTGTTCGGCGATCGAGAGCTATTCGCGCGTGTTCCCTCCGACTTTATCGAACGCCAGAACAAATTCTGGGAAGAAGAGATCGCGAACTCGTGGACTGAGCGGCACAAGTTTGTCACTGAGGCACAGCAGGGATTGGCCACGCTCGCGGAGAAGACGGCGGCTGACTTGAGTGTTGACGAGCGTTGGCAACGCGCGAGCTACGTGGGTGGCATAGAGGGCAATATCGCTGCCGCTCCGCTGCTGCGTGAAGTGCTGGAGTTGATGCCGGATCACGCGTGCGCAAACTACGCACTCGGAATCGCGTTGTTACAGCAGGGCGATGAAGCCGGTATCAGCCACCTGGAACTGGCGATGGAAAAAGAAGTCGGGATGGTGCCTGAGGGTTGTCAGGCGATCTACTCGTTTCTCATGGCGCGCGAACGCGGCGCGGAAGCAGAGAAGTATCGGCGCTGTGCGGAAAATTATTTTTACGAGCTCCAGTTGGCCCAACAGGAGCGCCGGACCATCACGATCAAGGACGACTTCGTCCCGCACGGATTGACGAACGAAGCGCTCGAGGCGCTGCGCGCGCAACTCGCCAACGTGCCGTTGCTGCGATCAGCGTATCTCGTGAGAAAGATCTGCCAACATGTGCCGGACGTACCGAGCTATGTTCTCGGCGTGACTTCGAAACGAGTGTTGTCTGGTTTGCAACTGGATGGGCGCGACAAGAAGTTGGTGAGCCAGTTAGCGAAGACGATCAAGTATCCCGGTGACACGTACATCATCGCGTTGTCGCACCAGCGACGCGGGCTGCGCCACATTTTCAGAGATATTGAAGGCGCCGAGATCTATCGCGCCGATTGAGAACGTCTCGAGCAGTCGCTTCTATTAGAGAGAGAAGCTGCCGTAGAACGCGCTGTTCTCGCCGGAGCGCGACCACGGCGTGGCGATGGTCTTGCCCGAGTAAGTGGCTTTGACGGTGTAACCGACCTTGCGGTTTTCGAGTCCCACGAGCGGTGAGTACCAGACGAGGTTCGGCATCTTGCAGCAGAGATCGTTGGGCATCGCTTCGACGTTGATCGTCGCGTCGTCAGCGGCGACGGCGTAAGTGCGGCCCTTGTGATCGAACTTGATCGGCGCACTGCGCACAGTGACGACGTTGCCGAGTGTCGCGGCGTATTTGACTTTGAGTGCGTCGAGCAGCGCTTGCGACTGTGTTTGCGAAGCGCCCGAGTCGATGATGATTTCCGAAGAGCGGGCAGCGTTGTTTTCGGAGAGGTTCGCGTCGGACGTGATGATCGCGAGGGCGCGTACGCCGCTGAGATCCACGCCCTGCCATTTTCCGGAGGTCACGTTCCACGCCATCATCGCGTCGCGGCCGGTCGTGACGACTTCGCCGTTGTAGTGACACGCGCCGGCGAACACGCTCGCGGTGCGCACTTCAACATAGTCGCCGCGCAGGCTGACGTTCTCGGCCTGTGAACTGAAGACCAGCGCGCAAAGCGCAACCACCATCACCGCTACCGCAAACAACACTCGTTTCATTGCTCTTACCTCCGCAAACAAACCACAGATAACACAGATGACTCGGATTATACGCCCTTGACGGCGGAACTGTAGCACGCGCGGCCGGGGCCGCAGGCGTTCGGCTCGACGCGCCGGTTGTCGGGACCGATCACTTCCTGCGTCTCACAACACCAAACGTGGTTCGCGGCGTCGAGATAATCCTCCGCGCTCGACGCAAGACGATCTAGCAGGAAGAACTTTTTCGAACGCAACGAGCCGCAAAACGGTGACAGCACCGGAGGGGCTTCGGTTGTCGTAGTCACTTCACGACCCGCTGTTGTCTCATTCAGTTCGTTCGCCATAACTCCAATCCCCCTATCCAACGTTTCCCGCCTTCGCCAACGCACGACGCACGAGCGTCTGCGCCAGCGGCACTTTGTACGCGTTCTTCTCGAGCGGCTTCGCTTCCGCAAGTGCGATCTTCGCCGCCTCGTTAAGCACGTCCGCGTTCAACTGTTTTCCGACGAGAAACTTCTCCGCCGCCGGTACGCGCCACGGTATCGGCGCCACCCCACCAAGCACCAGCCGCACGTCACGCACCGCTTTGTCTGATCCCAATTGCAGTGCGGCAGCGACTGACGCCAGCGCAAAATCGAGCGACTCACGCTCTTTAAACTTCAAGTAAGTCGAGCGCGCCGCAAGCGCCGACGCGGGCACAAAGATCTCCGTGATGATGTCGTCGTTAGTCAGCACGTTCTCACGACGGATATTTCCCTCCGACGGCAACGTGAAAAACTTGTCGAGCGGAATCACGCGCTTTCCCGCCGCACCCATTACTGCTACGCGCCCACCGAGCGCGACCAGCATCGGCGCGAGATCCGACGGATGCACGATGTACGACGGCCCGCCCGCGATGATCGCGTTGTACTTGTTCTCGCCCTTCGCCGCATAACACTCCGAGCCGCCCTTCTTCAAACAGACGACTTCTTCGAGCCGGAAGTACCAGCAGCGCGGACGCTGGCAGAGATTCCCACCGACCGTGCCGAGATTCCGAATCTGCGGCGTCGCGATCGAATGCGCAGCTTGAGACAAACCAGGAAAACTCTTGCGCACGCCTTCGTGTTCCTCGAGCTCGTTCAAAGTAACGAGCGCGCCGATTGTCAGCCCACGCGCATTCAGCGTGATGCGATTGAGCCCGGGAATGTGCTTGAGATTGACGAGCCGCGCCGGACGCGACGTGTAATCTTTCATCGTCGTCAACAGATCCTGCCCGCCGGCAATCGGCCGCGGCGCTTCGTCAATGTCCGTCGCTCCGCCGGGCGCGCCCAACAGCTTCACTGCTTCGGTGAGCGAAGTCGGATTGGTCCACTCAAACGTCTTCATACTGTTTTCCCCATCAAGATCTTGTCCGGCGTGATTGGCAGGTCGCGGACGCGGATGCCGGTCGCATTGAACACCGCATTCGCGAGCGCGCCGACCGCGGGAATGATGCAGCCTTCCGCAATGCCGATCACGGCTTCGCGTTTGTCGTCGTCGTCAATGATCGGCACAAGCTCCGGCATCTCGAGACTGCCCGGCAGTTTGTAATCACCAAAACCCGGATTAAGTTGCATGCCGAGTTGCGCGTCCATCACACGGCCTTCCCACAACGCCATGCCGAGCGACTGGATCATCCCGCCGTTGATCTGGCTTTCGAGCGTCAGCCGATTCAACGGCAAGCCGCCGTCCTGCACGTGGACCATCTTGATCGGCCTGATGTGTCCAGTCTCGACGTCCACTTCCACTTCCGCGAAACACGCGCCGTGAATACCGCGCGACTGCAAATCCGCGCGCCACTCCCCGTGGGCCGTAATGCCCGCCGCAGGCAGCGCCGCGCTCGCTTGTTTCCACGACAGCGATTGACTACCGGCGCTGACGTTGCCATTCGCAAAGACGACTTCTTCAGGCTTCGGATTACCGAGCAACGGCGCGACGCGTTCGGCGAGCATCAGACGCGCCTTGATCGCGGCGTCTTTCACGGATGGCGAGAGCGAGGCCGCGGTCGTCGAACCCCCCGAAGGATTCGCCGAACCGAGTTTCGAACTGCCGATCTGCTCCTTCACATCGTTGATGCCGAGCCCGAATTCTTCAGCGACGATCGCGCGCGTGTAGGTGCGTGTGCCGGTGCCGAGATCCTGCGTGCCGACCGCGACCAGCACCGAACCGTCGCGCGCGACACTCACGTCAACCTTGCATTGATTGTTGCCGCCGCCGCCCCACACCCCGACGGCGCAACCGATACCGCGTTTCAATGGACCAGGATTCCCACCCGCAACGGGATTGCGTCTGGACCAGCCGATCTCTTTCGCGCCGCGATCGAGCTGCCGGTGATAGACCTCGTCGCGCAAGTTCTTTTTGCGAAACGCGATCGGATCCATCTTGATCTTGTACGCGAGTTCGTCGACGAGCGACTCGGCCGCAAAGGACGCCTCGGGATGGCCGGGTGCGCGCATCGCGATTCCCGAATCTTCATTCGTGTGCAGCGCATACATCTCGCGATACGTGTCGCCCATGCTGTAGATGTACGGTTGGCCCGCTTGCGAGCCCTGGCCGATACCGCCGAGACGATACTGAGTCGCTTTCAGTGCGACGATCGTGCCGTCGTTTTTCACGCCTGCTTTCAACTTCTGAATCGAGCCGGCGCGATTGCCCGCCATCACGAACTCGTCGTAGCGCGTGAGCATCAACTTCACCGGCGCTTTCGTTTCCTTCGACAAGCGGCAAGCGAACATGCCTTCCGTGCCGATGCCGAACTTCGAACCAAACCCGCCGCCCATGTGCTCGACGCGCGATTCGACCGCACTCTCGCCGAGTCCCAACTCCTTCGCCGCGTCGGCCGGAATCGTGAACGTGCCCTGCGTTGAAGCGTAGACCGTGGCCGTATCGCCGCCGCGATAATCGACGACCATGCCGTGCGTTTCGAGACAGGCGTGATGAACGCGCGGCGTCGTGTATTCCGCTTCGACAATCGCGTCTGCGTTTGCGAAAGCGGCTTGAGCTTTGTCCGGATCGCCGTTCTTCGCTTTCTCCTGAAGATTGTTTTCTTCGGTGACGACTTTCGGCGCGTCCGCGCGGGCCGCCGCTTCCGCATGGACCACGTGCGGCAGCACTTCGTAAGTGACTTTGATGGCGCGCAATGCGTCGCCCGCGATCTCGGGCGTCGTCGCCGCTACGGCTGCCACGGGCGCGCCGGCAAAGCGCACTTCCGTTAACGGCGCCGGCACGATCGCTTTTACGCCCGGAATTTTTAACGCGGCTTCAGTGTCGAGCTTCGTGACGCGCGCGTGTGCGTGCGGCGAACGAAGAATGCGGCCGTAAAGCATTCCCGGCAGACGCTGGTCGTAGGTGTAACGCGCCGCGCCCGCGGCTTTGAGTGGACCATCGACACGCGTCAGGCGGTGATTCAGCAGCGTGTGCTTGTCGTTTGGTCCCCAACCCGGGCCGCTGTCCGCGTCGACTTCGATCTCGACCATCTGTTCGACGCCGTTGATAACGCGCGGTACGCGGATCTTTTTCTTCGGTTTTGGTGACGGCGCTGGAGTCGCTTGTGGTTGCTGTTGCATGTTCGTTCCTTAAACCTGCGAAGACGATGACGACGAAGCTTTAGCAGCGGCGAGTGCGGCTTCGAAAACACGCGGGTAGGTGCCGCAGCGGCAGAAGTTTCCCTTGCACGCCTCGCGCACTTCATCGAGCGACGGATTCGGGTTCTTCTTCAGGTAAGCCGAGATCGTGGTCACGAAGCCCGGCGTGCAGAAGCCGCACATCAACGCGTCATGCTCGACGAAAGCTGCCTGTACCGCGTTCGGTTTTTCCGACGAGCCGAGACCTTCCACAGTCGTGATCTTTTTGTTCGTCGCATCGACGGCGAGCACGAGACACGAATACGCAGGTTTGCCGTCGAGCAGAACGGTGCACGCGCCGCACGTGCCGACGTCACAGACGAGCTTTGGTCCAGTGACGGCAGGCTCGAGATGATTGCGCAGAGCGTTGAGCAGCGTGGTGCGCGGCTCGACTTCGACGTTGCGCGCTTGTCCGTTCACGTCGAGCGTGATCTTCGTCGCGCCCGAGATTGTCTGCGGCGTAGCTTCCGAGTCGTTGGCCTGCGTCTCAACTAATAAATGATCGGCAAGCGCCGCGCCCGCACCCGCAATACCGACGCCCTTCAGAAACTTTCGTCTACTCGAATTCATACATTTCTCCAGAAACGTCTTGATAAGAAGTAGTTCAGTGGAAGTCATAAATTAGCACGAACGAAAGCTCGTTAGAAACTTCGTCAGTGAAGTAGAATCTGGAACGCATGCACCCTAACACGCTGCGGAACAAACTCTCCGGCGTGATCGCGTTTCCGGTCACACCGTTCAAAGACGACCTCTCGCTCGATCTGCCGGGGCTGCACGTAAACCTCAACAAGTTGCTCGAGTATCCCGTCTCGGCGATCGTCGCCGCGGGCGCGACGGGCGAGATGTATTCGCTCACGCCCGCTGAGTATCTGCGCGTTATCGAACTGACCGCGCTTGCGGTGGAAGATCGCGTGCCCGTCATCGCCGGTGTCGGTTTCGGACAAAGGCTCGGCGTCGAGATGGCCCAGGCCGCGGAGAAAGCCGGCGCTGACGGACTGCTCGTTTTTCCGCCTTACTATCAACTAGCGGACGACGAGGGCCTGTTTGAATACTACCGCTCGATCGCCAAGGCGACGCGACTCGGAATGATCGTCTACAGTCGCGATTGGGCGAGGTTCACGCCCGAGATGGTTGAAAGTCTGACGTCGCTCACGAATCTGGTGGCGTGGAAAGACGGTCACGGCGACATGCGCCAGCTTCAATCGTTGATGCATCGCGTCGGCGAACGTCTCGTGTGGATTGGCGGCGCGGGCGACGACATGGTCGGTGTTTACTACAGCACCGGAATTCGCGCGTTCACTTCGAGCATCGCGAGCGTTGCGCCCGCGCTCTCGTTGAAGCTGCATGAGCTGGCTGCGGCGAACGACACGGAAGCGTTAGCGGAGTTGTTGGAGACTTGCGTGATCCCGCTTTACGAACTGCGTTCGCGCCGGCGCGGTTATGAGGTGTCGGCGATGAAAGCGATGATGGACCTGATTGGATTGAACGGTGGTCCAGTGCGGCCGCCGCTGGTAGATGTGACTGCGCCGGAGCTGGACGAACTGCGCGCGATTCTTGGTCATTGGGAAAAGTATCTTTAGACGTGAAGGGTGTTGTGAAGGTTTCGTTGTTCGTCACCTGCCTGGTCGATCAAATGTGGAGCAGCATCGGGACGAGTTGCGTCGAGGTGCTGCGGCGTGTTGGTTGCGAAGTTGAGTTTGACGAACGGCAGACGTGCTGCGGACAGCCGGCGTTCAATACGGGTTATCGCGACGAAGCGCGACAGGTCGCGCGAAAGTTCATTGAGGTTTTTGAACAGAGCAAGGCGGACGCGATCGTCAGCCCGTCGGGATCGTGCACGGCGATGGTCCACCATTACGCGGAGTTGTTCGCGGATGATCCGCAGTGGCTGGCGCGCGCTCGCGCAGTCGCCGCGCGCACGCACGAGTTTAGTTCGTTTCTCGTGCGCGTCTTGAAAGTGGAGGACGTGGGCGCGAGTTGGCAGGGAAAGCTAACGTGGCACGACGCGTGTCACGGCTTGCGCGATCTGAATTTGAAGAGCGAGCCGCGCAGATTGATTCGCAACGTGCGCGGCGCTGAGTTTGTCGAGATTGAAAACGCGGAAGCGTGCTGTGGTTTTGGCGGCACGTTTTCGGTGAAGTATCCGGAGATCTCGGTCGCGATACTCGATCAGAAGATCGAAGCGATCGAACGTGCGGGCGTTGATGCGGTCGTGTCGGGTGATGCGAGTTGTTTGATGCAGATCGGTGGGCGGTTGTCGCGGAAGGGTTCGAGTGTTCGCGCAATGCATTTGGCGGAATTACTAAACCACAGATGAGTCAGTTAAGCAGCGAAACGTTTGGCGAGAATGCGAAGGCTGCGTTGAATGACGCGCAGTTGCGCGGGGCGCTGCGGCATGCGACGACGGTCTTCGGCCGCAAGCAACGCGAAGCTGCTGCGAGTCTCGACAATTGGGAAGAGCTGCGCAGCGAGGCGCGCGCGATCAAAGATGACGTGGTGTTGCATCTGGACACGTATCTCGAAACATTTGTCGCGAACGCCGAGCGACGCGGCGCGAAGTTTCACTGGGCGCGCGATGCCGCCGAAGCGAACGACATCATCTGCGGGCTCACACTCGCGCGCGGCGCGCGCAACGTCGTCAAGAGCAAGAGCATGACGACGGAAGAGATTCATCTCAACACCGCGCTCGAACGCGCCGGCATGCGAGTAGTCGAGACGGACCTCGGCGAGTACATCATTCAGCTTGCGGGTGAAACACCCTCGCACATCATCGCGCCCGCGATTCACAAATCGAAGCGCCAGGTCGCGGAACTGTTCACGACCGAGCTCGGCATGCCGCCGACTGACGACGTGGACCAACTCACCAGCACCGCGCGCGTGACGTTGCGCGAACGGTTCGCCACGGCCGACATCGGCATTAGCGGTGTCAACTTCGGCATCGTCGAAACCGGCACGATCGTGATCGTCGAGAACGAAGGCAACATTCGGCTCACGACAAGTCTGCCGCGCATGCACATCGCGGTGATGGGGATTGAAAAATTGTTGCCGCGTTTCGCGGATCTCGATGTGTTCTTCAAGCTGTTGCCGCGTTCCGCCGCGGGGCAGGCGATGAGCGCGTATCAGTCGTTCATCACGGGCACGAAGCGCAAGGCGAGTGATGAAGGGCCGGAGGAGTTACACATCGTCCTGCTCGACAATGGGCGGTCGCGAATGCTGGCCCATCCGGTGACGCGGCAGTCGCTTGCGTGCGTTCGTTGCGGCGCGTGTTTGAATGCGTGTCCGGTATATCAGCAGATCGGCGGGCACGCGTACGGCTCCGTTTATCCGGGGCCGATCGGTGCGGTGATCACGCCGCAGTTGATCGGGATTGAGAAGACGGCGCAGTTGCCGTATGCGTCGACTTTGTGTGGGGCGTGTCGCGAAGTTTGTCCGGTGAAGATCGACATTCCGCGGCTGTTGTTGCATCTTCGCAGCGAGATCAGCAGCAAGCAGCCGCGTGGCCGGCGCGGTGAGCGGTTGGCATTTAAAGTGTGGGCGCTGGTGATGACGCGCCCGTGGCTATACCGCCGCGCTGCTGCGAGCGCGCGTCTGTGGCAACGTTGGTTCGCGCTGCCGTTGAAACCCTGGACCAGCGGACGCGACCTGCGTCCAATCGAGACGGAGAGTTTTCGTGAACACTGGCGACGCACGCACTGAGATCATGCGATCCATTCGCACGCACCTTGCTCAAAGCGTGTCTCATGATGGTCCTGAAACACAGATGAACACCGATCCGTGTAAATCCGTGTCCCAAAGGGCCGTGGCTTCAATCATCGACGACTTCAAGCGCAACCTCGAAGCGGTGGAGGGTCACTGCGTTGTAGTTCACAGTGAAGCTGAACTTGCTGAGGCTTTAAAGCCGATCACTGACGGAAAGAAAGTCGCGACTTCCGAGGCGCCGCCACCGACAAAAGATCTATTCAACTTCGACGTCGGCATCACGAGGGCGCAGGCGGGCATCGCTGAAACGGGCACGCTCGTGCTCGACTCCTCAGTAGAACAAAACCGCCTCGTCTCGCTCGTGCCGCCGGTGCACATCGCGATACTCGACGCGTCGCGCATCTACGCAACGTTGGGCGAAACACTCGCGATGTTGCAAAGCAGCGGCGAAGTCAGTCCCGCGATCACGTTCATCACCGGCCCGTCACGCACCGCCGACATCGAACTAACGCTCGCGATCGGCGTTCACGGCCCACAGGAGCTCTACGTTTTTATTGTCGAAAACAACTGATGAACATCATTTCCATCGCCACCGCCGAAACAAAGTGGAGTGTTCCGCGCCCGGCGATCATCCTCTACCACGGCGGCGAAGACACGCGCTACCGCCTCGACTGCGAACGTCTCTTCGATCCTTCCGACCATCCGCAAAATCCCCTGTCCTGGTTTGACCTCGATGGTCCATGGTTGCAAAAAGCGCGCGAGATCTACGACAGCGTCGAACGCGACGCAAGCGTTTTGGACCAACTGAAGCAACAAGACTGCCTCGTTGCGGCGAGCGATGCGTACTGGTTCGCGCCCGTGCCCCGTCCGGGCAAACTGATCTGCATCGGTCTCAACTATCGCGATCACGCGAAAGAGAGCAACCTGCCTTTGCCGGACAAACCCATCGTCTTCTCGAAGTTTTCGAGCGCGGTGATCGCTCCCGGCGAACCCGTCGTGATCCCGCGAACGAGTCAGAAAGTCGATTATGAAGCAGAGCTCGCAGTCGTCATCGGCCGTCGCGCGAAGAACGTCAGCGCCGATCGCGCTTACGATTACGTGCTCGGCTACACGGCTTTCAACGACGTCACCGCGCGCGATTTTCAGTTTGCCGACGGGCAGTGGCAACGCGGAAAATCGTGCGACACGTTTGCGCCGATGGGCCAAACAATCGTGACCACGGATACGATCACCGATCCACACAAGCTGTCTATTAAATTGACTCTGAACGGCGAGGTGATGCAGGACTCAAACACCGATCAACTTATCTTCGGTGTGCCGCGGTTGATCGAGTTCATCTCGCAATCGATCACGCTCGAGCCCGGCGACGTGATCGCCACCGGCACGCCGTCCGGTGTCGGCTTCGCGCGCAAGCCGCCCGTGTTTCTCAAGCCGGGCGATGAGATGCAGGTGTTGATTGAAGGCATGGGAGGTCTAGGGAATCCAGTCGTGGCGGAACAGGAAAACTGACATGCGCAAAACTCTCTTATTGTTGTTTCTGATCTTGCTCGCGGCTGCGGCCGTGAGTTGCACGAAGGCAGGGGCGCCGGCGAACAAGAAGTTGACCATCGCGGTGATTCCGAAAGGCACGACGCACGAGTTTTGGAAAAGCATTCACGCCGGCAGCAATAAGGCCGCGAGTGAATTATCGGCGCAGGGAACTGACGTCGAGGTGATCTGGAAAGGCCCGTTGCGCGAAGACGATCGCGAGCAGCAGATCCAGGTTGTCGAAGGCTTCGCGGCGCAGGGCGTGAACGGGATGGTGCTCGCGCCGCTCGATGATCGCGCGCTCGTGCGTCCGGTGTCCGATGCGAAACGCGCGGGGGTGCCGACGGTGATCATCGACTCGGGTTTGCAATCGTCGGACTTCGTGAGTTTCGTCGCGACTGACAATCGCAAGGGCGGAATGCTCGCTGCCGATCGCATGGGCGAGCTGCTCAACGGCAAAGGCAAGGTGATCCTGTTGCGCTATGCGGAAGGATCAGCGAGCACGAGCGAACGTGAAGCTGGTTTTCTCGACGAGATCAAAGCGAAGTTTCCCGGGATTGAGTTGATCTCGACAAACCAGTACGCGGGCGCGACGCGTGATACGGCGAAGCGCGCGGCCGAGAACCTGTTGAATCAGTTTGGCGACGACGTGCAGGGGATCTTCACGCCGAATGAATCATCGACGGCGGGGATGCTGCTCGCGTTGCAGGACATCGGCAAAGCGGGGAAGGTTTCGTTTGTCGGCTTCGACGCGAGCCAGACGTTTATCGACGCCATCAACGCTAATCAACTGCACGGCATCGTGGTCCAAAATCCGTTCAACATGGGCTACCTTGGCGTGAAGACGATGGTCGATAGTCTGCAAGGCAAGCCGGTGCAGCAGAAGATCGACACGGGCGTGATGCTGGTCACGAAAGACAATCTCAACTCGCCCGACGTTCAATCGTTGCTTCATCCGCCGCTAGATCAATATCTGAAATAGATGGTCGCGGACGTCAAACAGACGCGAACGTTTTGGCGCGTGGGGTTGCTGCAGACGTGGCTCAATCGCCTTGGGCCGTTGCTTGGGCTGTTGCTGGTCATCCTCGTGTTTTCGTTGTTGATGGACACGCCCGCGCGGTTCCTCTCGCCAAATAATCTGCGCATCGTGCTTTCGCAGACCGTGATCGTGGCGATCGGCGCAATCGGCATGACGCTGATCATAATCAGTGGCGGTATCGATCTCGCGGTGGGATCTACGATCGCGTTGACCGGTGTTGTGACGGCGCTCGCGATCAATGCGGGTTTCGCGCCGGTGCTCGCTTTAGCTGCGGGAATTACCACAGGCGGTGTCGTTGGCATCGTGAACGGCCTCGTGATCACGCGGCTGAAGGTGGTCCCATTCATCGCCACCCTCGGCATGCTCGGCGTCGCGCGCGGCATCGCGAAGTGGCTCGCAAACCAACAGACCGTAAACATGCCCGGCACGTGGCTGAACGAACTGCTCGTGATGTTTCCCGATCCGCCGTGGCTGCTGGTCGCGCCCGGCGTGTGGATCACGATCGTGCTCGCGATCCTCGCGGCCATCGTCTTGCGCAACACCGTATTCGGACGGCGCGTCTTCGCACTCGGTTCAAACGAAGCAGCGGCGCGCGCGTGCGGCATCGCCACAGATCGTTTGAAGATCTGGATCTACGCGCTGGCGGGTCTGCTGTTCGGGCTAGCGGGCGTGATGCAGATGTCGCGTTTGCGGCAAGGCGATCCGACAGTCGCGGCCGGCTCGGAGTTAGACATCATCGCGGCGGTGGTGATCGGCGGCGGGAGTTTGAGCGGTGGCGAGGGCAGTATTCTCGGCTCGATGATCGGCGCGCTGATCATGGCGTTTCTGCGCAACGGCTGCCAGCAGATCGGTTGGCCCAACTACATCCAGGAGATCATCATCGGCGCGATCATCGTGGTCGCCGTCGCGATCGATCGCTGGCGCACACGGAGCTAATTGCTAATGATTAAGTTCAGCGTATGTTGTTTGTTTTTGTGTTTATCTGTGGTCCCGGTGCTCGCGCAAACGCCTGCCGACGATTGCAGGAACGACTGGCCCAACCTCGCCCGTTATAACGAAGACAACAAAAAAATCGTACCACCCGCAAAAGGCGAACAACGCGTCGTCTTCATGGGCGACTCAATCACCGACTCCTGGCGCGACCCCATTTACGGCGGCTTCTTTCCCGGTAAGCCTTACATCGATCGCGGCATCAGCGGCCAAACCACACCGCAAATGCTCATCCGCTTTCGCCCCGACGTGATCGCGCTCAAACCGAGAGTCGTCGTCATACTCGCCGGCACGAACGATCTCGCCGGCAACACTGGTCCAACCACGCTCGAAGCCATCGAAGACAACTTCCGCTCGATGTCAGAGCTCGCCACCGCGAACGGCATTCACGTCGTGCTCGCTTCCGTGCTTCCCGTCAGTGATTACGAACTGCACGACGGCAAACCGATCACGCAGACAGTGCGCAGACCGCCGGAAAAGATCATCGCGCTCAACAGATGGCTACAAAAGTTCGCGAAGGCGCACCATCACGTTTATCTCGACTACTTCTCTGCGATGGTCGACGACAAAGGCTTTCTCAAAGACGCGTTGAGCGACGACGGCCTGCACCCGAACGCGCAAGGCTACGCCGTGATGGCGCCGCTCGCCGAAGCCGCGATCGCCGCGAGCTTGAAGCGTCGCTAACAAAAATCTGTGTAATCTGTGGATTGGTTTTCTTAAGCGACGAGGGCCATATGACCGGAGGTTGTGTGGTCGAGGTTGCAGCTAGCGATGAACTGCTCGAGTTGACGGCCGCCAAGCGGCGTCGAGAAGAGAAATCCCTGCCCGTTCTCACATTCCAGCTTCCGCAACAAGCTCAACTGATCTTCCGTCTCAACACCTTCAGCAACAACATCCATTCCGAGGTTCTGCGCCAACGCCACGATCGTGCGCACGATCGCGAGGTTCTCTTCGTTCTCCATCATCTGCGTCACAAACGAACGATCGATCTTCAACGTGTCGATCGGAAACCGCTGCAAATAACTCAAACTCGAATAGCCCGTACCGAAGTCGTCGATGCTCAACTGCACACCCAGCTCGCGCAACTGCGTCAACAGCTTCACCGCCGCTTCGATGTTGTCGCTGAACACTGACTCCGTGATCTCGAGTTTCAAACAACGCGGCGGCAACTGCGACTCCTCCAGCAACTGCGCGATGTTCTCCACCAGACCCGGTTCGTTGAACTGCTTGACGGACAAGTTGACGCTTACGAACAACGGCGGTTGCGACGGATACGTTTTCTGCCACTCGCGCGCCTGACGACAGGCGGAACGCAGCACCGTCTGCCCGATCGGCAGAATCAATCCCGTCTCTTCCGCCACCGGAATGAACTCCTTCGGCGGCACGAGCCCACACTCCTGATGACGCCAGCGCACGAGCGCTTCGAAGCCGATCAACGTGCGATTCTGGAGCGACACGATCGGTTGATAGTCGACGAAGAGCTCATCACGCTCGCACGCGCGTCGCAGATCCGTTTCCATTTTCAAACGGCTCATCAATTCGCCGTGCATGTCGTGGCCAAACACTTCATAACGCGCTTTGCCGCGCGCCTTCGCGCGATGCATCGCAGTCTCCGCATCACGCAGCATGTCGGAAACGTCGTCGGCATAATGCGAGCCGAGCGCGATGCCGATGCTCAACGTCGTGTAGACTTCCTGGCCCAACAAGTTGAACGAAATCGAGAGCGCCTGCTGAATGCGCGTGGCCACTGACGAAGCTTCGTCTTCACCCGACACGTCGTCGAGCAGCACGGCGAACTCATCGCCACCGACGCGCGCAAGCACGTCGTTCTGGCGCATGCACGTCTTCACGCGATGCGCGATCTGAATCAACAACTGATCGGCGCTCGCACTGCCGAGACTATCGTTGACGAGTTTGAAGCGATCCACGTCGAGCATCAACACGGCGCACTGCGCTTCTTTGTGCGCCGGTTTGCGCGCGACGCGCAGCTTCAGGAGATCGTAGAAGCGAGCGCGATTCGGCAGTCCCGTAAGCGTGTCCTGCGTGAGTTTTTCTTCCGCGAGTTTGCGGTCGGTGATGTCCTGCACCTGGAAGAACAGACGCTTCGTTCCGCTCTCCGACTCCTTCAACAGCGACACGTGCCACTGCACCCAAACGTTGTGACCCTGCTCGTGAACGTAACGCTTCTCCTGTTCGTGACTCTGAATGTAGCCTTCGAGCACGCGCTGGATCTGCGACATTACCTGGCGCAGATCGTCGGGATGTGTCAGGCGCTGAAAACTGGTGGCGCGCAATTCCTGTTCGGAGTAACCGAGCAGTTTGCAAAGCGCTTCGTTGACCTGGAGCCAACTGCCGTCGACGGAAACGACCGCCATGCCGATCGCGGCGTTGTCGAACGTACCCTGGCTTGGTCCATGAGCAGATGCACTCGAAATCGCAAAGGGAATCGAATTCGCGGCGAAGGGCGATTGCGATTCGACGGTCGCGCCGTGTTGCTTGTTTTGAATGCGCTCGGTGGCGCGTCGCCGCTTCATGCGTTTCTGTTCGTACATCGCCTGGTCGGCTTGTTCGAGCAGCTCTTCGAAGCAAGTCATGCGTTCGGGCTCGAGCGTGGCGACGCCGATACTGAAAGCGAGCTTGTGCGCGCGCGTCCCGCTGTTGTTGAAAGCCTTCAGATTATCGTTCAGGCGCGTGATGGCTTCTTCTTTGTTGGCGTTGAGATCGGTGACGAGCACGATGAACTCGTCGCCGCCGAGACGCGCGATGATGTCGGAGCTGCGAAAACTGCGATTGAGAATCTGTGCGGTTTGAATCAGCGCATTGTCGCCTTCGTTGTGGCCAAAGTCGTCGTTGATCTTCTTCATGCCGTCGAGGTCGATGAAGAGCAGCAACAGCTTTTCCTTCTGGCGGCGCGCGAAGTCGAAATATGGCGCGGCTTGTTTGAGCAGGCCGCGACGATTGAAGAGTCCGGTCAGTTCGTCTTTGAGCGAACTGTTACGCAACGTTTCTTCGAGTTTCTTACGTTCGGTGATGTCGCGCACGACCTGGACCATACCGCCGCCGACAACGCTCGACAGCGAGATCTCGAGCGGCAGCGTGCTGTTGTTAACGCGCAGGCCGAGCGCTTCACCGCGCCACGATCCCTCGCGCCACACAGCCGGCATGATCTCTTCTTTGAAACGGTTCAATTCGTCGCTGAAGAAAAACGTCTCCCAACTCGCGCCGATGAGTCGTTCCGGATCGGCGTAACCGAAGATCTTCGCGTAAGCGTCGTTGATGTAAGTGCAGAGGCCGGAGTGATCGATGATGGCCATGCCATCCATCGACGCTTTCATCGCGGCGGCTTGTTGGGCCAGCGAACCGGCGGCGCGTTTGCGCTCGGTGATGTCGCGAGCGACGACAGACGCGCCCGTGATCGTTTTGTTGTCGAGAATGGGGCAGATGGTGAGAGAGACGTCGATTGGCGTACGGCCTTTTTTCAGGTGGACCAACTCATGCTGGTTAACGTTTTCGCCGCGCGCGACTTTTTCAAACAGCAGCGAGGCTTCCTGGCCGCGGCGATCGTCGAACAACATCGAGATCGGCGAGCCGAGCGCTTCCTTCGCGGTGTAGCCGTAGATGACGCGCGCGCCGCGGTTCCAACTCATGATCACGCCGTCGGGCGTCACGCCGATGATGGCGTCGCGCGAAACGTCGACGATGCTTTGCAGCGTCGAGAGTTCGAGTTTGACTCCGGTTAGCTGTTCGTCAGTGCCGCGCCAACCGGTCCACACGATCGCGCTGGCGACGACCTGGACCACAAACAGAACTATAAGCAGCGCAATCGTGAAAGCACCGAAGTGAGCGGAACCAAAAACACAGATTCCCAGGAGAGCGGGAATCACGAGAATCGGCAGGGGCCACAACTTGCGGCTGGTGCGGGAGATTGAATAGGTGCTTGTCGGAAGCATTCGGGGGAACCTTGTTCGAATTTTCAAGGACTCGGGGAGCCTCGCCGCGGTATTAGCCACTCGTGTGCCAGCGTGAATTGTGGGGAAAAATAGTGGGGGAAGCGTGACGCGGCGGTCACACTGACCGATTCGTGGGGGCCTCGATTTCAAATCGACATTGCGGGCGGCCGTCGCGGTTGCAGTGTTCGGTGACGGGGGCTTTGACGATCTCGGCAATGAGGGTCTCGGCGAGGCGACAGACTTCCGGATGAACGACAACTGCGGCCGCGAGCGGGCAGCCGGTGCTACAGATCACGAGCTTGTTCTCTTCACGCTCGACGTTCGCCGCGCCGCCGATCGCCGCTAAGACTTTCAGCGCCGTTTGCACGCGGCTCTCGAGACTTGCGTCAGCCTTTGCTGGGGCGTCGGCCGCGATCGCGCGCCCGACTTCGCGCAGCACAGCTTCGATCTCCGTCGGCTGCAAACGATTCTTCAAGACGCCGATCAATTGGTTGAGCAGCTCGTCGTAGGCTTTGGGGAAAAGCGCGTCCGCTTCCGGCGTCAACGTGTAAGTGAAATGGGGTTTGCGTGGACCGCGGCGCAGCCCGCTCTGGCGGACGAGGCCGTCGCGTTCGAGCGTGGCGAGGTGCGCGCGCACGGCGTTGTCGGTGAGTTCGAGTTGGCTCGCAAGCTCTTCGACAGTGGCGGGCGCGCCGCGCAGGATCGTCACGATTTGCCCGCGCGTGCTCTCGAAAAACCGCCGGTCGAGTTTCATCCCTTCCATTCGCCAACCTCCGTCCGACGCCCTGAATTCTACGCTCTTCCGCGAGAAAACACAAAAAGCGAAATAACTTCTTGACTTATTGTGGAAGAGTAGTATTTTGGGAGCGTCCCCAGCAATTCCAAAACTCAGGAGCACTAAGATGGCACACGCAATTAGTAGTTCACCCGCATTAACCTCCGTCAACAGCGAGCGCGCGGCGGCCGCGAGTCCGAGCCGCCAGGCTTACCAGATTCTTCGTTTTGCCTTTACCGTTGCGCCGATTGTCGCCGGACTCGATAAATTTCTTCATCTGCTCGTTAACTGGGATCAGTACCTACCGCCAGTGGTCAACAACCTGACCGGCGGTCGCGGTCATCAGTTGATGCTCGTCGTCGGCGTGATCGAGATCGTCGCCGGCATCGGCGTCGCAATCAAGCCGCGCATCTTCGCGTACGTCGTGACCGCGTGGCTGCTGCTCATCATCGTCAACCTGCTGATGATTCCCGGCTATTTCGACGTGGCCTTACGAGACCTCGGTCTCGCGCTCGGCGCGCTCGCGCTCGCCCGCCTCAGTCAGGAATACGACCGTTAACACGAAGGAGACGATCATGAACGCAAGTGAAACGAGACGCAGTGCGAAAGAGAGCAGATTGGTGAAGCTTGCGCTCGTGCTTTTGAGCGCAGCGATTGTCATGGTTTGTGTCGATCGACTCAGCTATGCGAGCTGGTTCGACGAACAGAATCGCGGACGCGGCAAGACGACCGAAGCCGAGCGGCAGACCGATGCAAACGCGCAGCGCATGCTCGATGAAGGCAAACAAACTTTCCGCTTCGACACGTTTGGCGACGAAGCGTTTTGGTCGGACGCGTTACAACTGCAACGCGCAATCGAGGGCGAGAAGTTTGGTGGCGTTGGACCAGGCGTGAGTCCGAAGACAGCGCTGGCAGTCGGTTTGAAAGTCGACGCCGATGCGTTGCCGGAATCCCTCGTGCAGCAGTTGCGGCACGGCCGCGTGGACCTCGACGATCCGGCGACGACGCTCGCGTTGTTGAAACTTAATGCCGTTGTCGGTGTGAAAGGCACGTTCCGCGACGACGGCGGTTTGCAGTCGGTTGGCATCACTTGTGCGCTTTGTCATTCAACTGTCGACAACTCGTTCGCGCCGGGCATCGGCCGCCGGCTCGACGGTTGGGCCAATCGCGATCTGAACGTCGGTGTGATTGCGGCGTTGAGTCCGAATCTCAAACCGGTTGCGGATCTGCTGCAGGTTGATGAAGCGACCGTGCGCACCGTGTTGCAGAGTTGGGGGCCGGGAAAGTTTGACGCGGAGTTGTTTCTCGACGGCAAGGCTTTTCGTCCCGACGGCAAATCAGCCGCGACGCTCATTCCGCCCGCGTTTGGGTTGGCGGGCGTGAATCTGCACACGTGGACCGGCTGGGGTTCAGTCACGCATTGGAACGCGTTCGTTGCGAATCTCGAGATGCACGGACAGGGAACGTTCTACGATCCGCGTCTGAACGATCCGGTGAAGTTTCCGATCGCGGCGCGCGCCGGCTTCGGCAACGTGCGCAGCAATCCCGATCTGATCACCGCGAAGTTACCGGCGCTTCATTTCTATCAACTCGCGATTCCCGCGCCGGGTGCACCGGTCGGCAGTTTCGACGCAGCTGCGGCTGCACGCGGTGAAGCGATCTTCAACAATCAGGCTAAGTGTTCGACGTGTCACGTGCCGCCGATCTTTTCAGAACCGGGTTGGAACATGCACACGGCGCAGGAGATCGGCATCGACGACTTTCAAGCCAAGCGCTCGCCCGACGAACGTTATCGCACGTCGCCGCTCAAAGGACTCTGGACGCATGAGAAAGGCGGGTTCTATCACGACGGACGTTTCGCAACGTTGCCGGAAGTGGTGGACCACTACAACACCTTCCTCGGCACGAACCTGACGCCGCAGCAGAAGGCGGATCTGGTCGAATATCTGAAATCACTCTGAGGAGACTGTGGAGATGTCGTTGAAGTTAGTTCAAACCGCGAAGCCGGCCGTCACGCGCGCCGCGATGAAGACAGTGGAGCGTGTAGCGGAGGCGCGGCTGCCGACTGAGACGGGCGAGTTTCGCATCATCGGGTTTCGCTCGCTCATCTCGACGGAAGAGTTTGTCGTGCTCGTCAAAGGCGAGCTGAGTGCGGACCGCGCGAGTCTCGTGCGTGTTCACTCGCAATGCATGACCGGCGACGTGTTTGGTTCGCTCAAGTGCGACTGCGGCCGGCAACTCAACGCGGCGATGAAACTGATCGAGCAGGAAGGTCACGGTGCGATCGTCTATCAGCAGCAGGAAGGGCGCGGTATCGGCATCATCAACAAGATCCGCGCTTACGCCTTGCAGGACGAAGGCGCCGACACGATCGAAGCCAACGAGCGGCTGGGCTTCGAGGCGGACATGCGGCGCTACGATCAGTGCGCCGAGATCCTGCTCGACCTCGGCCTGCGCGCGGTGCGCGTGATGTCGGACAATCCGGCGAAGCTTCGCGCGCTGCGGCAGGCTGGTCTCAAGGTGGTGGAACGCGTGCGGCTGGAAGTCGAGCCGCACGCGCTCTTCGCCGGTTATCTCAAAACGAAGCAGGAGAAGATGGGCCACCTCGTGAACGTGGCTTAGCCTCGTCCTTGTTGGGCCAATCCCTTTATCCCTTCCTTTCTGAGTTACGCTGGCGGGACACAGTTAGGAAGGGATTTTTTTTGCTACTGCTGTTTCGGCGGCTGGTACGCCGCGGACCAGATCGACGTTCCGCCAAGCACGCACTGATCCTGCGAGATCTGTGTTCCAACCTGATAAGGCCCGGTGTAAGTCGGACAGCCACATTGGACCAACGGCAAACCGGTGTTCGGATCTGTTTTGCCCGTCTGCTTGCACGGCGCTGTCATGCAGCCGGCGTAAGCTGCGGGTGTCGAGCACGTCGTCGGGTGGATGGGCATCTGCTTTTCGAGATAGAGACTGAAGGTCGAGATCAGGTCCGCGCCCGGCATGTACGTGCCGTTGTTGATTGCCTGACACACCGGCGCTTCGATGGATCCGGTCGGCTGGCACTTGCTGCCGTCTTTCCCGCACGTTTCCACTGTTTTCAGATACACATCGAGATTCAGGATCGCGTTGATGAGGACCTTGTATTTTTGCCCTTTGGGAATCGCGTAGCAGGTGCAGTTGGCGAGGTCGCCGCCTGATTCCACATTGCAGGGCGTAGTTGGTCCGGGACCGGAGTAGTAGCAGAGGGCGATTGACGCGCCTTCGCAGTCGAGGAAGTTCGACTTCTCGAGGCTTATGTCGGCCCACGGTGGACCATACGGCGTGGTCGGCAGTGTGTTTAGTTTGAAAGAACTGGTGGTGGCGTAGCGCCCGAAGTCGACGTTTGTTTTAGGCGAAGTCGCGGGCGTGGCGGCCGGGCTAACTGTCGCCTGAGGCGTCGCGGAGTTTGTCGCCTGCGGCTTCGAACTATTCGTCGCCTGGTCCGTTGAGCTCACGCATGACAACGTCAGCAGGCAAAGCAAGGCAGCGATCGCGGTACATAGATACCATCGGTTGAGCATAGGTGTCCTCGTCTCAGTCAGGTCTTGCGGTTAAGTGCGTGGGCGACGGGAGCTTTGGGCCTGAGGTTTGTCAGTGGCTGAGGGACCAACTAACGCGAGCATTTAGGAGTTATTCGGGGAAACTGTCAATAGGACAAAAATCCCCAAGCGGCACGGGTCACTCACTTCATCGGTTGCTTCATTTACTTCTTTGCTACAGAATTGCTGGTGCCTCATAACCCTAAAAACAGTTGCAGGAGAAATATGAACTGGAAGGACCGTGTGGAAGTCGTGTACCTCATCGCCGCCACCATCTCGGCAGTTGGCACTACGGTTGCCGCTGGATTTGCTGCATTTTTCTACCGGCGCAACTCCGCGCTTGAACGGGCCAAGTGGGCCTCGAATCTTTACGAGAAATTTTTCGAGGCGCCAGCTCTCAAGCAGATGAGGGACCGACTTGATTGCTTAAACGACTCAGACCTGGTTAACGAGATTGTGATCAGAGAAGAGCCGGCTTTTACTGACTACCTGAATTTCTTTGAGTTCATCGCGTTTCTGAAGACGTCAAAACAGCTCGAAGATTCAGAGATAGAGGCGCTCTTCGGTTATTATCTTGATTGTTTGAGCAGACACGATCGGGTGAAGCAGTACATAGTGAACGCTGAGAATGGATATGAGGGGTTGAGAAACCTGATTACGTCGAGGATATGAACGACTATTTATTTTTGTACGGGACTTTGCTCCCAGCTCAAGCTCCAAAAGAAATCGTTTCCATCGTTAAGCGTTTTCGGCGACTTGGTCCTGCCCAGGTTCGTGGGAAACTTTATGACTTTGGCGAGTTTCCGGGGGCAGTACTCGATTCCTCAACGCGCAATATGATCCAGGGCGAATTGGTTGCCTTACCTTCTGATGTGACGATACTGGAAGCGCTTGATCGATACGAAGAATTCGATCCGCTCGACACTAAGAGAAGTCTTTTTGTGCGTAAGAAAGCAAAGGTTCGGATGGCTAACGGGAGCAGCCGAGAAGGCTGGATTTACGTCTACAATCGACGGCCCGGTGCGGCCAAACTCGTGCCCAGCGGTGATTACACTCGTTCTAGAATGGCGTGATTTCAGATGGTGCCGGAGGTCGGACTCGAACCGACATGAACAGTGAAGTTCGCCAGATTTTGAGTCTGGTGCGTATACCAATTTCGCCACTCCGGCGCGAAGGGCTGACATCATAAGGCCGTTTCTCCGGGAGCGCAACTCGCTCAGGAAATCGCGGATCCTTCTTTGCCAGGGCCCAGAAAAGGGGATTCCAAGTCGATTATTAGACCGTAAAAACTTGTTTGCCACGGCCGGAATAAAACGCTAGAATGCTTTAGCCACTTGCTGGCAGGGCACTCCAGCGCCCCGATACCTACCCTTACAAAGCGTTGTAGCTTTAGCGGCCGAACCCCTTGCGACAATGCCCTGCGTTCAGGAGAACCAAATGCCGACAACTGCGTCGCCCCGCATTCTCATTGTTGATGACGAAGCCGAGATTACCGAGATTCTCGCCGACCTGCTGAGCGAAGACTACGAATGCCTCCGCGCCGGCTCAGCCGAACAGGCGCTCGCCGAGCTGCGCGACGGTCAGTTTCATCTCGTCATCAGCGACATCACCATGCCCGGCATGAGTGGTCTCGAAATGATCCCGCACGTGAAGGCCATCTCGCCCGACACGGTCGTCGTCATGATCAGCGGCATGCAGACGGTCGAAAGCGCGATCGGCGCGCTGCGTCTCGGCGCGTTCGACTACCTGATGAAACCCTTCGACCTGCGGCAGGTCGAAGCCGTCGTCAAACGAGCGCTCGAGCACTACGAGCTCGTCGTCGCCAAACAACGTTACGAAAACCATCTCGAAGAACTGGTCGAACAACGCACCGCCGAATTGGACCGCGCGCTCAACTCACTCGAAGGGGCTTATCGTTCAACCCTGAAAGCTCTCACCGCCGCACTCGAAACGCGCGATTCGGAAACACACGGTCACTCGGAACGCGTCGTCAGTTACAGTCTGCGTCTCGGCCGCGAGTATGGCTTGAATAGCGAAGAGATGAAGTCGCTGGAGTTCGGATCGCTGCTGCACGACATCGGCAAGATCGGCGTGCCCGATTCGATACTACGCAAGCCCGCGAAGCTGACGGAAGAAGAGTGGGTGCGCATGCGCGAGCATCCGTTACACGGGCAGCAGATCCTGCGCGGGATTGAGTTTCTGCAGGGCGCGGCGCGCGTGGTGGCCCAACATCACGAGAAGTGGGACGGCACGGGTTATCCGCTCGGACTGCGCGGCGTGGAGATCGACATCAACGCGCGCATCTTCGCGGTGGCGGATGCGTTCGACGCGATCACGAGCGATCGTGTGTATCGGCGCGGCAAGCCGTACGAAGCAGCGGCGCAGGAGCTGGACGATTGGGCCGGAAGACAGTTCGATCCGAAGGTTGTGGAAGCGTTTCACCGCGTGCCGAAGGAAGACTGGGAAGAGCTGCACCGGCTGTCGTTGTTGCCTAAGGAAGATCAGTTTGACGTGCGCCAGTTAATGCACGCGTTCGAGTCGCAACTCGAAGCGGCAGTGCGATAAAAATCAAGGCGCGGGGACGACGTAACCGCGACGAGCGTGCAAGCTGAGGCCGACGCGACGCGACGCGACCTCAATTCTTCGATACTCACCCGGCTTCGCTTCCGCGAGGGGACGCTTCGGACGATAAGTCACAACGTATTCAGCGCCGATCGCGCGCGCGACATCGTCAGCCTGGGCCAGCATCTCGTCGGAATTCAGCGGCAACTCCCACTTACCACCAGTTTCTTCAGCAATGTTCTGCAACGCCTGCTCGCTCTTCTTGAGTTCGGTTTCGTAAGCCTTGCGCTGCCGTCGCATCGCCGGGTCGAAACGGATGCTCATCCCAAACGACGGACTGCGAGTCGTTCCCGGTGGCAGTGTCGGATCGGTCGCGGCGATCGGGTCGTTGCTGATCGGCCGCTGGCCCACTGAGATCTTTCTATCTTTGCCATCGCTGTCGCTCTTCTGTCGCACAAACTGCGTGTAGCTGATCACGTGGACAGTGGCGCGCGCGCCGATCAGCCGCTTGATTGCTTCGCCGCGATCGACTTTCCCGCCGGGCGAGTCGACGCCGTCGGTAATCAACACGACGTGCCGGCTGCCTTCCGGGCGGTCTTTCAACTGCTGCGTCGCGTTCGCGAGCGCTTCGGAGATGCGCGAACGCTTCGTCGAGATCAACTTCGTCTTCAACGTTTTCAAGACCGCGGTTTTGTCAGTGGTCCACGGCTGCAACATCTCCGCGGAGTTTCCCGCCTGCATGACGGCGATCGCGCTTCCGGGTTGCAGTCTGTTGACGAGCTCGGACGCGACCTGGCGCGTAAGCGACGTGTTCTTTTGCAGCCCGCTAAGGCTGGTGAAATCGCCGCCGGTGTCGAGCACGAAGAGCACGTTTGCCGGGATGTGTCGGAGGCTGCGGAGCTGTTGCGCGACGCCGTCTTCGAGCACGAGGACGTCGCCGAGTTCGAGTGTCGGATCGTAATGGCCGTAGGCGTCGAGGGCGACGATCGGCAGGCGTACTTCTTCAGTGTAGGTGCGAACCGGTTGTTCTTGATCCTTATCTACTGGGGGAGTTGGGGATGGTGTTTGAGCAGAGGCGTAGGGAACCGCTATCAGCAAAAGGACGAGTGCAAGCGTTTGGTTTAGTCGGAACACGGATTACACGGATAAAAAACCGGATTAAAAGGGACAACGTGACAGAGATGCCCTCGGCCGTCAGTTGGTTTTCCGGGCTTGGGCCTGGACGGCGGTGATGGCGACGGCGTCCACGATGTCGCGCGCCGTGCAGCCGCGCGAGAGATCGTTCGCGGGTTTGTCGAGGCCTTGCAGAATCGGGCCGATGGCCGTGGCGCCCGCGAGCCGCTCGGTTAGCTTGTAGGCGATGTTGCCGGCCTGAAGATCCGGAAAGATCAAAACGTTTGCACGTCCTGCGACAGGCGAACCCGGCGCTTTCGATTGCGCGACCGCCGCGACCAAAGCCGCATCCGCCTGAAGTTCACCATCAACCTGCAACTCCGGCGCGCGCGCTTTCACCGTGCGCGTCGCCTCGACGACCTTGTCGATCAAACGATGCTTCGCGCTGCCTTTGGTTGAAAACGATAGCATCGCCACACGCGGCTCCGTACCGAGTAGCGCGCGACACGAATCAGCCGCAGCCAAAGCGATCTCCGCCAACTCCGCCGCACTCGGCTCGATGACCACGCCACAGTCGGCATAGATCAACGCGCCGTCGTGTCCAAACTCACTCCGCGGCAAAGACATCAAGAAGAAACTCGAAACCAGTTTGAAACCGGAGCGCACACCGATGCAGTGCAACGCCGCGCGCACCGTGTGTGAAGTCGTGTTCGTCGCTCCAGCTACCGAACCATCCGCCTGTCCCAACCGCACCAGCAGATTGCCGTAGTACAACGGATCGGAAACGAGCGTACGCGCTTCGTCGGCCATCAATCCTTTCGCGCGACGCAGGTCGTGAAACAAAGAAACCATCTTGTCGAAATCCGCCGCCCGGCGATGATCGACGATGGCCACGCCGCCGAGATCCAGATTGTTCTCACGCGCAGTCGCGCGAATCGTTGCTTCATCACCGAGCAAAGTGATGCGCGCGAGACGCTGACTGACGCAATGCGCCGCCGCGACGACGGTGCGAGGATCATTACCTTCGGGAAGAACGATGTGTTGCGGTCTGGACGCGGCGCGTTGGCGAATACGTTCGAGAATGTCCATGTGTAATCTGTATAATCCGTGGCATGTCAGAAGTAAAGCTCCGAAGCCGGATGAAAAACCTGTTGCTCTTTATTCCCAACCTGCTCGTGCTCTGCGCGCGGTTGATGGTCGATCCGCGCGTGTCGGTGACGGAGCGCGTGCTGGTCGCGGGCGCGATTCTCTACGCGCTGATTCCTTTCGATTTTATTCCCGATTTCATTCCCTTCGTGGGGCAGGTCGACGATGCATACCTCATCGCGCTGACGCTGCTGCGACTGACGACCGTCACTGATCCGGCGGTCGTGCGACAACACTGGCGCGGCGGCGGCGACGTGGTCGAGCTCATCGGCTCGATGGCGCTGATGGCGAGGAAGTTCCTGCCGAAGAAAATTCGGCGCGTGCTGACGTCACATGTGGAAATGAAAGGCTCGGTACCGGGAGCTCTCGTCGAATCAAGCCGCGAGCGACTGGTCGATAACGCCTTCGACCGCGTGTGACAACCCGCGAACAACCAACGGATTACTCGTCTTCAAGGCCCAGTAGCGAATCTGTTCCGGCAGAGTGTCCGGCCCTCTTTCATCAAACGCCACCAACGCGACATTCAACGAAGGCGACTGCGCGATCACAAACCACTCGCGCGTCAGACGGCAATCGTTATGCAACGTGACGAGCCGGATGTTCGGATGGCGCGGCGGGCGCCAGTCGTCCTGGCCGAAAAGATACACGGCCTCGGAAACGTCGGCGATGCGCATGTAGCGATCGATGATCGGTTGTAGTGACGAGAGTTTTTCGACACCGGCATAAACTCGGCCGGCGCGGTTCGTGCGCAACAGGACCGCGTTCTCGATCAGCAGGCACGCGTATTCGACCGACGCAGTGGTCGTATGACAGATGAAGCTCTCGCGTTCCGCAAAATCACGACGTGCGAGGCTGGCAATTTCGCCGAGATTTTCCGTTTGTTCGAGGCCTGAGAACTTGATCGCCTGTTCGAAGATAGAAAAGTTTTTCACTCGCGGGGGGCCTCCTAAGTACATCGCCGGGAGTGTGTTTGTACTGGAGTATGTCTGCGAGACCGTTACAAATAGTTCGTTAAATTGTGCGCGATGGTACTGACTTTTCACTGCGCGTCGAGGGCGGTGAGGATCTTGTCGTGAATGCCGCCGAAACCGCCGTTGGACATAATGGCCACCACGTCTCCGGCGCGCAGCTCGGGAAGGATATGTGAAACGATCTGATCGGCATCGGGCAGCGCAAAGGCAGGCTTGTGTTGTTGCGAAATCGCCGCGATTAATTCGTTGGTATCAAGCGCCCGTCCCTTTTCTGTGACCTTGTGACTGTCGAAGACGCTTGCAATCACCACGTAGTCGGCGGCGGCGAATGCGTTTGCGTAGTCGTCCTGGAACACGGCGAGGCGCGAAGACCACGAGCGCGGCTCGAAAATCGCGATCAGGCGGCGGTCGCCGTAGCGTGAGCGCAAGGCGCGCAGGGTTTCTCTGACGGCGGTCGGATGATGGGCAAAGTCGTCGATGACGACGACGCCTTTGCGCTCGCCACGCACTTCCGCGCGTCGCTTCACGTTTTTGAAAGTCGCGAGCGCGTCTGCAATTTGTTCGCGGCTCACGCCCCACGCGTCGGCGGCGATGATCACGGCGAGACAATTCAGCAGGTTGAACTCTCCGAGAAGCGGCGTCTGAAATTCTCCCCACGAGCGACCCTCGCGAAACACCTCAAACTTCGATAGCGACCCGCTGAAATCAGCATTGCGCACCTGCCACTTCGCCTCGTCACTCGTGCCGAATGTTTCGAGCGTCGTAAAGAGTCTTGACCCAAACGACTCGACCACGGCGCGAACGTGCGGACTGTCCCAACCGGCGATCAAACGCCCGTTCGCCGGCACGAGATTCATGAAGCGCCTGAATGCGAGCTTCACCGCGTCGAGATCGCGATAGATGTCAGCGTGGTCAAACTCGATGTTGTTGACGATCGCGAGCTCCGGCAGGTAGTGCATAAACTTCGGACCCTTGTCGAAGTATGCGGTGTCGTACTCGTCGGCTTCGATGATGAAGTAGTCACTGTCAGTAACACGAAAACTGGCGCCGAAATTCTGTGCGACGCCGCCGATGAGAAACGTCGGATCGAGTCCGCCCTGATCGATCACCCACGCGGCGATGCTGGTCGTCGTCGTCTTGCCGTGCGTGCCGGCGACGGCGAGTGAGCGACGTCCGCGGATGAATTCGTCTTTAACGATTTCCGCTTGTGAACGATAAAGAAGCTTGCGGTTGAGTGTTTCTTCGACTTCCGGATTGCCGCGCGGAATTGCGTTGCCGACGATGACACAATCCGGCGCGGGATTGAGGTTCTCCGCGCGGAATCCTTGCAAGACATCGATGCCGAGGCCCGCGAGCATCGTCGACATCGGCGGATAGACGTTCACGTCCGAGCCGGTGACGCGATGTCCGCGCGCCTGAAGCATGCCCGCGAGTGAAGCCATCGCGGTGCCGCAAATTCCGATCAGGTGATAGTGCATAGTTCGGGCTGTTACCGGACTAATTGATGTTGCTCGAGTTCGCTGTTGGCCCTTGAGGTGTCGCCGACTTGTTGTTGGCGCACCCACTCGAGCAGCTCGGGAATGCCGTCAGCCAGTTTTACTTTCGGTTCGTAGCCGAGCAGCGTCCGTGCGCGCGAGATGTCGGCGACGCAATGACGAATGTCGCCCTCGCGATACTTACCGGTGATTTCCGGCGCGATGTTTTTGTTCAGACCGTGCGCGAGCATGTTTGAGATTTCCGTGATCGAGATCGGCGAACCGGTGCCGACATTCAACGTCTGGTAATCGGCTTTGTCTGTCTCGAGCGCAAGCAGGTTTGCCTGCACGATGTCGCTCACGTGCACGAAGTCGCGCGTCTGTTCCCCATCTTCGAAAACCAGTGGCGCCTGATCTTTCAACAAGCGCGCCGAGAAGATCGCACAAACACCGGTGTAGGGATTCGAAAGTGCCTGTCGTGGACCATAGACGTTGAAATAGCGCAGCGCGACGACGGGAATGTTGTAAGCGCGGCCGACAACGAGACAAAACTGTTCCTGGTCCTGTTTGGAGATCGCATAAATAGACGACGGAATGAGCGGTTTGTCTTCGTTCGTCGGCATCGGCTTAACTTTGGCGTCGCAGCGCGGACAGCTCAGTTCCCAGTCACGATCCAGCAGTTGCGATAGCTCGCGCAGCTTCGGCTGCACCGGCCCACAAGCGTCGCAGGCGTAGGCACCCTCGCCGTAGATCGACATCGACGACGCAACCATCAACTTCTCGATCTGCGGGCGTCGCTTGACGATCTGGTCCAACAGCACGGCCGTGCCGAGATCGTTGGCGCGCACGTAACGTGCGATCTCGTACATTGACTGGCCCACACCCACTTCCGCCGCTTCGTGGTAAACCACATCGATGCCATCGAGCGCCCGATCCACGAGCTCGGCATCGCAAACGTCACCCTGGATGAATTCAGCTTCGGGATTGACATACTGCGGCCCGTCCATACCGTGGACCTGTTCCACGACCGCATCGAGAACTCTCACGCGATGACCGCGCTCGACGAGCGCATCGACGAGATGCGAGCCGATGAATCCCGCGCCTCCGGTAACCAGGATGTTTTTCATGAATTCCCCCCTCGAAAGAAATGTTCAGTTACGGAATGGGGCCACAACGCGTTGCAATGCAGCGGTCAAACCTGACACGCGCGCGACGAATGCCGCTTCATCGTCGTCGTCACCGATCAGATTTCGCCGCAGTAAGAATAAATCGGTTGCAGGACCATTCGTACCCGCATCGGTGGTCAGAGCGCAAGTGTACGGAAGCTCGCGGGCCATCGCAATCACGGCGTCTGAATAGGAACCATAAGGAAAAGCCAACGGTATCGCGGACTGTGAAAGATGCGTCTCCATTGCTTCATACGACGCGCGCAGCTCGCGATCGGCATCTGTTGTTGCGAGCTCAGCTAACTTTCGATGTGAACAAGTGTGCGAGCCGAGTTCGACGCCTTGTTCGCGGAGCGCCTGCACTTCTTGCCACGACAAGAACGTTTCGTCGTCAGCCTCGGACCAATTGGTTGGCTTTGAGCCGCCGTCCGGCTCGATTTTGTCGGTAATCAAGAAAAGAGAAACGGGAAGACCGCGGGCGGCAAGTCGCGGCGCCGCGCTCGTGAGAAAGTTTCGGTAGCCGTCATCGAACGTCAGTACGACAGCGCGATCCGGCAGCGGGACGTTATTGCTTCGTGCGTTCAGAAAATCCCTCAAGGAGATCACCTGAAAGTGCCTGCACAAATAATCCAGTTGCGCTTCAAAACGATCGGCCCGAATGTGCAGACCGTGGCGATCCGCCGGGTGACGCTCGCGACGTTCAGTAACGCCGTGATAACAGAGGATTACGACGGCTTTGCGGTTCCACCACGCCGCGAGCCTGGTTAGCTGAAGTTTGTGAAGCAACAAAAAGAAACTTCGCTTCATTTATTGCGAGGCTTTCCGGTAGCGGCCGACATAGCCGTGGGCCCAGAATGAAATGAAAGCGCCGCGAGCCGCATGGAACTTCTCGAAGGGCAGGTTGAGGCGCATCGTCAACCCGGGCAGCACCCGTGTCAACGGATACGCGATCGGCGTGAAGTGATACTGCGAACCGCCATCCGGAATTAGACCAACCCGGCGCGCTGCGTCGTCGAGTTCCTGCGGTTGTAAACGTAAACGTGGTAGATGATCGGCAGTCGCTGCGCCGAGCAACTTTGCAAGCAGACGAACGGGTTTGGCAGTTGCAACAGTGACGCGGCTGATGGTCCAGCGTTTGGGCGTCGTAACGATCGCGATTCCACCGGGCTTTAACACCCGGGCTATTTCGCGGAGTGCTCGATCGGGAGTCTGTAAGTACTCCGTCACCGCCATGCAGATAAGTTGATCGTAAGAGTTGTCGGCTGCGTCGATGGCTTCGATATTTCCCACTCGAAAAGTAACGTTCGGCAAGTGTCCAAACTTCTGTCTTGCTTCGTTAACCATCTCGGGTGAAAGATCCACACCATCAAAGCTACCACCGCGTTCGAGTACGACTTCGGTCATCACGCCGGGACCACAGCCGACGTCGAGCACACGTCCGAGTTTTGCCGGCAGAAGTGCAAGCACACGATCGCGTCGCACGTGAAAGTGGTAGTTCGTTCCGTCAGCAGAGGCATAGAGGCCTGACCAGCCGCGAGTGGTCGCATACTTGTCGAAGTGTTCGATCACCGCGCCGGCCTGGGCGTTTGAGTTTTCAGTTGACATGCTTACCTTGTTTTCGCTCCAGCAACTCCTGGTAGATGCGCGTCAACGTAGCAACCGACTGTTCGGGTCGAAACCTGGTCAACACACTTTGACTCGCAGCCGTTCCCAGACGCACGCGCAATGATTCGTCAGCCAATAACCGGCAAACAGCCGTCGCGATCGCTTGCGGATCGCCGGGCGCGACCAAAACACCGTCCTCACCATCCGTGACTACTTCCGGAATGGGGCCGGTGGCGCTTGCCACACATGCACAACCCGCAGCCATCGCTTCGATCAGCGCAATACCCAGACCTTCATAAAGAGAAGGGAAGATAAAGACATCACAAGCTCGTAGAAAATCAATCACATCTCGCCGCGCGCCCAACAGGTGAAAATGATCGGCAACGCCGAGCGCCGCCGCTTCCTGTTCGAGCTGTTTGTGCCAGGCTGGATCCGTCGTCGCGCCGACTGACAGCAGGTGGACCGCCGGATATTGCTTCAGGATCTCCGGCAACGCGCGCAGCGCGTAAATCAAACCCTTCTGCGGTGAGACGCGCGCTACGCTCAGCAGTATCAAACTGTGCGCGGGCAAGCCATGCGCCCGCAACAGCTCTTCGCGGTTAGCGGCCGGCGCAGTTTTCACCAGATCCACGTCGATCGGATTGTAGACGACTTCAATCGCGTCGAGCGAAACGCTCAAATGACGATTCGCGCTCTGTTTGACGTACTCGCTCACAGCGATCATGCGATCGCACGCCGCGTGGGCCGTCCAGCGATCGAATTCACGCACTATGCGACGCTTCATTAGCTTAACGTCAGCACCGTCGGCCCAGGCATCGGCTTCGTGATCGGGATTATGAATCGAGCTGATAACAGGCGTGCGTGAAAAGCGCCCGGCGACGCGCCCAATGATATTGGCGGTCCACAAATGAGTATGAATCACATCGGTCGGATTCTCCCGCAACCACGCACGGAGTTTACGGATGCCCTTCGGAATATCGCGCGGACCGCCGCAGTCGAGACACACCACCGGAATTCCCAATGCCTCGATTGCTTCACGCCAATGTGTTGCGTGGGGAAAAACCGTAATCACTGTGCTCTTCACCTGTTCGGAATTGAAGTGTTTCAGGTTGGTGTAGAGCAATCGTTCGGCGCCGCCGGGACCAAGGGCCTCTATGAGATGGACGACGTGCAGTTGTTTCGTCCGACTTGTGCGGGGCTGGAAAACACTCACGGCGTGTCGCCCCCGGTGGAGCTGAGCGTCGCGTAAAGCTGATTCATTTTTTCCATCTGCGCCTCATACGAGCCGGTTGCAACCACTCGCAGTTTCGCCTCAGCGGCGATGGTTTCAGCAAGCGAGCGATCTTGCAATAGCTTGATCAATGCGGCGGCCACTGCGCCTGGATCCATTTGATCGACCATCAGCACCGTTTTTTGATCTTCGATGTAGTGGGTGTCGTAATTTGGAATTCGGCTGACTAAGACAGGCGTTCCACAGGCCATCGATTCCAGCACTGACATCGGTGTTCCATCACTACTCGGAATTGAAACAGTGACATCCGCCAAACGGTAATAGTCAGGCATTTCGTCGTGGGGGATGCCGCCAACAAACCGGACTCGATTTTCAAAGGCGCTGCCGGCAATAGTCTCTCGAACCTGTGCTTCGTACGTTTCGTCTTTCGCCTCCGGTAACACGGCAAAGATGAAGTACGTCTCGGGAACAGCCGCGCAGACCGTTTCCACAGCCCTTGCGAGTTTGTCGAGATTGTAAAGTGGCCGCATCAGGCGCGGACTGAGAATCACGCGAGCGTTGTCGGGCAGGTGCAAACGTTGCAGCAGATATTCGGGTCTTGAGCCCCGGTCTGAAAAGCGATCCAGGTCCACGCCGCCATGGACCACCTCGATGGGAACCTCCGGACGGCTATAGCGCCGGACAACATCAATCAACTTGTTGGACCAGCAGGTAATCAGGTCAGCGTTGCGCAAAGCGAACGGAGTCAACCATCGTTCGCGAATGTCTGGTCCCGGTTGCCAGTCATCACCGAGAATGTCGCCACCCATTACGGTGATCACTGCCGGATGAAAGCGCGACAGTGCTCCATACCATGCATTTGCGGCGACGAAATGCGAGTGCAACACCTCAATTCTTTCGGCTCGCAGGAAGCGGCGGAGGCGCACAATCTGTGCCGCCGTCTGCCAGAAGCGTTTTAAGTAAAACGGTGCGAGTTCCCCGCCATACTTCGCGCCCGCTTTCTCGACTGCCTGAATGTGTTCCCGGGTCATTGGCGCGAACGACAGCAGGAACATCTCATGCCCGGCGTTGCTGAAGTATCGCAACCAGCGATGCGCGTGAATGTAGCGCCCGTCGGCGAGGTAACAGATGCGCATTTCAGTGGATCGAATGCCGAAGCAAAGAGATCATGGGCGCGCCGCAGGCTCGAGAACACACGACGCCTGATCAAGTGAATACATTTGTCCGTTATCCGCGGGTCCGATGTTCGGCACATCGGGGGCATACCAGCGCAGCGGCGACCAACCTGCCATACGCGCGATTTCTGCCATGTAGTCCAGGGAGGTCGTAACGTTCCGAACGTACTTCCAGCGCGATTTCAGATCCAGATTGGCAGAGTTCAAAAAGATTTGTTTGCCCAGGGATGCGGTTAAGGGAGTGCAGGAAAAGATAAAGCGGCCGCCGGGTTTGACGACTTTTAGCGCCGCCCTCATGTAGCGAAACGAGTCCTCGTGCTCCATGTGCGTAAAAACCGAAAACGCGCACATCATGTCGACGCTGTTCTCCGGCAAGTCGAAGTGCGGTTTCGTTTGCTTTATCCATGTTACTCGGCATGTCGTCGTTGGCAGGGTCTGAGCGATACGTTCCTTTGCTCGTTTAAGCATCGTGTCCGAGATGTCGATGCCGATGTAGGAACCGCGCGTCAACGCCGGTATCACGTGTACGGCGAGACGTCCAATACCGCAACCGAGATCGACGAGTGTATGTTCCGGTTGTAGTCCCTCCAATTGCAGCAGAGCCAGTTCAGTGCGCCCGATGAGATCGAAATCGCCATGCCCGACCGCCTGGTCCGACGGCACTGCCTTGGCGTAATACTCGTAAAGCCTCTCATACGTGTTGTTGTCAACACGCAGTGTAGTTAGTTTGTCGCGTAGCCAGTCGCGCTGCGGTTTCGGAATCACCGTCTTCACGATCGGTCTGATCAACTTCATCATCGGCGTCACACTTTTTTCGAAAACATCCAGAAGAATACAGGGTCGCCTGGTTCAGTCATCTCGCCAACGTATTCCAGGCGGGGATTGGCATCGATCATCGGGCGCAGACCGTCAGCCTTTACGGCGTCTCCATTCTCCAGGAACCACACCTCGCCACGATCAGTTAGATATTCATGGCAGCGACTGTAAAAGGACTTATGAAAGCTCCAATTCGCATCGTACATTGCGAGCCGGCTGGGTTCGAGTAAGTTCGCGGTGTGATCCTCTGAGAAAAAATGGGGCGGGTTGGAAACGATCAAGTCAAACTTTTGGTCTTGCGGGATATTTCCCAGACTATCAGAGAGCCAGTAATTTATTTCCGTTCCTAACAACGAATCGAGCTGATTCGTTTTCAGAGTCCGCTTGAGAGAGTTGAGGTTGAATATGTTGATATCGGCAAAGCCCGCGCGCGTGACCAGCGATTCAGGACGGAGCTCGGAAAAGATGGTGAGACCGATCACGCCCACGCCACAGCACATATCGAGCACGCTGAGCTCTCGTAAACCTCGTTCGCGAATGAATCGGATCGCGCCCCTGCCTGTCAACTCGCCTTGTGGCTCGTGACCCACACTGCAGGGATCAACGTCATAAGTAATCTTGCCAACAGTAAACTTATTTTGCGGCGGCAGTATTCGACGGATGTCATATCCGATTGTGTTGAATGCCGACTTGATAAGTTGTTTCATCAGTATCTCCTGTAGCCAATTTCTGCAAACCTTCCTGAAAGCCCTGATATATCGCGCCGGCCAATGCCAAACGATAAAGCCGCCAAAGCAGTGGAGGCCACGGCCAGAAACGTTCGAGCTGCGCGCAGCCACGCAATAGAGTGGCCTGGCCCAGTCGACTGCCAAGAATCTGCTTCGTTCGTTTCCAAACGATCAATGAAATTGAGTCGACCCTCCAGCGCGGGGGACAGTTTTCCTTTACCATCTTTTGCCTGATATAGGCAGCGCCGTACTTCTGAAAAAAGAGTGGTTCGGTCTGGGTATACAGCCGATGTCGGAGGCAAAAGTCCTGGATAGTTGAACCAGCCCAATCGTTGTGCAGGACAATTATCGCCGGATCGAACAGCAGCTTGATGCCCTTCTGCTTGGCGCGCATTAATAATTCGCGATCTTCACCGCTGGCAACATAAAAACTCTCATCAAAGCCGCCCAGGGACTCAAAATCCGTACGCGGCAGCGAGAGATTCTGTCCGGTGATAGCATCAGTTTCGCAAACACCTTCCCTTGGCTCGACAAAGGGAAACAGAGATTTGCGAAAACGTCCGAATGGTGTGGCCTCGAGTTCCGGCAGGTTCACTACCTGGCCCACGACCCAGCAACCCGGGTGCTGGTCCAGCAAGCGCCCATGACGTTCCAGGAAATCAGGCTCAACCAAAATATCGTTATCCATAAACAGGAGATATTTTCCGCTTGCGTGTGCGGCGCCGGCGTTACGCGCTGCCGCAGGTCCGGGTATGTCTTTGTACACAAGTTGCAAACGGACCGGAAAGCTCCTGTTCTTCACTACGGCATCGGTGTCGTCCGTACAGCGATTGTTGACGACGATCACCTCCCACGGTTCCTCATACTGCTGTTTGGAAAGGTTTGAGAGCGTTCGATCGAGCGCATCGGCGCGATTATGCGTAGGGATAACGACACTAATCTTCATTGTCGATACCGACTCAGAGCAAGCCTCAATTTTGCTTATGCACTAGTAAGTTGCCAATGGCCAACCAGCTCAGCCCCGATTGATCCAGCACATGTAAGGCATCCTCAGGACGGCTCACGATGGGATAACCATGCAGATTGAATGACGTGTTGAGTAGAATTCCCCTTCCCGTGATGCGCTCAAAGTTTTCCAGCAAAGCGTAATAGCTTGGATTCCAATCCTGGTACACAACCTGGGGCCGAATAGTTAAATCATAAGGATGACAGGCCGCACCGAATTCTGTCGCACGATCCGTTGAATCAAATGCCAGGATCATGTAAGGCGCGCGAACTCTTTTGGTATTGATGAAGTAATCGCGCTCGCGTCGGTCCAGCAGTGACGGCGCAAAGGGCATCCAGAAGTCGCGCGACTTGATGGCGTCGTTAATTACCTTGACCACATTCGGTTTTGACGGGTCAGCCAGAATAGATCGATTACCCATTGCGCGCGCGCCAAATTCCTCGCGTCCTTTGAAGCGAGCCACGACTTCACCATTAGCCAGCAACTCAGCCACAGCAGCTTCGATATCGTCGCTGTTTTCGACCGAAACCGGGTTCTTGAAGGAGTATGCTTCTATCGCTGCCTGGATTTCCGCACTCGAGTATTCCGGTCCCAGGTAGATGTCGGTAAGCGGCGACATTGTTCTATAGTCCCCACGTTCGGCATAGGCGTAATAAGCAGCCCCCATCGCGTTGGTCTCATCTCCGCATGACGGATAAACAAAAAGGTCCTGTACTTCGGGAAGCTCCATGATGACTTTGTTTAATTTGACGTTCATGAATAGTCCGCCCGAGAGTGCGACCTTCCTGATTCCGGTGGCGCGAATACAGTTTTTGATCCACTCGCTAATAAACTCTTCAACGAAACGCTGGAGCCCGCCGCAGATGGCGTCAAAGCGGCGCAGGTCGAAGAGATTTTTCAGATATTCATAACTGCCAAAGGCCTCTGGTAGTGTTCCGCGACGCTTCCAAACAATCCCCTCAGATCCCTCGAACTCAAACAACGCCTTCAAATCATTACAAACTTCTACAGTGCCCCGGCCGGCCGCATATGGCGCCATTCCCATGAGTTTGTACTCGTGCTCCAGGGGAACCATTCCCAGGATACAAGTAGTCATGGCGTATATCATGCCGATGGATTCCCACCAGTGAACTTCGGCGAGGCGCTCAATCTTACCAGCTCGTCCGATATTTACTGTTGCGCAGAGGCTGTCGCCGCCGCCATCGTTGGTGAGCACTAAGATGTCTTCATCAAAGCGGGCCCAGCCGTAGTACGCGGCCGCAGCGTGGGCCATGTGATGCTCGACGATTATGACCTTTTCATCAGGCACGCCGAGAGCAGTAACGTCCGCAATTCTTTGCCGTCGCCGCGCCTCGTCCCGAGCTTTCCAAACTGGAGTCGAACGGTAAAGCTCGCGCACGCTGCCCTTGTACATCGATTCAACAATCGTGCGGCGAGCCCGATGAAATTTGGGATTGTTTCCGTTTCTTCCCCGAAACGCGTTGATAATGGCTTCCCGTGTGGGATACGGGAAAGGGGTGGCGAGGCCGGTGAGAGCCACAAAATCAAGGTCTTGTAATTGACGGCCCGCGATCCTTAGACACTCGCGTACCGCCAACTCCGGAAAGCCCATCCAGTTTTTGACGCGTCTTAGCCGCTCTTCCGCCACTCCCGCGACCAGGCGTCCATCCTCGTAAAGAGCGGCGGTGGAATTGTGGCTATCGCTGATGCCCAGAATTAGCAAGCCAACCTCCAGGTTCCTTGTTACCTATGTTTTGTAAATGCCATTCAGTTCGATACAGGCACTCGCGGCTAATGAAATTGTAGCGACGGGGCCAGATATTGATTAAAAGTTTTTGCAGTCGCGTCACGATGCTGCTTTTGTTATTTGAATACAGTTCATGTATCGCTTGTTTAGCTTCAGCAATGTTGCCTTCGTCGATCAAAGCCCCAATCAATTCCCGATACAGCACAGTGAGCCGCTTTTGTTTTTCTGATTCACTGAGTCTGCTTTGGTTGATGTGTCGTTGCACTATCAACAACATCGGCTTGTACAGGTTGCTCGCAATGGCAGTCATTGCGTTATCGTGCCGTCGATATCTTGCCAGTGCCTCGGGCAATCCATAAAAAACGAAGCCGGCCTTCGCTAACTTCATCCAGAGGTCATAATCTTCACAACCGTGATAGGCTTTTCCCTCTTCAAATAAACCCACCCGATCGAACACGGCTTTCTTTAGCAGAACGGTAAGCACCGGGATGCGATTCTCACGGACCAGCAAATCGAGAATGCTCGCTCCGGAAAACTTACCGGCAAAGCTCTCGAAGGTCCTCGTTTCATCCTTAGTATTCTGATCGGTGAAGATGTAGCAGTTACTAAAAACAACATCGGCGTCCTGTTCGGCGATTGCTCGCGTTTGTATTGCGAGTTTTGTTTCGATCCATAGATCGTCCGAGTCGAGAAAACCGATCAACGAACCGGTGGCGTTCGCGATGCCGGTATTCCGTGCTTTTCCGAGCCTGCCGTTTTCCTGAAAAATATATTTGATACGACCGTCCCGCCTGGCGAACTCCTGAACGATTCCGGCAGTGCGATCGAGAGATCCATCATCGACAACGACGAGCTCCCAATCTTTGTACGTCTGGGCCAACACCGACTGAATCGAGTCAGCGATGTAGGTTTCCGCGTTATAAGCAGGCATGATTACGCTGACCAGCGGCTGCACGGCAATCACGCTCCCACTCTCTCGAACGACCCTACCACGCGATCGAGCACCTGCTGGCTAACCAGCATTCCCCGCCTCTTAATCCGAAACCGCAGCGACGACGGTTGCTCGCTCAGAGTTTGCCGCAACAGTGCTACGCCCAATCGCACATGCAACCGGTAGAACACATTCTCCTTTGCAGCATGTTCCTGCGTGACCCTTGTTACCATGTCCCACCCGGCGTTCGTCGAAAAAACCTGACTCGTTTTATTCTCACCATACATTCGATAATTGCCCAACGTCCGATCAACATAAACGATTTTGCAGTGGCGAAATGCTTTCAAGAGGAAGTCGTAATCCATCACATAGTGTTCGCCGATGTCAAACTGCCCGATTTTGTCGTGTAGCGAGCGATGATAGAAGTAAGCGCTGGGATTACTGGGCCATTTGTAGCGCCACACGGTAAGCAGTTGGTAGTAGTGTCGTGTCTGAGGTTTATTCAACCAGAGTAGTTTGTCGTGCTCGTCCAACACGTTGCAATTTCCGAGGAGAATTGCAGGCTCCGGCAGGCCTGCAAACATCTGAAGCACAGCCGGCAGAGAGTTCGGTTCATAAAAATCGTCGGCGTTCAAAAATCCTATTACGGCGCCGCGCGCGAGCCGCAGGCCTTTGTTCATCGCGTCCGACTGGCCTTTGTCTTTTTCGGAGACCCAGCGAATGTGAGGATAGCGCTCGGCGTAGCTCTTAACGATCTCCATCGTGCGATCGGTCGAGCCGCCGTCCATGATGATGTGTTCCACGCTCGGGCAGTTCTGTTCGACGACTGACCGCAGGCACGACTCGATAAATCTTTCGCTGTTATAGACCGGCGTAATAACTGATAGCTGCATGAATCACGAGTAAACTACCTGGCGCAAAGAGTCGCGGTTGGCGAGGAACCACGCAACTGTTTTTGCAATTCCGTCGCGCAGGCGATGAACGGCCTCGAAACCGAATAGTTCTTTCGCGCGCGTCACGTCCAAACAGCGGCGCGGCTGCCCGTTCGGTTTCGACGTGTCCCAGATAAAACGTCCGGAGTAACCGACTTCCGCCGCGATCATCTCCGCCAAATCTTTGATCGACACCTCTTCGCCAGTGCCGAGGTTTACGGGCAATGGACCATCGTAACGTTCGGTCGCGAGCAGTACGCCTTCCGCCGCGTCTTCGACATACAGAAACTCGCGCGTCGGCGAGCCATCACCCCACAACACGACTTCCTCTAGCCCGCTTTCGTTTGCTTCAACAAACTTGCGGATCAACGCCGGTATGACGTGCGAAGTCTGGAGATCGAAGTTGTCGCGTGGTCCATACAAGTTCACCGGCAAGAGATAGATCGCGTTGAAGCCGTATTGCTCGCGATACGACTGCGCCTGCACCAGCATCATCTTCTTGGCGAGGCCGTAGGGCGCGTTCGTCTCTTCGGGATAACCGTTCCATAGATCGTCTTCCTTGAAAGGCACGGGCGAAAACTTCGGATAAGCGCAGATCGTTCCGAGCGCGACGAACTTCTCAACGCCGGCGAGGCGCGCAAACTCCATTAGCTGAATACCCATGATCGCGTTGTCGTAAAAGAAACGTCCGGGATTCGCCTGGTTCGCGCCGATGCCGCCGACCACCGCCGCGAGATGCAGCACGATGTGTGGTTGTACCTCTTCGTAGAGTTGAATGATGTGATCTCGTTCGCGCAGATCGAAATCCGCCGCGCGCGGCACCACCACGTTGCGGCAACCGCGCTCGCGCAACTTCTCCACCACGAAGCTGCCCAGAAAACCAGCGCCGCCCGTGACAATGACCCTCTTGTCAGACCACTGCATTACTTTGCTCCTGTCGGTCGCGCTCGTGATGCACGGCGGCCATGTCGGCATCGACCATCAAACGCACCAACTCCTTGAACGTCACGGTTGGCTGCCAGCCGAGCGCGGCCTTCGCTTTACTCGCGTCGCCGATCAGCAGATCGACTTCCGCCGGCCGCAGATACTTCGGATCGATCTTCACGTACTGCCGCCAATCGAGATCGACACACGAGAACGCTTCTTCTAAAAACTCTTCAACTGAATGCGTTTCACCGGTAGCGATCACGTAGTCGTCGGGCTTCTCCTGTTGCAGCATCAGCCACATCGCTTCGACATATTCTTTTGCGTAGCCCCAATCGCGTTTGGCGTCGAGGTTGCCGAGGAAGAGCTTGTCCTGCAGTCCGGCTTTGATGTGCGCGACAGCGCGCGTGATCTTGCGCGTCACGAACGTTTCCCCGCGTCGCGGACTCTCGTGATTGAACAGAATGCCGTTGCAGGCAAACATGTCGTACGACTCGCGATAATTCACCGTGGCCCAATACGCATAAACTTTCGCGGCCGCATACGGCGAGCGCGGATGAAACGGCGTCGTCTCGCGTTGCGGCACTTCCGAAACCTTGCCAAACATCTCCGAGCTGCTGGCCTGGTAGAACCGCGACTTCAGACCGGTTTCGCGAATCGCCTCGAGGATTCGCACCGTGCTCAGTCCGGTCACGTCGCCGGTGTATTCGGGAATATCGAAACTGACGCGCACGTGACTCTGCGCCGCGAGGTGATAGATCTCTTCGGGTTGAATGCGATAAAGCAACTTGATCAAGTTCGTCGAGTCGGCGATGTCGCCGTAGTGCAGAAACAGGTGCACACCGTTCACGTGCGGATCTTTGTAAAGATGATCGATGCGGCCGGTGTTGAACGTCGAAGCGCGGCGAATGATGCCGTGCACTTCGTAGCCCTTGGCGAGCAGCAACTCCGCGAGGTACGAGCCGTCCTGCCCCGTGATGCCGGTGATTAAAGCCTTCTTCACTTACTTACCGCCTTCCGTTGTTTCTTACAGCGAACGATAAACCGCGAGTGTTTGCCGGGCCGTTTCATCCCAGGAGAACTTTGCTGCGCGAGCGATTCCGGCTGCTCGTCGCGCCTGATCGCGACCCGCTTGCAACACGCGGTCGATCACGCTTTTGAGATCTTCGGCCGACGTTGGATCGAAATAGCTCGCCGCGTCGCCCGCGACTTCTCTGCTCGACGGAATATCAGAGGCGACGACGGGACAGCCGCACGCCAGCGCTTCGAGCAGCGGGATCCCGAAACCTTCGTAAAGCGAAGGGTACACGAACGCGGCCGCTTCGCCGTAAAGATTTCTGAGCTGTTCGTCGTCGATGTCGGTCAAGAGTCGCACGCGCGATTCGAGATTTGATTTCACAAGGCGTTGTTGCTCGTCAGTGGTCCAGGCGCTATCACTGACGACCACCAGATCGAAATCGTTTCTGCCGGCCCACGAGGCATAAGCTTCGAGCAGCAGATCGAAGTTCTTATAGTGCGGGCGTCTGCCGACATAGAGCAAGAATGGCTTGCGCGAATTGTCAGCGCGGTTCTTTAAAGGCCGAAACGAGTCGCTGTGCGCGAGCGGCACGACGAACGTCTTGTCGGTTGCGATGCCGTAGTAGTCCACCACGTCGCGGCGCGTTGTCTCGGAAATGCAGATCACGGCCGCTGCATCCGATACCGCGCGTCGCTTCTGCTCCCTGAACTCGTGGTCGTAAGCGTTGTTAAAAAAATCCGGATACCGCTCGTAAATCATATCGACAACCGTCACCACCTGCGCCCCAAGCCAACCGTCAGGCTGCGTGAAATAGGTCGAGTGCCAGATCTTACCCGCGCCGTCACCGATCCAGCGCCGGGCCACGAGCCGTTTCACCGTCGCCGCGTGTCGGCCCCAAAGCCGGCCGGGACGCAGGTACGGATCGACGTGCGGCAACGCGAGCGGTGTAATAGACGGATGCGCCGGCAGCGGTTGTCGCGGCGGGCGCTTCTCCTTCAGCAACAAAGTGACCCGCAGCGCCTCATCCTGTGCGCACATGCGCGGCAGGATCTCGCTGTAGATGCGCGACACTCCGCCTCTCGCCTGGTATTGAAAGATAACGCCGTCGACGACAACTTCCAGCACTGTTCCTACTTCGCCGGCTCACCCGTCTCGAGCACCTGGACGAGCGGCAGTTTCATCAGTTCCGATCTTTCCTGTTCCGATAATGACGGCACATAAAAGCCGCGCTCGTCGCGAGACTCGGTAAACGTGCCCGCCACGTATCCTTCACTTGGCGTAAGCTCTTTGAGATTTTCGTTCATGCGATCGCGCCGCACGAAGAAAGCGTTCACGCCATTGCTGTTGCAACCAACGAACGCATAACCCTTTTGCGCGGCCAATAGACACAGGGCTTTGAGCGACGCGCCGAAGTAGTAAACCGGGTACTGGCCGCCGCGGCGAAATTCTTCGTGGTAAGGAATCGTCACCGCGTGCTCGCTGCCGAAACGATAGTTATATTCAACGACAACGATCGCCGGGTTGATAACGTCGAGCGCGCGCCAGACCCAGTAGTCATTACCATCGATGTCGATCGACAGCAACCCGATCTCACCGCTGATTCCATTCTCCGCAATCAGTCGATTGATATTGTCGCGCGTGATCATCGCCGCGGCGGCGCGGAGGTTATGACGCCAACACACATCGCTCGCGCGCACCCGATCGATGTTCTCGCGGCTCGCGTCCAGCACGAGTCCGGTCCAGTTATCGTGCTGCGCGAGAAAACGTGTGTTCGCTTCCGAGTAGTCTTCGATCCCGAACTCGACGAAGACCTTTGGACCAACGTCAATCGAGCGCACCAGCCACGCGATGATGCCGTCCTCGCCCCATTGAGAGAAAACACTGAACTCGTGTTCGGCCAATGGACCACCGCCGCCTGCCGCAACGCCCAACTGCCTTGCTTCGACGCGGCCCACGGCAGTTTGCAGTCTGTCGATTTTTCGTTCGAGTGCCGCAGTGCGGAGATCGGCGCGGTCCAGGCGTTCGACCAGTGAGCGCAGCGCGCGCTCCATCAAGGCTTTCACGGTGAAACGTTCCGCCATTATCGAGGGCTTACTTTTCGTAAGCGAGAGCAGGGAGTTGCCGCGCGCATTCCAGGATATTGCTGAAACCCGCGGCTTCTCCGGCCAGCGCCCTGGGTTGCGGCGCTGACGCGTTATCCGCATCACTACCACGGCGACGAACAGAGGACTCGAGTTTACTGAGCAACGAAGAACCGTTGATCGTTTTGCGCACGGCGGCCCGCAGCGGATGTTGACGCGCCCATTCGTCGGCTGAAATCTCGCGCGCCGCTGCGATGGCCGCGTCAACCTGTTCGCGCAAACTGCTCGGCTGTTGTTTGAGCACCGCGAAGAACTCTTCTTTATCTCGTTCGACGTTAACGCCGTTGCGCTCGAGCGTGAGCGTGTCGTTCCAGTTGCTGATGAAATACTGGACCCAATCGATTTGATACTCCGCGAGGCGCGGCGACTTCTCCTGGCACATCAGCAGGGTTTCGACGATCAAGTTCGTGATGACCGAGGTTTTCAACGGCACGCGCTGCAGGAGTTTGTTCTTGAACTCGCGTTCGAACTGGCGCGCCGGTTCGCCACGATTGAACGCCTGCGTCGAACCAATGCCCTCAGGAAAGACGCCTTGCAAGTGAAGCGGCTCGTCGATGAATAACCACGACGGTAGTTCGGCGAGCACATAAGCCGCGAAAGAATAATCGGGGCACAGCAGAAAGATCCGGTTACCTACTCGTTCGCGTATGCGCTGCAATGTCTCACGCTCGCAGAAACTATTCAGCATCCGCGGCGCTTCGTTGATGACGTTGCACTTGTGGAAGAGCAGGCGCAGCGTCTCGTCGCTGAGTTTTTCCTGTACGTCGCGCGTGTTCGGCCGAAAGATCGCGACGTTGCGTAGATCCGCTTGGAACCAGTCCGCCGCGTGATAAAGGCCCGAGAAGAGAACGACGAGCTTTGAGTTTGATTCGGCGATCGTTTGACTTGCACGCGCCAGAGCCGTGGGCGCCCAAACGTCGTCATCGCAGAGATAAGCGACGTAACGTCCGCGAGCATGTTCGAGCGCAAACTCCCAATGGTCGGGCATGGCCAAAGTTTGCGACGGGCGGATGTAGGTGGCTCGCGGCGCGCATTCACGAATCACTTCCGCCGTCTTGTCTTCCGAGCAGTTGTCACTAACGATCAGCTCGTAATCGTCAAACGTCTGGTCCTGAATGCTCTGCAACGCATGCTGTAACAGATGCCCGCGGTTGCGCGTCGGCACGATTACGGAGAAGAGCGGTTGCTGGTCCATGTTATTTGCGGGCATCACTCTTTCACGCAGCGCAAGTAGCCGCCGCGAGCGGTCGTGATGAGTAACTTGCTTTCGATTTCCGGGTCCAGCTCGAAGCGGTCGTTGTGTTTCAGAAACTCATCGACAGCGGTGCGCGGGTTGTTGCCACGTCCCCACGGCCGGTCGGGATAAAAATCATCCGGCATCTCCTCGACGATTGTGTCGAAGACTATGAGGTAACTGCCGCGCGTCACGAGCGGCGCATAAAGCTCGAGTTCGCGCAGCACGTGTTCGTGGGTGTGGTTCGAATCGAGCATGACCATCACCGGCCGCTTGTCTTTCGCGAGCGCGGATACGTGTTCGACGATCTTCTCGTCGAGCGAAGAACCCTCGACTAAAGTGATGCGCCGAAACATCGGATGCTGCTCGATCGCGTCGCGATTATGAGCGCGAATGTCGACGTCGATACCGACGACGCGGCCGTCACCGCCGAGCAGCTCCAGCATCGACGCGGAAAAAACGATCGAGCCACCGCGCGCGATGCCGGTTTCAATGATGAGCTGCGGGCGCACGTTCCAGATGATCTCCTGGACGGCGACGATGTCCTGCGGGAACTGGATGATCGGCCGGCCCAGCCACTTGAAGTGGTAGGAATACTCGTAGCGCGAGCTGCGGACGAGCCAATCCGACGTCACTTGCTTCAGTTCCTCGTCGGCGCTCATGCGCTCGATGAATTCAGAATTTCTTTCGTCGAAGTTGTCGATCATCAGGCTGTGGTTTCTGAACTTTGCCAGCGGAAATCAGGATAGGTTCGATCTCTTTCGTTTATTATCACGCGCTCCGTTTCCGGCCACTCAATGCGAAACGCCGGGTCGTTCCAGCGCACGCCGTCGGCGCTTGTAGGCGCGTAGGTGCTGGAAACCTGGTAGAAGACTTCGGAGTTATCGGTCAGCGTTTGAAATCCGTGGGCCAAACCTTCGGGCACGTAAAGCAGGCGCCGGTTTTCCGCACTGAGCTCGACGGCGATCCACTGGCCGTAGGTCGCGGATTCGGGCCGCAGATCGATGGCGACATCGTAAATGGCGCCCGCAGTGCAGCGGACGAGTTTCGCCTGCGCGTGAGGAGAACGCTGAAAGTGCATGCCCCGGACGGTGTGCCGGCGCGCGTTGAACGAGATGTTGCACTCGACGAGGCGCGGGTTGAGTCCGTGATCCTCAAACTCCTTTTCCGAGAAGCTGCGCGCGAAGAAGCCGCGCGCATCGTCAAATCGCTCCGGTTCAATGATGAACGTGCCGCTTAGTTTTGTCTGCTTGAAGGCTATTCCCATATATTTCGACGAGGCTTACGATCCCCGTTGCTGCCGCCACCATTCGATCGTCGCCTGAATGCCCTGGTCCAGCGTGTACGCCGGAACGAATCCGACTTCGCCGCGCAATCGCCTGGCGTTGGCCACGATTGCCGCCGGCTCGTCAGCGCGGGCCGGCAGCGCGCCCAAACGAACGAGGTCTTTTTTCTCCAATCTCTCAGCGATGGTTTCGATAACAGTCTTCAACGCCACGCCTTTGCCCGAGCCGATATTTACCGGTCCAACGACCTGCGAGTCGAGCACGCTGACCAACGCATTCGCCACGTCTTCCACGTACATGAGATCTCTTACCTGCCGCCCGTGCGTGCAATGGACCACCTCGTTTTGCAACAGCGAGCGGACTGCGTACGCCAGCAGTCTCTCAGCGTGCTCGTGTGGCCCATACGGAAAAAACACGCGGCCCCACGCATAGCTGAGTCGCGACTGTCGCGCGAACGCTTCGAGCATGACGTGCAGCGCATGCTTGCACGCGCCGTACAGAGTCGCGGGCACAGTCGGCGACACGCCTTCAGTTTGCGTAGTCGCGCCGTTGTCGCAACTGTATTCAGCGCATGTTCCCGACGCCACGATGCGGCGGCCACCCGCTAAAGCGAACTGTTGAAAGATCTCCAGACTCGCCGCGACCCAGCGAAAGTTTTCCGGCGACGTCCAAAACTTCCCGGGCACTGCGTACCACGCGAGATGCAGCAAGTGCGTTGGTCTAACCTGCGCCAGCAGCTCGTGAACTGAACCCGCATCGAGCAAGTCTGCACGATGCCAAACTACATTCGTAGACTCGCGTAACGAATCTGGCACGTGGTCGTTGCCGACAGCGTGCACTTCATAACCGCGGGCCTCCAGCAAAGGCAGGCAGTGCCGTCCGATGAAACCGCTTGCACCCGTTAGTAGAACCTTCACGATTAAACCCGTTGCGCCCCGCGCTTCAAATTACCCGCACTTCCGGCACCGGAATGATGAACCGGCCGCCACGACGGCGATACTCAGCCTGCTGCTCGAGTATCTCGGCGGCAAAATTCCAGGTTAACAGTAACAAGTAAGCCGGCATCTCCTCGAGTATTCGATCCGGCGCGAGTATCGGGATGTGCACTCCGGGCATGTAGCGGCCCTGCTTATGAGTACTCCGGTCAGCGACAAAGTCTAAGGTCTCGCGACCGATTTTGAAGTAGTTGAGGAGTGTACTACCCTTCGCAGCCGCTCCATAAGCGGCGATGCGTGCGCCGCTCGCTTTGAGCTCTTTCAAGCAAGCGATCAATTCCTGTTTCAAGTGCTCCACACGCGCAGCGAACTGCGCGTAAACCGTCTGGTCGCCGACGCCCCAGGAAAGTTCCTGTTCCAACAACGCTGGGACACTCGGATCGGGCACGGCGACTTCCGCACGCGCCACGCGCAAGCGCAAGCTGCCACCGTGAATCGGCACTTGCTCAACGCTTACGATCGCGAGTTGGTGACGACGGAACAGCGCATCCAACGCGGTCAATGAGAAGTAACAGAGATGCTCGTGATAGATGGTGTCGAATTCACAACGCTGCACGAGATCGCGGATGTACGGCACTTCGATGATCGCAATGCCGTTGTCACTCAACACGTGCCGGATGCCGCTGACGAACCCGTTGAGATTCGCGACGTGTGCGAGCACGTTGTTCGCATGCAGCACGTCTGCGCGTTCACCTCGCGCCGCGAGCGTCAGCGCCAGCTCCTCATTGAAGAATTCGGGAAGGCTACGCACGCCGCGCTGTTCTTCCGCGATGCGCGCGATGTTGAGCGCGGGCTCGATGCCGAGCACGGGAACGCCCGCGCGTTTGTAGAACTGAAGCAGGTAGCCGTCGTTGCTCGCCACCTCCATCGCCAGAGACTCTGGTCCAAGCTGCCGCTCCCGCAAAACGGTCGTGACCAGCTCCTCAGCATGACGCAGCATCGTGTCGGAGAACGACGAGAAATAGACGTAGTCGCGGAAGAGAATTTCCGGTGGAACCGTTTCCGTTATTTGCACGAGAGTGCAAGCGGGACAAAGCACGAGCTCGAGCGGATAAACATTTTCCGGCTCGTTCAGTTGTTCGCGGGTAAGCAGCGAGTTCGCGAGCGGCGTCCGTCCCAGGTCGAGGATCGAAACCAGCTTATCTGCCTGACAGGATCTACAGCGCAGCGAGGATTGACTACTCATCCACCACTCCAAAGAAATCTCGATACCAGGCAATCGTCCGGGTGAGGCCCTCATCGAGGGAGAAGAGTGGTTGCCAACCCAGAACGCGCCGGGCCTTTTCTGCGCTCAGAAACTGTTGCCGGATTTCGTTTGTCGCTTCATTGCGCACGTCGGGCCGGAGTTTCGAATTCATCAATTGCAAAACGTGCTGCACGAGGTCGGTGACTGTGATCTGTGTCTCGTTGGAAAAATTGAAAGCTTCGCCGCGGAGATTCGCGTCGTCGGCGAGCCGTTCAGCCAGCAGCGTGTACGCGGCGGCACCGTCCTCCACATAGAAGTAGTCGCGCACGTATTGACCGTCGGAACGTACGACGGGCGGCTGTTCGCGCAGCACGGAGCGAATCGTTCCGGGAATGATGCGGTTCCAGTTGAGATCTCCGCCGCCGTAGAAGTTTCCACAACGAGTGGTGACAACCGGCAGGCGATAAGTGGTGGCGTAAGCTGCCGCGATCAGGTCCGAGCAAGACTTACTCACATCGTACGGGTGCCGGCCGCGCAGCGGAGTCTCTTCGTTGTAAGGAAGCTGATCGCAATCGCCGTAGGCTTTGTCGGAAGACGCCAGCACGATCTGGCGTACCGCCGGGCTGCGGCGACATGCTTCGAGCAGCGCCCATGTGCCGCCGATGTTTGTTTCGAAGGTTGAAACCGGATTGCGATTGGCGATGCCGACGATCGTTTGCGCGGCGAGGTGAATGACCGTGTCGATTTCATATTCGCCGAGCACCCTTTCGAGGAGCGCCTGATCGCGCACGTCGCCACGCACGACCTTCACGCGCTCGATGAAATCGGCGCGCACGAGCTCGCTCTGCGGCACCCAATCGCGCACGAGGCAAACGACGTCGGCGCGGAGCTCCAACAGACGCCGCACGAGCCAGCTACCGACAAGTCCCGTGGCCCCCGTTACAAACGTGGGCCGGTCCAGCCAAAACTTCGGCGAATGATTCACAACAGATGACGGGCTACTACTCATGCCAAACTTTCCACGGCGCATGGCCCGAGCGCCAGAGACTTTCCAAAAGATTTTTATCGCGCATCGTGTCCATGCACTGCCAGAAATCCTGATGCTGATATGCGGCTAACTGCGAGTCGGCAGCTAATCGTTCGAGCGCATCGACCTCGAGCGTGCTCTCGTCGCCGTCGAGATAATCAAACACCGCCGGCTCGAGCACCAGGAAGCCGCCGTTGATCCAGCCTTCGCCGATCTGTGGTTTCTCGGTGAAGCTCGTGACCGCGCCTGCTTCGTCAAAGATTAGACCACCGAAACGCGCCGGCGGCCGGACCGCGGTAACTGTCGCCACGCGTCCATGCGATCGATGGAACGCGAGCAGCGCGTTCAGATCGATATTCGAAACGCCGTCGCCGTACGTCACCATGAAAGTCCCGTCGGAGAGAAAAGGCTGCAAGCGACGCACGCGTCCGCCGGTGTTGGCTTTCAATCCCGTGTTCTTGAGATGAACCAGCCAATCCTCACACTCGCGATCGCCCGTCTTGAGCTCGCCGCTCGCGAGGTCGATCGTCATGCTGCCGTTCAGACTGTAATAGTCCATGAAGTAACGTTTGATCGCCTCGCCTTTGTAACCGAGCGCGATGAAGAACTCTTTATAGCCGTAGTGCGCGTAGTGCTTCATGATGTGCCAGAGAATCGGATGCCCGCCGATTTCGATCATCGGCTTGGGCTTAACTTCCGTTTCCTCCGCCAGCCGAGTGCCTAAACCACCGGCCAGAATGACTACCTTCACGCTCTCATCGCCTCCGGTTCGTTTGCGTTCTCCGCGGGCACGTATTGCGTGGTCCACTGTAACGCCGGACGTATCACGCCGGGATACGGCCCCGCGTAATCGCCGCGCGCTGAATCACCATCGATGTTATCGACCACCTGAAACGCGACCGCTTCGCGCTCGAAGAAGTGAACTACCACGGGATCCAAAGTGCTCACTGCAGCGCCGACGATCACCGTCCCCTCAGCCAGGAAGTTGCCGGGTATCCACGCCGTGCTCGTATAAACTCCGGTCGGTCGCGGCCGTCCGCGCCACTCGGGATCGAGATCGTTACTAATAAATAAGTTCACTCCCTGCTCGTTAAAGACGTGGAAGTTCGGCGCGAGCGCGTGTCCCGGCTCGATCACTTCGAATTCAATTTCGAGACGCACTGGCCGGCGAATATCAACGGCGTCCGCCACCAGCCCATCGTCATTGCGCACTCTTACAGCGCGCAGCCGCGTAACTTTATCGCCGGGCGTATGTGTTTCACCTAGCCACGATCGAGCGGCGGTGGTGCCGAGATCCGAGGTCAGGTACGCACTGACGATCTCGTGGGCCGGTCCATCACGCAGCACGTGTCCGCGATCCAGGAGAATTGCTCGCGGACACAGTCTCGTAACCGCGGTCATGTCGTGCGAGACAAACAGCACCGTGCGTCCCTGCTGACTCACGCTGCTCATCTTGTTGAGACACTTCTTCTGAAACGAAGCATCGCCGACAGCGAGCACTTCATCAACGATCAAAATATCGGGTTCGAGATGCGCCGCGACTGCAAAAGCCAATCGCAGATACATGCCTGACGAATAACGCTTGACCGGTGTGTCGATGAACGTTTCCACGCCGGAGAACGCTACGATCTCGTCGAACTTCCGCGCGATCTCACCGCGCGTCATACCGAGAATCGCGCCGTTCAGAAAAACATTTTCGCGTCCCGTCAACTCCTGATGAAAGCCGGTGCCGACTTCCAACAGGCTCGCCACGCGACCATAGAGCTCGACGCGGCCGCGCGTGGGTTCCGTAATCCGCGACAAAATTTTAAGCAGCGTAGACTTGCCCGCGCCATTGCGCCCGATGATGCCGATGATCTCTCCCTCGCGCGCCGTGAAGCTGACGTCTTCGAGCGCCCAAATCGAGAGCGGCTCTCGTTTCGTGGCAACGCGGCGGCGAAACGGCGCGGACGCGGCATCCGCTATCGAGTCGCGCAGCGTTCGATAACTCAGGTTCGTATCGCCGACGCGATACTGCTTGGCAACTTCTTTTGCGGCGATCATCGTGCGCATTGAACTTCCCTCAGATCACGTCCGCGAAGCTGCGTTCTACCCGGCGAAATATGTAAAGCGATGCGCCGACAATGAGCGGTGTGAAAACGATGGACCACACCAGTGAGAACCACTCCACCGGCTGGCCCAGGATCGCGGCCCGAAAGCCATTTACGACGCCGGCGATCGGGTTCAGTGCGAAAAGACTGTACGCTCGCGGCCAGGTGTCCTGGACCAAGCTCGCCGGATACAGCACCGGCGACAGGAACATCCACAACTGAATGATGACCGGGAGCACTACCCCCAGATCGCGGTAGCGCACGTTTACTGCCGCGCCCAACATGCCGAATCCGAGCGCGAGCGTCGCGATGAGCACGACGAGGACCGGCAGCAGAACTATCTGCCACGTTGGAACTACGTGGTAATACAGCAGCAGTCCGACCAGCACGAGGAGCGCAACACCGAGATCCACGAGCCGGGCCAACACGGACGCCGCCGGAATAATGACGCGCGGAAAATAAACTTTCGTGATCAGGTTTGAGTTGCCCACGATGCTGGTCACGCTTTGCGTAACGGCGCTCGAAAAGAAAGTCCAGGGCAATAACCCGATATACACCACGAGTGCATAAGGCTGCCCGCGCGTCGGCACGCGCGCCAGCATTCCCAGCACAACCGTAAAGATCAACGTCATCAGCAGCGGCTGCATGACGACCCAAATCATTCCCAGCGCAGTCTGCTTGTAACGTACTTTCACGTCGCGCCACGCGAGGAAGAAAAGTAACTCCCGATAGGTCCATACCTCGCGTAGCCACGCACTACTGAAGCGGCGCGCCGGTTCGATAACGATCAGTGGTTTTTCTTCAGTCAAATCCTGCGATGCGGAGGAGCGAGGGGCCAATTCAGCGGTCAAGTCGGACTCGTGGTTGAAGACTGTTTGCGACATCGATAGTGATCGCGAGAGTGAGCAAACGGAGCGTTCCAACAGCCTGTCGCGATGTGCCGTCTACATACAGAAAACACCACGAGTTGCTCGGCAGGGCAGTGTATTAACATCGTCTGAGACGGTCAAGTAGCGTTCTCGCCGCGTTCTGCTAATAAATCAAGCCGGCGCAAACAGTCAGAAGAGCTGTTCGCGCCGGCTCGTGTTAGCGGACGCCCCGCGGGTTCGAGGCGTCCGCGCGTTAACGACCCACGGCTACTTGAACTTGAAGTTCGCCGTGTGAGTCGTGCCGTCCTTGAGCGTAACCACAAGTTGGCGGCAAGTTCCCGCCCATGAATTACTCGTGGCCCAAACGTAGTTGTACTGATCGGCGGTAGCGTCGTAGTTGAGACTACTGTTACCCGCGTTCAGCGTGTCAGTCAGATCGGCTGCCGGAGCAGACGCATCGCACGGAATGACCCCGGACTGCGGGCTACTCGCGGCGAAGATACTCATCCCCTTGTTTCCGCTCAGACTGAATTTGACCGGAACCGCTCGGCCGGCATTGACGACGTTGAGCGTCGGCAGATTATTGACCGGCGAGAAGAACCCGGTGAAGTTGTAAAGCACAGTCACGTTGAAGCTGCATTCGGCGAAGTTGCCGGCAGCGTCAGTGACCCGGTACGTGTTGGTAGTTGTGCCGACGGGGAACGAAGCGCCGCTGGCCAGGCCTGCGGTCTGCGTCGTGGTCGCGCCGGAACAATTATCCGAACCATTCGGCGCCGTGTAATTAACCACCGTCGACGTCGCCGTGGAATTCAACGGCAGGTAAACAGTGATGTCCGACGGACAGCTAATCGTCGGCGGCGTGCTGTCGGTGACCGTGATTGTCTGGACCGCGCTCGAGCTGTTTCCGCTGGCGTCAGTCGCCGTAAACGTCCGCAGAATGATCTTCGGACTGGCGGCTGAACCCGCGCCACTCGAGGTTTCGGTCACTGTCACAGTCGGCGTACCGCAATTGTCGTAAGGCGTGCCACCCGGGACGAGATTGCCGTCCGCATCGCGCAACGGCAAGCCGCTCGCATCGCGCAACGGTCCACCCGCTTGCGACGGACTCGCGGCCGGCACTTCACTCAAGCAGGTGTAACTCGCATTTGCCGGAGCGAAGATGATCGGCGGCGTGGTTTCGGTAACGGTCACATGTTGCGTGGCCGTCGCCGTGTTACCGGAGCCGTCTGTTGCCGTGTACGTGATGGTGGTCGTTCCGGCCGGGAAGTTGTTTCCGGCAGGAACACCCGTGCGGGTAACGTGGACCGAGCAATTATCGTCGGCGTCAGCAGTACCCAGTTCACCGTCGCCGATCACTCTGCCGCACGACGTCGCATCGCTGCCGGTCGTCAAATGCAGATCGGGCGGAGCGGTGATTGTCGGTGGCGTTGTGTCGTTGACGTTGATGGTGACTGTCTGCGTGCAGGTCGCGGTGCGGCCGGCTGCATCAGTCGCCGTGTAGGTGATCGTCGTCGGGCCCGCCGGGAACTCTGCGTCGAGTGGCAGTCCGTCGCTGCGGACGGAATCCACGTCCACGCCGGTTCCGGTTGTGTTAGGCGTTCCGAGATCTGCTGCGGAAACGATCGCTCCGCAGTCGCCGGGCGCTGCATTCTTCGTGACTGGCGCCGGACAAGAGATCGTCGGAGGCGCTGAATCAACCACTGTCACGTTGAACGAACAGCTCGCGCCGCCGTCTGACGAAACAGTAACGACCGTCGTGCCCACCGGGAAGAAGGAACCGGATGGATGCGACACCGTAACCGTGCCGCATGAACCCAGAGCTTCAGCCCCGCCGAACGTGACGATGGCGCCGGGATCGTTGTTGTCGTTGGTCGTGTTGGCCGTGCGAACGATATCCGCCGGGCAGTTGAGCACGCACTCGCTCGGAGCCGCACCGCTGGGCAGTTTGAACTCTGAATCAGCGGTATTGTTAGCCTCCGACGGATCCGAGGTGTCGCTCGTGATCGTTGCCGTGTTTGTAATCACCGCACCGGCAACGGCCCCGCTGCTGATCAGATACGTCAGCCTGAACGTCGCCGAGCTTCTGCTATCCATCGACGCGATGTTCCAGATGCCGTCAGTGCAATTGCCGGACGTGTCGGCGTTCGGACAAGTGAACGACGGTCCACTGACCTGCGTTGCCGAGACGAGCGTGCCGTTAACTCCGGTCGCGTTCGAAACGACAACGTTACTCGCGGCGTCGGGTCCGCGATTAACTGCATACACAACATAGTCGACCGTCGATCCGGCCGCTAAGCTGTCGGGATCGACGCCGAGGTTGTCATAGACAGACAAATCGGCAGATGCGTTCCCCTGTTCACTAACGGAAAAAGTGGTGGTCTTGCGAATCAAAAAGCGGAACGCAAACAAACTGTTCAGGGACCACTCACCGCGATTGTCCACGGTTGCGCCATCGACTACTGACGAAGCCGTGGTCGGAAGTTGAATCGTAAACGTCTGCGGGTCACTACTGATGTTGAGTGTACTCACCACTCCGCTGGTCGAGTCGGTGGCGCTGACGGCGGTATTGGCGGGGTTACGCAATACACCTTCAGGACCGACGAGACCCACGCGGCGGCCGAAAGCCGTCAGGCTTGGGCCACCCATGACTTTAATGCAGACGTATTCGCCGAGCAGGAAGGCGCTCTTCGCTGCTCCGCAGGTGGTGCCATCGGACGCGAACGTCACGATGTTTTCTGTTGCTGGCGGAGGTGTGTCCGCGGGAAATTGCCAGGGAAGAGCGAAGTAGTTATTGCTCTTCGTAACTGACTCGGGAAGCGCTGCTTTCTTTTGTGGTGCTTTTTCGGTTTTAGCGGCGGTCGAGCTTCCGCGATGTCCGAAAGACCGTGCACGCGACAATGAACCGTCATAACAGAGGATGGCAGCCAATATGAGGACGAAGGCTAGCAAAGCAGTGCGCCGAGCGTATCTGAGACGAAAACTTGCTCCAGAGCCGACTGGTCGGCTCTTTCGAGACAGGTAAAAAATGGTCATCTTAGGTCTCCTTGCTGGCACTGCGGCGTAGGGGTCTCAGTGCGGGAATTGTCCTGGTCCATGCTTGCGCCGGAGCCAAGACCCCGTGGCCGACCCGCCAACTGCTGTGGCAGGCCGGACTCAAAACGGATCGGGATAGAGGACGCTTTACTGCGGTCCGATTACACTGGGAGCCACACCCGCCGACGTATTACCGCTAATCGCGTTATTACCGTGCGATTGAATCGTGCCACCGGCTGACGCGAGACCTGTACTGTTCTCTTGAACCGTCGTATTCGACATGCGCACAAACGAGCCGGCGCCGCCGTTTCTGATGCCCGTATTGTTGTGGTTAACAATCGTGCTTTCGACGTTCAAGGTTCCGTCCGTCGTACCCGCCGTCATGGAGAGCCCATCGGCGCCGTTGAACATTACAAAGGAATCCCTGATGCTGAAGTGACCGTGAACGCCTATCGTGAGTCCATTACCGGTCATCTTCTCGATGCGGACGCGATCGGCGAAGCCGACGATGAATCCCGTGGTCGTCGTGATGTTGATGCCGGTCGCGCAGTTCTGAATATTCGTGTCCTTCACGGCCACAGCAACGCCGGTGACACTCACACCGGAAGTGTTGATGCCTTCCTGGCTGAAGTTCTGGATGTAGCAATTCTCAACGTGTACCGTCAGGTTGGCCTGGTTGCTGGTGATGTTGATGCCTCTAAGGCCGGTGCGCTGGCCGACGGTGCCGCTGGCGCCCGTACCGTTAATCGAGAGACGGCGGAGAGTTACTCTTTTCTCGGGATCGTTTGCGTTCGCCGCACTGAAATTCACGTTAACGCCGTTCGTTCCACTCGCGAGAATAGAACCGAAACCTGAGCCACCGTCGATGGTGATCGATTTGGTGATCGTGACGACGCCAAAACCACCTGGATCGAGTACGTCGATTTCGCCGCCGATGAATGTTTTGGAGATAGCGCCTGCGAACGTCTTGCAGGGAGCGGTGCGACTACAGGGATTTGCGTCGTCGCCAACGCCGGAAACCCAGGTGCGGGTGGCCTGTGCCTGTGCAACCGCAGACACGCACACGAGAAGGACCAGACCGGCGAACAGTCGCAGGATTGAGACGGAGTGTGTCATGGTGGAAATCTCCTTGAAGATGGGTTGAAGAAATTCGGCCAGGACGCAATGGTCCGATGGACCTTGCGCCCTGGCTCAGGGGATTTGACTCTTACTTGATGCAGTTGTTGGAGACAACACCCGGGATCGTGGCGCTGTCTGTTTCGTTGTTGCAGAACGAGACGATGCTTCCACCGTTCGAGAAGTTCGTGTTGTTCTGAAGGATCGAAGAGTGTCCGAGCCGGACAGTCGTGCCGGTGCCGACGAAGACGCCGATGTTGTTATGGGCCGTCTCGGTGCCGATCAGGCTGGCGGAGTTGGCCGCGCCGTTGTTAAGGCTCAGGCCCGCGCCACCGTTGAAGGCGAGATTGCTGTTCCGAATCGTACCCGAGGCACGCGCATCCAGGAAGATACCGTCGGCGGTGTTGTTTTCGATGTGACAATCGTTAACGTTGACCGTGACGAATCCGGTGCTCGTGGTCGCCGAAATACCGACGCGGTTCTTGAAGATCGTCGTGTTCTTCACGTTGAGATTCGAACCGGTGACCGTCAAAGACACGCGGATGCCGGCGCCGTTCGAAGCGGCAGCGGTATTGCCCTGAATCTGGCAGTTTTCAACGTTCACGGTTTTTCCCGAAGTGAAGTTGATACCGTTGGTGCCGTTAGCCGGTGCATTGATTGAGAGATTGCGCAGCGTCACGACGATAGTGTTTGGCGCTCCACTCGCGCTATCGTTGACGTTAACACCGTTGGTGAGGCTGTTCAGAATCGAACCCAGGGTGCCTGCGCCATCGATCGTCATATTCTTCGTGATCGTCACTGCGCCGAAACCGGCTGGATCGAGACAATCGATTTCGCCGCTTGCCGCAGTCTTTGAGATTGCGCCGGCAAAAGTCTTGCAGGGGGCGGTACGGCTGCAGGGGTTGACGTCGTCGCCGACTCCTGAAACCCAAGTGCGAGTCGCCTGAGCGTGGGCCATTGAGGCAGCTCCGAGAGCGAGGCACACAAGAAGAGCTAGTCTAACGAGAGGGTAAAACTTGGTCATGTTTAGTCTCCTTACGGATAAAGTTAAGACGGTCGAAGCCGTGTACTGATAAGCGCGAGGTGGTGGCCGAAATTCAGGAAAACCTTGGGACCCAATCAGCTAACGCGCAACCAGACGCGAGATTGGACCACTCGTGATGGCGGGCTCACCGGGAGTTGGGACTGCGAACGAAGTGAGCACCTGACATTGAGACCGCTGCAGCACGGTGCTGCAGGGACGATGGCCTTTAGGGCGGGTGGCTTTTTACTATATGACTATTCTTCTGTCAAGAGTCAGATTTCGATTTGAGGAACACGCAAGACGATTGTAACCTTGGCCCATGACTGTAAGTGCGACATTGTTTGTTACGGGAGGCGCAGGCTTTATCGGCTCGGCGTTCGTGCGGCTCGTGCTCGAAGAGTATCCCGAGTGCGAGGTCATAAATTTTGACGCCTTAACTTACGCCGGCAATCCCGACAACCTGCAAGACCTCGATCCGCGCCGCCATCGCTTTGTTCACAGTGACATCGCTGATAAGGAAGCGGTGCTCGCGGCGTTGCCGAGCGATTGTGCGGCCATTATCAATTTCGCCGCGGAATCGCACGTGGACCGCAGCATTGCGGACGCCACTGACTTTCTGCGGACCAATATCGTGGGCACACAAGTGCTGCTCGATGCGGCCCGCGAACGCCGCGTCAAAAGATTTGTTCAGATCTCGACGGACGAAGTGATGGGCAGTCTGCCTGAGAATGAAGCCGCCTTTTTTAACGAAACTTCGCCTTTTTCGCCGAACAGTCCGTACGCGGCGTCGAAAGCGGCGGCCGAGCATTTGGTGCGCGCGGCCCATCACACCTTCGGGCTCGACACGGTGATCACGAGGTGCGGAAACAACTATGGACCACGCCAGTTTCCCGAAAAGTTCCTGCCTTTATTGATCTGCAACGCTCTCAATAACGAGGCGATTCCGATCTACGGCGACGGCCGCAACGTGCGCGATTGGATCTACGTGGAGGACCACTGCCGCGGCATTCTGGCGGCGCTCGAAAAAGGAAAATCAGGTTCGGTCTACAATTTCGGCGCCCGTAATGAACGACGCAATGTCGAGGTTGCGGAAACAGTGCTCACCGCTCTGGGAAAACCACACTCACTGCTGAATTTCGGCGACGATCGCCCCGGGCACGATCGCCGGTACGCGATCGATCCGACGCTTGCCGAAACTGAACTCGGTTGGCAGCCGCGCGAAACCTGGCAAAGTGGTCTCGAAAAAACCATCGCGTGGTATCAAAGCAATAGCCACTGGATCGAGCGGGTCAGAAACCACGAATATCGCGAGTATTACCGCAAACAATACGGCGCGCAGGTGCAAACGATTTGAAGGTCCTGGTCACTGGCGCAGGTGGGCTCGTGGGGCGGGCCGTTGGCGAGCATTGCCGCAGTTTGGGCGATGAAGTTTTTCTGTACCAACACGCGGAGCTCGACATCACCGACCGCGCCGCCGTCCGCGAAAAGATCCTCGCAACAAAGCCTGACGTCGTAATCAATTGCGCCGCGTGGACCAACGTCGATGCGTGCGAATCGGATCCAAATCGCGCTTTTGCTGACAATGCCACTGGCCCGGAGAACTTGGCCGCCGCGTGTAAAGAAGCGTCGTGCTGCTTTATTACCATCTCGACCGATTACGTGTTCGACGGCGAGAAGACGGGTTTCTACACGCAGCAAGACGAGCCGAATCCACAGAGTGTCTACGCTGCGAGCAAACTCGAAGGCGAACGACTCGCGGCGCAAGCGAACGATCGCGCGATCGTGGTTCGCACGGGATACATCTTCGGCCCCGGCGGCACAAATTTCCTTTGCACCGTGGTGGACCGCGCCAAGAGCGGCGAGAAACTGAAAGCAATCAGCGATCAGTTCGGAACACCGACTTACGCCAAAGATCTCGCTGCGCGTTTGCGTCAATTGGCCGAAATTAACATGCCCGGCATTTATCACGTCGTCAACGGCGGCGACGGCGCGAGCTTTGAAGAGTTCACGCGAAAGGCCGTCGAACTGGTTGGCAATCCACAAGCGTCGATCGAATCGGTCTCCGCCGCGGCGTTAAATCGCCCGGCGAAACGGCCGCGAAACTCTCGTCTGCGTTGTTTGGTCAGCGAAACGATCGGCCTCGTGCCGCTGCGAAATTGGGCCGCGGCGCTCGAAGATTTTGTCGCAACCGAATCAGAGACCTGAGCGGACCATCTCCTCGTCACTTGGCCTTGCGAGATTCGGCCACTCTGTTATTATTCTTACCCACTTTCGTTTTCAGGAAGAGGTTGAACTATGTCTACGCAAGATAATCGCTTAATTCCAGTTGCGGGTTTGGACCGCGGCCTCGATCGTCCGCTCACGGACGTGATGAAAGACAAGCCGTACGGCGTTTCCGCGAACGACCCCGCGACCATCAAGGATTATCTGTTCGTCGTTCTCAAACGAAAGTGGCTGATTTTAAGTCTGGTGCTGGTAGTTACGTCGCTCGTTGCGATTCAGTCGTTCCGCTCGCCGTCCATTTATGAAGGCGAAACCACCATCAGGATTCAGGAGAAGAGACCGAGCATACTCGCGACGGACAAGCTGATCATCAATGGCCAGAACGATCCCAATTTCTGGGGCACGCAGCTCAAGCTCCTGCAAAACCCCGCGCTTGCGCGCCAGGTGGTCCTGACTCTCGACTTACCGCACAACCCGTCTTTCTTTGGTAACCAGTCTCGCGCGGGAATCTTCGATTCGCTGCGGCGTATGTTTTCGAAGCCGAAGGAAAAGGAAAACACGCCCGCGCCGGCCGGCTTGTCTGTCGTAACCGAGACGCAGAACACGATAAACAAGCTCACGCCCGAGGAGATCGAAAAGCTCGAAGCTTACGAAGACGCGATCATCGCGGGCGAAACAGTCGAGCCGATTCCCAACACGAACCTCGTAAACATCAGCTATCGCCATTCGGATCCCGAACTCGCCCAGAAGATCGCCAACACGCTGGCCGAAGTTTTCAAAAACTACAACCTGGCGATCGCGACCGAAGGTTCTACCAAAGCAGAAGACGTGCTCGCGAAAGAGATCGCGAAACTGCAAACGCAGATTCAGATGGACCAGGAGTCACAGTGGAACTTCGCGAAGAACCACAACCTGGCGCTGACACCTCCGGGCGGCGCGAGTCTTGACGCGCAGCGATTGGCGACGCTGAGTGCGCAGTTACTGCAAGCGGAGAACGACCGCAAAGAACTGCAAGCCCAACTCGAGGCGGCGAAAAATGAGAAGGACCCGTTTTCCGTTCCTGATGTGAACGCGTCAACGCGTGTCGACAAATTGCGCGATCGTATTTCGCAACTGAAAGAGCAACGCGCGGCGCTGCTCGTTACTTACACGTCCGAGTGGCCGGCAGTGAAAAAGCTTGACGTGCAGATCAATAACCTCGAAGCGGAACTGCAAAAAGCGCCAAAAGAGATCATCACCTCTATTCAACGGAAGTATGAGGCCGCCGTCTCCAAGGAGAACCTGCTGCGCCGTTCTTACGAGGAGCAGAAGGGCACCACCACCCAGCAAACGCGCGATCAGATCGATCTGCTCGCGATGTCGCAGAAACTCGAAAGCAACAAGCAGTATTTGAATACGTTGCTCGCACGTCAGCGCGAGCTCGACATCTCGAACGGCAACGGCGCGAACGAAGTCAGTATTGAAACCTTAAGCAGGCTGCCGAAAACTCCGGTCGGTCCGCCGCGACTGCGAAACATCATCATCGCGTTCCTGTTGTCACTCGCCGCCGGCGTCGGTCTCGCATTCCTGCTCGACTTCCTCGACGACACTGTGAAGTCTGTCGAAGACGTCGATCGTTACATTCATCTGCCGGCGTTGGCTTTGATTCCGTCCAGCAAGGATCGCCGCTTGCCGGGTGTGATTGCCGCTCCGCCGACGGGCCCGCCGTCAACCACGACGGCGCTCGCGATGATCACGGACGCGCGTTCGCCGATCACCGAATCGTATCGCCACCTGCGCACGTCTTTGCTCTTATCGTCAGCGGGCAAACCGCCGAAGACGATCCTGATTACTTCGAGCCAGCCCGCCGAAGGAAAGACGACCACGGGCATCAACACCGCGTTCATGCTGGCGCAGACCGGCGCGCAGGTGCTGATGATCGACTGCGATCTCCGACGCCCTCGACTGCACGCGCAATTCGGACTCTCGAACGCCAAGGGACTGACCACCTGGCTCTCGGGCGAGAAGAACCTCGACGGTTTGATTCAAACTTGCGAGAAGGAACCGAACCTGAAGGTGTTGACCTCGGGTCCGGTGCCGCCCAATCCCGCCGAGCTGATCGGCTCCGAGGAGATGCGCAATTTCCTCACGCTGTTGAGCGAGCGCTACGCTCACATCATCATCGATTCACCGCCCGCGATCTCGTTCACTGACGCTTCGATCCTCTCGACGATGGTTGATGGTGTGATCCTCGTCGTTCACGGCGGCAGAAGCTCGCGCGCAGTGGTGCGGCGAGCGAAACAGCAGCTCCTCGACGTCGGCGCGCACATCTTCGGCGTGGTGCTGAACAACGTGAAGGTGGAGACGCACGACTACTATTATTCCCGTTACTATTCCCAGTACTACGACTACGACGGCGAATCGGAGAACGAAGCCCGCGGGACTGCGTAACCGAATCGCTCGACACACGAAATTTCATGAACGTTCCGTTGATTGATCTACAGGCGCAGTATGCGTCGATACGTGACGACGTGCGCGCGGCCGTCGATCGCGTTTTCGCGACGCAGCATTTCGTGATGGGTCCGGAAGTCGCGGCGCTGGAAACCGAAATCGCTGCTTACTGCCAGACGAGCGAAGCGATCGGCTGTGCTTCCGGTTCGGATGCTTTGCTGCTCGCGTTGATGGCGCTCGACGTCGGCGCGGGCGATGAAGTCATCACGACACCGTTCAGCTTTTTTGCGACTGCGAGTGCGATCGCGCGACTCGGCGCGCGGCCGGTTTTCGTGGACATCGATCCGCTGACTTACAACTTGCGCGTCGATCATATAGCGGCTGCGATTACGGCGCGCACGAAGGTCGTGCTGCCGGTGCACTTGTACGGTCAGATGGCCGACATGGACGAGCTTCTGGAACTGTGCCAGGCGAAGAACCTGATCCTGTTGGAGGACGCGGCGCAGGCGATCGGCGCGGAGGATCGCGGCCGGCGCGCGGGCTCACTCGGCATTGCGGGCTCTTTTAGTTTTTATCCCAGCAAGAATCTCGGCGCGGCTGGCGACGCCGGCATTATCACGACGAGTAATCCTGAATTTGCGACGCGCGTGCGGCGGCTGCGCGTGCACGGCGGACTCACCGAATATCAACACGTCGAAGTGGGCCTGAACAGTCGTCTCGACGCGCTTCAGGCCGCGGTGCTGCGTGCAAAACTACCGAAGCTCGACGAATGGTCGAACGCGCGCGCGCAGAAAGCACAAACGTATTCGCACCTGCTCGAAGCAGCGAAGCTCGATTTCAACGTCGATCCGCCGTTCGTGAAACCTGGCAATCGCCACATCTTTCACCAGTATGTCGTGCGTGTGCCCGGCGTTCGCGACGCGCTCATGGACCACCTGAAAACGCGCGGCGTCGCGACAAAGGTCTATTATCCGATTCCGCTGCACTTGCAGGAGTGCTTTGCTTACCTCGGCCACAAAGAAGGCGAGTTTCCCGAGGCGGAGCGGGCGGCGCGAGAAACTTTTGCTCTTCCGTTGTTTCCCGAACTCACTGCGGAGCAACAGGAATACGTCGTCAAATCAATTCAGGAATTCAAACCCTAGGAATATTCTGAATGCCACAACAACCGAGAGTGTTGGTAACCGGCGCCGGCGGTTTCATCGGTCATCATTTGACGAACTATCTCGTGGACCGTGGCTACTGGGTGCGCGGCGTCGATATCAAGATGCCTGAGTTTGCAGCCACGCGGGCCAATGAATTTCTCCTGCTGGATCTGACCCTCGCCGACAACTGCATGCGCGCGACGCACGAGGTCGAAGAGGTTTACGGCCTTGCGGCAAACATGGGCGGCATCGGTTTTATCGAAACCAACAAAGCGGTGATCGTGCGCGACAACACGCTGATCAATCTCAACACGATCGAAGCTGCGCGTCGCAACGGAGTGCAGCGCTATCTCTATACATCGAGCGCCTGCATCTATCCGGGTTACCTGCAAAACGAAATCGACATCGCGCCGTTGAAAGAATCGGACGCCTATCCGGCCGATGCGGAAGACGGTTACGGTTGGGAAAAGCTTTACCTGGAGAGAGTCTGTCGTCATTACACCGAAGACTTCGGACTCGAGACGCGCGTCGTCAGGTTTCACAACATCTTCGGTCCGCTGGGAACGTACGACGGTGGCCGCGAAAAATCACCGGCGGCGATCTGTCGCAAGGTCGCGCTCGCTCGCGACGGCGATGAGATCGAGGTTTGGGGTGACGGCGAACAACGACGCTCTTACTGTTACATCGACGACTGCGTTGAAGGAATCTACAGGTTGATGCACAGCGATCATCGTGAGCCGCTGAATCTCGGTCAGGACCGCATGATTTCGATAAACGAGCTCGTCGACATCGTCGCGAACCTCGCGGGCAAGACGATCCGCAAGCGTTACGACGTGACCAAGCCGCAGGGAGTCAGAGGCCGCAACAGCGACAACACTCGTTTGCGTGAGGTCCTGCAGTGGGAACCCGCAACCTCGCTCGAAGCGGGTCTCGATCGCACCTATCACTGGATCGCGCAGGAAATCTCCGCGAAGCAAGAGCACAAAACGCTTCAAGCAGGCGGCTAACAGATGTCGCTCGAGGGCCGTCGCGTTCTATTCATCTCTTACAACGGCATGCTCGAACCGTTAGGCCAGACGCAGGTGCTCACGTACCTGCGAGAGCTGGCGAGGCGCGGAGTGCGGTTTACGCTGCTGAGCTTTGAGCGCGACCGTGCGTTTACGCGCGAGGGCGCGCGCGAATGCGAAGCGCTGAAGGCGGAACTACAAAAACAGCGAATCGAATGGCACTGGCTGCGTTATCACCAGCGGCCTTCACTGCCGGCGACGCTCTTTGACGTCGTGCAGGGGATTCGATTCGCGTCGCGACTCGTGCAGCAAAACGATATCGAGCTCGTGCACGCGCGTTCGCACATTCCGGCGACGATCGCGCTCGCGTTGAAGCGAAAGTTTGGGACGAAAATGATCTTCGACGTGCGCGGACTCATGGCTGAGGAGTACGTCGACGCGCAGCATTGGCCCGCCGGCGGTTTGCGTTTTCGCGTCACCAAAGCGGCCGAGCGCCGTATCTTCGCCGCGACTGATGCAGTCGTTACATTGACCGAGCGCATCTGGCCGATCATTAAGGAATGGGAAGGTTTGAAAGGTCGCGAGGTCGAGCACGCTGTGGTACCGTGCTGCGTCGATCTTTCGTCGTTCAGATCTGACGACGAGACGCGCGCGAAGCTGCGTGCGGAGCTCGGACTCGGCGAGCGTTTGACGATGGTCTACAGCGGCTCGCTCGACGGCTGGTATTTGACGGAAGGCATGGCTGACTTTTTCGCTTCGATTGTGCGGCGGCGCGCGGATGCACATCTGCTTTGGCTGACGATGGGCAGCCGTGAGCGAGTGCAACAACTGATGAGCGCCCGCGGCATCACCGAAGCGAACTTTTCTGTCCGCGCGGTGGCGCCGAAGGACGTGCCGGGTTATCTCGCGGCGGGCGACGTCGGTATTTCCTTCATCAAGCGTTGTTTTTCGAAGCTCGCTTCGTCACCGACCAAGAACGCTGAGTATCTCGCGTGCGGACTGCCGATCGTTATCAACGCCGGTATCGGAGATTCGGATCGGCTCGCGCAAATCTCCGACGCGGCTATCCTCGTGGATGACGTGAACGAACAAAGCTTCGAGCGCGCGTGGCTCGCGGTTCAGAACGCGATCGGCAACACGCAGATCAAAGCAAAAGCTCGCGAACTGGCGGAGAAGGAATTCGATCTCGTGAGCGTCGGCGGCGCGCGCTATGCTAGTTTGTACGAAACGCTCTTCAACACGAATTGAACGACCTACTAACATCATCTTTACGTTGTCCGGATTGCGGCGGCAGCCTTCAACTCTCCGGCGGCACTGAGACCGAAGGCACGCTGACCTGCACCTCGTGCAGTCTCTCGTTTCCGATCGAGAACGGCATCCCGCGCATGTTGTTGCCCGCCATCCGCGCCGCGTTCCAGGAGAACCAAAGCACGAGCGCGTTCGACGCGAAGCAGGCGCAGACGGCGCTGAGTTTTGGTTACGAATGGACACGCTTCAACGAGATGTATGCCGAGTGGGAGAAGCAGTTTCTCGACTACATGCAGCCGCACGGGCCGGAGTTTTTCAAAGGCAAGAAGGTTTTGGACGCCGGTTGCGGCAGCGGGCGTTTTGCTTACTACGCCGGCCAGTACGCGCGCGAAGTTTGGGCCATCGATCTCGGTCCGGCGGTCGAGGTGGCGCGCAAGAACACCGCGGAGCTGAAGAACGTTCACGTCGTGCAGGCGGATCTTTATCACCCGCCGTTTCCGCTCGAGAGTTTTGATTTCATCTACTCGATCGGCGTGCTGCACCACTTGCCGGAACCGGAAACTGCATTCAGAAACCTGTTGCGCTATCTGAAACCCGGCGGCGACGTTCAGATCTATCTCTACTGGCAACCTGAGCGGCGGCCGATCAAATCGTTCCTCTTGAACGTCGTCAACTCGGCGCGCGGTCTGACCACGAAGATGCCGCATTGGGCCGTGCACGCGTTTGCTTATCCGTCCGCGGTCGCTGCGTTTGTCTTTTTCGTGTGGCCTTATCGACTGATGCAACTCGTGCCCGCGTTGCGCCCGGCCGCGGCGAACATGCCGATGAAGCAGTACGCCGTGCTGCCGTTTCGCGTCTGCGTGAACGATCAGTTGGACCGCTTCTCGGCGCCGATCGAAAACCGCTACACGAGGGCGCAGGTGCAGACGTGGTTGACCAGCGCCGGACTGACGCAGCCGCAGGTGCTTCCGAACTGGGGCTGGATCGGCACGGGTCAAAAGCCTGAGTCACCCACCGGTGACGCCTTATGAGAGTGTTGGGATTGGCCTCTTATCCGGTCGAGGCGGCGGCGACGCGGTTTCGGATGATGCAGTTCGTCGAGCCGCTCGCGCAGCAGGGCATCGAACTCTCCGTGTATCCCTTCATCGACTCGCGCCTGCACGGTTCGCTTTACCAGCGCTCGCAATGGCTGCGCACCGCTTGCGGATTGACGCTCGCGTCGCTGCGGCGTGTGCGCGAGTTATGGCGCGCGCGCAAAGCGGACCTGTTGTTCGTGCAACGCGAAGCGATGATGTTTGGCCCACCGCTGATCGAGTGGTTGTCGATCAATCTGCACGACTGTCCGATGGTTTTGGATCTCGACGACGCGACTTATGTTTCGTACAAGAGCCCGACTTACGGCCGGCTCGGCAGCATGTTGAAGTGGTTCAGTAAAACGAACGATCTGATTCGCTGGTCGCGCCTCGTCACTTGTGGCAATCGCGAGATCGCGGCTTATGTAAGCAGCAAGGGACGGCCCGCGGTGGTGATTCCGACGATCGTTGACACGAACACTTTTCGGCCGCGCGCTGAATCCGCGAAGAACGACGTGCCCGTGATCGGCTGGATCGGCACGCACTCGACTTTCCCTTACGTGCGGACGATTTTTCCCGTGCTCGAACGACTCGCGCGCGAGCACCGGTTTCGTTTGCGCCTCGTCGGAACGGGGGAAGAAAACACAAAGATTCCGGGCGTGGAGATCGAGAACTTGTCGTGGAAGCTGGACCGGGAAGTCGCTGATTTTCAGTCGCTCGATATCGGCATCTATCCGATCATCGAAGACGATTGGTCTGTCGGGAAATCCTGCTTCAAAGCGATTCAATACATGGCGGTGGGAGTTCCGTTTGTGCTGAGTCCGGTCGGTGTGTGCCGGGAAATTGCGGAACCAGGCCAGACGCATTTTGTCGCGCGCAGCGAGGAAGACTGGTACGCGCATCTTTCGCGGCTGCTCGGCGACACGTTGCTAAGACGAGAAATGGGCGACGCGGGCCGGGGCTACGCTGTCGAGCATTACAGCACGCAGATTCACGCGCAGAAACTCGCTGATGCGTTACGTTCCGCAGTTCGTGGTTGAGATTCCTTTGTGTATATTTAGCGCCTGATGTACATCCTTGGCTTAACAACTCTTGGCGACTCCGCCGCTTCGCTAATAAAGGACGGCGAGATTGTCGCCGCCGCCGAGGAGGAGCGCTTCTCCCGCCGCAAGCATCACAGCGGTTTTCCTTACAACGCGATGCAGTATTGCCTCGACGAAGCAGGCATCGGCATCAGCGACGTCGCGCATATCGGTCTTTACTGGAAGCCGTGGGTGCTGCGTCACAAAGCGATGCAGGCGTTGAAGTCCGGCATCATCTCGCGCGACATGTTCAAGGCCCGCGTCGATCGCGGCGTCGCGCAAGTCGGCGAGAGTTATCTCGGAATGCTGCGGCATCCGCGCCGCATTCGCGAGCACTTCGGCGCGAGCAATTTCAAGTTTCACTTTCTCGAGCATCATCAGTGTCACGCCGCGAGCGCTTTTTTCGTCTCGGGCTTCAATGAAGCCGCGATCATGACGTGGGACGGCACGGGGGAAGACACGACCACGCTGTTTTGCCGCGGCGAAGACCGAAACATCCGCCCGTTCAAGCGAATCAAACTGCCTCATTCACTGGGCCAGTTCTATTCGGCGGTCACGAACTATCTCGGCTTTGACATGTTCGAAGGCGACGAGTGGAAAGTGATGGGCCTCGCGGCTTATGGCAAACCTGAATACTACGACTTCTTCGCGAAGCGCGTGCTGTCGGTAAACGGCCATCACGATTTTCGGCTCGACATCCGCGTGCTCGATCATCATCTCGCGAAGCACTACCAGTTCAGCGAAGACATAATCAAGTCTTTGGGTAAGCCACGCGAAAAGGGCGAAGAGCTCACGCAAAAACACTGGGATATCGCCGCGAGCGCGCAGAAAGTTTTGGAAGACACGGCACTGCATCTGCTCGCGGGACTTCATGAAGAGACCGACAGCGAGAACCTTTGCATGGCGGGCGGCGTCGCGTTCAACTCCGTCATGAACGGACGGATCATGACGGAGACACCGTTCAAGCGTTTCTTCATTCAACCAGCCGCGGGTGATGCGGGCTGTTCGTTGGGCGCGGCGTTGCTTGTTTGGCACAGTCGTTTGAAGCAGCCGCGCAAGTTCCGCATGGAACACGCTTACTACGGTCCAGGGTTTACGTCGGAAGAATGCGCATCAGCATTGCGTGCCGCCCGATTGAATTTTCAGACACTGCCCGACGAGGAGTTGCTGCCGCGCGTCGCGTCGTTGTTGGCTGACGGCGCGGTTATCGGCTGGTTTCAGGGACGCATGGAGTTTGGTCCGCGGGCGCTGGGCAATCGCAGCTTCATCGCGGACCCGCGCCGCTCCGACATGCGCGAGTTACTGAATCAGAAAGTGAAACTGCGGGAGTGGTTTCGACCGCTCGCGCCCTCGATGCTGGTGGAAGCGGCGGAAGGATTGTTCGGGCATCCGCATTACGATCCGTTCATGATCACGGTGCTCAACGTGCGCGAGGAAAAGCGTGACGCGATTCCTTCGGTCGTTCACGTCGACGGCACGGCGCGCCCGCAAACGGTCAGCAAGAGCGTCAATCCGCGTTACTGGCAGCTCATTCACGAGTTTGAAAAACTGACGGGTGTGCCGCTGCTGCTCAATACTTCATTCAACATACAAGAGCCCATCGTCCTCTCCCCTGAAGACGCGATCAGGACCTTCAGCCGCGCGAATTTTGATGCGCTGGTCCTCGAGAATCACCTGGTTTTGCGAAAGGAACAGACTGCGTCTGCGGCCGCATGAAGGTACTTCTAGTTCTTGCGTATTTGCTGGTGAGTGTGACGATTGTGATGGCGGTGCCCCCGATCGTCGCGGGCTTTCCCGACTACGGAAACTTCTCCGTGTATGACGCGGGCCAGGCGATTCTTCTCTGGCTCGTTCCGGGCTTCATCGTCGGCTACTTCATCTACCGCGGCAAAGAAGAACGATCGTTTCTCTTGCAACTCTTCGGCTGGGCGTTGCTGGCAAGGATCCTCGTTTCCACCGCGATTTTTATCTTCAACGCGCAGGAGTTTTTCGGCGGCGACGCGATCACTTACGACTTTTACGGTTACGCGCAGATGAAGGCGTGGCAGGGCGACTCGTATTTTCAAACGCTCAGCAACCACTTCGCGGAGGGACAGGCTTCGGCGTGGGGCATGGTAAAGATGGTCGGCCTGGTTTACTCCATCATCGGGCGCAACACCCTCGCGATACAGTTTTTCAACTCCGTCATCGGCGCGGCGACGGCGATCCTTGTCTTCGCTTGTGCGAAACAGGTCTACCAGAACACGCGCGTGGCGAAGATCGCAGCGGTTTGTGTTGCGTTTTTCCCGTCGCTCGTGCTGTGGTCCGCGCAAGGGTTGAAAGACGCGCCGATAGTTTTCTTTCTCGTGCTGACTATTCTCGCGAGCCTGCGTCTCAACGAAAAATTCTCGGCCAAGTACGCGACGATACTGATCCTCGGGCTCTTTTCGATTCTGAGTTTGCGGTTCTACGTGTTCTACATGATGGTGGTCGCGATCGGCGGCAGCTTTCTTTTGGGCATGCAAAAGATCACGCCGACCAACTTCATGCGCCAATTTGTCGTGCTGGTTTTGATGGGTGTGTCGCTCACGTATCTGGGCGTGACGCGCTACGCGAATGCGCAGTTCACTCGCTTCGGTAGCCTCGAGGCGGTGCAACGCAGCCGCTCAGACCTCGCGCGCGCCGGCTCGGGTTTCGGCCAGGAAGTGGACGTGTCGACTACCCAAGGCGCGATCTCGACGATTCCGATCGGGTTGATCTATCTGCTGTTTGCGCCTTTTCCGTGGCAGCTCGTTTCGTTGCGCCAGAGCATCACGCTGCCGGAGATGGTCATCTGGTGGCTCTCGTTTCCGTTACTCGTGCTCGGCATCTGGTACTCGATCAAGTACAAGTTGCGCCAGATCGCGCCCATTCTGATTTTCACCAGCATGCTTTCGCTCGCGTACTCGGTGTTTCAGGGAAACGTCGGCACTGCTTACCGGCAACGGGCCCAGTTGCTGGTCTTTTATTTTATCTTTGTGGCCGTCGGCCTTGTGTTACTGAAGGAGAAGAAAGAAGATCGCGACCGGCTCAGGCACGGTGGGGTTTAGCCAATATGTGTGGAATCGCGGGCATCGTTCGCAACGACGGAAAACAGATCGACCAGGATTTACTGGCGCGAATGTGCGAAGCGATTCGTCATCGTGGTCCTGACGACGACGGTTTCTACATCAACGGGTCTGTGGGCCTCGGCATGCGCCGGCTCGCAATCATCGACCTCAAGAGCGGCAAACAGCCGATCCACAATCACGATCGCAGCTCGTGGATAGTTTTCAACGGCGAGATTTACAACTATCTCGAACTGCGCGCGAAGCTCGAAAAGCTCGGCCACACGTTCTACACCAACAGCGATACCGAAGCGATCGTTCACGCTTACGATCAGTTTGGCGTTGATTGTCCCAAACACCTGCGCGGCATGTTCGCGTTTGCGATTTGGAACGAACGCACGCAGGAACTGTTTCTCGCGCGCGATCGCGTCGGCAAAAAACCGCTGCTCTACGCGCAGGTCGGTAAACAGTTAGTTTTTGGTTCTGAGTTCAGCGCGCTCTTGTTGCATCCGGACATCAGCCGCGAGGTTGAACCGGAAGCGCTCGATTATTACCTGTCGTTCATGTGCATTCCGGCGCCGCTGACCGCCTATCGCGCGATTCGCAAACTCGAGCCGGGCCACTGGCTGCGCTGGCGCAACGGCGAGATCGAATTGCAGCGTTACTGGCAGCCTGATTTCACGAAAAAGATCGCGATCAGCGAGGAAGAAGCCGGCGAACGTACGGTCGAGATTTTGCGCGAAGCGGTGCGCGTGCGTTTGATGTCCGAAGTGCCGCTCGGCGCGTTTCTTTCCGGCGGCGTCGACTCGAGTGCGGTGGTCGCGCTGATGAGTCAGGAGTCGAGGGAGCCGGTTAAGACGTTTTCGATCGGTTTCGAGGAACAGGACTTCAGCGAGATTCATCACGCGCGCCGCATCGCCGAGCACGTCGGCGCGGATCATCACGAGTTCATCGTGCGGCCGGACGCGCTCGAAGTGTTGCCGACGCTGGTGGAACATTACGGCGAGCCTTACGCCGACTCGTCGGCCGTGCCGACCTACTACGTCGCGAAGGAAACGCGCAAACACGTGACGGTCGCGCTGAATGGTGACGGCGGCGACGAGTCGTTCGCGGGTTACGAACGTTACGTCGCGATGGGCATCACCGAAAAATATCGGCGCGTGCCGTCGTTTCTGCGCGAAGCAGTGATCAAGGAGACGGTGAACCTGATTCCGACTTCACCGCTGAAGCGCACGAAAGTGAGATCCGTGCAGCGTATGCTGAACGCGGTTGCGCTGCCGAAAGTGGATCGCTACACGCGCTGGATGAGCGTCTTCAACGAAGAGACGAAACAGCCGCTCTACTCGGATTTCTTTCGCGAGCAGACACGCAGCGCAGACGCGACGGGAATTCTGGGCGAGTGGTTCAAACGCGCCAACGGCATCGGCATCCTCGACGCGATGTTGTTGACGGACCAGATGACTTATCTGCCGAACGACTTGCTGGTGAAGGTGGACATCGCGACGATGGCTGTTTCGCTCGAGGCGCGTTCGCCGTTTCTCGATCATGAAGTGATCGAGTTTGCCGCGAGTTTGCCGCAGGATCTGAAGCTGCGGCGCTTGACGACGAAGTACCTTTTGAAGAAGGTGCTGCGAAAGTTTTTGCCCGCCGAAAACCTGAATCGGGGCAAGATGGGTTTCGGCGTTCCGATCGGCCACTGGTTTCGCGGGCAGATGCAGGCGTTTCTGCGCGAGGTTTTATTGTCCGAGAAAGCCTCGCGGCGCGGTCTGTTCAAACCGGAAACTGTGCGGAACCTGGTCGAGTTGCACACGTCCGGCGAACGAGATTATTCGCAGCAGCTCTGGACTCTCTTGATGCTCGAACTGTGGTTCAACCGGTTCATTGATTCTCATTGACGGCCTTTGCCGCACCACAAGGCTCAACAGGAGGGAAAGTTGAAGGGTGTAGTGCTCGCCGGAGGGCTGGGGACGCGATTACGTCCGCTGACCTCTATCACCAACAAGCATCTGCTGCCGGTCTACAACCAGCCGATGATCTATTACCCGATCCAGACGCTCGTGAATGCGGGTATCACCGACATCATGGTTGTCACGGGCGGCAATTCCGCGGGCGACTTCCTGCGGCTGCTCGGCAACGGCAAGGCGTTTGGCCTGAAACATCTCAACTACACTTACCAGGAAGGCGAAGGCGGAATCGCGCAGGCGCTTTCGCTCGTCGAACACTTCGCGGCCGGTGGTCCGGTTTGCGTGGTGCTCGGCGATAACATCATCCAGGGCAACATCCGCGCGGCCGTTGAGGCTTATGAGACTCAGCAGGGCGGCGCGAAGATCATTCTGAAGAAGGTGCCCGATCCGCAGCGGTTCGGAGTGCCGCGACTCGATGGCCGCAGCGTTGTGCGGATCGATGAGAAACCGTCGAAGCCGCAATCGGAATACGCGGTGATCGGCATTTACATGTACGACGAAAACGTCTACGACATTATTCGCTCGCTGAAACCTTCCGGCCGCGGCGAGCTCGAGATCACCGACGTCAACAACGCCTACATCGCGCGCAATGCGATGACGTGGGAAGAGCTCGAAGGCTGGTGGACCGATGCGGGAACGTTCGAGAGTTTGTTGCGTGCTTCGAATCTCGTTGCGGAAACTGGAGCCAATAAGATTTAGGCCGTCATGCCCGACTTCCGTCCTACAAGGGTGGCCAGAGTCATTGCTCGCCTGAATGTCGGTGGTCCGGCGAAGCACGTCGTCTGGTTGACCTCGGCGTTGCAGCCGCCGGAGTTTGAGTCGCTGCTCGTAGCGGGGACTGTTCCGGACGGTGAAGAAGATATGAGTTACTTCGCGGAGCAGATGGGCGTGTCGCCGGTCTACATTCGCGAGATGAGCCGTGAGATCTCGTGGAAAGACGGCGTCGCGGCGTGGAAGTTGTTCCGGTTGTTTCGTCGTTGGCGGCCGGACATTGTGCACACGCACACGGCGAAAGCGGGAGCAGTCGGGCGCGTCGCGGGTTTTCTTTATCGTTGGCTGACGTTGGAAACGCTGATCGGTAAGCCGCGCGCGTGCAAGTTTGTGCACACTTATCACGGGCACGTTTTTCATAGTTACTATGGCGCGGGCCAAACGCGGCTCTGGCTCGCGATCGAAAGATTGCTGGCGCGGTTGGTGACTGACCGGTTGATCGTGATCAGCAAACAGCAGAGTGTTGAGATCGGCGAATCGTTTCGCGTGGGCCGACCCGATCAGATTAGAGTTGTTCCGCTGGGTCTGGACCTGGATGTGTTCGCTGGTTATGGGGCGCGGCGCGCGCGGTTTCGCGAAGAGTTGGGGGTGGTAGACGGCACGATCCTCGTCGGGATCGTCGGCCGGCTGACGGCGATCAAGGATCACGAGATGTTTTTGCGCGCGATCGCGCGGCTGAAAGAGATCGATCCGGTGTGTGGCAAAGAGATCGATCCGGCGTGTCGCAGAGAAGGCGCTGTCAGGTTCGTCGTCATTGGCGACGGTTCGTTGCGCGTGACGCTCGAACAGCAGGCGCAAAGTTTGGGTCTGGAGAAAGACGTGATGTTTGTCGGCAGCCGAAACGATCCCGAGTGGTTTTATCCGGCGCTCGACGTCGTGGCGCTGACGTCGCGAAATGAAGGAACACCGTTGACGCTGATCGAAGCGATGGCAAATGCGCGTCCTGTGATTTCTACGACGGTCGGCGGAGTGGTAGATCTTCTCGGCGAAGTTACGGAAGCCGGCGAGTACAACGTTCACCGCCGCGGCGTCGGTGTGCCGGCAGGGAATGTAGACGCGTTTGCGGCAGGACTAAGCAGGCTGATTTACGACCAGTCGTTGCGCGAAAATCTCGGCGCGCGCGGCCTCGAGTTTGTCCACGTGAACTACTCGAAGGAACGATTGATCGAAGACATCAAGGGACTTTACGGCGAGTTGAACCACAAAGAAGCACAAGAAGCACACTATAAGGAGTTCAAACGTTGCGAGTACTGATCACAGGCGGCGCCGGTTTTATCGGATCTCATCTTTCTGACGCTTACATTCAACGCGGTGACGAAGTCTACGTCATCGACGATCTGTCGACCGGCACCATCGAGAACATTCAACACCTCAAAGGCCATTCGCGCTTTCACTACACCATCGACACGGTCCACAATCATCCCGTTACCGCGGAGCTCGTCGATCAGTGTGACGTGATCTTTCATCTGGCCGCGGCCGTCGGCGTGAAGTTGATCGTCGAGAGCCCGGTGCGCACGATCGAGACGAACGTGCGCGGCACCGAGGTGGTCCTTTCCCTCGCCAACAAAAAGAAGAAGAAGGTTTTGGTTGCGTCAACTTCCGAAGTCTACGGTTTGAGCACCGACGTGCCGTTTTCCGAAGACGGCAACCTCGTGATGGGCGCGACGACAAAAGGTCGCTGGAGTTACGCCTGCTCGAAAGCGATCGATGAATTTCTCGCGCTCGCTTACTGGCGTGAAAAGAAACTGCCGACGATCGTCGTGCGCTTATTCAATACCGTCGGCCCGCGACAGACGGGACAGTACGGTATGGTGATCCCGACGTTTGTTAAGCAGGCGCTAGCCGGCCGTCCGATCACTGTCTACGGCGACGGCAAACAGAGTCGTTGTTTTGGTTACGTGGGCGACGTGGTCGGAGCCCTCATGAAGTTGATGGACCACACGAGCGCGGTCGGACAGGTCTTCAACATCGGCTCGAACCAGGAGATCACGATTCTCGAATTGGCCCAGCGAGTGAAAGAGCTCACGCAGTCTGATTCGGAGATCGTCTTTGTGCCTTACAACGAGGCGTACGAGGAAGGTTTCGAAGACATGCCGCGGCGCGTGCCGAACATTTCAAAGGTTAGCGACCTGGTCGGCTTTCGGCCGGAGATGACGCTGGATGGTATTCTTGAGAGCGTAATTGACTATCAGAGTGGTCGCCGCCGTAGCGGTGTTGTAGCCACCGTTTGATCCGGGGTGAGATGGATTTTAGCCTGCCCACACTCCTGACGGTTGCAGCATCTTTTGTCCTCGCGCTAGTCCTGACGCCGCTGGTGCGGGCGCTTGCGCGGCGCTACGGCTTTATCGCCGTTCCCAAAACCGATCGCTGGCACAAGAAACCCACCGCGATGCTCGGCGGCGTGGTCATCTGGCTGACGGTCCTCATCATCTATTTCGCCTTCTCGCTCCACAGTGCTTACGGCAAATGGATCCTGCTCGCGAGCACGTTCCTCTTTTTAGTCGGACTGATCGACGACCTCATTCACATCAAGCCCTATCAGAAACTGATCGGACAGATTCTCGGCTCGGCCTTCGTCGTCTACTACGGTCTGACGCTGCCGTGGACCAGTTCGGTGCTGCTGAACATGGCGCTCGCGATCTTCTGGCTGGTCAGCATCACGAACGCGATCAATCTGCTCGACAACATGGACGGGCTCGCGTCGGGGATTGCGGTGATCGCGGCCGGTTTCCTGGCGCTCAGCTTCGTAAGCAGCGGACAGTACACCGAAGCGCTGATCCTTTTGGTCTTCGCCGCGGCGCTGCTCGGTTTTCTTGTTTACAACTCTAATCCGGCGTCGATCTTCATGGGCGACTGCGGCTCGATGTTCGTCGGGTTCTTTCTCGCGAGCTCGGCCCTGATCAATGTGAATGGCGGCAGATCGAGAAGCTTCCTGCCGGTGCTCGCGGTGCCGATCCTGGTGTTGTTCATTCCCATCTTCGACACGACGTTTGTCACTGTGTTGCGCAAACTTTCAGGACGCGCCGCTTCGCAAGGCGGACGCGATCACACGTCACACCGGCTGGTTGCGTTGGGAATGTCCGAACGCAACGCGGTGCTGATGCTCTACAGTTTCGCGGCGCTCTCGGGTGTGCTGGCGATCCTCGTGCAGCGCGCGCGTTTGGATGTGAGCCTCGCGGCAATCGCGGGGTTCACGATTTTGTTGACCCTCGTCGGCGTGTATCTCGCGGGCGTCAAGGTTTACGACAAGAGCGAAGAAGAGATGGCGCTGAAAGACAAGCCACTCTACGCGTTTCTGGTCGATGTCTCCTACAAGCGGCGCATCTTCGAAGTCTTCCTCGACGTGGTGCTGGTAATCCTTTCGTATTGGTCGGCGTATGCGATCAACTTCCCGCCGTCGAGCCCCGCGTGGAAGTTGTTTATCCGCACCCTCCCGGTGATCGTGTTTGTGAAGATGGCCGTGTTTCTGGCGATGGGTGTGTACCGCGGTCTCTGGCGCTACACGAGCATGAGCGACCTGATCGTTTTCACGAAGGCGGTGGTGCTGAGCTCGGTCGGGAGTTTGCTGGTGCTGCTGTTTGCTTTTCGCTTCGAGGGTTACTCGCGCAAAGTATTTGTGATCGACGCGGTGTTAATGTTTCTGTTTCTCGCGGGCAGCCGTCTCGCCTTCCGCGTCTTCCGGCAACTCGTGCCGGCAGTCAACAAGCAAAACGGGCGGCGCGTGTTGATCTACGGCGCGGGTGACGGCGGTGAGTTGCTGTTGCGCGAGTTACGCAATAACGGAGAATTGCGGATGGCGCCGATCGGCTTTCTTGACGACGATCCGGCGAAGAGCGGAAAGTTGATTCACGGTTTGCGCGTCTTCGGCGGCAATGGCGATCTGAGTACGATCTGTGTGCAGCACAAGGTTGATGAAGTGGTTATCTCGAGTCTCAAGATGAGCGAGGAGCGCATTCAAGAGGTCGTGCAGTGCTGCGCGGAGAAGCAAATCGCGGTAAAGAGAATGCGCATCACGATGGAAGACTTGAGCGAGAATTAGCGTAACCAGGCGATGGCCCACGAAACGATCCAGGTAAGCGTTCGCAATCCGCTGATCAAAGTGTTGCTGATCCTGCTGCTGTTGGTGGCGGGTGTTTGGTCTTACTTTGTCGTGCGCTGGTATTTGGGTAACACGCTCGCCGAATATTTCAATCCCACGGAAAGCAATTTCGACGCGGCCGGTTTGGCTACTTCGCTCGGGCCGGGCGATCCGCTCACGCACTGGCGCGCTGCTGAGGTGCTGCAAAAAAAATTGCCGTTGGACCAGCAAGGCCCGGCCATCGCGGAATACCAGAAAGCAGTGGAGCTCTCGCCCAACGATTATCGCTACTGGATGACGCTCGGTACTGCTTACGAGCGGGCGGGTGACGTGAGCAAGGGCGAAGCGGCGTTGAGACACGCGATCGCGCTCGCGCCGTCTTACTCATTTCCGCATTGGTATCTCGGCAACCTTTTGCTGCGCGCCGGGCGCTACGACGAAGCGTTTGCGGAGTTGCGCATCGCGAGTAAAGAAGACGCCGAGTTGCAGTCGCAATTGTTTGGTTTGGCCTTCGCCGTTTACGGCGATGATCTCGAGTCGATGAAGAAAGCGGTCGGCGAGAATGCAGCCGATCGCGCCGCGTTTGCGTTGAACTTACTAACGGCAAAGCATTTTGCAGAGGGTTTGAAAATCTGGGACAGCCTCAGCAGCGACGACAAGACCGCAAACCGGAAAATCGCCACGGAGATGATCAACACGCTCAAGAGCAACTTCCGGTTTCACGACGCGCTCAAGGTCTGGAACGACAGCATGCCGGCGGAGTATCGCGCTGAGTTGGACCACGTCTTCGACGGCGGTTTTGAAAAGCCGATTACGCGCGGACCGGAGATCGTGTTTGGCTGGCAGGTCAACAACAATCCGCAGATGCAGATGGTGATCGATCCGGACAAGAGCCACGCGGGCAGCCGGAGTTTGAAGCTGGTGTTTGAGGCGCGCGCGAATCTCGAGGCGGTGAATGTGTTTGAGCTCGTGCCCGTGCAGCCAAACACGGAATACGATGTGGAATGGTATGTGAGCACAAAGGATCTGGTGACCGGCAGCGCGCCCGGCGTCGACGTGCTCGACACGACTACGGGCGGAGTCATCGCGTCGCCGGTGCCGGCTCCGACCGGAACAAACGACTGGACGAAAATGACTGCTTCATTCAAGACTGGCGAGAAGACCGAAGGCGTGTTGCTGCGTGTGGTGCGAGTGTCCTGCGCCACCAAAGACACGCCCGCGTGTCCGATCTTCGGTGCGGTTTGGTATGACGACTTCAGTATCCAACGCAGAAAGTAGCGTCGCGCTCGTGCCCGAGAGCTCACAGCCGCTCGCGGCTGTGAGTCCCACCGAGTATCGCGTTTCGCGACGGCGGCACACGCTCGCGAGCCGGTTCGCGTTCCTGGTGATCTGTCTGTCGATCGTGCTTTCCGCGCTCGCTTACGGCACGGTGCATTACTGGGCGCTCGCGTTGTTCAATCTCGGGGCGCTGACGGTGCTCGTGTTGTGGGTCGTCGATGCGTGGCAGCTCGGCAGTTTGCGCATCAGTCGCAACGCGTTGCAGTTGCCGTTGCTGGGAGCTTTGGGCGTCGGGCTGGTCCAACTGCTGCCGTTCGCGAGTACGTTGTCGCGCGATCCGTATTCCACGCGGCTCGTCCTGGTCCAGTTAGCGACAGTCCTGATCTATTTTGCGGCGACGCTGGTTTTTGTCGACACGCCGCACCGGCTTCGCTTACTGGTGCGCACGATAATGATCTTCGGTTTCTTTCTCGCGATCTTTGGTTTGACGCAGTCGTTCACCAGTCCGACGAAGGTTTACTGGGTGCGCGAGCTGGAGCAGAGTACGGCGTTCGGTCCGTTCATCAATCGACACCACTTCGCCGGTTACATGGAACTCACGATCGCTTTGCCTTTGGGGTTAGTTTTCGCGGGTGCGGTCGATAGAGAAAAGATGCTGCTCTACCTGTTCGTCGCGGGTTTGATGGGCATCGCGCTCGTGATGACGAGCTCGCGTGGCGGCATCATCAGTCTGGTGGCCGAGATCGTGTTTCTCGTGATCGTTCCCGCGCTTTGGCGTTCGCGGAAGGAAAAGCAACGAGAAGAAAAACGCGGCGTCAAAGCGAGCCGACTGAAGCGCATCGGGATTCGCGTCGGGCTGACGGCGGTGCTGCTCTTCAGTCTGTTTCTTGGCGTGCTCTCGCTCGGCGGCGAGTTTTCGATCTATCGCTTCATCGATACGGTGAACACTGACGATCCCACGACGGGCCGCGCGCATTTCTGGTCGGTCACGCTCGATATCATCCGCGCGAATCCGTATCTCGGCACGGGGCTCGGCGCGTTCGGTGTCGTCTACACGAAGTATGATTCGCGCAACGGTCTGTTTCGACTCGAGCAGGCGCACAACGATTACCTGCAAGTGTTTTCCGATGCCGGCGTCGTCGGTGGCGCACTCGCGCTGATTTTCGTGGCGCTGCTTTTTTATAAAGCCTTACAGCGCGCGCGGTCGGGCGATGATTTCCGGCGCGGCGTTGCCTTCGCGGGTCTCGGCGGTTGTTTCGCCGTGCTGGTCCATAGTTTCTTCGATTTCACTTTGCACACTACTGCGAATGCGTTGTTGTTTCTCGTGCTGGCCGCCCTCGCGACGATGAACGGATACGTCGAAGACGCGCCGCGGCGTCGCCGCCGGAAAACATCCGCAGAAGCTCAAACATGAAAGCAGCGATGAAAAAGTCAGCGGCGAGCAAAGGCGCTTCGTCTGTGCCGGGACTGTGCCTCGCCGCCGTGCTCACTCACAACAAAAGCGATGCGCTGAATTACCGCGCCGACGGCAAGTGGTTCAACATCACGGCCGCGACGTTTGTCGAGCGCGTCAAGAACTGTGCGCTTGGTCTCGCGGCGCGCGGCGTTCGCCCCGGCGATCGCATCGCGTTGCTGTCGGAGAACCGGCCCGAGTGGTCCATCGTCGACATGGCGATCCTGAGTCTCGGCGCGATCAACGTGCCGATCTACACCACGCAGGCGGTGGAACAGATCGAATACATCCTCTCCGACTCCGGCACGAAAGCGATCTTCATTTCCAACCGCCGGCTCTTGAAACACGCGCAACCCGCATTAGCGAAACGCGCGCTGGAACATCTGATCTTCTTCGACACGGAAGCGGCCGAGCTGGTCGAACACGGAATCTCCCTCGAAGAGATGGAGCGGCGTGGCGCCGAGCACGTGCAAACGCATCCCGACGCGTTCGACGCGTATCTGCACGCCGTCAGGCCGGACGATCTCGCCACCATCATCTACACCTCGGGCACGACGGGCGAACCGAAAGGCGTGATGCTCACGCACAACAACTTCATGTCCAACGTGTTGTCGATCGCGAAAGGTTTGCCGATCACACCGCAGGACGTGGCGCTCTCGGTGTTGCCGCTGTCGCACATCTTCGAGCGCGACGGTTCTTACGTGTTCTTTTACTGCGGCGTGTCGGTCTATTACGCGGCGTCGTTCGATCAGGTCGGAGAAAATCTGCGCGAAGTTGCGCCCACAGTAATGACGGCCGTGCCGCGACTTTTTGAAAAGGTCTATCACCGCATCATCAAGAAAGGCATGGCCGAGAAGGGCATGAAGAAAAACATCTTCATGCGCTCGCTCGCGGTGGGCCAACGCTACGGGGAGTTGAAAGACAAGCGGCGCTTGATCTCGCCGCAGTTGGCGCTGAAGCAAAGCCTCGCGAGTAAGCTCGTGTTTTCGAAATGGCGCGCGGGTGTGGGTGGCCGGTTGCGTTACTTCGTTTCCGGCGGCGCGCCGCTCGCGCCGGCGTTAAGTTACGCGTATCTCGCGGCAGGCATTCCGATTCTTCAGGGCTACGGCGCGACCGAGACGTGCATCGTGTGCGCGAACCGGCCGGGAAATAATCACGTCGGGTCGGTCGGGATTCCGTTTGAAGGGATCGAGCTGCGCATCGCGGAAGACGGTGAGATTCTGATCAAGGGGCCGAACGTGATGCGTGGTTACTACGGCCAGCCCGAAGCCACTGCGGCGGTCTTGAAAGACGGTTGGTTCTACACGGGCGACGTGGGTCACATGGACAAGCAGGGCCGGCTCTACATCACGGACCGCAAGAAGGATCTGTTCAAGTTGTCGAACGGAAAGTATGTCGCGCCGCAGTTGATCGAGAGTCTTTTGAAAGAGAGCGAGTTTGTCAGCCAGGTCGTGGTCGTCGGCGCGGGACGCAAGCAGCCGGCGGCGTTGATCGTGCCCGACTGGGAGAACCTGCACGAGGCACTCGCGGCGGAAGGCGAGCAATCCGCGCCGAAGGATCGAGAAGCGTTGAGCAAGTATCCCGCTGCAATCAAGATCGTGCAGCGCGACATCGCGAACCTCACCGCGTCACTGGCAGACTACGAACGCATCCGCCGCGTCGCGTTATTGCCGCACGAGTTCACTATCGACGGCGGCGAGCTGACGCCCACGCTGAAAGTTAAGCGGCGCGTGATCGACGAGCGTTTCGGTGCTTTGATCGACGAGCTTTACGAGTAGTCACTTAGATAGGATCGACTCGGCGAGGATGCGCAGGTTCGTCGGGATCTCCGGTGTCTGAGGCGTGCGGCCCGCAAGCGGTTTGTGGTGGGCCAGCAGCCGCAACTCCGCGTTACAGAACTCACAAACTCCGAGATGTTTGCGCACGAGCGCCCGGATTTCCGGCGAGAGCTTTTGCGTGCGATACGAGACGAGCGTCGAGGACGCGGGACAAGCGGCTGTCTTCCGGAATGTGAGCTGTATGCGTGAGCTGGTCATCTGACTTACGGCTTTACCAACCCTTTGAAACACCCAATCCCCGGCCTATTCCAGAGTTAGTTCTTAACTTTTCCTCAGTGTTTCCCAGGTTTACACCTCGTGTAAAAACTTGTTGCTCGTTATTGGCCATTCTGTTACCATGCCCTCGTCGGTCACCTGAGCGACCCTGTTCAGTGACCCGACAATCTCCAGGATCAGCACCGCTAATCGCGCGGTAATCCCTCTGTACCCACATCTCGGCGCTACAACCACGCCCCAGTAATTTATCGCTCGACGATAAATAAACGTGAACCGTGAAAGCCATAAGTGAAGATTCCGACAAGCTAGCCGCGCCCCACACGGCCGACAAACGGCCGCAGCCCAGAGCGCGTCGCAATGAACGTTCGGGGAAGAACGCCAAGTGGGTCGAAAGCCTCCGCGCTTCCGATGTCAATCGGCTCTGGACCGAACTGCATCGCATCGTGGCGCATCACCCCCTGGTCAGGGCTTCACGCAGCGCGGGCTTGCTGATCGAAGAGGGAACCGGCGGCACGTACACGGACCTGACCCAGGAGCTTTTCGTCCAACTGCTGAGCAAAAACCGTTTCGAACACTATCTCGAAACGGAAATGTCCGACTACGAAATCGAGTGTGAGATCAGCCAGATCGAACTGACCAACCTCCTGACCGCCGAGTTGCGCAAACGCCATCCCGAAAGTTATCGGCTGGCGCGCCGCATCTCGACGTTGATTCAGTCGAGCACCAATTTCCGCCGTTTTGATTCGAGCGGCATTGACGACGAACCACATCGCCGGCTCGCGGATCGTGTTTACGGTTTGAGCGAGTGGAAAGACGATAAATCGCGCCGCGGCGCGCACGAAGTCGAACAACGCGTGCAGATGATTCCGGTCCGACAGCGAGACACGCGCATGGTCGGCTGCACGGGAGATTCACAGGTCGTCATCAGCAATCCCGATTTGGAAGACTTGATCGTTTCGGTGCTGGACGCGGTTGATTCACCAGTGGACGTGCGTACGTTGCGCAGCCTCGTGATGTCGCGTCTGCCCGTGATGGACATCTACCTCGTGCCGCTCGAAGGCGACGACAGCGACAACGAAAACAACAACGCTTACGAGCCCGTGGACAAGCGCGAGAACCCCGAACAGGGTTTGGTGCGGCGCGAGTCGGAGCGTGAAGCGGCCGGATTTGTGGAACAGTTTCTCGCGAGTCTGAACGAAGCGGTGCGCGGCAAGGTCAAGCAGTACAACCGCATCATCGGCGTGCTTTGGTATTGTTACCTGAGCCCGGACCACGCGACGCAACTGGAAGTGGCGGCGATATTAGGCGTTTCTGATTCATTGGTGTCGGATTACCGGCGCCGCATCGAGCAGGAGTTGCGGGCGCTTTCATTCAGCGAGGTTGAAGAGGCGAAACAGTTTGAACTGGCCTTACGAGCGCATGTCAAGACGCTGGTGTTTGAGCTGGAAGAGAAGGAAGTCGTCGCTTAATCGCTTTTATCTTTGGACTTCTCGGAGCTGCTGAGCCGAACGGCGTGGCAGCTTCTATTTTTTAAGACTATGAGCTTTAATGACCCCGTGGAAGTAGTCTTTTGGCTAAGTGTGGCCGCAGTCGCGTACGCCTACGTGGGCTATCCGCTTTTGCTCACGATCCTGAGCAAGCTGGCCGGGAAGCCGGTGAAAAGCCGCGAGTGGACGCCGTCTGTCACGGTGGTCATCGCGGCCTACAACGAAGAGCGCGACCTCGCCGAAAAACTCGAAAACACGCTCGCGCTGGATTATCCCGCCTCGCGACTCGAGATCATGGTCACGTCTGACTGTTCCAGCGATCGCACCGACGAGATCGCCCGCAGTTTTGCGGATCGCGGCGTTCGTTTGCATCGTCAGGAAGAGCGGCACGGCAAGACGGCGGCGCAGAACGCGGCGGTCGAGAAGGCCACCGGCGAGATCATCGTTTTTTCCGATGCGACCACGCATTATCGCCCCGATGTTTTGCGGTTGATGATGCCGGCGTTTGCCGATCAAAGCGTGGGCTGCGTGACCGGCCGCGTGATTTACCAGGACGAGAAGGATTCGAGCGTCGGCGCGGGCACTCAGTCATATTGGAACTACGAGTTCTTTTTGAAGCGCCACGAGAGTGCAGTTTGCTCGCTGATCGGCGTCTGCGGCTGCATGTACGCCGTGAGAAAATCGGCATACAAACCGCTCTACAATGACGCTTGCAGCGATTTCATCATCGCTACGACGATGGTGGAACAGGGTTTGAGAGCGGTCTACGTGCCAGAGGCCGTCTGTATCGAGGAGCCAAACCGGCAAGCACGCAAGGAATTAGCGGCTCGGGTCCGCATTATCTCCCAGACTTTTGCTGACCTGTGGCGCAACCGTACTGTGCTGAATCCATTCAGAAGCGGCTTTTATGCGATTCAATTGTGGTCGCATAAGTTGATGCGGTATTTGGTTCCGGTCTGCCTGATTGCGATCTTTGTGTCCACGGCTTTTCTCGCTCCCCGCAGCCCGTTTTATGCGGTGCTCTTTGGGCTGCAAGTCTGTTTTTATCTGGCGGCGCTGGTCTCGTCAGCATTGGAGAGGTTGGGTCTGAACGTTCGCTACCTGGCGTTGCCGCAGTATTTTGTGATCACGAATCTGGCGTCGTTGATTGCCTTCGTGAAGTTTTTGAGCGGCGAGCGCTACGCGCGTTGGGAGCCGAGCCGCGAATAGAACCTGAAATGAAGAATGCACTGTCGATAGATTTGGAAGACTGGTTTTGCGTGCACAATCTCGCGCAGGCGATCAAGCGCGACGACTGGGACAAATGCGATCTGCGCGTGCGCAACAACACCACGCGGATTCTGGACCTCTTGGACCAGCGGAAAGTTAAGGCGACGTTTTTCATCCTCGGCTGGGTGGCCGAACGCGCGCCGGATCTGATCCGCGAAGTCGAAGCACGCGGTCACGAGATCGGCGTACACGGTTACAACCACCTTTTGCTAACTGAGATCACGCCGGAAGAGTTTGACGCGGACCTCGATAAAGCGCTCGAAGCGATTGCGAAAGCGGGCGTGAAGTCAACGCCGCTCGGCTTTCGCGCCCCGTCGTTTTCGATGGTGAACTCGACGAAAGACTGGGCGCTGCCGACGCTCGAGAAGTACGGCTTTCGTTACGACTCATCAGTGTTTCCCGTCGGCTTCCATCCCGACTACGGCATCGCGGATGCGCCGCTGGTTCCGTACAAGATCACCGACAAGCTTTATGAATTTCCGATGAGTGTGCTGGAGATGTTCGGCCGGCGCTTTCCGTTTTCCGGTGGCGGTTACTTCCGTTTGTTTCCGTACTCCTACACTCGCTTCTGCATGCGCAAAGTCAACGCGCAGGGCCGCGCGGCGGTGTTCTACCTGCATCCGTGGGAGCTCGATCCCGAGCAGCCGCGCATAAAAAATTTGTCCGCAACGCAGAAGTTCCGCCACTATCGCAATTTAGATCAAACTGAACGGCGCTTGAGCCGGCTGCTGGACGATTTCGAATTTACAACCGTGAGAGAGGTGCTTCAGCTTTGAGTAACGAGATTCAGGCGCAGAGAGCCTTTTGGAATAACGAGGCCGATGCCTTCCAGAGTATCTACACACATCGTAAATCGCGTTTTGCGAACACGCTCGATCAGATCTTTCGCAAGGACATGTACGAGCGGTTTACGTTCACGATTAAAAACTGTGAGCCGATCAGAGGCCGAACGTTTCTCGACGTCGGTTGCGGCAACGCGCTCTATTCGCTAGAGCTCGCGCGCAAGGGCGCCAAAAAGGTCGTCGGGCTGGACATCGCGGAAGTGATGGTTGGCCTGTGTCGCCGGTACGCCGAAGAGCAAAATCTGGCGGACACGACGACGTTCATTCAAACCGATCTGCTCGACTGGAAAACCAACGAGAACTTTGACGTGAGTTTCGGCATCGGGCTGTTTGACTACATCAGCAATCCATTGCCGGTGTTGAAGAAGATGCGGGAAGTTTCGACTGACAAAGTGATCGGATCGTTTCCGCGGCTTTGGACGTGGCGTGCGCCGGTGCGTAAGGCACGGCTCGCGCGCAAGGGTTGCGACGTTTTCTTCTACAGCCGCCCGCGACTCGAAGGACTGCTGAAAGACGCCGGTTTCAGTCGGTGGGAGATCTCGGTAGTCGGCAAGCTCTACTGCGTCGTTGCTTACGTGTAATTGAAGTTGTTGTTTGACGGCTATGCCATCGAAACCTGAGGCCCTGGATTACGAAGGTGTGTTTCCGATCCGCAGGCGCCGCGCTGACAAGAGCGGCGCTCAGGTCGAGGAATGGCCCGCGCGTCCGCAGGCCGAAGCATTCGGGGACGAGAAGATCGCTGCAAAACCCGATCGTGCGGCGGCGCTGGGCATCGGATCGGCGCGGCCGATAGACGCATTCGAAATACTCTCGCGCCGCGGCCACTCGCTGAGTTACTTCTGGCTCTTTGTCTTCAGCGTAGTTCTTTACGTCAGGCCTTACGAGTTTTTCCCGGGGCTTTCGTCGTTCAAGCAGATGGCCTTCTACACCGGCATAGTGACGCTACTCGTCTATGCGGTTAGCCAGCTCGGCCTCGAAGGGAATCTCACCGCTCGGCCACGCGAAATCAACATGATCCTGTTGCTCGGCCTGGCCGCGCTGCTGTCAATGCCGATGGCGGTCGATCCCGGCGAGGCGTGGACCACCTTCAACGAGCAGTTGTTGAAGGCGCTCATCATCTTCATCGTGTTCGTCAACGTCGTGCGCACCGAGATGCGGCTCAGGCTTTTGCTGCTGCTGATTTTAGCGGTCAGCATTTATCTCAGCGTGAGCGCCATCAACGATTATCGTAACGGCGTGTTTGTGGTCGGCGCGATTGAGAACCACAACTTGCGCATCGCCGGCCGAATAAAAGGCCTGTTTGAGAATTCGAATGACCTCGCTTTGCACCTCGTCTCGATGATCCCGATCGCGATCGCGTTAGCACTTTATAAGCCGGGATTGCCGCGCAAGCTGGTCTACTTCGGCGCGGTTGGGATAATGGTCGCCGCGGTGGTCGTCACATTCTCGCGCGGCGGTTTTATCGGTCTCGTGGCCGCTGCTTTAATCCTTGTGCGCAGACTGGGGAGAAAGAATCGCGTGGCGACGACGGGCGCGCTCGTCTTCGCCGTGCTCATATTCATGGCGGCGGCGCCCGGCGCTTATTCGGGCCGGCTGGCGACCGTCTTCAACTCCGCCGCCGATGTGACCGGCTCTTCGTCGCAGCGAACGGAAGTGTTGAAACGCTCGATCTGGGTCACGCTTCGTTATCCGTTGTTTGGCGTCGGCATCGGGAACTTTCACCATAAGTCCCCGCGCGAACTCGAGACACATAATGCCTACACGCAGGTCTCGTCCGAGATGGGTATAGGGGCGTTCGTCGTTTACCTGATCTTTCTGATCTATCCGCTGCGCCGGCTGCGCCTGATCGAAAACCAGAGTTACGAGAAGCCGGAGCAAAGAAGGTTTTATTACCTGGCGATAGGTTTACAAGGCGCGCTCGTCGGCTACATGGTGGCGAGTTTTTTCGGCCCGGTAGCTTATCAGTGGTACGTCTATTATTTAGTCGGTTACGCGGTTTGCCTTCATCGAATCTACCTTGTGAAATTCCCCCCGAAAGAAGGTTACGAACCTGGATTTTGGGAGCACCCGTTTGCTAAGAAGAAGAAAGAAGAAGTCAGCAGCGGCGCCGCCCTTCCAGTTTCGCAGCCGAGTCATTCTTAGCGCGAAAGATCTTTTCCCTCAGGTGCGAGATGGATCTGATTGGTGGTTTACACGATAACTTGTCGCTGCATGTGCTGACGCCTTTTTCGCGTTTGCAGCGGTCCAAGCGTTCCGCCACCAGACCAACGCAACAGGCTTTCAGCGAGGGCCTTCGCTTTCGTCGTGAAGCATGGAGTTGGGACGAACAGCGGCGCATTGAGTGGACGTTGAATCGTTTGCGCGAGGTGACGCGCAAGGCGTACGACGAAACCGTTTACTACCGCGAGCTTTTCGATCGCGTAGGCTTCGATCCACACGTCGATTTCAGTTTTGACGACTACGCCCAGCTTCCACTCCTGCGACGCGAAGACGTTCATGAAGCCGGTCCGAAGCTGCGGTCTTCTGTCGTTCCCAAAGAGCAACAATCAAAAGACGCGACGGGCGGCTCGACCGGCGTTCCCACCGAAATCTGGTTGGGACCAAACGAACGCGGCTGGCGCGACAGCGGCATGGAACGCTTTTTCGAGATACTCGGCGTGCGCGAAGGCAGCCGCACCGCCTTGCTCTGGGGCCATCATCTCGACCCGAAGAAGGCCGACACGCTGCGCGAGCGTTACCAGGCGTTTGCGGCAAACACGAGATGGTTCGACTCGATGCGTTTGTCACCGGCGATCCTCGACGAGTATCACCACGAGATGGAGCGGTTTCGGCCGGCGTGCATCATTGCCTACGCGAGCGCGTTGGGCCATCTGGCCGAGCACATACTCGCAAACAACTACAAGCCAAATTACCCGACCCGCTGCTGCATCACCGGCGCCGAGAAGCTTTGGTCCAGGCATCGCCGCATGATTGAAGAAGCGTTTGGCCGGCCGGTCCACGAGCGATACGGCTCGCGCGATGCGCAGTGTATCGGCGTTCAATTGCGGCCGGAAGAGTCGCTCGCGTACACGCTCGATTGGGCCAACGTGATGATTGAGCCGCAAACAACGGACGCGGAGTCGCCGATTCTCGTCACCAAATTGCAGGCTGACGTGATGCCGATGCTGCGCTACGAACTTGGCGACATCGGTTGTTTCGCGGCCTGCAGCCGTCCCGGGCATCCGACGTTTGTTTTGCCCGACGTGATGGGCCGCCTCCTCGATCGGGTATTGCTGCCGAACGGAGGTTGGATTGCTGGTCAACATCTGCCGCACCTGCTGAAAGATTTTCCCGTGCGCGAGTTTCAGTTTTTACAGCGTGCGGATCATTCGGTCGAGTTGCAGCTCGTGCCGGCGCAGGGTTTTGACGATGACAGTCTGCGGATCATTCGCGACACGATCACGGCAAACCTGCCCGGTTTACAAATCGAGATCGAATTGAAAGAATCGGTTGTTCGCACGAAGTCGAACAAGTGGCGGCCCGTAATTAGTGAAGTGAGATTGGATTCGCAGGCGTTTGTATGAGCCCCGACCTTAACGACAACTTCAACTCCAGTTTGGCGCTCGCGGAAGTGCCGGTTGGGGCGTACGCGGAAGAGAGTCGTGAAGACTCTGCGGTCGCGCGCGCGGTCGGGCGAGTCGCGGCGGAACTCGGTTGGGGCGCGGCAGACAAAGGTCCGTTTGGGGCTTTGATTCCACCGGGCGCGCGCGTGCTGATCAAACCGAATTGGGTGTTGCATCACAACCAGGGAACCGGCGGCATGGAGCCGATGATCACGCACCACACGGTGATCAAGGCGGTGGTCCAAGCGGTGCTGCAAGGCGAGCCGGCGGAAGTGATCGTCGGCGATGCGCCGATTCAAACGTGCGACTTCGAGAAAATGCTCGGCGAAGGCGATCTCGTAACGTGGGCCAAGGAGTTGTCGAAAGCCGACAGCCGTTTCAAAGGCGTCAAAGATTTTCGTCGCACGACTTCGCAATACGTCAACGGCGTGCGTGTGGCCGAAGAGAACCTGCGTCCGGAAGACGAATTCGTGCTATTCGATGTCGGCGCCGACAGTTTGCTCGAGCCGATCACCGATGAGAAAGACGATTTTCGTGTTACCTGTTACGACCCGCGCCTGATGGCGAAAACGCACGGCCGCGGGCGGCATCGTTATCTCGTCGCGCGGGACGTGATCGCGGCTGACGTCGTCATCAACCTGCCGAAACTCAAGACGCACAAAAAAGCCGGCATCACCTGCGCGCTGAAAAACCTGATCGGCATCAACGGCAACAAGGAATACTTGCCGCATCATCGCATCGGCGGCACGAACCTCGGCGGCGACTGCTATCCCGGTGAGTCGAAGATCAAACGCCTGCTCGAGTACACCGCCGATCGACAGAACACTTCTGAATCTGTTTCGGTTGAAAAAGCGTGGAGCGTCGTGGCCACGCAACTCAATCGCATGCTCCATCTGACGGGCGATAAGCTCGGCATCGAGGGCTCGTGGAGCGGCAACGACACGATCTGGCGCACGGGTCTCGATCTCAATCGCATCCTGCTTTACGGCGAACTCGACGGCGGCATGGCGGAAACGCCGCGACGCCGAGTGGTCCACCTCGTCGACGCGATCGTAGCGGGCCAGGGCGATGGTCCACTATCGCCGCTGCCGCTGCCGATGGGGCTATTATTCGCCGGCGACAACGCTGCGTGCGTCGATTGGTTTGGGGCCGAGCTGCTCGGTTACGACCCGCAGCTCATTTCGATCGTGCGCGGAGCGTTTGAGAGTTTTCGCTGGCCCATCACTGCTTCGCAGCCTGAAGAGATCACCGTTTCCGGTGACTGGGGCACGGGCAAAGTTGGGGACGTGATTGACGAAGAGAAGCTGCCGGACGTGATTCATCCGGTTGGCTGGCGCGACGCGGCGCGGCCCGCACTCGTCGAACAAAAAGCGTGAGATACAACGCACTACAACTCATCGGCAATTTTCATTCAGGCGGCACGGAGCGCCAGGCGGTCCAGTTGACTGGTCTGCTCGTGGAGAGCGGGCGCTGCAACGTGAGTGTCGCGACGCTTGAACGCGACGGCGCGTTGTTGCCTGAGATCAACCGGCTCGGCTTCAACGACGTTCCCGAATTTCGGCTCAACAGTTTTTACGACGTTCATTTCGTTCGGCAGGTGCGTCGCTTCGCGCAGTATCTGAAACAGCACGAGATCGACGTGCTTCACGCGCACGATTTTTACACCAACATCTTCGGCATGGCGGCGGCGGCGCTCGCGCGCGTTCCGGTGCGGATCGCGTCGCGTCGCGAGTCTGCGGTGCGACCGTCGCATCAGCGAGTTGTCGAGCGGGGCGCGTACCGGATGGCGGACGCGGTGATTGCAAACTGCGACGAAGTGCGACGGCAATTGATAGACGAAGGCGTGCCCGCGAGGAAAGTACGCACCGTCTACAACGGCCTCGATCCCGCGCGCGTGCAGCTTTCGCAAGCGGACCGAAAAGACATTCTCGCGAGCTTGAATCTTCCCGACCGGCGGTTCGTGACGATCGTGGCGAACATGCGCGCGCACGTCTGGAAACCCGAGCCGCTTTGCTACAAAGATCATCCGACGTTTCTGCGCGCGGCGCAGCTCGTACACGAGCGCGTCCCCGACGCAGGTTTCATCATCGCGGGTGAAGGCGAGTTACTCGAAGCGACTCAGGAACTCGCACGCAGTCTCGGCATCGCGGACCGGACCTTCTTCATCGGAAGATGCAGGGACGTTGGACGTGTATTATCCATTTCGGACGTTTGCGTCCTGAGCTCGCGTTCGGAAGGTTTTTCTAATTCGATTCTCGAATATATGGCGGCGGGACGGCCGGTGGTTTCGACGGACGTGGGCGGCGCGAGGGAAGCGGTAGTACACGGTGAGACAGGTTATCTCGTCCCCGCAGGCGATCACGATCGACTCGCGGAGCACATCGCGTCTTTGTTACTAAATCCGGAGCAGGCGCGTGCGATGGGAGAAGCCGGCAGACGCGTGGTGAACGAAAAGTTTTCGTCCAACAAGCAGGTGCAGACTGTCGAGAGTCTCTACGGCGAGTTGTTGAAAGTCTCGAAGCCGCGGGAAGTTTTATCAGTCAAACAATGTCCTTAACAGAAACAAAGAAACGCTTGCGAGTGCTGATCGCGGCGCCTTCGCTGGACATTCTCGGAGGTCAGTCGCGGCAAGCGATACGTCTCAGGGAAGGCCTGGGCCGCGAACCGGATCTCGAAGTCGGTTTCGTGCCGCATAATCCGCGCTTGCCGGGTGTGCTCAGGTCGTTGCAGTCGATCAAGTACGTGCGCACGGTCGTTACGACGCTCTATTACGTGCTGTTGCTGCTGTGGCGCGTGCGCCAGTATGACATCATCCACATTTTCTCGGCTTCTTATTATTCGTATTCGCTGAGCGTCATACCGGCTTTATTCATCGCGCGTCTTTACGGCAAGAAATCGATCCTGAATTACCGCAGCGGCGAAGCGGAAGATCATCTCGCGAACTGGCGCAGCGCGGTGCCGACGATTCGTTGGGCCAGCGAGATCGTGGTCCCGTCCGGTTACCTCGTCGACGTCTTCGCGCGTCATGGTTTGCGTGCGCGCGCGATTCACAACATCGTCGAGCTGGACCGTTTCTCGTTTCGCGAGCGACAGCCGTTGCGTCCAGTTTTTCTGACGAGCCGTCTGCTCGAACCGCTTTACAACGTGCCGTGCGTGCTGCGCGCTTTCGCGATCATTCAGCAGCGTTATCCCGAGGCGACGTTGACTGTCGCCGCGGATGGTTATCTGCGCGCGGAGCTCGAATCGCTCGCGCGCGAGCTAAAACTGCGTGACTGCGAGTTCATCGGTTTCGTTCCGTTCGACCGGATGCCGGCGCTTTACGACGCGGCGGATATTTATCTCTCGGCGACAAACATCGACAACATGCCGAGCTCCTTGACTGAAAGCATGGCGTGTGGCCTCAACGTCTGCACTACTGACGGAGGCGGCTCGATACCCTACATCATGACGAATGAAGAAACGGGCTTGATTGTCAATCGCGACGATCACGAAGCGCTCGCCGCCGCGGCCATTCGTCTGCTCGAAGACAACGAATTCGCCTTGAAGCTGGCGCGCAATGCACACGAGTCGAGCAAAAATTTTACCTGGCCTTACATTCGCAACGAGTGGCTGAAGGTTTATCGCGAGCTCGCGAAAGAGAAAGGGTTTTCGTTGAGCGCTACCAGCCAGAGCGTGCCGTTGGCCAAGACTGATTCAGCTCTTTAGAAAGCATCTCCCCTTCATGAAACAAGTCTTCCGCAAAGGACTCAAACACATCGTAGTCGCCGAAGCTCCCGCCCCGATGGTCGTGCCGAATCACGTGTTGGTGAACCCGGTTTTTTCACTGATCAGCAGCGGCACCGAAGGCGCGAGCATTCACGACGAAAGCATCATCAAGGAAGTCACTCACAATCCCTCGCAGCTCCGCAAAGTTTGGGACGGAGTGAAAACGATGGGGCCTGGACCAACGATCGCCGAAGTGCGCGCGAAGTTTGAAGAGTACGCAGCGCTCGGCTACGCGGGCGCCGGGATCGTTGTCGAGCGACATCCGTCAGTGAGCGGCGTTTCGATTGGTGATCGCGTTGCTTACGGCGGCGAGGGAACGGGACACGGCGAGACGATCCTCGCGTCGGAAAATTTGATCGTAAAAGTTCCCGAGAACGTGCCGTTCCAACATGCGTGCTTCACGACGCTCGGCAGCATTGCGTTGAACTCGATCCGTATTTCGGAAGTCGGCGTCGGCGACATGGTGGCGGTTATCGGGTTGGGCCTGGTGGGTCAACTCGTGATTCAACTGGCCCAACTGCAAGGCGCGCGCACGATCGGCATCGATCTTCGTAAAGACCGCGTGGAACTCGCGCGCAAACTCGGCGTGGATCTCGCGCTGGACGGCAGCGTCTCTGTTACCGACGAAGTCAAAGCGTACACGAACGGATTAGGCGCTGATTGCGTGATCATCGCAGCGGCTTCGAAGTCGTCAGCGCCGTGCCAGCTCGCGCTGGAAATGTGTCGCGACCGCGGTTCGATCGTCGTCGTCGGCGCGGTCGATCTCAGCTTTCCGTGGAACGACATGTACCTGAAAGAGATTCGTCTCTTGATGTCGCGCGCGTATGGGCCAGGAAGCTACGACCCGCAGTACGAAGTGCGCGGACAGGACTATCCGATTGCTTACGTGCGCTGGACTGAAAAGCGCAACATGGAGGAGTTTCTGCGACTGGTCTCGCGCGGACGAATCGATCTGCAATCGCTGATCACGCACGAGTTCGATCTCGAAGACGCGCCGCGCGCTTATCAGCTCGTGAAAGATTCTTCGGCGACGAGTCTCGGCGTCTTGTTGCGTTATCCCGAGCCGGAGCCGCTGAAAAACGCGGAGACGTTTGCGCCGCCGCGACGCGTGACGCTGCGCACCAAGACCGCGGAATCCGATTTAAGAGTCGCGCTTGTCGGCGCGGGCAACCTGGCGCGTTGGGCGCATCTGCCGGCGTTGCGAAAAATCTCGAACGTGAGTTTGCACGCGGTGTGTTCGGCGAGTGGCGCTCGCGGCAACACCTACGCGCGCCGCTTCGGAGCGGCGTATTTCTGTTCCGACTACCGGCAGGTCCTCGATGATCCGAAGGTCGACGTCGTGATGGTGCTGAGCCGCAATCAACATCACTTCAAGCAAACGTACGACGCGCTGATGGCAGGCAAACACGTCTTCGTCGAGAAGCCGATGGCGTTGACTGAACCGGAATGCCGCGAGCTTTACAACGCCGTGGTGCTTTCCGGTAAACAATTGACTGTCGGGTTCAATCGACGTTTTGCTCCGTTCTACAAAGCCTTGAAGCAATCGGTGGCGAGACGCAGCGGACCCGCGGTGATTGATTGCCGTGTCAGCTCGCCCGGTATTTCCGGATCTTACTGGATGGCCGATCCCTCTATCGGCGGAGCGATCATCGGTGAAGCGGTTCACTTCGTCGATTTGATGTACTGGCTGCTTGAGTCCGAACCAACAAACGTTTCCGCATACTGCCTGCCGACCGGAAAAACGGATCCGGTGGGTGAAAACAACCTCGTTGCGACATTTCGTTTCGCGGATGGATCCATTGGTACTCTGAACTATTCTACAATCGGATCGCGACGCGCACAGGGTGAACGCGTGGAAGTGTTTGCCAAAGGCATCACCACGTTGGTACAAGACTTCAAACGGTTCGAGTCGACGTCGCAGATGAAGCGAAAGCGCTCGACCCTTTGGGCGCATAAAGGGTACGAGGATCAGTTACGTTCTTTCTTTCGCAGCATTGCCACCGGCGAGGCTCCCGACATCACGGTGCGCGACGGCGCTAGAGCAACCGTGGTATGCGTGGAGATGTTAAAGTCAGCCCAGACGTTATCATCACGCGAGATTGATTTAACCGGCCTGTTAACAGGCGAGAATGGAGACAACTGAACGACGTCTCTCCCCGTCGTATCCCAGGAGAGTGGACGTGACAGATGGACGAACCTAGCGCCTTGCGGGCGGACTCCGATTACGAAGGTAAACCGATCAGACTGCTACTGGTTGCCCCCTCTCTGCGGATTTTAGGTGGTCAGGCCGTTCAAGCTAACTATCTGCTGCAACACCTGAGTCGCGAACCGAGGTTTGAGGTCTCGTTCGTGCCGCATAATCCCCGTTTGCCGGGTCCACTGCGATTGCTGCAACGGATCAAATACGTGCGCACGATCGTGACGTCGCTCGTGTACTGCATAAGCCTGCTGCTCAAGGTTCCCAAGCACGATCTGATTCACGTCTTTTCAGCGTCATACTTTTCATTCCTGCTCGCGCCGACGCCGGCGATCTTCATCGCGCGTTTGTTTGGAAAGAAAGTCATTCTCAACTATCACAGCGGCGAAGCCGAGGATCACCTGCGTAGTTGGCCGCGTACCGCCGTGCCGATCATGCGGCTCGCTGACGCGCTGATCGTGCCGTCGCCTTATCTCGTCGAGGTCTTCAGCAAGTTCGGTTTGCACGCGACGCCGGTCGCGAACATGATCGACGTCGATCGTTTCAAGTTCCACGAGCGTAAGCCGCTGCGGCCGATCTTTTTGTCAAACCGCAATCTGTATCCGTTATACAACGTGGCCTGCATCGTGCGGGCGTTTGCGATCATTCAGCACAAGTATCCCGAAGCGAAGTTGACGATTGCGGGCGGCGGCCGCCAACGGGAGGCTCTCGAAGCGCTGGTCCATGAGTTGAAACTCCGCAACGTCGAATTTCTCGGCCTCGTAGCTCCGGACAAGATGAATGAGCTGTACGATGAAGCACACATCTTCCTCAACAGCTCCAACATCGACAACATGCCTGGATCGATTCTGGATTCGTTTGCGTCGGGGCTGCCGGTGGTCTCGACAAACGCCGGCGGCATTCCCTGGATCGTGACTCACGAGCGGACCGGATTGCTCGTTCCCAAAAACGATCATGAGGCGATGGCCGCGTGCGCCATTCATCTGCTGGAATCGCCGGCGCTTACGGAAGCTATTGTTCGCAACGCGTATGAACAGTGTCCTCGTTATACCTGGGAAGCCGTTCGGGAAACGTGGTTGACAACGTACATGGAACTCGCCGGCGGAAACGCGCTGTCTGACGCCGGCGCTCGAGAGGAAAAATCGTACATCGCGGTTTGATCAGGGTAATGACGATTAGTACTCAGAAGGGCACACAGAATCCAGCCGTCACCGTTGTCATTCCCGCCTACAATTCCGCGCATTACATTTCGCAGACTTTAGATTCGATCAAAGCGCAGACGTTCAGCGATTACGAAGTGATCGTCGTTAACGACGGCTCGGACGATCGCGTTGAACTGGAACGCGCGATAGAGTCGCATCCGTTACCCGTCATCTATCTCTCACAAGAGAACAAAGGCGTCAGCGCCGCGCGAAATGCGGCGATTAGAATTGCGCGCGGCGAGTTCTACTCGCAGATCGACGCAGACGATCAGTGGCTGCCCAACTATCTCGAGGTCCAACTCGGAATTCTCGAGCGCCAACCCGAAGTCACACTCGTTTATCCGAACGCGACCATCATCGGCGACGACGATGCGGAAGTAGGATTGGAGTTCATGGAGATGTCGCCGTCGGAAGGCGACGTGAGCTTTGAAAGCCTCGTGCGACAAGATTGCGTCGTGATGACGTCAGTCACCGCGCGCATGAGTGCGATTCGCAAAGCCGGCATGTTTGATGAAGAGTTGCGTAGTTGTGAAGACTTCGATCTGTGGTTGCGGGTAGCGAAGAGCGGCGGTCGAATCATTTATCATCGCCAGCCGCTGGTGCGTTACCGGCGTCATCCGGGAAGCCTTTCGTCTGACCGCGTGTGGATGATGCATCACCTGCTGGCAGTTTTTGAAAAATGCCTCCGCACGCTGAGCCTGACGCGCTCGGAACGAAAAGCGCTCGAAGAGCAGATTAGTTGGAACCGTTCGTTGCTGCATGTTTTCGAAGGCAAACGCGCTTTGACTGGAAGCCACGCGGAAGTGGCGTTGGCGGATTTCCAGCGCGCCAACCAGCATCTGCGCAGCACGAAACTGAAGCTCGCGATTCTGCTTTTGCGCTACATGCCGCGGCTGGGGATCCGCATCCTCGGCGCGCGCGAGCGCTTGTTGGCGCGGCAGGCCGACACCGAATTGACGGGTTTCGATCAACCCCACATTTGATGATGAAGCTCGACGTAATCATTCCGACTTACAACCGGCACGAGTTGCTTCCGCTGACGCTGAACAGTTTGCTCGCGGCTGAAATTCCGCCGGGGCTGGAAGTGGGAATCACAGTCGTCGATAACAATTCGACTGACAATACGCGGCAGGTTATCGAGTCATACGGCGAGAAGTCGCGTGGTCGCATCCGCTACGTGTTTGAGCGCCAGCAGGGCAGATCGCACGCGCTCAACGCCGGCGTGAAAGCAACGGATGGTGATCTGGTCGGAGTGATCGACGACGACGAAGAGATCGATCCGCAGTGGTACAAAGTTGCGTTTGAAGCGTTCGCGAAGAGCGATCTTGATTTCATCGGTGGTCCATACGTGCCGCAGTGGAGTATCACGCCGCCGCGGTGGTTGCCGCCGGAGTACGGCAGTGTCGTTGGCTGGGTAAACGGAGGCGAAGAGGAAGTACCGTTCGACAAAAACTACCCCGGCATCCTGATGGGCGGCAACGCGGTCTTCAAGCGCGACATTCTGCTGAAGGTCGGACTCTACACGACGTGGTTGGGCCGCACTGACAAAGGATTGTTGTCTGGCGAAGATGAGGAACTTTACGATCGTCTGCTGGCGAGCGGCGCGAAGGGAAGATACCTGCCGAGTCTAAAGATTTATCATCACGTGCCGGCTGAGAGACTGACGAAGAAGTATTTTCGCAGTTGGTGTTTTTGGCGTGGCGTTTCGCTGGGCCTCCTCGAGCGCAAGCGAAAACAAGAGTGCGCTTACCTGTTCGGCATTCCGCGCTGGCATTACCGCAGCGCCGCGCGTGGACTTGCCACGAGCCTCGCGGTGGTTTTTGTACCGCCCAAACAGGAGAACAAGGCATTTGCCTCAGAACTCGCCATGTGGGACTTTCTCGGACTCTTTTACGGCAAGCACTTCCGGCGCGACGAACGGGTGCAGGAATAAAGACGAACGATGAATCCACCCGATGTTTCGGTTGTCGTTTGTACCTACAACCGCGCGGCGTTGTTGACGCGTACTGTTGAGAGCTTGTTTGCGCAGAAAACTTCCGCGACCTTTGAAATACTCGCCATCGATAACAACTCGAGCGACAACACGCCGGCCGTAGTCGCGTCTCTGCAAACCAAATCGCCGATCACGCTCCGTTATATTCACGAACCTCGGCAGGGTAATGCGTACGCCCGCAACACCGGTGTCGAACAAGCGCACGCGCCGATCGTCGCCTTCATTGATGATGACGTCGTCGCGGCTGAGAATTGGGTCGACACGATCAAGTCGGGCTTTGAACGCAATCCGCGGTTGTCGTTCATCGGCGGCAAGGTCTTACCGTTGTGGGACAACGATCCGCCTTCATGGTTGACGCCCGCGAATTGGGCGCCGCTCGCGCTGCTCAATTACGGCGACGAGGAGAAAGAGATCGCCGGGCAGATGCCGCTCGGGCTACTTACCGCGAATATCGCGTTCAGGAAAGAAGTCTTTGCCGGCGGCGCACGTTTTTCGCCTTCGCTTCAGCGCGTGAAGGACAGCATAGGTTCGATGGAAGACACAGAGTTCCTGATGCGTCTTTGTCGCAGTGGTCTGATGGGCCGTTATCTGCCGCAGCTAATCACCTGGGGCGTGATTGATCCCGCGCGGCTCACCAAGGACTATCACCGGCGCTGGCATACGGGCAACGGTCATTTCTACGCGGTGATGAACGATCCTGAATGGGAACGGTCCAGGTTCAAGGTCGCGGGGGTGCCGGGCCATCTCTACCGCGAGACAGCGAGGAATGCGCTCGTGTGGTTGACGAGAGTTTTAACCGGCAAAACCGACGAGGCATTTGTAAACGAGTGCAATCTCAGGTTTTTTCGTGGTTTTGTGAAGCAAAGAAGAAGCACGGTCCAATGATTACAGTTCGATTGCAATTTGTCTGAAATTGCCCATACATATTTACACCGGCCCATTTGACATGTAAGGTTTCTCACGTCCGAGCGACGGCGCTTGGACCTCGCCTGTTGTTTTCGAAGAAATAACGAAAGGCAATCTGCTCGGTAGTTAAGTGAGTCGCTTTAGCAGTCTACGAAGCGGCTTATTCGAAGTGAAGCTCAAGTAAAAAGTAATTAGAGATCACAACCACACACTTCCCCGAGTGTGTGAGGCTAAGAGTGTATTTATGATCTTGAAACGTTTGGTTCCCCTGGCGATAGCCCTGTGTTTTGTTGTCTGTTCAATTCAAACCCTCCGCGCAAACACTCCACTGCGAGTGATTACCTGGAACATTCAGTTCGGCGAAGGTACTGACGGAGTCACGAATTTCGATCGCACCGCGAGCTGGCTGGCGCGAATGAACCCCGACGTGATTGCCGTCTGTGAAATGCCGCCGGACCAGATTTCGACGCTCGTCAATGCTCTGACCGCGCGGAGCGGGCGGACGTGGTTCTCGCATTTCGTGCCGAAGTTCGACGGCTCGCCCGAAGGCAATCTGATCATCTCGACTTACAGCTTTGTCTCGGTCAGCTCGCGTTTTCTAAGCGCGAACCGCTCGATTGCACAAGCAACGATCAACGTGGGCGGCAGAAACGTCAACATCTTTGCCACGCATCTTGACGATGCGGCTTCGTCCAATCGCCAGACAGAAGCGAGCCAGCTCATCAGTTGGACCTCAGGCTTTTCCGCTCCGCGTATCGTCATGGGCGATCTGAATGCGGGGAACGACACTCCCGAGATACTGAGCTTATACAGTGCGTATCGCGACAGTTGGATCGACGCATTGAACGCGGGCCAGGCGTCTGCGTATCCGGATAATCCTGTCTGGGCGAATACGAGGACGCGTCGCTGGCGCATCGATTACATCTTGTATGCGGCGGACCTGAGCACGTTCGCGGCACGGGCCAGCAACATTCCTGATACGCGCGATCTCAGCAACACCAACGTCGTTAATTTTCTCGGCACGACCGATGACAAGGGAGTTAGACCATCGGACCACAACATGGTCGTTACAGACTTTGACGTCGTTACCGCATCGTCGACGCCGCCACCGCCACCGCCACCGCCGCCTGCGCCGACGATTCCCGTGCTCCTTACGCAAGGAAGCACGAACCGGGCAATCGCGCTTCATTCGACGCTCTTTACCGACGAGCCATTCACGGTGAGGACGCCGATAAATCTGGGGAGCGATTCACGCACGAGGATCATGTTATTCGCGACGGATCTCGATTTCCTGGCTGGCGAAACGATTTCATCAATCACGATACGCGGTACCGATTCGCGCGGTAACACCTACGACTTGCCGGTAGAGCAGGTGCTAAAAGTGCCGAATAACACGTGGTTATCGGCGATTTTCGTCCGTTTGCCCGACGACCAAACAATCTCCGGCGACTTGTCGATCAACCTCTTAATGCGCGGCGGCGTGAGCAATGCCGTGCGGGTCGCGATTAAGCAGCAGTAACCGATTATGTCATTTTGGTTGCAGAACACTTACATAAGTTAGGATTTTTTGACAGAAATTTGTGACGCATGTTATCTTGCACATCGTCTGAATGTGCGATTCAGACTCGGATAGAGGGAAGCAAGGCCGATCTGGTATTCCGCGCACATACAAGGCAGCCCCGGTTAGAACAAAGCTCCATCCGTTCTAATCTCCCTGATCTCTGGCAGAGAGATCAAAAACACTAAAACTAGAGCGTTTGTTGCGGCGCCACCCGAACCGTAATCCGCTTTGGGTGTCGACTACCGTTTTGTTGATTCCTGTCCCGTGTGTTCTGCGGCAATTGAACATGGGGGCAGCAATCCAACCCTGAATTGTGAGAGGGGCTGTGTCGAGTTCTAACGTCCTTTCATTCTCAGTCTTTGCGACCACTACGGCCCAGCCGTTAACCGCCGGGAATGCGGCGATCCCCCAATTAGATCCCCCGTACTCTTTCCAACCCGACGTGAAATACCTCGAAAGGAGAATTGAAAGTTGACCTTTAACCGGTTTACTCCGTTCTACATACTTGTCACTGTAGTCATTCTACTTACTTCTGTTCGCAGTTCTTCCGCTCAGGACGTCGTCCTTTACGCATCACAAGCTCCCGTCAAGGTGGGGAACTATTTATCGGTTGCCGATTCTTCGGCAGCCGGCGGCGCGCGTCTTAGCAATCCTGACCTCGGCGCTGCAAAGATCGTTACGGCAGCAGCAAACCCCTCCAGCTACGCCGAACTGACATTCACGGCCTCCGCAGGCAAACCGTACCATCTCTGGGTTCGCGGGATAACGCTCAACAACTCGCCATATAACGATTCCGCTTTTGTTCAATTTTCAGGCAGTGTTGACAGTTCCGGGAACCCCGTTTACCGCATCGGTACCACGTCGGCGGCTGAAGTCAATCTTGAGGATTGTTCCGGCTGTGGTCTCTCAGGCTGGGGCTGGCAGGACAATGGCTGGGGGATCGGCGTGAATGGACCACAGATTTATTTCCAAACGTCGGGCACCCAAACGATCCGCATCCAGGTGCGCGAAGACGGCTTCTCGATCGATCAGATCGTGCTGTCGCCTTCGACGTATTTGTTCAACTCGCCCGGAGCGCTGAAGAACGACAACACGATTCTTCCGCAATCGAACGGCGGCGGCACCCCCACGCCGACACCAACTCCGACTCCGGCGCCGACACCGATTCCAACTCCGACACCAGCGCCGGCGCCTTCGTCGGGCGACATCGTGCTCTGGGCCGCTAACGTGCCGACCAGCGGTGTGCATGGCAACTGGATCCAACAAAGTAACAGCACGGCCGCAGGACAAGTCGTTTTGCGCAACCCGGACCTCGGAGCCGCGAAGATCACGACCGCGAGCCCGAGTCCGGCTGATTATTTCGACGTGACCTTCAACGCAGAAGCCGGAAAGCAGTACCGAATCTGGCTTCGCGGACGTGCCGACGGCGATTATTGGGGTAACGATTCCGTGTTCGTGCAGTTCTCCGGCAGTTTGAATACTTCCGGTCAGGCGGCTTACCGCATCGGGACCTCGAGCGCACTCGAAGTGAACCTCGAAGATTGTTCGGGTTGCGGAATTTCCGGTTGGGGCTGGCAGGACGATGGCTGGGGCATCGGCGTGCTTGGACCAACGGTCTCTTTCCAAACTACGGGCGCGCAAACAATGCGCATCCAGACACGCGAAGACGGATTCTCGATAGACCAGATGGTCCTTTCGTCGTACGCGTATCTGTTTGCTTCGCCGGGCGCGCTGAAGAACGACTCGACGATCCTGCCGAGCACGGCGCAGATCCAGTCGTCACCACCGCCGCCGAACCAGGCGCCGCAAGTAAGCATTTCCGCAGCTCCGAACAGCGGCATCGCTCCGCTACCTGTCGCTTTCAACTCAAGCGCATACGACCCGGATGGTTACATCGCGAGTTACGCCTGGAGTTTTGGCGATGGTGGCACTTCGAGTACCGCAACTCCAACCTACACGTACCAAACGGCTGGAAACTACACGGCGCGACTAACGGTGACCGACAACAGCGGCGCCAGCACAAGCATAACGATCGGCGTCACAGTGAGTGCACCGGCGGCGCCACCTCCTCCGAGTGGCAGTACCACGCTGCGCGTGTTGAGTTACAACATCCAGTTCGGCGAAGGCACTGATGGAGTTACAAACTGGGACCGTGTGGCATCGTGGATCGCTAACATCAACCCCGATATTCTCGGGCTTTGCGAGATGACTTCCGATAACGTCGCGACTCTGGTTAGCCTGGTCAACCAGAAGACGGGACGATCATGGTCCAGCCAGTTCATTCCGAAATATGACGGTACTACGGAAGGAAATTTAATCCTGTCGAAGTACCCGATGATTAGTCAGGGTGGTCGTTATCTTAGTTATCAGCGGTCGGTGGCCCAGGCAACTATTAGCGTCGGTGGCCGGACCATCAACTTCTTCATGACTCACCTGGATCCCGATTCTTCGGGCGTGCGTTCCCAACAGGCTGCGGAGCTGATGAGCTACGCTTCCAATTTTTCTGAGTCGCGGATCATCGGTGGAGACTTCAACGCCGGTCCGGATACCTCGGAATCGATTTCGATGACAGGGACGTACTACGACAGTTGGATGCAGGCAATGAATGTCGGAACGGCCGTGGCCTATCCCGACAATCCGGTGTACACGATGACGCGCACACGTCGCGGCCGCATTGATTACCTCTGGTTTTCGCGTAGTTCGCCGTACCTCGTGTTAACGGGTACGCAGATTCCCGATACGCGAAACCTAAGCCAAACAAACGTGGTTGAATTTCTCGGCACGCTTGACGACAAGGGCGTGAGACCTTCTGACCACAATCCAATGATCGCGAACTTCCGGCTTAACTAAGCAGGACCACGATCAAAAGTTATAGGCCCTATAGGTCCAACCGGACTTATAGGGCCTATTCAATTTTGGACCACGGAACCTTATGGTTTCGCGGCCTTGAAGTTGTCGAAGATCGCCGTGCCCGGAACGTTTTGCTCGACGCGCCACGTGCCGCCCTTCAACTCGAAATTGACCGAGCTAAGCGGGACCGCCGCGGTGTTCCACGCTTGCGAGAAGAGCTGCGTCCAGGTTCCCGGCGCTCCCGCATTTGCCGGCGCGGTTTCGAAAACAACCAGGCCGTTTACCGCGTCGTGACGAATGCGCCAGAAAGCGTGGTTCGTCGGGTTGTACGGGATCGTCATCATCGTCTGCTTCGCTCCGCCGAGCTTGCTTTGCAGGATCAGATTTCCCGACTCCACATACATCCGGTAACAGTTATCGACGTTCAACCCGATCGTAAAGAACGCGTCGGCCGCCGTGTTGGCATTCGGGGCCTGCGTGAGCTGAACGTACGCGTACGCGCCGGTGAAATTGAACGACGTCGCCGACTTGATGCCGTTGTAATGCGAGCCATCAATGTTCTGCTTCATCGGTCCGATCTGAAGCGCGGTCGTTTCCTGTACCGCAACCGTGCTGTCAGTGAAACCACTCCACAGATTGTTGGCGGTCCACTTGGTGGTATCGAGCGACGCGTTGTTGAAGTCGTCAGCCAACAGCACCGTCTCGCCACCCGGAGGCGACGTGAAGGTGTAGCCGTTGACCAGCGTTCCGCTTTGCGCATCGGGATTCGTTACCACGACGTTCACCGTGCCCGCTGCATGAGCGGGTGTACTGGCCGTGATCGTCGTACTGTTAACCACAACCACATTCGTGGCCGCCGTTAAGCCGATGCTCACGGTTGCGCCGGCGGTGAAGTTCGTACCGCTGATCGTCACCGATGTACCACCGGCTGTCGATCCGGAGTTCGGCGTGATGGTCGAAACAGTTGGCGCCGGCGCTTGCGCGGAAGCGTAGGTGTAACCGTTCGTCAGCGTCACCGCCTGGCCACCCGGATTCGTGACTACCACGTTAACCGCGCCACTCACATGAGCAGGTGCAATCGCATTGATGGTCGTACTACCAACAACAGTAGCTGAAGCTGACGTACCACCGAACGTGACGGTCGCACCGGAAGTGAAACCCGAGCCGGAGATCGTCACCGCTGTGCCGCCGGCCGCTGGACCAGATGACGGCGAAACTCCCGCGATCTGCGGCGCCGTGTTGGTCGCTGGGCCGAAGAACTCCGACATGTTCGGAGCGCCTGCTGCGGCGCCCGGGAAACTCGTCAGGCCCACGCCTTCAGCCATCAGCCTCAACGTGCTCTGATGTTGCAGCAGCGTTGACGACTGGAAGCCCTGCGGCGTGCGACTGCTGATGACCACAGTCGCGATATGACCGCCGCCGTTCGTCGTGTCGGTGTCC
>CAMLLD010000003.1 GCA_946480785.1 uncultured Blastocatellia bacterium | reverse complement strand
TCTTTCAAATCGACTTCGGGAGACCCGGCTTCATAGTTTCTGGGCTGACATTAGCGAACGCCTTCGGCGTTGAGCGTTACGTGTTGAACGTTGCGTATTGAGCGTGCGCGTTGTGCTAGCGGCGTTGCCTAGCGGGCGGTGCGCTTCGGGGGGCGGGAGCCGTTGCCATTGCCGTTGCGTTCTTGTTTGTCGTAGAGGGCGACGCGCTTGGCGAGGGTGTTGCGATGGATGCCCAGGATGACCGCGGTGTTTGAGAGGTGCTGTTTGTTTTTAGCGAGCGCTTTTTTGATGTAGAGCTTTTCGAACTCCGAGAGTGCTTCCTCGAGAAGGATCTGTCCCTCAAGCATTTCGTCGATCAAAGTTTCAAGTCGGGCACGCATCCTTCAATCTCCGACAGCAAGCTTGACCGCAACAGCAAGCTTCACCGCCCACAGCAGGCTTGCTTTACCGACAAATGCACGCGAACTCATCTGCCGCAGCAACACAGGAGGAACTGGCGCGACAGGCGCGTCGCAAAGCAGAAATAAATCAAAAGCTAAAGCGAGAGCAAAAGGCTAAAGCTAAAGCAAAAACCTAAAGCGAGAGCAAAAAGCAACAGCTAAAGCAAAAGCTACAGCTAAAGCAAAAGCCACAGCTAAAGCAAAAGCCACAGCTAAAGCAAGAGCTACAGCTCTTTTCCGGTCAACAGGCGGTACGCTTCGAGATAACGATCGGTGGTGGCGGCCGCGACTTCGGGTGGGATCTCCGGCGCCGGCGGCTTCTTGTCCCAGTCGAGTGTCTCGAGATAGTCGCGCACGAACTGCTTGTCAAACGACGGCTGCGAACGCCCCGGCTCGTAAGCATCAGCCGGCCAGAAACGTGAAGAGTCCGGCGTCAGCACTTCATCCACCAACAACAACTCACCGTTCTGGTCCAACCCAAACTCAAACTTCGTATCGGCGATGATGATGTCACGCTGGCGCGCATAATCGTGCGCTTCCGAATACAGCCGCAACGACGTATCGCGTAACTGCGCCGTACGCTCTTCACCGATCAACTCGCGCACCTGGTCTTCAGTGATGTTCTCATCGTGGCCCACTTCCGCCTTCGTCGACGGCGTGAACAACGGCTCGGGCAACTTCGCCGACTCCTGCAAACCCGCCGGCAACTTGTGCCCACACACTTCACCAGTGCGCAAATAATCTTTCCAACCCGAACCGACGAGATAACCACGCACCACACACTCGACCGGAAACACTTCCGCACGCCGCACGAGCATCGTACGCCGCGCCAGAACATCAGCGTGTCGCTGCACAGCCGGCGGCATTTCATCCATCGTCGCCGTGATCAAATGATTCGCGCAGACGTGGCCCAGCTTCTCAAACCAAAACTCCGAAAGCGCAGTCAACACCTCGCCTTTACGTTGAATCGGCGTGGGCAGAATACAGTCGAACGCGGAAATACGATCGGTGGCGACAATCAACAAACTCTCATCGTCCACAGCGTAAACGTCACGCACTTTTCCACGTCGTACCAGCTTGAGATCAGAAAGAGATGTTTGCAGCAGAGTGGCAGCACTCATGTTAGTTGCTGCCTTGCAGCAGCGATGATTCAGATTTAGTTAGAGTCAGCCCGGATTGTGCTCGCCGTAAAAAATTTTGTCAACACACAGTCTGATTTAAGTATCGAGCGCATCGCGCAAGCGGCGAATTTGCGCGGCGTGGTTGTGTGCATGCGCGGCGTAGATGCGCAGCCAGTCTTCCAAAGTATAACGTCCACTCTCGGTGTGCGTGCCGGCGCGCTGCCAATCATTCTCCAATAACGACGGCAACAATTGCATCGTCGTTTCACGCGCATAGCGAAACGCTTCCAGCGCCGGCGCCATGTCGCGCTCGTTGTAACGCAGTCGAGTCGCAAACTGATCCTGGTCGTAACCCTGAATCAGCGGGTCGTCCTGCGTTAACAACTGGCGAATCCTGATCGCCGACGTCGTTTCGCTGTCGCCCAGGTGATGAACGATCTCGCGCGCACTCCACTTGCCCGCGAGCGGATGCGCGCCTAAACTTTCGGCGGGAAAATTATCGAGCGCGCGGATGACTTCATCGTACCCATCCGCATACTGTTTAATGAGAACGTTTCGTTCTTCGGGTGTCATGTTCGTTGTCCTTATTTATAGGGGTTAACTTTGGCAGGAGCATAGCAGAAACAGACCGGCGATGATCAAGGTCGACTAAGTACAGCGAAGTTTGGGCTTGAACACCCGGGCAATTCTCCTGTACTATCCCCCCGAACCGAGTTGCGCCAACGACCCCGTGGTGCTTACCCACGAAGCCTCCTGCTTGTCAGTTCAGATCGATGAACTACTCTGATGGCTACAGCTACTGACAGACAGAAACTCGCTAAAGAAAATTTTCCCGTGCCCGATTCAGGCGAACGCAAAGTATCGCTGCTGGTCGTCGAAGACGACGAAAACATCTCGACCGCGATCAGCGAGTATTTCTCGCGCGCCGGCTACAACGTGCGGACCGTCGAAGATGGTCTCAACGGCGTAAAGGCAGCGCTGGACGATCCACCGGACGCCGTTGTCCTTGATCTAATGCTGCCGAAGATGGACGGCCTGGCGGTCTGCAAGGAGCTCCGGGAAAAAGTCGGCTACTTGCCAATACTCATGCTCACCGCGAAGGACGACGTAGTGGACAAAGTCCTCGGGCTGGAGATGGGCGCGGATGATTACATCACGAAGCCTTTCAGCCTGCGTGAGCTCGAAGCCCGCATCAAGTCGGTCTTGCGCCGCACGCGCAACGGCCCGACCAGCGACGGCATTCGCGATGAGGCGCCGATCGTTCGCGGGCGTTTACGCATCGACTCCGCGAAGCGCGAGGTCACGATTGGCGACCGGCAAGTGGAACTGACGCCGAAAGAATTTGACCTGCTGCGACTGTTCGCTTCCAACCCGGGCCGCGTGTTTCCACGCAAGTACCTGTTGGAAAAGATCTGGGACTACTCCTACGAAGGTTACGACCGCACGATCGACTCACATATCAATCGGCTGCGGGCGAAGATCGAAGAGAACCCCGAGAACCCGCAGATGGTCCTGACCGTGTGGGGCATCGGTTACAAGTTCAGCGACGAGCAATAGGTCCTATTAGATTCATAGGACCTATTACTACCCGCCACTCAACAAACCCGTAGCATTTCTTACCAACTTATTGTATTCTGCGCGGCAGTTTGTACAAGATAGTGGGCCCCCCTGACTACCTTGTCCAGCGTTCGCTATTTGAAACTGGAGGAAGTCGAATGAACTGCTTTAAAGGCCGAATTGTGCCTGCCGTTCTTTTACTGGGGCCCGTATTGACTTTCATCGCGCCGGTTCAGGCGCAAAACAGTGTCACCGCTTCGGCGCGACCTGCTATTTCCGTTCTCGACAGCACGAAAGAGCAAGATGGACTTGTCGGTTCAGTCCGGCGAGTAAAGACGGAGTCTGCCAAGATCGAGATCAAGGACGGACGCGAGGTCGAGGGCCCGCCTCAACTCGTTGAAATCACCACCTACGGCATCAAGGGAAATCGCATCGAGAACACTTCCTACCCGATTCCGGGTTCGCTTGTAGGCAAAGAAGAATACAAATACGACGACCGTGGAAACATCACGGAGATGACGTTGCGCGATGAGCGCGGCGCGATCATCAACCGTGAGGCGTACACGTATGAGTTCGATAAGTTCGGCAACTGGACCAAGATGGTGACGAGCCTGGTGGTGTTTGAGAACGGCGCGTTGAAACGCGAACCGGTCGAGGTGACGCATCGGACGGTGACTTATTACTTCGACGAGAGTGTGGCGAAGGCTGTTGAGGAAGCGCCGGCGACCGCACCATTAATTCCTGAGCCCGTGTCGCGGGAGGCAGAGGGACCGGAGATTTTAAAAATTGATTATGCGGGAAGTGCGCCCGCTCCGCCTGAAATCTCTGAAAATCCCCCTCCGCTCGTTCTCGCAAAAAAGGAAGCTCCCGCTCCTGCAGTCGTTCCAGCAGCAGCACCCGCTCCTGCTAGTACGAACCCGGCAATGGATCTCTACACCACGGGCCGCAACCGCTTCGAAGCGGGCGATGTTAAAGGCGCGATCGACGCTTACCTCGAATCGATCAAGCTCGAGCCCAACTCCGCCGAAGTGTTCCTCAACCTGGGCCACGCGTACCTGAAAGCCGAAAAGAACAGCGACGCCATCAAAGCCTTCAAACAGTCAGTAAAACTCAACCCCGACCAGGCCGAGTCCCAATACGGTCTCGGCGTCGCGTGTTTCCGCTCGGGCCGCCACAAAGAAGCCGCCGACGCGTTCAAGAAAGCCACGACCCTGAGCCCCTCGATGGCGAAGGCCCACTACGGTCTCAGCCTCGCCTACGGCGAGCTCGGCGAAACCAACAAACTGATGGATGAGTACCGCATCCTCGAACGTCTCGATAAGACGCTCGCGAAGAAAGTGGCCCAGACATTTCCGGAGCACGACTATTCGTGCCGTCTGGTTCGAGGCTGCCCGTAATTGACCCTTAGAGAAGCCCCCAATGAAGTAGGAGTAGTAATGCAGCAGAATCGTTTTGTAGTTTTGACCGGACACCTGAACCAATATCCCCTTTCGGATCTGGTCGGCATCCTGCGCCATCAAAAGAAGACCGGACGCCTTTTGATCGAATACCCAAAAGGCCCGGCGATGTTCTTCTTTCAGGAGGGCGAACTGATCGACGCGCGGCTGAATGATCTAAGCGGACTGCAAGCGATCTGCGTCGCCCTGGCCCAACCCGACGCCGCGTTCAACTTCAATCCGTTGATTCCCGCGACGCGCCGCTCTATCGAACCTGCGCTGCAACGAGCGGTTTCGGAGTTGTTTGGTTGTTGGGATGAAACCGCGCTACAGATAGAAACGACAGCGGCAACACGACCAGCCTTCGAACGTCATGCAGAACCACTCGCGCTCCCGCCCGCTCCGCCGCTGTCACGACTTCGACAACGTCCGCTCCTGTTCATGGCCGCCGCAGTCTTAATCGGAATTGGTCTTTCCACGTTCATCGTCGTAACCGCCGGCTTCAGCGCCAACGCTCCCGCAGCCGCAGCTTCATTAGAAATCGCTCCCGCTACTCGGCCCAATCCCCCTTCTCCTTCAGCCGTGACAGAGAAGCCCGAAGCGACTCGACAACTTACTCCCAAAAACAACCGTCGCCCGGTTGCCGTAGAGCCCAAGTCCGAAAAAGTAGTCACCACAGATCAAAAGCAGCAATCGATCAAAGTCGTGATGCAGATCGAAAACGGCCGCGTCGTCAACGCCTCGATCGCCAACCGCAAACCCGGCATGGACAACTACGAAGCACTCGCGCTGCGTATCGCGCGCCAACGTCGCTTCGCACCCACCACGAACGGCGGCCAGACCGTCACGATCAGCGTCAGTCCGCAGCAGTGAATATCGAGCGAAAGGTATACCCGGATGCTATTTCTTGAAACGAAAACTCTGAATTACCAAGTCGATGCCGAAGCGCGCACGCGGCTATTGCAGGAACTGCAGCAGCACGGTTTCGCGCCGCTCATTCGCACGACGCGTATGCGCTTCTTCGAAGACGCGCTGCTCGGCGCGGATCACGTTGCAGAGTTGGAATCGGCGCTCGCTTCATACAACGACTCGACCATCGACGAGCCTTTCGTACGCGGCGAGCTTTTCTCGTTTCCTGACCACATTCTATTTCTCGTCTTCGACCGCGATAAGACCGCAGGGGATCAAGTGCGCGCCGGCATCGTCTTCGAACCGCGCACCGCCGAACCGTTTCGCAAACTCGACTCGTTCTGTGAGCAGGTCCGCAATCTGCTCGCGCACGACCGGAATGATTTTCCCCACTGGCGCTCAAGCACGTCCGCGATGCCGCAGGGCTTTCGCACGTTCGTCGAACGCCAGGACGCCGACTCGCTCTACACGAGCTTGCGCAAGGAGACGATGAGCAAGCGCATCCTCGCCGCGTCGAAACTCGAAGACGAACGCGCGCGTGTGTTTCTGCGCACCGCGCGCAACGCGCACGAAGAGGGTTACGCCGCCAAGCTTCTGACCGGCAACAGCCAATCAGCCGAGTTGCCGATTCAACGTCTCGAAGACGTCGGCCTCGTAGAACGCGAAGTGCAGATCAGTTGCCGTAAGACTGGTCACGCGCTGTTTCGCCTGCCGAACCCGCACGCGCTCGCGGTCGTGACCGTCAGCGATGCGACGTGCAGCGAATGCGGCGCGCCGGTGGCTGATGAGAACGTCGAGGAAGTGATCGCGCCGACGCAGTTGGCATCGTCATTATTAGAGGACGGCTCGTGGCTCGTGAGCCGGATTCATTTCCTGCTGCGCGAGATGGGCGTGCCGGAAAGGGAAATCGCGGTTGGACCATCCGAAGGCACCGGTTACGGCCAGATGATGGCAAACATCTGCGGCGAGTCGTTTCTGATCGTGACGCGCGACGGTGACCTGACGCCGGCGTTTGCACGTTGGGCCATCGATCTCGAAATAGAAACCGAGGCGTCGCATCTGGTGATCGTGGCCACCGGACGAATTCATCGCGAAGCAGGCGTGTTGTTGCAGAACCACTCGCGCCGGCGCGTCAGCGGCGGACAGGATTTCGAAATGATCGTCGCGGACGACGCGGCGACTGCGGGTCGTGAGCTCGCCGGCGCGCTCGAACGCGTTTCGCAACGCGTCGTCGCCGAACAACTCTGCGTACTGGATAACAGCATCGGGCTTTCAGTGAGCCGTCTGGTCTTGAAGAAGTTTCAGTTTCTACGCGCCACGGACAACACGGAACGGACAGAGCCGGTCGCCGAACCAGAAACTGTGTTCGAGGAGCCGAGCACACCGCTCGCCCCGCCGCTGGCCCTCGCTGCTGGCGTGTCGGCGGGCGAAGTGATCGAGATTGAATGAGTGAAGCCGACGAGCGTTGGACTGAAGATGTAGCTACTTTGCGGCGCGCCGCAGAAGAGCTGGTTCAGCGACGCGGCCGTTACCCCATCCTCATTAAAAAACCCAATGGCGCTTTCGACGAGATCGCGCAATCGCTCGACGATCCATCCCCCGAAATTCGCCAGAAAGCCGTTCGCGATCTTTACGACCTCGATCCAGATCAAGCCGCCACACTCGTAAACGACGCGCTGCGCGCCGGCACGCCCGAAGAACGCCGCCGCATCGGCGCCGCACTCGCCGACTCGGGTCTGCTCTACGAAGCGATCGACGATCTGATGGCGGAGAATTACGAAAGCTGCTACGGCGCGTTCTCGCTGCTGTTTCTCGTCGCGAAGGCCGGTGTCGTGGAACCGCTGATCAGCGTGATCGAGCAGCATCCGTCTCTCGATCTCAGTCTCGCGGTGATTCGCTTGCTCGCTTCCAGCGGCGAACAGGACGTCGCTCCCGCACTGCAACGCCTCGCCTCAAACCCCTCGCTTCCTTCCGAAGTCCGCTCCGCCGCGGCGGAAGCAGCCGTCTAAAACAACAACGTAAACGCGTGGCTTAGACAGACGAAAACGTCTGCCTTAATATATGCGTTTCACATGCGCTTCAAACTCCATTCTGAATACCAACCGAAGGGCGATCAGCCGGCGGCCATCGACGCGCTCGTGCGCGGTCTCAACGACGGCGCCAAAGATCAAGTACTGCTCGGCATCACCGGCAGCGGGAAGACTTTCACGGTGGCGAGCGTCATCGAGCGCGCGCAGCGTTCCACGCTCGTGCTCGCGCACAACAAGACACTCGCGGCGCAATTGTTTCAGGAGTTTCGCACGCTCTTTCCCGAGAACGCGGTCGAATACTTCGTCTCCTATTACGACTACTACCAGCCCGAAGCTTACGTGCCCGCGGCCGACGTCTACATCGAAAAAGAAGCGATCATCAACGAAGAGATCGACCGGTTGCGCATGTCCGCCACGCGCGCCCTCTTCGAGCGCCGCGACGTGATCGTGGTCGCGAGTGTGTCGTGCATCTACGGTCTCGGCGATCCGGACGCGTACTACGGCCTGCTGTTCTTTCTCGAACCCGGCACGCGCATGTCGCGCGAGGTGCTGCTCCAGAAACTGGTCGAGTTGCAGTACGAACGTTCCGACGTGAACTTTCAGCGCGGCACGTTTCGCGTGCGCGGCGACGTCGTCGAGATCTATCCGAGTTATCAGGATCTCGCTTACCGCATCGAGCTTTGGGGCGACGAGATCGACTCGATCTCCACGATCGATCCGCTGCTCGGCGAAGTGGTTGAGAAGCACACATCGCGCGTACCGATCTATCCCAAGACGCACTACGTGATGTCGCGGCCGACGATCAAGCGCGCGATCAAAACGATCAAAGAAGAGCTCGAATGGTGGGAGCCGAAATTAATCAACGAAGGCAAACTCGTCGAAGCGCAGCGGCTGCACCAGCGCACGATGTTTGACCTCGAAATGATCAAGGAGATGGGTTTCTGCCGCGGCATCGAGAACTATTCGCGACACCTGACCGGCAAGAACCCGGGCGAGCCGCCGCCGACGTTGCTCGATTATCTCCCGCGCGACACGCTGATCGTGATCGACGAGTCGCACCAGTCGATTCCGCAGGTGCGCGGCATGTTCGAAGGAGATCAGTCGCGCAAGCGCACGTTGGTTGAATACGGATTCAGACTGCCGTCAGCGCTAGACAATCGCCCGCTGAACTTCAAGGAGTTTGAATCCCGCATCGGGCAAACAATTTATGTGTCGGCTACACCAGGGCCATACGAGCTGACGAAGGCGAGCGGTGAAGTAATCGAGCAGATAATCCGGCCGACGGGTTTGATGGATCCGGAAGTCGAGGTGCAGCCGGTGAAGGGCCAGATCGATCACTTGCTGGAGGAGTGCCGGCAACGTGCGGAGCGACACGAGCGCGTGCTGGTCACGACGTTGACGAAACGCATGGCGGAAGATCTCACCGAGTATTTCACCGAGGTCGGGGTGCGTGTGCGCTATCTCCACTCGGATATCGAAACGCTCGAGCGCATCAAGATTTTGCGCGACTTGCGGCGCGGCGAGTTTGACGTGCTCGTGGGCATCAACCTTTTGCGCGAGGGCTTGGACCTGCCGGAAGTCTCGCTGGTCGCGATTCTCGATGCAGACAAGGAAGGGTTTCTGCGTTCGGAGCAGTCGCTGATTCAGACGATCGGGCGTGCGGCGCGTAACGCGCGCGGCAAAGCGATACTTTACGCCGACCGGATCACGGATTCGATGAAGCGCGCGATGGAAGAGACGCACCGGCGGCGTGAGATTCAGGAAGTGTTCAATCGCGAGAACGGGATCACGCCGCAGACGATCATCAAGCCGATCGAAGCGACGTTGATCACAGCGTCGGAAGCGGATTATTTCAAGGTGCCGACCGAGGTGGACCAGATCGAGGACTACTCGCCGGCGAATATTGAAGCGACGATTGCGCGGCTGGAGGTCGAGATGCGCGGCGCGGCGAAGCGGTTTGAGTTTGAGAAGGCGGCGGAGCTGCGCGACCGGATCAAAGTGCTGCGCGACCGCGAACTTCAACTGACGTGATCTGTGTTATCCGTGTCTTCTAAATGCACGCCAAGACGAACTCAGACGAAATCGAAGACTTTCTTACCGACGCGAGTTTCATGCGCGGCGGACACGCTGATCGTGTCGTGTTGCCGGGGAGCGTGGAAGAAGTCGCGGAAGTACTCGAGGCGGCGAATCGCGATCGGACGCCGGTGACGGTTTCGGGCGCCGGCACGGGTACAGTCGGGGGACGCGTCCCGTTCGGCGGGATCGTGTTGGCCACGGATCGACTCAACCGAATAAAAAGCATTGAGAACAATCGCGGCGTAGCTGAAGCGGGTGTGATCTTGTCTGACTTTCAGCGCGCCGTGGACGCCAAAGGTTTGCTTTACCCGCCCGATCCGACCGAACGCGGTGCGTTTCTCGGTGGCACCGTCGCTACGAACGCCTCCGGCGCGCGCACGTTCAAGTATGGTCCAACACGCAACTACATCGAGCGTCTGAAAGTGGTGCTGGCCTCGGGTGAGGTTCTTGATTTACGTCGTGGAGAAAGGAATTTTTTTAATTTCCCACTTCCGAGTTACCACCGGCCTGCCACGCGCAAAAACGCAACGGGCTACTTCATCTCTCCCGACATGGACGCGATCGATCTCTTCATTGGCAGCGAAGGCACGCTCGGCGTTATCTGCGAGATCGAGACACGACTCGTTCCGAAACCGCGGGGCCTGCTCAGCGGCGTCGTGTTCTTCGCGAACGAAGCAGACGTGCTCGCGTTTGTTTCCGCGGCGAAGAGAAGCGCAGCCGGTGCGCGTGCACTCGAATTCTTAGACAACGAGTCGCTCAACTTCCTGCGCGAGAAATATCCCGAAGTGCCGAAAGAAGCGGCGGGCGCGATATTTTTCGAACAAGAAACCACGGAACAGACGGAAGAATCGATTCTGAATCAGTGGCTCACCCTCCTGGACCAGCACCACGCGTTCACCGATTCGTGGTTCGCTACGAACGAACAGGACCAGGCAAGATTGCGCGAATTTCGCCATCAACTGCCCGTGCTGATGAACGAGTGGTTCGCGCATTACCGCCAACGTAAAGTCTCGACCGACATGGCTGTACCGGACGAAGCCTTCACCGGAATGTTTCGTTTATATAAGGACACACTGCGTACGAGCGGTCTGCGCTACACGATCTTCGGCCACATCGGCGACAATCACGTGCACGTCAACATCCTGCCGCGCGACGAAGACGAAGGCACGCGCGCGCGGGAGTTGTACGTGCAGTTTCTGAAATACGCGGCGTCGGTTGGCGGTACGCTCTCAGCAGAGCACGGCGTGGGAAAACTGAAGCGCGACTACCTGCGTCTCTTTTATACTGACGAACAACTTCGCGAAATGGCCGCGGTGAAAAAGTTTTTCGATCCCCACGGCATCCTGGGCCGCGGCAACATCTTCGCTGAAGAACTCTTAAATTAATGCTCAGATTCACCACAGCCGGAGAATCACACGGACGCGCCCTCGTCGCGATTGTCGAAGGTTTGCCCGCGGGTTTGCCTGTCGATCAGGAACTTATCGACAACGAGTTGCGACGGCGTCAGCTCGGCTACGGCCGCGGCGGCCGCATGAAGATCGAGCGCGATCACGCCGAGATACTGAACGGCGTGCGTCATGGTCTAACACTCGGCTCGCCCATCACGCTCCTGATCGAAAATAAGGATTGGCCCAACTGGACCGACGTGATGGCATCAGAACCGCGCGACGTCGCGCCGGAAAAGTCGCGGCGTTTGAAACGCCCGCGGCCGGGCCATGCGGATCTTCCCGGCGGTTTGAAGTACGACGTCCGCGACTTGCGCAACATCCTCGAACGCGCCTCGGCACGCGAGACCACCGCGCGCGTAGCGTGTGGCGCGCTCGCGAAACAGTTGCTCGCGGCATTCGGTATCGAAGTGCGCAGTCACGTGATTCAGCTCGGCGGCATTCCTGACAAACCACTCGAGTTAACGTGGGACCAGATCGCCGCGATCGCTGATGACGCGCCGTTGCATTGCGCCGACTCCGAGGCCGAGCAGCAGATGATTGAGTTGATTGACGAGACGCGTCATCGCGGCGACACGCTCGGTGGGATTTTCGAAGTCGCGGCGCGCGGCGTCGTTCCCGGTTTGGGTTCGCACACCGCGTGGGACCTGAAGCTCGACGGCTTGCTCGCGCAGGCGATGATGTCGATTCCGGCAGTGAAAGCGGTGTCGATTGGGGCGGGCGCGGAAGCGAGCAGTTTGCCGGGTTCGGAAGTTCACGACGAGATCGCTTACAACGCCGAGACGCGCGAGTTCATTCGCGAGACGAACCGCGCCGGCGGGCTCGAAGGCGGCATCACGAACGGCGAAGAGATCCGCGTGCGCGGCCACTTGAAACCGCTGTCGACGCTGCGCCGCTCGCTCAAATCGGTCGACATCGACACTAAAGAAGAAGAGGCCGCGGCGTTCGAACGTTCCGACGTAACCGCCGTCCCCGCCGCGGGCGTGATCGGCGAGTCGATGGTCGCCCTCGTCCTCGCGCGCGCCATGCGCGAGAAGTTCGGCGGCGACAGTCTCGGCGAGATGAAACGCAACTTCGAAGGTTATCGCGAGCAGTTGCGCGGGTATTAGGCCACGGCCAACAGAGCAATTAGCCTTAAAGCAACGTTCCGCGTAGAATCGACAACGAAGAGCGTCACTTCGGTGGCTTAGAACGGAAGAAAAGAATGGCAGTTTTGGAGATAGTTAAATGGCCGGCGCCGGTGCTCGACACTCCCGCGGATCCCGTGACGGAGTTTGACGCGGACCTCGCGAAGCTGGTCAGTAATATGTTCGAGACGATGTACGCCGCGCCCGGCGTGGGACTCGCGGCGGTGCAGGTCGGAGTGCCCAAGCGTCTCTTTGTGATGGACTGCTCGGGCGGAAAAGATCCGCAGCAACGCATCGCACTCATCAATCCGGAAGTCCTCCGCGTCGAAGGCACACAAAACGGCGAAGAGGGATGCCTCTCGTTTCCCGGCATCTTCACTCCGGTCGAACGCAATCTCCGCGCGATCGTCAAGGCGCAGGATGTGAAGGGCAACTGGTTTGAGCTCGATGGCATGGAGCTGACCGCGCGCTGCATGTTGCACGAGACCGATCACTGCGACGGCATCGTGTTTCTCGACAAGATGAGCGCCCTCAAGCGCGAGATCGTCAAACGCAAGATCAAAAAACTACAGAAGGCAGGGAAGTGGGACTAAGACAGATCGAGAACCGATCTGTGGTCTCTGAATAGCTGATGCGAACTGAATTTCGTAACGAACCGTTTACCGATTTCACCAAAGAAGAAAACGCGCAGGCCATGCGCGCCGCGCTCGAGAAAGTCGGAGCAGAGTTAGGGCGCGAGTATCCGCTGGTCATCGGCGGCGAACGAATCACCACCGAGAGCAAACTCGAGAGTATCAATCCCGCGAATCGCACGCAGGTCGTCGGCAGATTCAACAAAGCCACAAAAGAACTCGCGAACCGCGCAGTCGAAGCCGCCGCGGAAGCATTTCAAACGTGGCGCAACACGCCCGCGGAAAAGCGCGCCGAGTTGTTGTTTCACGTCGCGGAGATCATGCGCGAACGCAAACACGAACTGTCGGCGTGGATGATTTACGAAGTGGCGAAGACGTGGCCCGAAGCCGACGGCGACACGGCGGAAGCGATCGACTTCTGCGAGTTTTACGCGCGCGAGATGTTGCGCTACGCGGGCGATCAACCCGTCTATCAAGTGTCCGGTGAAGAGAGCGAGATGGAATACATTCCGCTCGGCGTGGGCGCCGTGATTCCCCCGTGGAATTTTCCGCTCGCGATCATGGCGGGCATGACGGTCGCTTCGGTCGTCACCGGCAACACGGTCGTGTTGAAGCCGTCGTCAGATGCGCCGACGATCGCGTTCAAGTTTTTCGAGATACTCGAAGAAGCAGGATTGCCGCCGGGCGTGGTCAACTTCATGACCGGCTCGGGCGCGGAAGTCGGTGACGTGATCGTGGACCATCCGCAGACTCGTTACGTTGCGTTCACCGGTTCTAAGGAAGTCGGACTGAGGATCAACGAGCGCGCAGCGAAAGTTCATGAAGGACAGATTTGGATCAAGCGTGTGGTCGCGGAGATGGGCGGCAAGGACGCGATCATTGTCGCGGATGATGCGAACCTGGACGATGCGGCGCTGGGCGTGGTGCAGTCGGCGTTTGGTTTTCAGGGACAGAAGTGTTCGGCTTGTTCGCGCGCGATCATCGACGCGAAGGTTTACGACACGATGGTCGAGAAGATCGCGGATCGCACCGCGAAGCTGAAGCTCGCGGGGCCGACGGAGCAATCGACGAACCTGAGCGCGGTGATCAATGAGAAAGCGTTCAAGACGATCAACTCGTACATCGAGAAAGGCAAGAGCGAAGGCGGCCGCGTCGTTGCCGGCGGTGGTTCTGACGGCGAGCAGGGCTTCTTCATCGAGCCGACCGTGATCGCGGACGTTAAGCCCGGTGACACGATCGAGCAGGAAGAGATTTTTGGACCAGTGCTCGCGGTGATCAAGGCACAGGATTATGACGACGCGCTGAAGATCGCGAACGACACGCAGTTTGGACTTACGGGCGCGGTGTACAGCGAAGACGAAGAGAAGCTCGAGCGCGCACGCCGGGAGTTTCACGTCGGCAACTTGTATCTGAATCGGAAGTGCACGGGGGCGCTGGTGGGCGTGCATCCGTTTGGCGGGTTCAACATGTCGGGCACCGATTCGAAAGCCGGCGGACGCGATTATCTGCTGTTGTTTTTGCAGGCGAAGGTCTCGGCTGAAAAGCTCGGCGCCACCAAAGGTCGCAAGGCCTCAGCCGCCGAACGAACCGCGATCTAGTTTATTTAAAGGACGCATGCGTATCGTCTTCATGGGAACACCGCAGGCCGCTGTTCCCACGCTGCGCCGTATTCTCGCCGCCGGCCACGAAGTCGTCGCCGTCTGGACTCAACCCGATCGCCCCTCGGGCCGCGGGAACAAAGTCACCTTCTCACCGGTAAAAGAGTTCGCACTCTCGCAAGGCCTCACGATTCATCAACCACAACGCATCAAGACCGACGAAACGAAGCAACTGTTTGCGTCGCACGACGCCGATGTTGCGATCGTCGTCGCTTACGGCCGCATCCTGCCGGAAGAATTTCTGCGCGCGCCAGCTCGCGGCTGCATCAACGTCCACTTCTCGTTGCTGCCGAAGTATCGCGGCGCCGCGCCCACAAATTGGGCCATTGTCAACGGTGAAACGCAAACCGGCGTGACGACGATGTTCATGGAACCCACGCTCGACACTGGTCCAATACTGCTCCAGGGGTCGACTGCGATTGGTAAGACGGAAACTGCACCCCAGTTGATGGAGAGACTTTCCAAATTTGGCGCTGAGTTGTTGCAGCAGACGTTGGTACGTTTGGACGTTTTGACGCCGCAACCGCAGGACCATAGTAAAGCGACGTTTGCGCCGATCATCAAAAAGGAAGACGGGTTGATTGACTGGTCGAAGACGGCGATAGTCATCGAGCGTGCGATCAGAGGGTTTCAGCCGTGGCCCACTGCCTACACGACATTCAACTCGCGTCGCTTGACGATCTGGGAAGCCGAGCCGCTCCAGTGTTTCGCGCCTGAGGTTGAGCCCGGCGAAGTTACCGCCGCGCATGGAGGTGAGCTGGTGGTTCAGTGTGGCGGGCGATCGGCCTTGCGTTTACTCGACGTCCAACCCGAAGCACGCAAGCGGCTCACGCCCCGCGACTTTATCAACGGTATGCATGTGAAGGTTGGCGATCGTCTTGGCAAAGAGTAAACAGGTTTCGCCCGCTAAACATGCCTCGCCTCCGCGGAGTAAACAAGTTTCGCCTGCGCGGCGCACTGCCTTCGAGATCTTGCGCGAAGTGGAAGCGGGGGCGTTTTCTTCCATCCTCCTCGCCGCTCATGAACCCGCACTAAAGCCATCTGACCGCGCGTTGACGCACGAGCTGGTGCTCGGCGTGTTGCGTTGGCAGTTGTGGCTGGACAAATCGATCGAGCACTTCGCGAAGCGATCCGTGGAGAGTCTCGATCTCGCGGTGACGTTGGTGCTGCGGCTGGGGCTATATCAGCTTCGGTTTCTGGAACGCGTTCCGGCGTCGGCGGCGGTGAATGAGTCGGTGAACTTGGTGCGGAGCGCGCGAGTTAGTTCGGCGGCGGCGTTTGTGAATGCCGTTTTGCGACGCGCGATTCGCGAAGCGGATTTCGATCCCTCCGCTGGATTAGATCCGCTGGAGAAACTCGCGGTTCAAACGTCGCATCCGCGTTGGCTGCTGCGACGTTGGGTTGAGTCGTTCGGGTTTGAGGAGACGGAGGCGTTTGCGCGCGCTAATAATCTCGTGCCGCCCACGGCGTTTCGCGTTGTAGAAGGGGATTCGGACGGGATACTGGCGCAACTCGGAGAGGCAGGCGGGATAGTTCAAGCTTCTGCGGTTGCTGAGGATGCGTGGCGTGTTTCGGGTGCGACGTCGTTGGTTCGTGAACTCGCCGCGAACGGTGAGATCTACCTCCAAGACGAAGCGTCGCAACTCGTCGCGCAAACGGTAAGGGTGAAAGCAGGCGAACGCGTGCTCGATCTCTGCGCTGCGCCCGGCGGAAAAACCACTCTGATGGCCCAGCGTGCAAGGAACAGCGACACGACCGATAAGCGCACGCTGATCGTAGCGTCTGATCGATCACCGAAACGCCTCGAGACTGTTTTAAAAATCACTGCGTCTCACAACTTAACCTCAATAAAATCCCTGCTACTCGACGCAACGCAAAACTTACCCTTTGAAAACAGCGTCTTCGATCGCCTTCTCATCGACGCCCCGTGCTCCGGCACGGGCACGCTCCGCCGTAACCCCGAAATTCGCTGGCGGATCTCAGAACAAGACATCCACGAACTCGCCGCGCAACAAAAACTCTTTCTCCACAACGCTGCACGCGTCCTCAAACCCGCCGGCCAACTCGTCTACTCAACCTGCTCCGTCGAACGCGATGAGAACGAAGACGTGATCGAAGCTTTTCAGCGCGAGAACACCGCATTCAAGCTGACAAACACCCGCAGACTGTGGCCGCACCACGAAGGCACAGACGGCTTTTTCATCGCCAACTTCCAGCTTGCGACCCAACAATAGCGGGTGCTAGACTTCGTCGCTTGAGTTTAGTCGCCAGAGCTTCATCCATATTCCGCAGCATCGCCATTATCATCGCGATCGGGGTTGTTTTTCTCTTCGGAGTCGCCACGACCGTTTATCTGTCTTTGCGCAGCCCGGAAGTGACGGTGCCGGACATCGTCGGCAAGAACCGGTTCGACGCGGAGAAGATCCTGGCTGATGCCGATCTGAAGTTTCGCGTGCGCGCCACGCGGCCCAGCAACGAGGCGAAGCCCGACACGGTAATGTTTCAACTGCCGCGCGCGGGCGAAGTAGTGAAGACGGGCCAGACTGTCGCGATGGACATCAGCCGCCCGACCAAAGCCGGCGAGTCGTCGGAAACAGTCACGCCCGACGAAGACACGACGAACGCGAATCGCAACGCCAACAGCAACACGAACGTAAACGAAAACAAACCCAGGCGGCCGCGAAATAGGAACACGAACGACAACGCTAACGCGAACGCAAACGGCAACAGCAATCGCCCCGCGAACAGCAACGCTAATCGCGCCGCGAACGCGAACCGAACCAACGCAAACACGACGACGGGCAACGCAAACGTTCCGCGCGCGAATGTGAATCGCGCCGTGACGAACAGCAACATCAATGCGCGGCCGGCGAGTAATGTGAACGTCAACCGGCGACCGGCGGCTCCTCGGCCCACGCCGGTGCCCAACCCGACCAGGACCAGACCGGCGCCGTAGTTATGCTCAATCACAGAAGTATCGAGATTGCGCCTTCGATTTTGTCCGCCAACTTCTCCTGTCTCGGCGATCAGATCCAGGCAGTCGAACGCGGCGGCGCGGGAGTGTTGCATGTCGACGTGATGGACGGCCATTTCGTGCCCAACATCACGGTCGGTTTGCCGGTGGTGAAGTCGCTCGCGAAATTCACTCGTTTGCCGATCGACGCCCACTTGATGATCACGCAGCCCGGAGTTTACGCGGCGCAGTTTGTCGAAGCCGGCGCGCAGATGGTTTCGGTGCACGTCGAAGCCGATGCGCATCTGCACCGCACGGCGATGTCGATCAAAGCGGCGGGCGCGCAGGCGGGCGTGGTTTTGAATCCCGCGACTCCGGTGGTCGCGGTAGAAGAGGCAGTGCAGTTTGTCGATTACGTGCTGGTGATGTCAGTCAATCCGGGTTTCGGCGGGCAGCAGTTCATTCCGCAAACGCTCGACAAGGTGAAACGGCTGCGGCAGATGATCGTCGAGCAGCAGTTGAACGTCCGCATCGAGATCGACGGCGGTGTCGATCGTTCGAATATCGAAAAGGTGGTCGCCGCGGGCGCGGAGATCATCGTCGCGGGCTCGGCCATCTTCGGCAAACCCGACGCGGAAGCGGCCGTCAGAGAGCTACGCGAAGCCACCGTTCAATGGGTATAAATTCGTTGTGACGGCAAACCGAAGCAGAGAAAACGGAATCCGATAGCCGTAACTTCTCTTATCCCGTCAGAAAACAACTGTTTTTATTGGTGGAGGTCGATTTTATGAAGTCTCGTTTTATTATCCTGGCGCTTTTCTGCGCCGCCGTTTTGGGCCTGTCCCAGACTGCATTCGGGCAGCAGCAACAACGGACCGGCGGCCAGACCGAGCTCTCGACCGCTCAGCGCCTGGACGTGATGAGTTCCAAACTCGACCTGATGCGCCGTTCGTTGAATAGTGCCCTCGGCGCGATGCCCGCGCCGGACAAAGATAAAAAGCCGAACGCCGACGACCCGGCGGTGCGGCTCAAGAGTCTCGAGAAAGAAGTTTCCTCACTCAGCTCCGAAGTCAACAATCTCAAATCAAAAAACGACAAGGCCGAGAAGTTCGACACCGCTGACGTGGATCGTTTGGAACAGTCGGTGGCCGAGCTGAGCACGCGCGTTGACGCCGGTTTGCAACAGACCGCCAGCGCTCGCACCGGCAGCGCCACTGCGACGTCCACCAGCAAGGGAAAGAAGAAGAAGGGAAAACTGTTCGGTCTGCTTGGCGGCGGCGAAGATAAGTACGCGGACCTGACGGGCGCAGCCGTCGCCGGCCGCGATCGCACGCTGTTTGAAGAGGGCACGAAGGAAGTTCGCAAAGGACATCACGACACCGGCCGTTTGCTGTTTGCCACCATCATCAACACGTATCCCGATTCACCGTTTCTGCCTTTGGCCAAACTCGCGATCGCCGATTCGTTCTTTCTCGAAGGAACGACGAGCTCGTTGATTCAGGCCGCGCAGGCTTATCAGGACTGGCTCACGTTCTTTCCGACAGATCCGCTCGCGGACGACGCGAGTCTGAAAGTAGCGGAAGCGGAGATGCGGCAGATGGGCTTGTCCGACCGCGACATCTCGCACGCGCGCAAAGCCGAGCAGAGGCTCAAAGTACTCTTGCAGCAGTATCCGAACAGCCCGCTGCGGCCGACGGTCGAGTCGCGGCTACAGGAAGTGCAGGAGAACCTCGCGATGCACAATCTTCAGATTGCGCGGTTCTATTACGACGTGAAGTATTCGACCGGCAAAGGCGGCTTGAAAGGCGCGCAGTCGCGTTTGAAAGAAATCGTCGACAAGTATCCGTGTTTCTCGTACAACGACGAAGTTTTCTTTCGACTCGCCTCGACTTACCAGGCCGAAGAAGAACCGGACGAGGCCGCGCGTTATTACCAGAAGCTCGTGACTGAGTTTCCCGAAAGCGAATACATCGACAAAGCGAAAGATCAGTTGAAGATCATCGGCGCGCCGATTCCGGAAAAATCAACGCCGAACCCGTGCGCGAAGCGCACGCAGCAGAGCTTCATGGGTAACCTGATGCAGCAGGTTTCGGGACGTGCCGACGTGACCGTGAACAAGAACGGCATCCTGATCAGTAAAGACGGAAAAGAAGGCACCGACCTGATCGACGAGGCGCTCAAGTACAACGGCCAATTGCCGGATAAGAGAACGCCCGACGCGCCGACAAACCGTTCGCCACGAGCCGCGACGCCGGTCACACCCGCGGCCTCGAATAACGCGGCGCCCGCGGCGATCAAGCCATAGGCAATCTTTGAACAGGGTGGCACTCGGTGCCCACCCTACAAGCCACGATGGCACTGGAACCTACCTCCCCAGAAGCTCAGGCCGAGTTGGCCCGCAGACATAAAGCGGCGGCTGTCACCGTTGCCGGATTGTTGATCGCCACCGTGCTCCTTTCGGTCGTCGCCTTCGTTGCTCGTCCTTATCTGATCGAGCGAGATTCAGGCCCACTCCTATACCTAACCGCACGCCTAGTGGTGCTGTTCTTCGGGCTCGGAGCCGTTGCCTGGCGACGGAACAGGTTCTCAGCTATGCGACTTCAGGATATCGCCGGTCTTGAAGGAGTGCGTGGTTTGGTCAAAACGCTTGAAAAGACGACCATTCAACTCGCTATTTGCGCCGAGGCCATCGCGGCCACGGGCTTCGTGGTGACTCTGATTACGGGAAACATCTTGTATACCTTTTGGGCCGGGGCCATTGCTGTCTTGGTTTTGGTGTATTGCTATCCGACTAAGTCCTCGTGGCTCAAAACTGTTTACTACTTCACAGATCCGCGAACAGAACCCGCTACCGAATAAATTGGTTGACCGTAGTTAAACAGAGTTGATACCCTGAACTCGTGTTTAGGGTGACCCGGACATGCCTGCTTCTGCTCGTCGGCCTCGTTGGCTGCCACTCCGTTTTGGCTCAGCAACAGCCCAAACCTCAGCCTGTCGCTCGCCTCATCACGCGTTTTACACCCACGACTGTTACTTCGGTCACCCCGAGCGCCTCTCCCAGTTTGGCTGAGGCGAACGATATTGAGCGTCGCGCTTTCGAGCAGACCAATGTCGTTCGCGTTCAGCATGGTTTGCCCGCGCTCGCGTGGGACGCCGACATCTGCCGCATGGCCCGCACTCACTCGGAGAGCATGTCGCGTTTGAACTACTTTTCTCACGACACGCCTGACGGTCTGCACTTGCGCGATCGCGCACGTGTGGCCGGCATTCTTACCTTTACCGTGCTCGGTGAAAACATCGCGTATAATCAGGGCTACGAAGATCCCGGAGCATTTGCAGTTGAGAGATGGATGGCTTCCGAGAAGCATCGCGCCAATATTTTGTCGCCGGAGTTTCGCGCGATGGCGATCGGAACGTATGTGGCCCCGGATGGATCGGTGTTCCTGACGCAGACGTTTATTACGCGGTGATTTGCTGAAGCTTCCTTCCTTCGCCAAGATCAATTGGAGTTTGCGGATACTGGGAAAGCGGCCTGATGGTTATCACGAGGTCGTGACGGTGCTGCAAAGCGTTTCTCTGTGCGATGAGATCGTGTTTGAGCCGCGCTCAGATTCTACGATCACATTGAGGTGTGACGATCCGTCGATACCGGTTGACGAGACTAACTTGATCGTGAGAGCCGCGCGTGCGTTATCGACTCGACACGGCGCCGACATAAAACTGGTTAAGAAAATTCCTGCGAAGGGTGGTTTAGGTGGCGGATCGTCGAATGCGGCGGTGACGCTGTTGGCGTTGAATCGTTTGTGGCGGTTGGGGCTCGGGGGAGGGGATTTAAGAAGGATTGGGGCGCAGTTGGGCGCTGATGTGCCGTTCTTTCTTACTGGCGGAACTGCGGTGGCAACAGGGACAGGAACTGATCTTTCTGGTGTGGTTGACGTGCCAAAGCAGTACCTCGTTGTTGTCACTCCCAACGCTTCAGTCTCCACTGCAACCGCATACGCAGCACTGAATGCGCCTTCCTTGACAAGCACGGACTCGGTCTCTATTCTTTCAAGTTCCTTCACGGAGCCCCTTTCTACGAACAGCAGTCAGTGGCCTCTGCACAATGATTTTGAAGGTGTGATCTTTGAGAGAGAACCTGAGATCAGGCGTGCTAAAGACGCGCTGCTCGCAGCTGGCGCACAAAACGCGTTACTGGCTGGAAGCGGCTCCAGCGTCTTTGGTATCTTTAGCGACCAGGCAGCGCGCGATCATGCTCTCGACAATCTCAGAAGCGAAATAGGATGGCGAGTATTTGCGTGCCACACTCTGTCACGCAGCGAGTATTTGCAGGCGCTGAGCCGGCAATCAGATACTGGGGCGTAGCCAAGTGGTAAGGCACCGGTCTTTGGAACCGGCATTCGTTGGTTCGAATCCACCCGCCCCAGCCAAATTCTTATCGACTAAGGTATGAGCACAACCGGCGGCATTCAAATCTTCTCCGGAAATGCGAACCCCAAGTTGGCGGAAGAAATCTGTCGCCAATTGAGTTGTGACATGGGTAAGGCTTACCCCGAACGTTTCTCTGACGGTGAGTTTAACTTTCAGATCGACGAGAACGTTCGCGGTGGTGACGTCTTTATCGTGCAGCCCACCTGCCCGCCTACTGACGCGCACCTGATGGAGCTATTGATCATGCTCGATGCGTTTCGCCGTTCGTCGGCCGAGCGCATCACGCCCGTGATTCCGTATTACGGTTACGGGCGCTCCGACAAGAAGGACCGGCCGCGCGTGCCGATCTCCGCGAAGCTGGTGGCGAACCTGATCACCAAGGCCGGGGCCGATCGCCTGTTGGCGATGGACCTGCACGCGGCGCAGATCCAAGGCTTCTTTGACATTCCGGTGGACCACCTGTACGCTGCACCGGTTTTTATCGGCTACTATCAGGAGCACCCGCTGCCGAATTTGACGGTTGTGGCTCCTGATACCGGCGGCGCCGAGCGCGCCCGGGCTTACGCGAAACGGCTCGATGCGGAACTCGCGCTTTGCGACAAACGCCGTGAGAAGGCCAATGTTGCCGAAGTGATGAATGTAGTCGGCGACGTGCGTGGCCGAAATTGTTTGATAGTCGACGACATGTGCGACACCGGCGGCTCGCTGACGAAAGTCGCGCGCGCTTTGAAGGACGCCGGGGCCGAAAGAATTCATGCGTGTTTCACGCATCCGGTGTTTTCCGGCCGGGCGATCGAATTGCTCGCCGAATCGGAAATTGAGAAAGTGATCGTGACGAACACGATTCCGTTGCGCGATCACGCTTGTCAGCTCGATAAGATCAAGGTTTTGAGTATAGCGCCGCTTCTGGCGAAAGCGATCAAGTCGATCCACGAGGAGACTTCAGTCTCTTCGCTCTTCGTTTAGCGAAGGGCAAACACTGATGGCTGAAAGAAGACCATCAGCGACCTGTGGCTGGTCCACGGGTCGCTGAAAGTTTGTAAGGAGAAATCATGGCGGAGAAAAAAGAGTACAAGGTGCAGGCGCGGCTGCGTTCCGGCCGCGGCAAAAACGACGCGCGCCGCGCGCGCCGCGACGGCATGGTGCCGATCACGGTTTATGGTGGCGGCGCGGAGACCGTAGCGGCGGTCGCTCCGTTGCGCGAGTTGGCTGCGATTCTTCGTTCCGACTCAGGGCGAAACACGATCTTCACGATCGAAGTCGACGGCGCCGGCGCGAGCGAAGTCATGTTTCACGATCGCCAGATCGATCCGATCAAGGGCCGCCTGATTCACGCCGACCTGACGCGTCTCGTCAAGGGACAGAAGATCGAAGTGACGGTGCCGTTGCACCTCACGGGTGAGCCCATCGGCGTGAAAGAGAAGCAGGGCGTGCTCGAACAGATCGTGCGCGAGATCGACATCAAGTGCGAGCCGCGCGAAATTCCCGACGCGCTGGAAGTTGATGTTTCCAATCTCGACGTTCACGACGTGCTGCACGTTTCGGACATTCCCGTAGCCGAAGGAATCGAGATCCTGACCGAGGCGGAACTCGTCATCGCGACGGTCGGCATCGTGAAGGAAGAGGTCGTCGCGCCGACTCCGGTCGAGGGCGAAGAGCCTGCCGAACCCGAAGTGATCGGCAAGGGCAAGAAGGAAGAAGAGGGAGAAGGCGAGTAGCAGTTGCTCATCGTTGGTCTTGGCAATCCCGGCTCCGACTACGCTGAAACGCGCCATAACCTCGGGTTCATGTTGATTGACAAACTGGCGGACGATGAACGGATCCTCGTGAAGCGACGCGAGTGCAACTCGCTTGTGGGCCAGGGACCGGTCGAAGGTGTTGTCACCAGACTGGCCAAGCCACAGACGTTCATGAACTTAAGCGGCGGCGCAGTTTCCTGCCTGTTGCGCAAGCTCGAAAGCGATGCGCCACTGCAACAGTCGGCAAAGCAGTTGGTGGTGATTTCCGATGACCTGGCTTTGCCCGTGGGCAAGATTCGCATTCGCGAACGCGGCTCGGCGGGTGGTCATAACGGTTTGAAGTCGATCATCGCCGCGCTCGGCACGGAAGAGTTCATTCGGTTGCGCATCGGGATTCAACCCGAGCATCCGATTTCAGACACGAAGCGGTTTGTGCTCGACACGTTTGCGAAGAGCGAACAGACGGCGGTGAAAGAGACGCTTGAGAATGGTGCAAACGCACTACGAATGATTATCAGGGACGGCGCGTTGAAAGCAATGCAGCAGTTCAACTGATGGAGGAGTGAAGTTGAATAACAACAAGAGACAGTACGAAGTGGTCTTCATCGTTGACCCGACGGCCGACGAAGAAGTGCCGAAACTCAGCGAGAGTTTCGCCCAGATCGTCACGGACCAGGGCGGCACGATCGTCAAAAACGAAGTGATGGGCAAGCGCCAGCTCGCCTACGAGATCCTGCACCACAAAGACGGTACGTTTGTGTTGCTGGAGATCGAAGGCACGGGCCGCGAGATCGCCGAGCTCGAACGCCGCATGCGCGTCAACGATCGCGTGCTGCGTTACATCACGGTCCGTGTCGACGAAGATCGCCGCCGTGCTGAAAAGCTGAAGGAGCGCCGTGCGCGCAAGGCCGCGAAGCGTCCCGAGCGCGGACACAACGCGCCGTCTCGTCGTGGACCAGCAATGGAATTTGCTGAAGCCGGCGGCGAATAGATTTCGACTTAGCATTTGAAGAGGATAAATATGTCAACCAATTATGAAGACCGCCCGCGCGGCGGCGGTGGTGGCGGATACGACAGCGACGACGATCAGGACCGGCGCCCGATGGGCGGACGCGGCCAAGGACGCCGCATGCACCGGCGACGCGTCTGCCGTTTTTGCATCGATAAAGTCGATTTGATCGACTTCAAAGACGTCAGGTTGTTGATGAACTACTTGCCCGAGCGCGGCAAGATCCTGCCCCGGCGCATCTCCGGTAACTGTGCGACCCACCAACGCATGCTCGCGGAAGCGATCAAGCGCGCGCGCAACATCGCGTTGCTGCCGTACACGACCGATTAAGGAAGAGAGAGAAGGAAATGGCACACACGAAAGTTCTTTTACGCGAAGACGTGGATGATCTCGGCGCGCGTGGCGAGATTGTTCGAGTCAGAGCCGGTTACGCGCGCAACTATCTCCTGCCGCGCAATCTCGCCGTGGAAGCGACGGCGGGAAACGTGAAGGGAATCGAACAGGAGCGCGCCGCGCTGTTGAAAAAGGAAGCGAAAGAGCGTGCGACGGCGGAATCGCAGTCACAGCAGATGGGTGCGCTCGTGCTCGAGTTCAAACGCAAAGCGGGCGAGCAGGGTGCGTTGTACGGTTCGGTGACTTCGATGGACATCGCCGACGCGTTGCAGGAGCGTGGTTACGAGATCGATCGGCATCGCATTCACCTGCGCGAGCCGTTGAAGCGTTTGGGTGAATACTCGGTGCCCGTGCGTTTGCACCGCGAAGTTACGATCGAGTTGCCGGTAAAAGTGGTTTCGGAAGGCGACGTGATCGTCGGCCACTTGAGCGCCGAGGAGCAAGCCGCATTGAGTCAGCCGGCTGAAGAAGAGACTGCCACGGAGTAGCGGCACTTTAAAACCGAAAATCCTATTGCCACACTAGACGCCGCATGTTAATACGACTTGCGGCGTCTTCTTTTACGCCGCCTCCACTGATCTATGGCCACTCCTGACTTCGCGCGTGACAACGCTTTCGAACGCTCGCTGCCCAACAGCTCCGAAGCTGAGCGCGCCATTCTCGGCGCGGTGCTGCTCGACAACGGCCTGATCAGCCAGGCGATCGAACAACTGCGGCCCGAAGATTTTTACGTCCCGTCGCATCGACGCATCTTCCTCGGGATGATCGCGTTGTTTGAACGCGGCGCCGAGATCAATCCGATCCTGATCGGTGAAGAGCTCAAGAAAGAAAGCGCGCTCGAGTCGGTCGGTGGCATCAGTTTCATCACCAACCTCACTTACGGCTTGCCTCACTCGACCAACATTCTTCACTACGCGAAGGTCGTCCGCGGCAAGTCGATGCTGCGCCGCCTCGTGAAGAGCGCCAACAAGATCACACAGGAAGCACTCGCCGAAGAAGACGAGCCGGAGATCATCCTGGACCACGCCGAGCAGGCGATCTTCCAACTCGCCGACGAACGCATTCGCCAGGGCTTCATGCACGTGAAGCCGATCGCGGAACAGTTGCTCGAAAAAGTGCAGGAGATGGAAGGCCGTGCGGCCGTGCTCACCGGGCTCACGACCGGTTTTCCCGATCTCGACAAGATGACTTCCGGTTTGCAGAACTCGGATCTGATCATTCTCGCGGCGCGGCCTTCGATGGGTAAGACCAGTTTCGCGTTGATGCTCGCGGAGAATGCGGCGATTCACGGCGGCGCAGTCGTTGGTGTGTTCTCACTGGAAATGTCGAAGGAGTCGCTGGTGATGCGCATGCTCTGTTCGCAGGGCAACATCGACGCGCAGCGCTTTCGCAATGGTTTTCTTTCGCGGCTCGAATGGGCGCAGATCGCGAAGTCGCTCGGCATTCTCGCGGACACGAAAATCTTTCTCGACGACACGCCGGGATTGAGCGTGCTCGAGATGCGCGCGAAAGCGCGACGGCTCGCAGCGGAACAGAAGAAGCTCGATCTGATCATCGTCGACTACTTGCAGTTGATGTCGGGATCAGCGAAACGCGTCGAGTCGAGGCAGCAGGAGGTGTCGCAAATCTCGCGCGAGTTGAAAGGGCTGGCGAAGGAGTTGAACGTGCCGCTGGTGGCGTTATCGCAGCTATCTCGTGCGCCGGAGTCGCGTTCGGATCACCGGCCGCAGTTGGCGGATCTGCGCGAGTCGGGCGCGTTGGAACAGGACGCGGATCTGGTGGCGTTCATCTTTCGTGAAGAGCAATACAAGACGCCGGAAGAGCGCGACGCGATGCCCGAAGATCAAAAGAACATCGCCGAGATCATCATCGCCAAGCAGCGCAACGGTCCCACCGGCACCGTCGACCTCCGCTTCACTCCCTCGAGCATGCGCTTCGACAGTCTCTTTCGCGAGTAGCAATTCTCTTGTGCTCACACGGCTTTCGTTTCGGGTATGAGCTCGTGGGCGAGGTGGCGCAGGGTTGAGGCGATGTCCTCTCTTTTTTTCGGTGACCACTCGGGCCACAGTTCCGCGAGATGCTCGCGACGTGCGGCCGCCAGGCGATTGTAGATTTCGCAACCGGCTCCAGTGAGTCGATACACATCAGTCGCTGAAGTCGGGGCGATCAGGGATTTGTCGAGCAGCTCTGCTGTCGACTTTCGCAGTTTGAGCGGATCGACTCTTCCTTTTCTGCCAAGCCGGGAAGTGCTCATACCCGGCTTACGTTCGATCTGGACCAGCAACCAGGCCGCTTCAACACTCACATCGGCGCTTGCGCGCTTAATTATCGCGTCAATATAACCACGCCGCACCGCACGATCCGCGAGCGCAGCTAGTCCCATCATTAACAACGCGCGCGAATCCGAATGCTGCGCCGAGGCGAATGCGTGACCGCAGAAGTCGCGCTCGGTCGCTGCAGCGATAGTTTTCCTGAGGCGTCGTTCCGGTAACAGGAACGAGAGTAATAGCCCGAAGAACGCAACCGCAGCGGCAACCAAAAACACGGTGCTCAAAGGCCCCAGCAAAGACTTCGTTCCGAGAAGCCGGCTGGCGAGCACCGCGCCGAGCAGCGTAGTACCCAGCGATCCACCGACGAGGCGAAACAAAGTCGCACTCGATGTGGCAACACCAAGATCGTGATACTCAACCGCGTTCTGCACCGCGATGATCAGCATCTGGGTGAAGAAGCCGAGCCCCAGCCCGAGCAGCAGCATTAAACCCACAATCGTGAGACTCGTCGTTTCCGCAGTCATTCTCGAGATCAGAAACAATGCCATCGTCACCATCGCCATGCCGACGATCGGAAATATCTTGTACCTGCCGGTGCGACTCGCAATTTGACCCGCGAGCGTCGACGTGACGAGTGTGCCACCCATCACCGGAATCGTTCGCAAGCCGCATTCGGTCGGACTCATACCCTTCACTGTCTGAAGCAATAACGGCAGGTAAGTCATCGAGCCCAACAACGCAAAGCCGTTAACCAATCCCATCACCGACGTGACCCAGACGTCCCTGATGCGAAACAAGCGCAACGGGAGCAACGGCTCCTCGGCACGTCGTTCGACGAAGATGAATACGATTAGACCAACAACCGCGATAACGATTAGTCCAATCATCAACGGCGACGAAAACGAGTACGCAACGCCGCCGAGATCTGTCGCCAGTACCAATGCTGCAAGCGAAGCCGCTAACAGTCCGGCGCCCGGATAATCAATCACATGTCGTTGGTGACAGTTCTGCGCCGGCAGTGTCGCCGTTAAAACCACGAGCGCAAGAATCCCGAGCGGCAAGTTGATATAGAAGATCCAGCGCCACGTCAGATTGCTGGTGAAGTAACCACCCAAAAGCGGCCCGGCAACTGATCCAACTCCGAGTACGCCGCCGAAGATGCCCTGGTAACGTCCGCGCTCTATCGGCGGGATGATGTCGCCAATCACCGCTTGTGTCGTCAACATCAGTCCGCCACCGCCGAGCCCTTGGACCGCACGAAACAGAATCAACTGTGGCAGGCTGCGGCTTAGACCACACAACTCCGAGCCGATCAGAAACAGCACGACGGCAAACTGGAGCACACGCTTGCGTCCGTAAAGATCGCCGAGCTTTCCGTACAGCGGAGTGACGATGATTTGTGCCAGCAGGTAGGCAGTGATGACCCACGAAAGATGGGCCAGGCCGCCGAACTCGTTGACGATCGTTGGCAGTGCGGTGGCGAGGATCGTCGAATCAAGCGCCCCGAGCAACATGACGAGCAGTAGCCCGCCGAAGCTTACATGCAGTTTGTGCAGCGAGATCTGTGACGGTATCGCAGAGGAAGTGAGCGTTTGCACGCCGACAGAGAACCACAAACAAAGCCAATAATCTTTGCTGACAGTTGTCCTTTTTGTTGTCTCTTGTCGCTAAAGTAAATTTGTGCGGCGTTACGCCTCGTTTGAAGTTACGGCTTTGGTGGATCGAAGAGGCGTGCATCGATCGGAACGTTGTGGCGGACCTCGGTGATGGTGAAGCTCATCGATTGCTTCGGCATACTCTCGGTGATGGTGAAGGGAAACTGAATGCCGTCGACGGCTTTCCAATCGTCGAGATAGATTTCCACCGGCACTTTCACGTTGCCGAAAGTCTGCACCTTATTGAATCGCACCGGCAGGTACGTCTTCGTATCCAGATACAAACGTTCGGCAGATCCGGTCGCCGGTTGCAACTCCAGCACGTAAACGTCGCGAAAACCGATCTGGCTGGCGCCGGCGAGCGTCACCTTCGCATATCTCTGCTTCAACGCAAGCGGCGAGAAGAAGCCGGCTACGCTCGCAAAGTAGGCGACGTCGGCGGGGTTTTTGATGATGGTCGTCGTTGCATTACTCGACATCCATGCGACTCGTCCGTTGTAGCCGCTCTTTGCAATCCCGAACGGATAAGCTTGCATGAGGAAATAAAACTTGTTCGGAGCTTGTTGATAACTTTCATAACTACCGCCGTGGCTCAGGCCGGTGACGTCAACCGTTCCTTTGATTACCCGGCTGGTCGCGGCCGCGATCACTTTTTCACCACCGATTGCTTCCACGTAGCGCGCCAGCACTTCGTCGAGACTCGGAAGTGAAGCGGAGTTATCGATCGTTTGGCCGTCGCGGATCGTTGACGTGCCGCCGGTCGATGCGCCGCCGCTTAAGACGCCGCCTCGGGTTGGCTGGACCGATTCGGCAATGGGCGCACTACTCACAGTAGCGCGCGCGTCGCCGTTCGAGCGAGCCGGCTTGCCGTCCAGGAAATCAATGACGTCCTGCGCTTGCTGTCGGATAGCTGTGTCTGAGTCGCGTGTTAGTGGTTGCGCGAGCTCGCGAGCCGCGTTCGCGTCCGAGCGGCGCGCGTAAACCTGCGCGAGGAGCAACGTGGAGCTCGCTTTTGCCGGCTCGAGACGATGCGCTTTCTGGGCCATCTCCAGCGCTTCGTCGAGACGCTCGTTGCGCGCGAGATCGACGTATGCAAAGAGCGAATAAGCCGGCGCGAAATCAGGCGACAGTTTCATCACCCGCGCGAGTTGTTCGCGTATCGCGGCAGCAGTTTCAGCAGACGCTGCGTTGCGTCCGCCCGCGGAAACTCCATCGCGACTGAGCAGCCACGCGTAGTTAAAGTGAACGAGATAATTTTGCGGCGACCTCGTCGCGCGCTCCAGATACTTCTTCGCTTCGTCGTAACGCTTCTGACGCAGACTCAGCCGGCCCAACGCGGCATACGCGGACGTGAGGTTCGGATCGAGGGCGATCGCCTGTTTGAAATAAGGCTCGGCGTCGTCCTGACGGTTGATGTGCAGCAGCAGATCGCCGAGGTAGTAATTCGCTTCGGCATCTGAAAGCGATTGCCGTTGCATCGCGGTGAACGACGCGTAAGCCTGCGGATCGTCACCACTCGCGAGCCGCAGTGTCGGGAGATCGCCGCGATTGACGTACGCGCGCAATTCCTTCTCGATAGTTTCCAGCGTCATGCCGAAAGAACTCTCCAACGACTTCGCTACGTCTTCACCGCGACTCACCTGTTGCAGAAATCTCCTGAACTGATCCTGTCGCCCGGGCCCGCCGAGCATCAGGTAATGGACCAGCGCCCACGACTCGCCGTAGAAAATCCCGCTCTTGTCCTGTTCGTTGTAATGCGGTGACTTGTGATCGATCGCGAGTAGCGTTGTCAGCGGCAACAGTTCCTGGCTGCGCAAGAGATGAAGATAAGAAAGCGGCACGCCCAATACCGCTTCGCCCGCCGAGAATTGCAGATGACCGTAGAACTCCGCGAGGCCTTCGTTTAGCCACACCGGCGCCTGCGGCACGTTGTCGCGCAGGTGCAGGTGGACGTACTCGTGAAACGCGATGCTGTAAGGATCTCTTTCGCGCGCGTCGAGCGACATCGCGATGTAATTGACGTCTTCACCGGCCTGGAAGAAGCCCGCCAGATTGAGTGGACGGCCCTGGTAGAGTGGCTTGAAAGGAATGAAGGACGCGTCGTCGCGAAAGACGATCACGGTCGTCGGTACTGACGCGTCGAGCACGTTGTGCGACACGAGTCTGCCAAACGCGCTATGAAAGAACTCGAGCCACGCCGCGACCTGCCGCAGCTTCTCCGGATCGGCATTACCGATCACGAAGAGATTATTCGTCCTGACGCTGCGCCAACTCTCACGCGTCTGGGCGGCGGCAGGTGCGGGGACACTGAGAAGAACAACGAGGAATACAGCACTGAAAAACTTCATAACGAGAGAGATCTACTTCAAGGATTGCGGAGCCTGGGCAGACTTCGTTTGCGGCCTCAAGTAGAACACAGAAAACAGCGAAACACACGAACTTTATTGGAGCGTCTCTTCCAACAACGCCGCCAAACGCCAGCCACCTTTTTGTATCTCATTCTTCACTACGTTCGCGGCCCAGAGGGCGTAAAACTGGTCGCCGGGTTTGTGTTTCTCCTTCGCTTGTCCGCTCTTGATGTCCTGCGCGCCGGCAGTGGTCTTGATGTGCTCGAAGGTGAGACGCGCGTGTGCTTCGCGCGCGAGCGGCAGGATGTCGTTCGCCATCTGTTCCGCCCACGTTTCAGGAGCACCGGTCAGTTGCCAGTCGGACGGCTCCTGCGCCGCCAAACGTTTCGCCACGGTGGTATTTGCCGTTTGACCGAACGCGTTGTCGACAGTCTGTCCGTCCCAGTAGCCATGAAACTTTCCGACAGACTTCAGCTTGCCACCGCTAAACGTCCACAACGTCAACTTGCCGCCACCCTGATCCGCAAATCCCTTGTTCGTGTTCGAGGGTTGAAACGCATCGCCGTCCGCGTTGAAATACTCCGCGCCGACGTGCAGCGGTTGATGAATGTCGCCGAGGTAATGCGCCAGCAGTATCACCGCGACTGACTTCGTGATCGCACGCGAGTTGTTCTCCGGCTCATCGCCGCGCAACACGCGAATGCAGAACGGAATCAGTTGCACGATGTCAAACTCGCTGCGGCCGACGCCAAACTGCCCGCCTGTTTGTCCGTCAGCATATTCTTCGTCCCCAAACACGGGCACGTCAGTATAGTGAAACTCGTGGTGGGAAGGATGACTGCTGCAGAGGTTCGCGTCGTGGAAAGCGCGCAGCTCGTTATTGATGCGAGTCTTATTAGTAACCGGAGCGTTGCTGGGCGGTCCGTTGCAGTCGTCCCAGCTCTTGATGCCATCAGGAAAGGTCGCGACCTGCGCGAGCGTGAGCCCGTCAAGCAAGTCTCTGACCTTCTTGGCGACCGCCGGGTTTTTGGCCAAACGCTTATCGGCAATCGCACCGACGAGCTGGTGTCCGCGTGGTCCATAAGCGAGGGTGTTGACTGAGAAAAGACAAAGCGTGAGTAGGAGGATGGGAAGTTTCTTCATTGGTTTTCAATCCGGGAGCAGAGTGAGAAAGCGGCGCGAGTTTATGCCTGACGTGAAAGCGAGTCAATGATTTAAGGTAAACTAAAGCATGGCCTCGTTTCCGGACCCGCGACCCAACGTTCCGCGTCGACCGACGTGGGCGGAGATCGATCTCAATCAACTCGCCGCAAACTTCAATCAGGTCAGAAAGCGCGTCGGTACGGCCGCGCGAATCATGGCGGTGGTTAAAGCCAACGCGTACGGTCACGGCGCCGTGCAATGCGCTCGGCGGCTCGCCGCGGAAGGCGCTGACTGGTTCGGCGTCGCGCTGCCTGAAGAAGCGATCGAGTTGCGCAACGCCGGCATCACGCAGCCGGTGCTTTGTCTCGCCGGTTTCTGGCCGGGACAGGCCGCCGCGTGTATTCAACACAAACTGACCGCGGTCGTTTATCGCCGCGACATGCTCGAGGCGCTCAACCAGGCCGCTGCGGAAGCGAACACGATCGCCGACGTGCATGTGAAAGTCGACACGGGCATGGGTCGGCTCGGCGTGCGCGTCGATCAAGTCGGCGAGTTTGTCTCGCTGCTGGAGCAATTTCCGCATGTGCGCGCTGATGGAGTGATGACGCACTTTGCCGCGGCCGACGAAACTTCATGCGAGCCGTTGACTCTCGATCAGATTCATCGCTTTGACGACGCGGTCGCGACGTTTCGCGAACACGGTTATCGTCCCACTCATCTGCATCTCGCAAACTCCGCGGGCATCTACGGCCATCGTGAAGCGTGGGGCAACATGGTTCGTCCCGGCGGCGTGTTGTACGGTCTTTGGCGCGACGTGTTGCCGCCGGGGATAACCGATCCGGGTTTGGGATCGGTGATGTCGCTGCACTCGCGCATCATGCTTTTGAAGTGGGTGCCGCGCGGCGAAACGATCGGTTACGGTTGCACGTTCGAAGCCTCGCGACGAAGTCTGATCGCGACGATCGCGATCGGCTATCATGACGGCTACATGCGCGGGCTCTCGAACCGTGCTCACGTGATCGTCCGCGGCGTTTATGCTCCAGTCGTGGGACGTGTCTCGATGGATCTCACGTTGATTGACGTGACGGACGTGCCCGGTGTCGAGTTACACGATCAGGTGACGTTGCTTGGCTGGGACCGCCGCCACACCGAGCTAAGAATCAAAGCCGAAGAACTCGCCCGCATCGCTGGTACACTGTCTTACGAGGTCACGTGCGGCGTCAGCGAACGCGTGCCGCGGACCTACAGCTAGCTTGAACTCTAACGGGGCGTTTGACTACTATGCCAATCCCTCGCGAATTCGAACGGAGGTTCCTCTTTAAATGACTTACACGGTAAAGGCGGGCGATTCGCTCTCGCGGATCGCGGCGCGCAACGGCCTGACGCTGGCCCAACTTTTACAAGCTAACCCCCAGATCAGCGATCCCAACCGAATCAACGTTGGCGACATCGTGAATCTGCCGGACAGTTCGGGTGCAACGGACGCGTCGGACGCGAACGAAGCGACGCAACCGTTGCCGGCTAACCCGGTAGTCGCAAGCTCGACTGACAACACGCAGCCGTTGCCGTCCAATCCAGTGACGACGGCTGCCGGCGCAATCGGCGCAGCGCTCGCCGACGAGCTCGGCTGTCTTTCGGCGAAGTACGAAACCGGCGGCCGCGGACCGGGCGTTGTTTCTACCGGCGTCGGTGATCCCGGCGGTGTCTCGTACGGTTCTTATCAGATGGCCTCGAAGATGGGCGTTCCGCAACGCTTCGTGGGCCAGTCGGGATTTCCGTGGGCCACAGATTTTAAGAATCTCACCGCCGGCTCGGCGGATTTCACTGCCTGCTGGAAACGCATCGCCGCGGCGCAAGCCGACGATTTTCAAAGAGCACAACACGGCTTTATCAAGCAGAGCCATTATGATCCGCTCGCAGCCAAGATACTCGCCGAAAACAAGCTCGACGTGAACACGCGCAGCTTCGCACTGCAAAATGTGGTGTGGTCCACCGCGGTGCAACACGGCGGCGCGACGCCGATCGTAGGTCGCGCGATCGCGAATCTTTCCTGCACTACTTCCGACCCGACTTACGACAAACAGCTCATTACTGCCATCTACGCGGAACGCGGGCGCAGAAAACCCGACGGCAATCTCGCTTACTTCTCGAAGAGTTCGCCGAACGTTCAGGCAGGCGTGGCGAAGCGATTCCAGAACGAGCTGGCGGACGCCCTCGCGATGCTCGCGAAAGAAACCTAAACCCACACGATGACAGACGAAACCGAGCAACTGACAATCAAAGTTAACGAGCAGGAATCTGTGACCGCGCTGCTTTATCCGGCGGCGAAAAAGATTCGCGCCGGGCTGACCGCTTTGTTGGGCCACGGCGCGGGCGCGAACCAGTTGAGCGGTTTCATGCGCATGTTTGCCCGCGGTCTCGCAGAGCGCGGGCTGGATGTGATGACGTTCAACTTCATCTACATGGAGCAGGGACGTTCAGTTCCCGATCAAAAGCCGAAACTCGAGTCGTGCTTTCGTGCGGTGATCGAAGCGATCGCGAAGCATCGCAAACTGAAGTCGAACCGTTTGGTTGTTGGCGGGAAGTCGATGGGCGGCCGCATCGCGTCGCAGGTGGTCGCGGCGCGTGAAGAAGCGCCGCTCGCGTTGGATGTGAGCGGGCTCGTGTTTCTCGGTTACCCGTTACATCCGCCGGGCAATCCCGCGAAGCTGCGCGTCGAACATCTGGAGCACATTCAGAAGCCGATGCTGTTTGTGCAGGGGACGCGCGACGCGCTCGGGACGCCGGACGAGATTCAACCATTCGTGAAGAACCTTCGTCCGCCTGCGAAGATCTACGCGATCGAAGGCGGCGATCATTCGTTCAAAGCGCCGAAGAAGTTTGGCGTGGACCAACCACAGGTTTACGAAAACGCGATGGACGAGATCGCGCGTTGGGCGGAAACGATTTGAGTTAACGGATTATTCCTGACGGCGGGAGAGGTACGAGAGCCAGGCGGCCTCGTACCTCTTTGCTTGGGGTAGGACTTCCTTAATTACCCAGCACGAAGTTGTAAGTAATCACGCCTGAAACCTTCACCGGCTGATCGCTAAGCAGCGTTGGCGAAAAGCGAGCTTGCAGCGCTGCCTTTTGCGCTTCGACCGTCAGGAACGGACTGCCACTCAACGCTTTCGCTGAGATCACCCGCCCATCGACGTCAACCAGCACCTGAACGCTGACTGTGCCCTGGATACGCATTCGTTTGGCAAGCTCCGGGTAAACAGGTCTCGGTAAAGAGATCGCCTGGCTAGTGATCACTCCTTTGCTGACGATCTTCGGCGGCTTTGGTGGCTCAGGCGCTGGCGGCGGCGGCTGGTCTGGAATTACGACGTGCGGTGGTTGGACCACTTGAGCGCCGCCGGGAACTGGAACTCCTGGACCACCGATCGCCGATGGGTCGCGGTCACGTCCCGTGATAATCGCTGTCCCGTGCTCGGGTAACGGCAGGTTTGTGCTGCGCGTGGCGGAAATAGCGTCGGGCACGACTTCCGGATGGTTCACGCTCAGCATCGCTACAGCGCGTTCCGGTACCGTGGTTTCGTTGTTGTTAGCCGGTCGCGGACGATCGGGGCGGGCGGCTGGTTGTGGCTGTGGTTGTTCGGGAACAATCTCCTGCGGTGACAAGATGGTGATCATTTCCGTCGTCTGCGCTTCGAGGTGCGCGTCGTAAGCGTAGATACTCGCTACGCCTGCAATCACGAACAACACGAGGTAAGTGGCGCCGGTAAAGAGCAGGAACGATCCGCGTCGCTTGTACTCCTTCTTATGCGAACTGGATTCAATCAGGTTATTAAACATCGAGTTCCTCCGCTAGTTGCCGGTGCCATCGGGTCGCGGGAGCTTACACGGTTCCATTAGACACCGGCGGCCGCGGCGGGTTCCCAATGAGTTATTCGGCAGCTTGAACTCTGAACCCCGACCACATAGGATTAGCGGCGCTCTCCACACCCTAAACCCTACCAGGAGCGGATGCATGGCGACCCAACAGGCGTATCAGGAAGAACTCAATCCCTTCGAAATTGCCAAACAGCAGTTCAATCGCGCCGCCGATTACCTCGACCTAGATCAGTCAATGCGACACGTGTTGCAGAATGCGAAGCGGCAGTTGATTGTCTCGATTCCGGTGAAGATGGACGGCGGTGACGTCCAGGTGTTTGAAGGTTACCGCGTTCAACACAACATCGCGCGTGGCCCAGCAAAGGGTGGCATTCGTTATCACCCCAACGTGTCGCTCGATGAAGTCAAAGCACTCGCTTCGTGGATGACGTGGAAGTGCGCCACTGTGGGCATTCCTTACGGCGGCGGCAAAGGTGGTGTGGTTTGCGATCCGAAGAGTCTTTCGCGCAACGAGCTCGAGCGGCTGACGCGGCGCTACGCGTTTGAGATCGCGCCGATCATTGGACCAGACCGCGATATTCCCGCGCCCGATGTTTACACTGACGAGCAGACGATGGCGTGGATCATGGACACGATCTCGATGGTGCGCGGTCACACGGAGCTCGGTGTCGTCACTGGCAAGCCGATTTCACTCGGCGGTTCGCAGGGACGCGCGGAAGCGACCGCGCGTGGTTGTCTTTATGCGTTGCGCGAAGCGTGTCGCGTGAAGGGCATGGATATGAAGGGCGCGCGGGTGTCCGTTCACGGCTTTGGCAATGCGGGTGCGAACATCGCGCGGCTGGTGGCGGAAGACGGCGCGAAAGTGATCGCGGCGTGTGATTCGAGAGTCGCGGTTTATGCGGAGAGCGGGATCGACGTGCCGGCGGCGTTGAAGCACAAGGCGCAGACGGGCGCGCTGGCCGGACTGCCTGGTACGAAAGAAATGCCTTGTGACGACGTGATCGGGGTCGATTGCGATATTCTGTTGCCGTCTGCGTTGGAGAACGCGATCACGATGAAGAACGTCGGCACCGTCAAAGCCAAGATCATCGCGGAGTTGGCGAATGGACCAACGACGCCGGGCGCGGATCGCGTGCTGGAGGATCAGGACGTGTTGCTCGTGCCGGACATTCTCGCGAATGCGGGCGGCGTCACGGTCAGTTATTATGAGTGGGTGCAGGATCAAAATTCGTTCTTCTGGCCTGAAGATCAGATCAACAAGACACTCGAAGAGACGATTCGCACAGCGTTCAATTCAGTGCACGATATGTCGCAGCGTTACAACACGGACTTGCGCACCGGCGCGTACATTCTCGCCGTCGGCCGCGTGGCGGAAGCAACGAGCGTGAGGGGGATCTTTCCATAAGTCATGGCAGACAAAATTACGGTTTACGAAAAGCCGACTTGAACGAAGTGTCGCGAGATGGACAAGCTGCTCCGGGAGAGCGGCGTTCCGTTTGAAAAAGTAAATTACTACGTCGAGCCCTTGAGCAAGAAGAAGCTCACGGAGTTAGTGCGCAAGATGAATATCAAACCGCGCGAGCTGTTGCGCAAGGGCGAGGCGATTTATAAAGAGCTGGGCCTTGGGGAGCGTGAGTTGAGCGACAGCGAGTTGATCGGACTGATGGTCGAATACCCTGACCTGCTGCAGCGGCCGATCGTAGAACGCGGCGACCGCGCAGTCCTCGGCCGCCCCACCGAAAACGTGAAAGAGTTGTTGTAGGATCCGTTCTTATCTGTGAAAAAGGTCGAAACACTATTCGTTTGCCAAAACTGTGGGCACCAGTCAGGCAAATGGCTTGGCAAGTGTCCCGAGTGTGGTGAGTGGAACTCGCTGGTTGAGGAAAAAAGTCAAACCTCACGCCGCAACAGTGGATTCAAACTGCGCGAAGTCAGCGCGATCGCTTTTAACGAGATCGAGCCGCAGGACGATCGTCGCCTGCCCTCCGGCGTGACGGAATTCGACCGCGTCCTCGGCGGCGGCATCGTTCCCGGCACACTCGTTCTCATCAGCGGCGATCCCGGCATCGGCAAGAGTACGCTGCTGCTGCAGGTCGCCGACAAACTGAGCGACACCGAAACGCTCGTACTCTACGTCTCGGGCGAAGAGTCAGAACGCCAGATCAAACTGCGCGGCGAACGCCTCGCTGTCACCGCGAAAAACGTCTTTCTGCTTCCCGAAACCAACCTCGAAAACATTTTTCGCGAAATCGAACGACTCAAACCCGGCGCCGTTATCGTCGACTCTATCCAAACAGTCTTCTCGAGTGCGATCGAATCCGCGCCCGGTTCGGTGTCGCAGGTGAGGGAAGTGGCCCATCAGTTTCTCCTGCTCGCGAAGAACCGCGGCATCCCCGTGTTTCTCATCGGCCACATCACGAAGGAAGGCTCGATCGCCGGACCAAAAGTGCTCGAACACATCGTCGACACTGTGCTCTACTTCGAAGGCGAGCGACATCACAATCATCGCATCGTGCGTGCGGTGAAGAACCGCTACGGCGCGGCGAACGAAGTCGGTGTGTTTGAGATGACGGGCCGCGGACTGATGCCGGTCGCGAACCCGTCGCAAATGTTTTTGCAGGAGCGGCCGCAGAATGTTGCGGGTTCGATCGTGACGGCGTGCATGGAAGGCACGCGCCCGTTGCTCGTCGAGATCCAGGCGCTCGTTTCGGGAAACAAGTACGGCACCGGGCGGCGCATGACACAGGGCCTGGACCAGAACCGTGTTGCTTTGTTGATCGCGATGCTCGAGAAGCGCTCGGGCATGCAACTCACCGGCGACGACGTGTTCGTCAACATCGCCGGTGGTTTGGAAGTCGATGAACCCGCAGCGGACCTCGGCGTCGTCACCGCGATCGCGTCGAGTTTCAAGAACACCACGATCGATCCGCACACAGCGGTGTTCGGCGAAGTCGGACTAACAGGCGAAGTGCGCGGCGCGATGCAGGCTTCCGTACGCGCGCGCGAAGCACAGGCGCTCGGTTTTAAAAAGATCGTGATGCCTGCGTCGAATGTGGTTGGACTCGAACGTTTGCTTGGGGTGCGTGTGGTTGGCGTGAAGAGTGTTGACGAAGCATTGGAAGAGTTGTTTTAAAGGCGGTAGTAAAACTTTACGGTTAAGCCGTCACCGATAGACTGCGAGTGCGTTTCGTCGAAGTTTTCCAGGTAACCCTGCGGCATAAAAGTATCAGCCCCCTTCACGGTGAGCGGCACTTCCGTGATGATCCATTTCTCAATACGCGGCAGAAACGCCTCATAAACCTGCGCGCCGCCAATCACGAACAAGTCCGTCGTCAACGACTCATTCAACGACAACACCGCATCCACATCGCTCAGCACCAGCAACGATTCCTGCGGCTCAATACTCGGATCCCGACTCAACACGATGTTGAGGCGGTTCTTCAACGGCTTACCCAACGTGAGCCACGTCTTGCGCCCCATCACCACCGCATGCCCCGTCGTCGTCTCGCGAAAAAACTTCATATCGGCAGAGTAATGCCACGGCAGCTTCCCGCCCTTCCCAATCGCCCCCTGACGATCCACTGCTGCAATCCCGATGATCATGATTTATACGGCCACTGGCGCGGCGATCTTGCCGTGAGATTTGTATCCGATGAGATTCAGGTGTTCATACTTGAACGCGAGCAGACCTTCGAGCCCGCGCAGACGATGCTCCGGATCGTTAATCTCCAACTGCGGCAGCGGCAACGGCTCGCGCGACAACAACTCCTGCACCTGTTCGCGATGATTCTGGTAAATGTGATAGTCGCCAAGCGTGTAGACGAACTCACCGACTTGCAGTTCAGTGACGTGCGCGATGAGATGCATCAGCAGCGCATACGAACTGATGTTGAATGGCACACCGAGAAACGCGTCCGCCGAACGTTGATAAAGCTGACAATGAAGCACGCGGCCACTCTCGACCTTGAACTGAAACAGCGTGTGACACGGCGGCAAGTCGACATTATCCGCCTGACGCGGATCCCAGCCCGTCACAATCAGCCGGCGTGAATCAGGATTCGTGCGGATCTGTTCGAGCAGCTTCGCGATCTGATCGACGCCGTTCTTCTCCGGATAATCACCGCCAAACGAGCGCCACAGATACCCGTAAACTGGTCCAAGATCTCCCGCCGGACGGCCAAACTTGCGTGTGTGTTCGTCGTCAGCCCACTCGGCCCAGATATCGACGCCCTTCGCACGCAGGTTCGTTTCACTCGTATCTCCCGAAAGAAACCAGAACAACTCTTCCGCCACCCAACGAAACGGCACACGCTTCGTCGTGACTATCGGAAAACCTTCGCGCAGATCGAAACGAGTCTGAAACCCGAAGTGTGAAATCGTGCCGACACCGGTGCGGTCGTGGTGCTCGACGCCATTCTTCAGAATCGATCGCAGCAGATCGTGATATTGTTTCATGCGACGGGAACATCATACATGAAACGATTCAGACTGTGCTTCCTCGGTTTTGGAAATGTCGGCCGCGCCCTCGCGCGTTTGCTCGTGGCGAAGACAGGCGAGTTGCGCGAGAGCTACGGCATCGAATGGGAGATCGCGGGTGTTGCGACGCGACGCATGGGTTGGCGCGCTACGGATGAAGCGATCGATGTCGCGGCGTTGTTGGCGGGAAACGATCAGACGCCGGCGCAGAATGGGATTGACGAGTGGCTCGCCACGGCGCGACCTGATGTGGTTTTCGAAACGACGTCGTTGAATCCCGAGAACGGCCAACCGGCGATCGATTACTTGCGCGCGTCGCTGCAATCCGGTGCGCATACGATCACGGCGAACAAAGCGCCAATCGTTTATGCGTTTGACGAGTTGAACGAGATCGCTCGCGCGCACGGCAAACGATTTCTGTTTGAGTCGACGGTGATGGACAGCGCCCCCGTGTTTTCCCTCTTTCGCGAGACACTGCCGGCCGTGAAGATCCGCGGCTTCAGCGCCGTGTTCAACTCAACCACGAACATCATTCTCGAAACGATGGAAGCGGGCCGGAGTTTTGCCGAAGGCGTGAAGGCGGCGCAGGAACTCGGCGTTGCGGAAACCGATCCGAGTCATGACGTCGACGGCTGGGACTCGGTGATGAAAGTCTGCGCCGTGTCGCGCGTGATCTTGAAAACGCTGCTGTTGCCGAGTGCGGTGCGAAGCGAAGGAATACGCGGATTAGAACCGAGAACGCTACAAGCGGCGCGCGCTGAAGGCAAGCCTTACAAACTGTTAACGCGCGCAACGATGAATGCTGACGGCTCAATCACCGCAATCGTCAGACCCGAACAAATCGCCGTCACCGATCCGCTCGGCAACGTGCGCGGCACTTCGCTCGCCATTCACTTTGAGCTCGACACGATTCCCGGTTTGACGATCGTTTCGCACCGTCCAAACCTGCAAAGCACCGCTTACGGCCTCTTAGCCGACTTCGTCAACGCCGTACGACCTACCAGCCACGATTAACACAACTCAGCGACCCCCGCGATCAAACGCTCGATCTCTTCCTCGTTCGTGTAACAAGCACAACCCGCGCGAATAAACCCTTCCGGCGCGAGACCAAACCGTTCCACGACTGTCCACGCGTAGAAGTCGCCGTGCGAGAGAAACAAACCCTTCTCCGCCAACGCGCGTGCGGCTTCCGTAGACGTACGTCCCGCGATCGTAAATGCCAGCGTCGGCGTGCGCGCGCTGTCCGGTGGTGGTCCATACAGCGTCACACCGCGTAAGGAACTCAAACCCTCCCACAAACGCGCGAACAAACGCATGTTGCGCGCGTGCTTCTCAGCGAACACACTCTCCAAATTTTCTCGTCGCGTCTGTCGACTCCCGAGCGACGCGAGAAACTCGATCGCCGCCGCCGCGCCAACCATCCCTTCCTGGTTCAGCGTACCCGTCTCCGCATTCTCCGGGATGTAATCCGCCGCCGGCACAAGCTTCGGAAAATCGATCTCCTGCAACAACGCGCCCTTGCCCCAAAGCACGCCAATGTGCGGCCCGTAAAACTTGTACGGCGACAGCGCGACGAAATCACAATCGAGCGCTTTCACGTCCAGCAACACGTGCGGCGCGTAGTGCACCGCATCAACAAACGCCAGCGCGCCGACACGATGGGCCAACTCGATCACTCGTGGCAGATCATTGATCGTGCCGAGTGCATTTGAAGCGCCGCCGATCGCAACGACGCGCGTTCGTGGGCCAATCAGCCATTCAAAATCATTGTAGTCGAGTTGTCCGGTCGCCGTGTCGAGACCTACAGTGCGAATCGTCACGCCGCGCTCGACCGCGAGCCTGCGCCAGGTGTCGACGTTCGCATGGTGATCGAGTTCCGTCACGACAATTTCATCACCCGCGGAAAAATTGATACTCAACGCGCGCGACAAGTGATACGTCAGCGTCGTCATGTTCGCGCCGAACACGATTTCATCCGGCGACGCGTTCAGAAAGTCGGCGTAGACTTCGCGCGCGTGCGCCAGAGCGGCATCGGTTTCGGCGCTCGTCGGATACGCCCAATGCGTGTTTGCGTTGTGATGATAAAGATAGTCGCTCATCTGCTCGACGACGTAGCGCGGCACCTGCGTGCCACCGGGACCGTCGAAGTAAGCGACCGGGTAGCCATTGTGAACGCGTTCGAGGGCGGGGAAGTGCTTCCTGATCTCCGCCACGGGGGCGACGTCTAATTTTGGTTTGAACATGGCCGCCCATGATATAAAATCACGCCGTCGCCCAACAGTGTCGGGACCTCAGTCCCGGCCGACACTGTTCTCAACTCCCGGATGAAATATGGACGAGCGCCGGAGCGAAAAGCGTTTGGAAGTTTGTCTCGATGCCGTTTGGGACGGCCATGGCAATCGCCCTGCCCGCATAACCGATCTGTCGGAAGGCGGCTGCTTTGTCGACACCACGGGCGAGGCTCTCATCGGCGAGGTGCTGACGTTCCATGTTGAGATACCCGACGGCAAGTCGCTCGAATTGACGGGCGAAGTCGCGCATCACATGCGGCCCGTCGGCTTCGGCCTGCGCTTCGTCGACATGACGGACGAGCAGCGCGAGCTGTTGCTTTCGTTCATCGAGTACCTGGAAAAGCCGCACGACCAGATTCGCGCGATTTTGCGCTGAAGTGTCTCGCCGTAACGAGCCAATTTCGCGCAAATCTTTTACAATGGCGGGCCATGATCCACAGCTCAGAACGTGCCGCTAACTTTGTCTACGCCATTCGTAATGTCGTCCGCGCCGCGGAGGCGCTCGAGCGCCAGGGACGCCGCGTCATCTATCTCAACATCGGCGATCCGCAGTCTTTCGGTTTTCACCCACCCGATTTTGTAATCGACGCCGTCAATCGCGCGGTCAAAGACAAGTTCTCCGGTTATTCGCATTCGTCCGGTTTGCCTGAAGCGCGAGAAGCGATCGCGCGTTACGCGACTAAACTCGGCTCGCCGACGGAGACGAAAGACGTGATCGTAACCGCGGGCGCTTCCGAAGCCGCGGACCTGATACTGACGGGGCTCGTCAATCCCGGCGAAGAAGTGCTGCTGCCCGCGCCCGGTTATCCGATCTATCCCGCGATCGTCGGCAAGTTGGGAGCGCGCATTCGTTACTACCATCTTCATTCGGACAATCATTGGCAGCCGGACGTTGACGAGATCAAGTCGCTCGTTAACAACAACACGCGCGCGCTCGTCTTGATCAATCCAAGCAATCCGACCGGCTCGATCACGCCCGACAACATCACACGAGAACTGTTGCAGTTTGCAGCGGAGCGCGACCTGCTCGTCATCAGCGACGAAGTTTATCGAGAGTTGTGTTTTGCGACGCCGCCGACTGCCGCTTCAGTGCTGGCGAAAGAAAGTGGCGCGCCGGTGATCACGCTCGAGAGTTTGTCGAAGACGCATATGCTTTCGGGTTGGCGCATCGGCTGGATGCGCTTCACTCATCCCGAGAAGATGACTGACCTCGTGAATGCGGTGATCAAGCTCGCCGGTGGTCGTTTGTGTTCGCCAACGCCCGCGCAGTACGCCGTCGCGCCCGCGCTCGAAGGCAGTCGCGATTACATCGCCAACTTCTTGAGCGAGATCAAACGTCGTCGCGACCTGGCGACAGCGCGCATCGACACCATCGACGGCTTGAGTTGTGTCGTGCCCCAGGCTGCGTTCTATCTGATGGTGAAGACTGACAACCTCAACGGCCGCACGGACGAACAGTTTGCGATCGATCTGCTGGAAGCTTCGGGCGTGCTCGTGGTCCATGGTTCGGGCTTTGGTTGCAACCCGGCTGACGGGTATTTTCGGCTGGTCTACCTCGCGGGCGAGCAGACGCTCGACGCGGCTTTCGACGGGATCGAACAGGCGATGCACCTCAGCCCGCAGGAAAGTGGGATTGGGGCCGTATTGCACGTTTAATTCATACGCACTCGAACAAATAAATAACGGTGAATTAACGACTTCCCCATGTACAAAGTCACTGTTTCGTGCTACTACTGGCCGTCCGGATGCGGGGGGCTGAAGCTCCGGAACTTAACCATCAAAGAACAGGTTGCGGGCACTGGTTACCGTCCCAAACCCTCTCAAATCAGCAGACTGACGGGCTTGGACAAGCTTGCCTCATCGATTGAGCGTCGTAGTATGCGGCGGCTTCGCGTGAAGTGCGAAGTCGAGCTGGCGGCGAACCTGTCGTTGCTCGACAGTGATGCGTACGACGCGGATTCGAACCTGATTTTCTTCGGTCAGATCAACGACCTCAGCGCCGCAGGTTTGGCGATGGTTCTGCCCGCGACGATCATCGACGAGCGCTTCTGCACCGGCGCAAACCGTCTAAAACTCTCGTTGCACTTACCGCAGGGAATCATCGGCCTCGAAGTAGCGCCGGTGCGTTGCGAGCGTCTCACCGATGCTTACTCCGTCCATGGCTATCTCCTCGGCACAAAGATCACCAACGTCGAACACCCCGAATCCTTCGAACGCTACCTCGACAGCGTCTCCGGCCCGCCGCTATCGCGGCCAACCAGCGACGTTTAGGAACGACCTTCGCGCGTCGACGGAGTCCTTGACAGATAAACCTGACCGTTCAATCATTCAGCCATGAGCCTTACATCCATTCAGGAAAAGATCGTTCATCTGAGTCCCGCTGAGCGCGCAATGCTGATCGACTTTCTTTGGGAAAGTCTCGATGAAGAGCGTGTCAGAGAGATCGAAGCGAAGTGGGCTGCTGAGTCGGAGGAACGGATTGACGCTGTCGATCGCGGTGAATTGGAAACACTAGATGGACCATCCGCCCTTCAAGAACTCCGCTCCTCACTGCGGAAATGATGCTGTATCGCTTTACCTCCGCCGCACTCACAGAGCTGCGGCAAGCGACGCTTTACTACGAGCAACGTGAGAACGGTTTAGGAACGACATTCCTGGACGAAATTGACGCCACGCTTGATCGAATTCTTCGGCACCCGACTGCTTGGCACCAGTTATCTCCACGCACAAGGCGCTGTCGAACGCATCGTTTTCCCTTTGGGCTGGTTTACCAAATCCGTAGTGACGAGATCCTCATAAGTTCTGTCATGGATCTGCGACGGAACCCGGCAAGCTGGAAGAGTTTGTTATAACGTCGCAAATAGATTGGAACTCAGCGTTGGCTTCGATCTGGACGTAATCTGTGCAATCTGTGTAATCTGTGGCCAACGCATGAACTCACGCGAAAACATACTCCAGCGGTTACGGACCATCAAGCCGGCCTTGGAGCAAGAGTTTCCACTGCGCCGCATGGCTTTGTTTGGTTCGTGGGCTCGAAACGAGCAGACTGCGACGAGTGACGTTGATATACTTGTCGACGTTGATCCCTCCATCGGCCTGCGCTTCGTCACCCTCGCCGAGCGGTTGGAGTCATTGCTTGAAAAACACGTCGACTTGGTTTCCAGCAGAGCTATTAAGCCAACTCTACTAAGACAAATCCAAAGCGAATTCATCGATGTCTAAGCGCGATCCTCTCATCCTCCTCGAAGACATCATGCTGGCTATCCAGAAGATTGGCCGTTACACCTCGCAAGTGAATAATGACGCGTTTATTGAATCATGACGCGTTTATTTAACGACGAGCTCGTCGTAGATGGGGTCGCTCCCAATCTTGAGATAATCGGCGAAGCTGCCCGCCAACTGCCGGAAGAGTACAAGTGCGCTCACACAGAAATTCCGTGGACGCAAATTGCCGGACTACGAAAGCGACGACTTTGGTCTGGATTTAGAAATCACGACAGATCATCCAGCCACGATCTGCCGCAACTCGAGACTCTGTTTCGTCCCCTGACTATGCGCTTTGTTACGCGTTTACCGCTGAATGGTCAAGCCGATTTGGGGATGGCACCACCACTTGCGAAGCTCGATCAATTTATCGTACTCGGCGAGAGCGAGCGAAGGTCAAAGAGTCGGCCAGCCGTGTGTCGTTTCGCGAGTACAGGAAGATGCTGCGACCTTTAGACGGAAAGCCAACAGTTCTTCGACGAACTAGATCGACTGTTTCGTCTTAAGAGATTGATCTGGATTGAGCGAAATATTCCAAGTGAAATGAGCGATAACACGTCTGTCAAGTATAATGGACGGGCCTCCGCAAGAAACGATCCGACAAAGCTTCCGGCGTAGCAAATATTATTACGAAGTCGACCACTCGAATCCAATGACGACAGCCGAACGCCAACTTGAAGAACAGCTTATCGACAAGCTTCTCGGCTTGAAGTACGAATACCGCCCTGACATCCGAAACCGCGCCACGCTCGAGCAGAATTTCCGCCAGAAGTTCGAGGCGACCAATCGCGTCAGCCTAACGGATGGCGAGTTCCAACGGCTTCTGGATGAAATCATCACGCCGGACGTCTTTACCTCTGCTCGCATGCTTCGCGAGCGCAATAGTTTCACTCGTGACGACGGCACGCCGCTGAATTTCACTCTGGTCAACATTAAGGACTGGTGCAAAAACACGTTCGAAGTGATCAACCAGCTCCGGATCAACACTGACCACAGTCATCACCGCTACGATGTCATCCTGCTTTTCAACGGTGTGCCACTAGTTCAGATCGAATTGAAAACGCTTGGTATCAGTCCGCGACGCGCGATGGAGCAAATCGTCGATTATAAAAACGACCCGGGTAACGGCTACACCAGAACCCTCCTTTGCTTCGTCCAACTATTTGTCGTTAGTAACCGCACCGATACCTGGTACTTCGTCAATAACAACAGTCGCCATTTCAGCTTCAACGCCGACGAGCGCTTTCTTCCTATCTACCAGTTTGCTTCAGAAGACAACAAGAAGATCACCCAGCTCGATACCTTCGCGGAAAAGTTTCTGGCCAAGTGCACCATCAGTCACATGATCAGCCGCTACATGGTGCTCGTCGCAAGCGAACAGAAGTTGCTGATGATGCGTCCTTACCAGATTTACGCAGTCAAGGCTATCGAGGGATGTATTAACGACAATTCGGGTAACGGTTACATCTGGCACACTACCGGCAGCGGCAAGACACTAACTTCGTTCAAAGCCTCCACGCTGCTGAAGGACAACCCCGACATCGAGAAATGCTTATTCGTGGTGGATCGCAAAGATCTCGATCGGCAGACACGCGAGGAGTTCAACAGATTCCAGGAGGGTTGCGTAGAGGAAAACACTAATACCGGGACGCTTGTGCGCCGTTTACTATCGGACGACTACACTGACAAAGTGATCGTCACCACCATCCAAAAGCTCGGCCTCGCCCTCGACGAAAACAGTAAACGCAACAAGCAAAAAGCGAGGCAAGGAAGATCCACCTACAAGGAACAGTTGGAACCGCTGCGCAACAAACGCATCGTCTTCATCTTCGACGAGTGTCATCGCTCGCAATTCGGCGAGAACCACAAAACCATCAAGGAGTTCTTTCCAAACTCTCAGCTCTTCGGCTTCACCGGTACGCCCATCTTTGAGCAAAACGCCAGTTACCAGCAGATCGAAGGGCAGCAGGCATCGCTCAGGACCACCGTGGATCTTTTCCAACGCGAATTGCACGAGTACACCATCACCCACGCCATCGAAGATCAAAACGTCCTGCGCTTCCACGTGGATTACTACAAGCCGGAAGGCAAGACCATCAAGCCTGGTCAACCGCTCGCCAAGAAGGCCGTCGTCGAAGCCATCATCAATAAGCACGATGCCGCCACGGGCGAGCGTCGCTTCAATGCCATCCTCGCTACCGCTTCCATCAACGACGCTATCGAATACTTTGACCTCTTCAAGACCATGCAGGACCAGATGCAGGCAGCAGACTCCGAATTTGTCCCGCTAAACATCGCGTGCGTCTTTTCTCCCCCCGCGGACGGGAATAAGGATGTGCAACAGATTCAGGAAGATTTGCCGCAGGAGAAGGCCGACAACGAGCAGGAACCCGAAAGGAAGAAAGAGGCCCTCAAGGCGATTATCGAAGACTACAACGCCCGCTATAAAACGAACCACTTTCTCAACGAGTTTGACCTCTACTACCAGGATGTGCAGAAGCGGATCAAGGATCAGCAGTTTCCGAATCTGGACTTGCCTCACGAAGAGAAGATCGACATCGTAATCGTGGTTGACATGCTGCTGACTGGTTTCGACTCCAAATACCTGAACACGCTCTATGTGGACAAGAACCTGAAGCATCATGGGCTGATTCAAGCCTTCTCTCGGACCAACCGCGTGCTCAACGCTACGAAGCCATATGGCAATATTCTTGATTTCCGCAATCAGCAGACGGCCGTCGATGAAGCCATTGCCCTGTTCTCCGGGGCTAAAGCCGACAAGGCCCGCGAAATCTGGCTCGTCGATAAGGTCCCAATTGTTATCGAAAAGCTGCAAACCGCGATTAGGGACCTGGAGGAGTTCATGAAGTCTCAGGGCTTGGCTGCCAAACCGGAGGAAGTGCCAAATCTCAAAGGGGACGACGCGCGGAGCCAGTTCATCAATCGCTTCAAGGAAGTCCAGCGTCTTCAGACCCAACTCGACCAGTACACTGACTTAACCCAGGAAAATCAGCGGGCAATCAGGCAGGTTCTGCCCAAAGAACAGTTGATGGCTTTCCGTGGCGCCTACCTCGAAACCGCTCAGCGGCTGAAAGCCCAACAGGGCAAGAGCGGCGAAAAGGCGAACCCGAACGTGGAGCAGCTCGATTTCGAGTTTGTGCTCTTCGCCTCCGCCGTCATCGACTACGACTACATCATGGGTCTGATTGCCCGATACTCGCAGCAGGCTCCGGGCAAACAGATCATGAGCCGCGAGCAGCTCATTGGGCTGATCGAGTCTGACGCAAAATTCATAGACGAGCGAAAGGACATTACCGAATACGTCTGCTTGCTGAAGGCCGGCGAAGGTCTCGATGAAAAGGCGATCCGCGAAGGCTATCTGCGCTTCAAGGAGGAGAAGGACGCGAACGAACTCGCCGCCCTTGCCTCGAAGCACGGACTGACGACCGAATCTCTGCAAACCTTCGTGGACGGCATCCTACAACGCATGATCTTCGACGGCGAACAGCTTGTCGATCTGCTTGCTCCGTTGGATCTGGGATGGAAAGCCCGCACGCAGAAGGAACTCGCCTTGATGGACGACTTGGTGCCGCTACTGCGCAAACGCGCTCAAGGCCGCGACATCTCTGGCTTGAGCGCATACGAAGAATAAAGCGAACAAAGACCATGACGCAGGACAGGAAGCGAGAGCTTACTCCCAAGCTGCGGTTCCCAGATTTTCGGGATGAGCCCGCATGGACGGCAGAACCTCTTCGAGAGTTTGCGACTGTCATTACCGAAAAGGCTGGGGAACGCAAGTGCGTCTACTTGAGTATTACGTCCGGGGTCGGCTTGATAAGCCAGGAACAGAAATTTGGCAGGACAATTGCGGGGGAATCGTATAAGAACTATTTCCTGATTAAAAAAAACGACTTCGCTTACAACAAGAGTGCAACGAGAGATTTTCCGCAAGGGTTCATTGCGAGGTATTCGGGTGATGAACCGGGGTCCGTTCCGAATAGTATCTTCACGTGTTTTCGAGTCCAAGAGGACCGAATCAATGTTCACTACCTGGATCACCTGTTTGTCGGAAATCTACATGGAAGGTGGCTGGTGAAGTACATAACTATTGGAGCCCGTGCGCACGGATCTTTGAGTATCAATGATAAAGATTTGATGTCTTTACCTATTCCGTGTCCCGGTGGCGCATCGTCGCTCGACGAACAAGAAAAAATCGCCGACTGCTTAGTTTCGCTAGACCAATTGATCGCCGCTTGCGGCCGGAAGCTCGACGCCCTCAATGCCCACAAGAAAGGGTTGATGCAGCAACTTTTCCCCCGAGCAGGCGAAACTATTCCCCGTCTCCGATTCCCTGAATTCCGCGATGCACCTGGGTGGAAGGTAAAAAATCTCTGGTCGATCGCGGAGAACCTGGACAACAAGCGAGTTCCAATTACGGAGGGTAGCAGAGAAAAGGGATCGGTTCCTTATTACGGAGCCTCAGGCATCGTGGACTACGTCAAAGAGTCTCTGTTCGACGAGGACTTACTCTGCATATCGGAAGATGGGGCAAACTTGGTGGCTAGAACATATCCAATAGCTTTTTCAATCTCCGGTAAGAGTTGGGTCAACAATCACGTTCATGTTCTTAGGTTTGCAGAAAGTGCCACGCAGACAGTTGTTGAAGAATATTTGAATTCGATTGATCTTAGTGACTTCATAACTGGAATGGCCCAGCCAAAGCTAAACAAAGCCATGCTCGATAGCATACCCATTCCACTTTCAAGCATAGCCGAGCATGAGAGGATTGCTTCTTGTGTAAACTCTCTCGACGAGTTGATCAATGCGCAAAGCCGGAAGCTCGACTCCCTAAAGGCCCACAAAAAAGGGCTGACGCAACAGCTCTTCCCTTCACCGGATGAGGCTGAAGCATGAACGCGATTCAGTTTTCAGATCTGAACATCTTGGCCCGACATCTGCGCCGGGAGTTGGGCAACAAGCAGTTCGTCTTGCTTTACGCTTACAATGGCACGGGAAAGACGCGGCTATCCACCGCTTTCAAGGATCTCGGGAAGAGCGGAGACGCGCGCGACACGCTCTATTTCAACGCCTTTACCGAAGACCTGTTCTACTGGGACAACGATCTCGATAACGACAGGGAACGCGTTTTAAAGATCAACTCCGTTTCCAGATTCTTCGCCGGACTGGCGGAGATGGAGATGGATAATCGTATTCGCCCTCTGCTAAACCGTTACACGGACTTCGACTTCAAAATAGACACCAACATGTGGGAGGTGAGTTTTTCGCGCCAGATCCCGTCAGGCGAAGACGAGAATGCGAAAACTGATCTGGTGCACGATATCAAGATCTCGCGTGGTGAAGAGAACATTTTCATCTGGTGTTTCTTTCTCGCCATCGTGCAACTGGTGTTGGACGGCGCGGAAGCATACAAGTGGGTCAAGTATATCTATATCGACGATCCCATTTCGTCGCTGGATGAAAACAATGCCATCGCGGTCGCGAATCATCTAGCGCAAATGCTGATGAAATCGGATAAAGCACCGAGGACGGTCGTCTCGACCCACCACGTGCTTTTTTTCAATGTGCTGTGCAACGAGCTGGGAAAAAAGGCTCACAAGCACTTTCTCAAAAGAAATGCCAAACCGGATAGTTATTTACTTCAGGACACGACCAGCAGACCGTTCCTGCATCATCTCGCGACTTTGATCGATTTGCACAACGCGCAAAAGTCGGGTGAGCTTTTTACCCATCACTTCAACATGATGCGTCGCGTCATGGAACAATCCGCCAATTTCTTCGGCTTGAATGACTGGAAGGAGTGTATTAGAGCAGAGGAGGATGATCCGGACCAGACGTTGTATAAACGAATCATCGACCTGATGAGCCATGGCGACTATTCACTTTATGAACCAAGGGAAATGATGGAGGAGAACAAGAACCATTTTCGGAAGATCTTTCATCAGTTCATCTCTCGCCATCCGTTCAACCCGGATTTGTTTTCACGCGATCCCGAGTAAGACACAATGACGGACAACGATCAAAAGCAACTGGGCAAAACCCTCTGGAACATCGCTGACCAATTACGCGGCGCGATGAATGCGGACGACTTCCGCGATTACATGCTGTCGTTCCTATTCCTGCGGTATCTCTCCGACAACTACGAGTCTGCTGCCCGGAAAGAGCTCGGGCCAGACTATCCAAAGCTCGATGGCGACGACCGCAGCGTGCCGTTGGCGCTTTGGTATAAGAACAACCCCGCCGACGTAGCCGAATTTGAGAAGCAGATGCGTCGCAAGGCTCACTACGTCATCAAACCCGAACACCTCTGGAACAGCATCGCCAACCTAGCCCGCACGCAGAACGGCGAACTACTAAACACTCTCCAGGCCGGGTTCAAATACATCGAGAATGAGTCCTTCGAAAGCACGTTTCAAGGCCTGTTCTCGGAAATCAACCTTGGTTCAGACAAACTCGGGAAAACCTATGCTGACCGAAACGCGAGGCTGTGCAAAATCATCGCGAAGATTGCGGAGGGTTTGGGCGAGTTTTCCACCGACTCGGATGCGCTTGGTGACGCTTACGAATACCTGATCGGCCAGTTTGCCGCCGGCTCGGGCAAGAAAGCGGGCGAGTTCTACACGCCGCAGCAGATTTCCAGCATCTTGTCCGCCATCGTCACCTTGGACTGCCAGGAGCCCTCAACTGGGAAAAGGCCGCGTCTGGAAAGCGTGCTCGATTTTGCCTGCGGCTCAGGTTCACTGCTTCTTAATGTGCGTCATCGCATGGGACCAAATGGTATCGGCAAGATCTATGGCCAGGAGAAGAACATTACGACTTACAACCTTGCACGGATGAACATGCTGCTGCACGGGGTTAAGGATTCGGAGTTCGAGATCTATCACGGCGACTCGTTGACCAACGACTGGGACATGCTGCGTGAAACCAATCCCGCTAGAAAGCCATATTTCGACGCGGTCGTCGCGAATCCACCGTTCAGCTATCGTTGGGAACCATCAGAAACGCTGGGCGAGGATGTGCGGTTCAAAAACTACGGTCTCGCTCCGAAATCCGCTGCTGATTTCGCCTTCCTGCTTCATGGCTTTCACTATTTGAAGGACGAAGGCGTGATGACAATTGTCTTGCCCCACGGTGTGTTGTTTCGGGGCGGCGCGGAAGAACGCATCCGCCGCAAGCTACTCGACGATGGATACATTGATACGGTAATTGGTCTGCCCGTCAACCTGTTCTACTCCACCGGCATCCCGGTGTGCATTCTCGTGCTAAAGAAGTGCAAGAAGCCGGACGACGTACTCTTCATTAATGCCAGCGAACACTTCGTGAAAGGCAAACGGCAGAACCAACTTACGGAAAGCGACATCGATAAGATTGTCGAGACCTACCAGTTCCGTAAGGAAGAAGAACGGTATTCAAAACGAATCTCGCTCGAGCGAATCATCGACGAAGGATACAATCTGAATATCTCCCGCTACGTCAGCATCGCCGTTCAGGAAAAAGAGATTGACTTGGCAGCGACTCACGCCGAACTGGTGGAAATCGAGAACGCCATCCAGAAAGCACGGGACAAACATAATGAGTTTCTGAAAGAGCTAGGCTTACCTACGTTGCCATCGGCCAGTTCTAATTAGTCCAGAAGAAGGTGAGAGGAGCTCGAAGAGTTTTGACCCTTCCACCTTGAAGCGGTTCACCTTGTTCGCTGCTAACCTTCAAACTTCGCACAAAGTGTCAGTTTCGTGGAAAACAGCCCTTCGTGGAGGCTGTGATTACAGGAGGGTGCGAAATGATAAGTGAGATCGCTTGAGGGATGATTAGGATCGGCGAGATCATTGTTAGGAACCGGGAGAAGCTATTCAGGATTTCATCGCGACTTGATTGTTGTCATAGCCTCAAGATGGTGGCCGCCAACTGCAAACATGAATCCGTGAAAGCCGAGATAGCACCCCGCGCGATGCAAACAGGATCTGTGCCAGGATACTTATCGCCCGCCGAGGGATAATTATCGCGCGTCAGATCTTAGACATCGTCGAGCAAATTCTATTTAGGATCTAAGAACAGCCTGTTTGTAAGGTCAACTAATCTGCTTGCTCCAGGAAGTCTTTAGTGCGCGCGTCTTTGGGGGAGTTGAGAATTTGATCTGTGGGGCCGTGCTCGACTACCTCGCCATTTTCCATAAACAAGATGTTGTCGGCGACGCCGCCGAGGAAGTTCATTGAGTGGGAGATGATGAGCATCGTGTGGCCGCGCTCGACGAAGGTGCGCAACAATGTGCGCAGGCTGTGGATGCGACGCGGGTCGAGGGCGCTGGTCGGTTCGTCGAGCAGGAGCAGGGCGGGATGCATCGCGAGGGCGCGCGCGATCGCGACGCGTTGTTGTTCGCCGCCTGAGAGCGAACCGGGATAACGTTTCGCCGCGCCAGCGAGACCCACTGATTCGAGCAACTCCAACGCTTCCGTTTCCGCTTGCTTCTTCGACGTGCGCAGCACGTGAACGGGCGCTTCGACAATGTTGCCCATCACCGACAAATGCGGGAACAGATGAAAGTGCTGAAACACGGTGCCGACTTTCAATCGCAGATCTTTCACGCGCCGGCGATAATCCGCCGGTGATATATTCGCTTCCAAACGAACGTTGTCACATTCAATCGTGCCGCCGCTGATCGTCTCCAGCCCGTTGAGACAACGCAGCAACGTCGACTTACCACTTCCCGATGGTCCAATTACGCCGAGCACCGTTTGCGGTGGCACTTCGAAATCGATTCCTTTCAGAATCTCGCTCGAACCGAAACGCTTGCGCAACCCCGAGACACGAATCATGCGCCGACCTCCAGTGGCTCGGGTTCGTCAATCGTGCGTTCGCTAGCACGATTACTCAACCGCCGCTCGAGCAAACGCGCGAGATGGGCCATCGGCAAACTCATGATCAAATAAAACGCCGAGACCGCGAGACCGAGCAACAAAAATTGTCCCGACGCATTCGCGAGCTCGCGATAAGCAGTCGCGAGTTCCCAAACGGAGATCGCAAACGCGACCGACGTGTCTTTGAACAGCGAAACGAAGTCGTTGGTCATCGGCGGCAACGCGATGCGAAACGCCTGTGGCAGGATGATGCGCCGAAACGCGAGCGTCGGACTCATCCCGAGCGAATACGCAGCTTCCCACTGCCCGCCCGGAATCGCTTCCAGCGCCGCGCGATACACTTGTGATTCGTAAGCGGCGTAATTGAGACCGAGTCCGACGAGCGCCGTAAGCCAGCCGGGCATCGCGATGCCGATCACCGGCAGACCGAAATATAGAAAGAGCAGTTGGACCAGCACGGGCGTGCCGCGAAAGAACTCGACGTACAACGTGCAGAATGCGCGCAGCCACGCCGGCCCTTTCCACTGGCCCACCGCGAGCGGCAGACCGAGCAGGATCGCGATCACCATCGAGCCGAGCGCGATAAAGACCGTAACACCCGCCGCACGCGTGAGTCGCCAGAGCGCTTCGCTCCAGTTGAAAGTCGCGTTGGTCTGCGTGTACTCAACCTTGCTGGTCGATTCTGTGCCCGTGCGAATCGGCGTCTCGTATTCAACTTGTGCGTCGTTCCAGAGCCCCCACTTTTTGAGAATCGTTTCGAGCGTGCCGTCGCGAATGATCTTGTCGATCGCCTGGTCCACTTCCGCTTTCAACGCTTCGTCGCCTTTGCGCAGACCGATGACGTATTGGCCTTTCGTAAACGGCGGACCGGCTGGTTTCAACTTCGGATTGGGCCGCGCGTAGAACGCTTCAGCGGGAACGTCCATCAGCACCGCGTCGATGCGCTTCAGTTCGAGATCGCGATACGCGCCAACCGGATCTTCATAACTGCGCCACGGAATGTGTTCCTGTTCGAGCAAGCGCGAAGCGGCCGTGTTGCCGAGTGTCGCTACGACGCGGTTCTTGCAATCCGCGAGTGACGAGATGCGATTGTCGTTCGCGCGAACGGTGAGCTGAAGCTGAAAGATGTAATAAGGCTTGCTGAAAAGAATCTGTTGCGCGCGATCGCCGGTGGGTTCGAGCCCGTTGACGATTACGTCAAACGAGTTGCGCTGTAACGCGGAGACGAGTGTTTGCCAATCGCTGGGCACAAACTCGGGCGTGCGATTCATCGCGGCCGCGAGCGCGTCGACCATCTCTTTTTCGTAGCCGATGTAACGATCGGGATTCGCGGGATCGGTGTAAACGTAAGGCGCGCCGCCGCTCGGATCGGCGCCCCAACGCAGCACGCCCTGCGCGCTGGCGGGCCAGGCGCTTATGATGCACAAAACCGCGGCAAGCAGGATGGTGCGGGTTTCAGTCACTGATCTTCTGAAGATCCAGTTCGGTCGAGATACGAATATCAGCTTTCAAGACGGTCTGCATCTGTTTCAATGCGTGTTGGTTCTCTTCGTTGGTGTTGGAGACAACGCAATCAGCCGGCACGAAGAGTTTGAAGTCGCGCATGTATGCGTCGTTAGCGGTGACCAGGACGCAATTGTTTCCGGCGATGCCGGTGACGATCAGGTTCTTCGCAGTGAGATGTGTGAGCAGCAGTGAGAGTGTCGTTGAATAGAAGCCCGAGTGTTTTGGTTTGAGCACGAAGTAATCGTCTTCATCGGGCCGCAATAGTTCAACGAATTCTTTGCCGTGGCCTTCTTCAACGGCATGCGCGACGATCTTTTTGAAGTCGGAGCGCCAGCGGCCGAAGTTGTCGTTGACGTAGACCACGGGAATACCGGTGTCTTTCGCGCGTTGCTTCAGACGCGCGATGTTCTTGCCGACCGGGATTGCGAGCTTCAGCAACTGATCGCCTTCGGGAAAATCGAAATCGTTGATGACGTCGATCAGCAGTAGTGCAGCGCCCGATTTATCCGGCGCCGAGCCGTGTAGATCCGTGTTCACTTCCGGCATTCTTGATCCTCGGGACGGATTCTAGCCGCTGCCACTTTCACTCTCAACCACGATGTTGTACTTTCTTGCACCATGTGTACTGACCGCCGAGGTTTTCTCCGTTTATCTGCCGGTGTGGCCGGCGCTACGTTGCTGGGCCGTTCCTTAGCTTACGCAAACACACCTTACGCAGACACCGAATCGATCGAGCCAACGCCGCAAGCGACGCAGCCCGAAGCAATCCGTCGCTTGCGGCCCATGACCGACAAAGTCGTTCCCATCACGCTCGACGAACGCAAGGCGCGCATCGAGAAGGCGCAGAAGCTCATGCGCGATCAGCGCATCGACGCGATGTATCTCGAGCCCGGCAGCAGCATGTTTTACTACACCGGCATGCGTTGGGGCACGAGCGAACGCATGTTTGCCCTCGTGATTCCCGCGCGCGGCGAGCTCGCGTGGATCTGTCCGAAGTTTGAAGAAGAACGCGCGCGCGAACTGATTCAGATGGGCAACGACGTGCGCACGTGGGAGGAAGACGAGAGCCCTTATCAACGCGTCGCGGAAGTTTTTCGCGATCGCGGCATTCGCACCGGGACCATCGGTATCGAAGAGCGCGTGCGCTTCTTTCTTTACGACGGCATTCGACTCGCCGCGCCTGCGTTGAAGTTTGTCAGTGCGACGCCGATCACCGCCGGCGGCCGCATGTACAAATCACCGGCGGAGATCTCGTTGATGCAGATCGCGAACGACATGACGATTGTCGCTTACAAAGCGACGCGCGACAGCATGACGGAAGGCATGACGCAGGGCGAGTTTGCCGGCAATTGCGCGGCGGCGTTTCGTGCGCTCGGCACGTCGGGCGGCATCTTTGTCAGCTTCGGGAAGTACACGGCGTTTCCGCACGGCAGCAGCACGCCGCAACGTTTGCAGGAAGGCGACGTGGTGTTGATGGACGGCGGCTGCAGCGTCGAGGGCTATCAGTCCGACATCACGCGCACGTTTGTGTTCGGCAAACCAACCGATCGGCAGCGACAGATTTGGGACCTTGAAAAGAAGGCGCAAGACGCGGCTTTCGCAGCGGCGAAGGTTGGCACGCCGTGTGAAAACGTTGATGCGGCGGCGCGCAAAGTGATCACGGATGCAGACTTTGGTCCGGATTACAAAGTTCCCGGTCTGCCGCATCGCACCGGCCACGGCATCGGTCTCGACGGCCATGAATGGACCAACTTCGTGCGCGGCAACAAGACTCCGATTCAACCCGGCATGTGCTTCAGCGACGAACCCACGATCGTGATCTACGGCGAGTTTGGCATTCGTCTCGAAGATTGTTTGTATATCACCGCGGACGGGCCGAAGTTTTTCACGAAGCAGAGCGCTTCGATCGACGAGCCTTTTTAGCCACGGATGAACACGGATAACACGGACCAGCGTTCTATCCGTGTCATCCGTGTTAGTCTGTGGCCGATATGGGCCGCTGGGTACTGGCAGCTACGATTCTCGCCTCGAGCATGGCCTTCATTGACGGCACCGTCGTTAATGTCGCGCTGCCTTTCCTGCAAACAAATCTTAACGCGACCGCGATCGGCATTCAGTGGGTCGTCGAGGCTTACGCACTCTTTCTCTCCGCGCTTTTGCTGGTCGGCGGATCGCTCGGCGATCGCTACGGCCGGCGCTGGATCTTCAACATCGGCGTGGTCGTGTTTGCGCTTGCTTCAGCCGCGTGCGGCCTGGCCGCAAACATAGAACAACTGATCGTTGCGCGCGCGGTGCAGGGAATCGGCGGCGCGTTGCTCGTTCCCGGCAGTCTCGCGTTGATCAGTTCGTCGTTCAACGAAAAGGAGCGCGGCAAAGCGATCGGCACATGGTCGGGGTTCTCGGCGATGACGACGGCGTTTGGACCAGTGTTGGGCGGCTGGCTGGTCGAACACGTTTCGTGGCGCGCAGTGTTCTTTCTCAACGTGCCGCTCGCGGTCGCGGTGATCGTGATCTCGGTGTGGCACGTGCCGGAAACTCGCGAAGAGGATCAGCAAGGTCCGCTCGACTGGCACGGCGCGGCGCTCGCGACACTCGGATTGGGCGCGCTCGTTTACGGCTTGATCGAGTCGCCGCGGCTCGGCTTTTCGAACTGGATCGTGATCGTCACGCTTGCGGGCGGCGCGGCTTGCCTCGCCTTGTTTGTCTTTCACGAAGCGCGCGCGAAAAACCCGATGGTGCCGTTGCGACTGTTTCGTTCGCACGACTTCGCCGGGGCAAACCTGTTGACGCTTTTGCTCTACGCGGCACTCAGCGGCACGTTCTTCTTTTTCACCCTCAACCTGATCCAAGTGCAGGGTTACAGTGCGACCGCGGCGGGCGCCGCGTTGTTGCCGTTTGTCGTCCTCATGTTTTCACTCTCGCGCTGGTCGGGTGGTCTCATCAATCGTTTTGGCGCGCGCTTGCCGCTCGTGGTTGGACCGACGGTCGCAGCCCTCGGTTTCGCACTGTTCGCGTTGCCGGCGGTCAATCGAAACTTCTGGACCAGCTTTTTGCCGGCCGTGCTTGTGCTCGGCTTGGGCATGGCGATCACGGTCGCGCCGCTCACGACGACCGTGATGGATTCAGTCAGTGAAGAACAGGCCGGAACGGCTTCGGGCATCAACAACGCCGTGTCGCGAACCGCGGGCCTGCTGGCGATTGCGGTGTTCGGCGTCGTGATTCTCCACGCGTTCAGTAATCAGCTCGCCGTGCGGTTGGGGCAGCTAAGTATCGACGAACAGTTGAAGAATTCCGTACTCGAGCAGCGCGTGAGGCTGGCGGGCCTGGAAATTCCCACCGTCGCGGACGCTGCGACTCACGAGTCGATCAAACAGGTAGTTGCCGGGGCGTTTGTATCCGGTTTTCGTGTGGTCATGCTCTTGTCAGCGGCGCTCGCGCTGGCAAGTGCGTTGAGTGCGTGGTTGCTGATCGGCAAGTCACGCCCAGCCGATTCCCGTCAGCGTTGAGATCAACCAGACCAGCAAAAATGCGCCGATGGCCACGGCCGCGCTCAGCAGATAGATCAACCACGTCTCGACCAACTCGGAAGACTTTTTGTTCTCGATCATGGGGAGATCCTTCACTTTGAGTATTTTCGTTTTGAGATTACAATTCGGGCGACGCGAAGTCCTCAGACGGCACTCAAGTTTTCCTCAATGAGGTTTCTCAAAGGCCGGTTTTAGTGGGTCAACAGGACAATCACAGCTTCGAGTTCGGCCGTTTCCGCTTGAATGTGGCGGAACGCGTGCTGTTGCGCGAAGGCGAGCTCGTGCCGCTCACGCCGAAGGTTTTCGACATCCTGCTTGTGCTCGTGGAGAGCAGCGGGCAGGTGGTGGCGAAAGACGATTTGATGAAACGTGTCTGGCCCAACACGTTTGTCGAAGAAGGGAACCTGACTCAAAACATTTCGCTTTTGCGGAAGGCGCTCGGCGAGACGCCGGGTGGAGTGCAGTTTATTGAGACAGTGCCGCGTCGCGGATATCGGTTTGTCGCGGAAACGAGTGAGACGAATAGAGGCGCTGGTTCGGTCGCGGCGTCGCCCGTTGATTCGTTTGCGCCGTTGTCGTCACCGGAGCTCGATCCCGTTATCTCTCCTAAAATTCCCGTTCCTGTTGTTGCCCGAAGGCGAACTCCCGCCTTTATCGCGGCGGCCGGTGTCGTCGTCTTCAGCATCATCGGCTTGATGTACTTCACGAGTAAGGCCGGCAACACGGCCGCGATTCAATCGATCGCGGTGCTGCCGTTCGTCGATGAGTCGGCCGATCCCGACGGCGAGTACATCAACGACAAGATCGCCGAGAGCTTGATCAATAGTCTTTCGAAGTTGCCGCAGTTGCGCGTCGTGCCGCGCAGCGTGGTTGCCGGTTACAAAGGCAAGGACCTCGACCCGCGCAAGATCGGCCAGGAGTTGAACGTGCGCGCGGTCGTCACCGGCCGCATGCGCCGCCACGGCGACATCATCAGCATCCAGGCAGACCTGATCGACCTCGATAACCTCGCGCAGCTTTGGGGACAACACTACGATCATAAAGTCTCCGACGTGCTGCTGGTGCAGGACGACATCTCGCGCGACATCTTCGAAAATCTGCGTCTGAAACTGAACGTCGAAGAGAAGAAGCAGCTTGAGGCTTATCGTCTCTATTTGAAAGGCCGCAACTCGTGGAACAAGCGCACGGGCGACGCGCTGCAGGAGGCGATCGGGTTTTTCAATCAGGCGATTGAGATCGATCCGAACAACAGCGCCGCTTACGCCGGACTCGCCGACTGTTACAACATGCTCGTCGTCTACGGGCGTCTGCAACCGAAAGAAGGATTTCCGAAAGCGAAAGAAGCGGCCGCGAAGGCGCTTGAGATCGACGAGAGTTCAGCCGAAGCACACACGTCGATGGCGTTCATCAAGTTTCGCTGGGATTGGGATCGGGCGGAGACCGAACGCGAGTTTCAATCGGCGATCAAGTTGAAGCCTGCTTACGCGCCGGCGCACCAGTGGTACAGCTCGTATCTCGTCGCGGTCGAACGCTTCGATGAAGCGATCGCCGAAGCGAAGCGAACACAGGAACTGGAGCCGCTCTCGTTTGTAGCGAGTTCGCATCTCGGCTGGATCTATTACTTGTCAGGACACAACGACGAAGCGATCGAGCAGTGTCGCAAGATTCTCGAGCTCGATCCGAGTTCGTTTCCGGCGCGGCGTTATCTGGGTCTTGCGTACGAAGGGAAAGGCATGTACGCGGAAGCGATCTCCGAGTTTCAGACGGGCGTGAAGCTTTCGGGCAGTCCGTTGATGCTCGCGCTGTTGGGCCATGCTTACGCGGTGGCCGGGAAGAAAGCGGAAGCGCAGCAAGTCCTTAATGATCTGCAGCAGTTGCCGCCGCAGCGATATGTCTCGCCTTACACGGTGGCCGCGATTTACGCAGGCCTCGGAGATCAGGAGCAAGCCTTCAAGTGGCTGGATCGCGCGGTGGAAGAGCGCGACATCTGGTTGATGAACCTGAAGGTCGATCCAGTCTTCGCCAAACTCCGTTCCCAACGCCGCTTCACCGACACCCTCGCCCGCATCCGCCTCCGACCATAGCCAGTCTTCGGAGCGTTACAAAGTTTTCTTAACCAGAAACACGTCCCAAGCCCAACGGCCCATCTGCTGTCCCTGTATATTCTTCACCTTGGCCCGGTAGCGAAACTGGTTGCCATACTGGTCTATCTGTTTGGACTCCTTGTAAGTCAATTCGAGCGTGCTCACTTGCAGCTCGCGGAGCGAATGTAACTCTGCACTTTCCGCCATGCCGTTATGGTTTTCGTCGCGCCACAAACGCAGGCGGGTAAAGACCGAGTCGGCTTGGTTGATCACGCCGTCTCCATTCCCGCCGTTTGCAGGCTTATCGTATTCGCCAAGAGCGATGAATCCGTTAGCGGGTACGCCGAAAGGCGGCTTAGTTTGTGGTGTGTAGTTGCCGAAGAGTTCGCGTCCGTTGTCGATCGTTCCGTTGTTGCTGTGGTCCAACACTAACCAGGCATCATCGGAGTTTGGCGCTGTCCACGAGAGTCTCTCTTTGATTCCGTCGCCATTGATGTCGAAGTCCACTCCATTCGCCGCACTTGTTAGTGAAAAGCCGTTGCCGTTCACGTCGATCAGGATGGGAGAGTTGAAAGACGAGCAGCAGCAACCGTTACCGGCATTCGCATAACCACTCTCGCAACCGCCTGACGGATAGACGCAGAAATCGGTTGGTCCAACACAACTGTTTCCGCCCTGGCCCGGTTCGCTAAACATGTCCGGCGTACAGTTGTCCGGACAAGGATTGAGGAAACCACCACCCGGTGAACACGAACTGGTAAACGAGTCCCACTCCCAACCCCAGCTTTGGCAGTCAGTCTCCGTTTGTGGTGGCGTCGGTATTGGTGTGGGGGTTGGGGTTGGAGAAGGAGTTTGCGGACAGTAAATGGCTAGCACCTTCTGTATGTCGCATTCCTTTGGACCATCGGTATTGAAAGTGTTGCTTGACGTAATGCCATCTGAATGCCCGCGCATGATAGTCGGTTCTGTGCCTGTCTGGCAGCCACTCGTCGAGACACAATCGCGCAAATTAAACGTATGACCCACTTCATGTGTCCCGAGATAGTTAAAGTAAGTGCCCTGAGCGATATTCACAGCGCTCGGCAGGATTTTGATTCGGGCCGCTACGACCCGTCCTCCGGAATTGACTTCGGCCAAGACAATTCCGTTTTTACCATTCTCAGGGTCATCATTTTGCCAAATAAGACGTCCAGCTGGCGGCGTTTCCTCATAATCCTCGGGAGCGATAGCAACTCGCTGAAAGCCAGTAAAGCTTACGCCTGAACAGGTGACCAACGCGGGATTATTCCATTTCTCATTACCAGCCTGCAGCCCCGCTGCTCTGTCGCCGGAAAACGTGTCATCGATCTGCACGGTAACTTGAGTACGAGTAACCCAACTATTGACGGTTATGGTAATGGGATTACTGTATGTCGGGTTGTTGCAGCTTTGAGAAGACGCGACGGTCGACGTGAATTCAATAGCAATGATAATTAGCCAGACGCCGAACAGAAGGACTTGAGCAATGCGATTTATGAGGACAGCGGACATAGTCGTCCTCCAACTTTTGATGTCAACTAGTAAGGTGAAGATTTGGTTAGTGCATCTTGTACGTTTTGCAGCAGCAGGCTTTCTGCAACGCCTCGGTATTTTTCAAACTGTGGTGATTCGTCCAAAGGCGTAACTGTGGCACCTAATTCGTAGGCCGTCAGAATTGAGATGTCTTGCTGGTTCTTTGAAGTAAGGAACAGAAGGTATCTTTCGCCGGTTACTGGCATGTTCGTGTCGGCGAGCCGGTAAAGAACACTTCGTCCGTTGGGGTACTTCACGACACCACCCACTCTATCGACTGTGATTTCAGTTCCGGGAATGATTGAGCTGCTCGCGGTTTTGAGCACCTTCTCAACGATCACTTCGAATTCTGAGTAGACATTCTTTTTGTTTTCGGACAGATGAGCTTCCGCTGCGGTGACTTTTCCGACGACGATGTATTCGCTTTGAGCAACCGGCAGGGCAGGGAAATCCATGCCGCCCTCATTTATCGCCACACGTTCCGTTTGCCACGCCGGAGGATTTCTTGCGACAAGCTTGAAGTTGTTCTTTCGGGCTTTCTTCTCTTTCAGGATCTCATTTCTCTTCGGATCCGTTGAATCAGCTTCGTTATACTCGGCCGTGGGAAACTGAAGTTTCCTGGCTTGTAGTTGTTTCGTGTAGTCGCTTTCTTTAGTGCTATCGCCCAGCTTTTGCTGGTATCTAGCCGACGTTAATCCCAAGGTTCCGACGATCAGGAGCAGAAGAAAGTAGGTTAGTCTGTACACCTTCATGGATGATCTCCCGGCCCGTGACAAACGAAGGAAAAGTGGTCTTGTGAGTTGCGCCTTAGCCGCGAGTTTTATATTCCCTCACTCCAACAGCTGTCAATTCCGTTGCGTACAGGTTCGTTTACAGAAACGATCTGACTTTAGCTTGCCCAATCACCCCCACATGCGTTACAACTACGCATCGCGCAGAACAGCCCCACTGTCCCGCGCGATTACTCCCGAAACTCCCGATAAAGTCCGACTGTGGCTTTTCGCCGCACGTCGTGAAACAGACTGAGCGTGCCGCTCGAATTGTGCGGCGCACGCGTCCAGATCAGTCGCAACATCCATTCAACACCGTGCGGGTAACTTCATGAGGTGTACCTGTGTGTGTTGGTCGTAAGAGTTCAAAGGGAGGACGCATGGCAGAGCGCGTTAAACGACTAATCGAACTGATGCAGGACGATCCCAGCCGCAGCTTCACCCTGGGAGAGATGGCCGAATCCGTAAACCTTTCGCCACCTTATTTCTGTTATCTCTTCAAAACCATCACCGGCACGCCGCCCGCAAAATATCTCAAGTCGCTGCGAATGCAGCAGGCCGCCACCCTTCTCACCACCACTTTTCTCAGCGTGAAAGAGATCGTCAGACGCGTCGGGTGCTCCGACGACAGCCACTTCGTCAGAGACTTCAAACGCATCTACGGCATGACGCCGAGTGCCTACCGAAACGGCGCACTCACGACACGCGAACCGGCACAAACAGAACAAGCAATCGAAAACACCACCCGGCTCTAACTAAGCGCGGCGTAATGCGCGGCTTTCGATTTGCTTCGATTCGCGTTAAGCTAATTCGCATCTGGAGGCGCGCGATGAAATCGAAAGCCAGACCCGTTCTGTTTGCACTGCTGTTCACGTTCATCATCTCTGCTCAAGCGCAGCAACCGACAACGTCCGCCGAATCCGCGGAAAAACTGCGCGCACAGTTGCTAGAAGTGCAAACGAAAGAAGAGAATCTGCGCGCGCGTGCGCAGCAGTTAGACGAGGCGCTCAAACCCGAAAACATCGAACGCTCGCTGGCCGGCGTCGGCTCAACCAAACCGGAAGAACTGCGCGAAACACGTCGCCGCCAACTGCAAATCGAACGCGACGGCGTTGAGTCGCAACTCAAAGTGCTCGAGACCAGCCGGAATCGCCTCGAAGCAGCGATTCGCGATGCCGACGCGCGTGCTTACCAGGAAAGCGCGCAAGGCCCGTCAGCAGATGGCGCTCGAATCAAACCGTGGTACGCGTTGGTTAGTTTCCGGAGGGATTGGCGGTGTCGTCGGCGCGCTGGTGGGCGGCATGTTCATGCACCGGCGGCTGAAACGCAGATCATAAATCCTTCACGCGCTGCTCTAATACGATTCGCTCGATAGACTCCTTTCCCAACACTTACTCTGGAGGACTGTTCACATGCGATATGTTGCTGCTTTGACTCTCGCTCTTCTCGCGATCGCGCTCGTGCCGCGGACACACTTCTCGCAAGGCGGCCAATCGGATTCATCACGCAACGTCGCCGGCGGCGGAGTTTCTGTTTCCGGTTGGACCGGAAAAGTCGACGCCCGCGAAGAGGCCAACGGCATGACGCTCAACAGCGCGAAGTTTGGCAAGGAAGGCAACGCGCTGCACGTTGTCACCGGTCCCGCAGTCACGTATTGGAACCCCGCCAACAAAGCGAGCGGCGACTACACCGTCAAAGCCACGTTCAAAGAACCGAAGTACATGAACCTCAACAGTCATCCTCATCCATACGGCATCATGATCGCGGGCAACGACCTCGGCACAGATCAGCAGAGCTACCTCTACTGCGCGGCTTACGGCAACGGCAACTTCATCGTGCGCGGCTTCGGCCCGGCGGCATTTCAACTGAATGGACCACGCGGCGCTGCCGATCCCGCAGTGAACAAAGCTGCCGCGGTGGGCGAACCGGTGACGCAGGAGATCGCGCTTTCAGTGAAGGGCGACAAAGTCGAATGCGCCATCAACAACAAAGTGGTCGCGAGTTACGACAAGTCGGTGCTGGTTACGAGCGGTAAGTTGAAATCGACTGACGGCGTTTACGGTTTGCGTTTCGCGCACAACACCGAGGTGATGGTCACGGATTTGAAAGTAACGAAGCCGTAAAGGATCGAGGAGCTCAATGCAGGGCTTTGCACAAAAACTCCGAACGCCAAAGGCTTAACGAGGCTTGGGACGCCGAAGGCGTTAACTAATGCCAGCCCAGGGCTTGCACAAAACTCCGAACGCCAAAGGCTTAACAAGGCTTGGGGACGCCGAAGGCGTTAACTAATGCCAGCCCAGGGTTGTTTCAACCCTGGGAAGGCCCATCAAGACAACCTGCAAACGCTGAAAGCGTTGGCCAGGATCTAGAAGCGGGGTTCGCCAACGCTTTCAGCGTTCGCGCGCGCCTTCTTTTTAGTACCCAGGGTAGGAACCCTGGGCTCAAATTTGCGAACTCCTTCGGAGTTCAATGCAGATAGCGGACGCCGTGCTCGTCTGTAGCAAAGAGCTCCGCGCCCGCGATGCGGCAGAAATGGTTTAGCAGATACGCGTGTTCGCCATCGAGAGAAATAAACACCGACGGTGAGGGGATATCGACCTTTGCCGTCAGTTCGTCGAAGAGCGAATCGATATCCTGCCGGCTCTGCCCGTTACGCCACGTGAAGGCTGTGTTAACCGCCAGAACGTAAAGCACGGGCATTGGACCATCGATGAGTTTGCGCACGAGATAGGCTGCGGCGAGTCCGCGTACGTGCTTCAGTTGCTCTCGCAATTCCTTCACTCGCGTCTCATCCAGATCGTGCGGCGCGAAGCGATCCTTGGCTGAAAACGTGAAGGCCTGTTGGCGCACGTAGAGTAGCGCGTTGTAGTTCTGTTCCGCCTGTTTGCGAAACTCTTCCGCTTTTTGTCGCTCACCCTGTTCCAGATAGAAACCCGAAATCTTGTGGCAAGCCTCAACGCCGAGCTCCGTGCCGGGTTGGACCACCTTCTCCAGATATGCGACTCCCTCTGCGTTGCCGTCGTCCAGCAAAATGGTCCCCAACGCGTAGTTGGCGCCCGCGTGCTCGGGAGACTCGGAGAGAATGTCTTTGAGCGCCGTAACGGCAGCCTCGTCGTTTTCGCTTTCAGCGATTGCCCGGGCGCGTGTCCATTGTTCTTCGATCGTCAGCGGACGCGTCTTTGCCTGTTCGTCGAGTTCCGCTCTGCGTGCGGCAGCCGCTTTGATCTGGCCATGCCTGTCGTTCCAGTGGCGCGCGATGCGCTCGCGCCAAAGCCGGTTTGTGCGCGGCAAAAACTCTGCGGGCAGTTCGCCTAAATACCTGGCTGCCGCCGATTCATTCTGCGCATCCGCTTTTACTACTGCATCAACGAGAGCCTGCAACTCAGGACTGTCTTTCGCGAAACCGATTGCGGCGAGACGATCGCTGAGTGCCGGATGCGTATCCTCATATCCGGTCGGCACGCGCAGAGCTTCGAAAAACCACTGCTGCGCTTTCGCATAACCGATCGCTTGCTCCACTCCCGAAAGCATTTGCGTGAACGGTTCCCTCGGCGCGAGCGTCTGCTCTTTCGCTCCCCGAAAAAAGGCCGGCCAGAAGTTCTCCGTCACGATTCGCTGCTTCGTCATCACCCGCGTGAGGGCGAGTCCGGCGACGTCTTTGCCGGCCAGTTCGACTGCGTATCGATCGGCGTCGCGTTCCTGCGCGCGAGCGAGCACGAACGAGTAGCGGTTTAAAAACGGCGCATACGATTTGAGAAAAGGCTCGAAGAGAAATGACGCGTAGCTGCGCTGTTGATGTACGGTCGTGAGAATCTGCACCCACGTTCGCCGGATGCGATAAATCCAACCCGCGAAGCGGCCGTGCTTGCCCGATACGTGGCCGAACTCGTGGGCCAGCACCGCGCGAAATTCCATTGGCCCAAGCGCACGCATTAGTGGCAGTCCCACGACCAGATAATTTTGCAGCCACCCGAACATGCCAAACCGCGGAATCTGCACGACCGAGGCGTTGAACTCATCCGACACCAACACGTGGTCCACCTTCGGGCCGCGCAGTTTTTCGCTGATCTCATCAATGAGCTCAAACAGCGCGGGGGCATCGCTTCGTTGCAACTCTTCACCGTTGGGCTCAGGGATCGTGATCCACAGCGAACGCAGCACGATGCCCGCCAAAACCAACGGTATCCACAGGATTTTGATAACGACGAAGTTGAAGCTGGCGCTGAGGCCCACTGCGATGACAATCGCCAGCAGCACCGCCACAATGAACACGAGGTACGCATAGCCCAACAGTGCGAGCAGGGCCACGCGAAACCGATAAAGTTTTGGATTCTTCGCGGCGAAGGATTCGAGCGCACGAATGCGCGCGGCAAGCTTTTCGTCATTCATGAATTTTGACTCTGTCGCAAAGCGTGAGACAGTAAGAGCCGACGGCTACTGGGCTCCCCGAGCTTACCGTTAGACTTCGTGTCAGATCAAGTATGAGCGTCGCGTTCGTCGTAACCATAGCCATCTTCCTTGGCCTGTTGCTCTTTCTCATCAACGACATACGCCGTCCAGCGAAAGTGACGAAGTGGGATCGCAGTCCGCTCTTGCTGAGACGATTGCGCATAGCGCTCGCCGTGATTCTGTTGGTGGTATGTGGCGTGGTTGGCTGGGCGTTCTTCATCGAACCGAACCGCCTGGTTGTGCGCCACGAGACGATCGATCTCGATCGCTGGCCCACGGGATTGTCGGGTTTGAAGATCGCGGTGCTTTCAGATCTTCATGTCGGCTCCGCATTCATCGACGAACGAAAACTGCGCATGATCGTCGCGCGCACGAACCAACTCCAACCGGACGTGATCGTCATTCTCGGCGACTACATCACGGGTAACGGGCGCACGAGTCATCGAGTCGAGCCGGAAGTGTTTGCGCCGATTTTGAAAGACTTGCACGCGCCGTTTGGCGTCTATTCGGTGCTCGGCAATCACGACTGGTGGTACAACGGCCTGAAGGTGCGCCGGGCGTTGGAAGCGAACGGTATCAAGGTGCTCGAGAACCAGGTCGACAGCATCGTCGTGCGCGGCACGCGCTTGTGGCTCGTTGGTCTCGCCGATCTTTGGACGCAGCCACAAGCCATCGATGAGACGATCGCGCAAGTGCCGCAAGACGCGCCTGTGATCGCGCTCACGCACAATCCCGACATCTTTCCCGAAGTGCCGCAGCGTGTGAATTTGCTGCTCGCCGGTCACACGCACGGCGGCCAGGTCAGGTTCCCTTTGATCGGATCGGTAGTGGAGTCGTCGCGCTATGGTGAGCGTTATGAATTGGGCCACGTCGTGGAGAACGGACACGATCTCTTCGTGACGACGGGAATCGGCACGAGCATCGTTCCGGTTCGCTTCGGTGTGCCGCCTGAGATCGTTTTGCTCGTTGTTAAGTCGCGAAGCTGAACCGCGGGTGTGTTTGTGATGAAACCTTTTCACATCGAACGCTGGCAACCCGATCGGGATCATCTCGACGCAGACGTCGCTTCGCTCGGCGTGCTGTTGCACGACTGCGTTCATGCCGGCGCGTCGGTCAGTTTCATTCTGCCGTTCTCACGCAGTGACGCGACGGCGTTTTGGCGCGACAGAGTTTTTCCTACCGTGAACGCGGGAACGTGCCGCGTGCTGATCGCGCGTCGTGATGACCACATCGTCGGCACGGTGCAACTCGATCTCGCGACGCCGCAGAACCAACCACATCGCGGCGAGATCAAGAAACTGCTCGTTCATCCTTCGGTGCGCCGCAGCGGCATCGCCCGCGCGCTGATGCTCGCGATCGAAGATCAGGCACGCGACGCGAAGCGCACGTTGTTGACACTCGACACCGCCAGCAACGCAGCCGAACAACTCTATGCTTCGCTCGGTTACGTGCGCGTCGGCGTGATTCCGCGCTTCTCGGTGCGCCCGGATGCTGCGGAACTCGAAGGCACTACGGTCATGTATAAGGAACTCGCAATCCGCGAGGGCGGCAAGGTATAGTCCTCCAAGTATGCTTTTCAAGGTATTGTTTTTCGTATTCCTCCTCTCGATAACCGCTGCGGCCCAGCGGCGTCGCTTCCCAGAGCCACCAGATAACACGTCGCCCGTCGCGGTCGCGGTCTCGCCGGACGGAAACACTGTCGCGGTCGCACGCGGGAGCAGCAGCGCGGCGAAGCGTTACGGCCGCGTCGAGTTGTGGAACACACAGACCGGCGCGTTGCAGCACACGATCAGCGGTTTCGACGGCCCGGTGTGGTCGCTCACGTTTTCGCGCGACGGCGGTTCGCTGATCACCGCCAGCACGGAGTATCGCGAGTCGAAGATCCAATCGTCGGTGAAAGATCGCGAGGAGAAAGTTTACGGCGAGCTCAAGTGGTGGAACGCGCAGACCGGTGAGTTCATTAAAAAGGTCTCGGTCGGTAACGAAGGCGTGCGCAGCATGGAGGCGACGTGGTCGCCGAGCGGAGAATTGCTCGCGTTGGTCGAGCGCCGCACCGAACGACAACTAACAGACATCAGCGAACTGGGCGCTATGAACCAGCGCCGGATCATTTCGGGTTTCGTCAACCAGGAAGAAACGGATTTAAGACTGCTCGACGCACAAACCGGCCAGCGCAGAGTGAAGCTCGAGGATGCGAGCAAGAGTCTGCGCGGTTTTTCCGCGATGCTATTTGGACGGCTCGAGCGTCCGGTGTTTTCGTCTGACGGAACGAAGGTCGCTGCGCTCGTTGCTGAACAAGTGAATGTATGGGATGTTGCGACCGGCAGGAAAACCTTGTCGTTGAAGAAGCTGAATGGTTGGCCCACGGCGATCGCGTTTTCCGAAGACGGGCGCACACTCGCTGTGGCGAGTACCAAAGGACGTATGCCCGGCGGTGAGAGCGAGATCACTCTTTGGGATGCAGCGACGGGTAAGTCGCTCAACAAACTGAAAGGCAAGAACGATTCGATTGCGTGTTTGCAGTTTGCAGCGGAAGGACGCGCGTTGCTGATCGGAAGTTTGCAGTACGAGCCGGAAGGCGCGGTTGGCACGGTGAAGATGTGGGACCTGCGCGAGAATCGTCTCGGCAAATTCAACGTGCACGCGGATCAAGCGGTCTCGTCGTTGACGCTCATTCACAGTCAGGACGCGGTCGTGTTGCAGTCCGGTTCTGACGTGGAGCTGAGAGATGCAAAGACGTTTGACGTGAGGTATGCGTTCGCGCCGACTGAAGCTGATGAGAACGACTCGATGCGGCGCAGTCGTTTCCTACTGTCGGCGAACCGCGCGCTAGCGGTGACGTTTTCAGCGGACGGGACGAGTGTCTCGGCGGAGATACCGGGTGAGGGAATCAGGGTTTGGGACGTGCGCACTGGCGAGTTGAAGAACCGGATTTCGCGGCAGGAGCCTGTTGCTGACGGGTTGACCAGCGTTGCGAGCGAACGTTTTATCGCCGAAGCGCAAAATGAGACTGGTCAGATCAAGATTCACGACGCAAAAACGCGCGCGGTGATCAGGACGATTGATGCGGAACAGAAGATAACGGCGGTGGCAATCGATCCTGCCGGACATCTGTTCGCCGCTGCACGCGCTGATTACTCAATCGGCGTGTGGGATCTGAAAACAGGCGCGCTGCAATTCGAACTACGAAAACACCAGGACACGGTCAACGCGCTCGCCTTCTCACCGGACGGACAAACACTCGCCAGCGGCGGCGACGATCGCACCGCGATCCTCTGGGACATTCCTTCGGGCAGAATAAAACGAACCCTCAAAGGCCACGACGTAACCGTCACCTCCGTCGCCTTCTCCCCCGACGGCCAAACCCTCGCCACCGGCAGCGGCAACGCCGCCGTCGTCCTCTGGAACATCCCCAGCGGCAAACTCGACCGCATCCTGCGTTGACGCGTTAATAAACTTTTCTCATCGGCGTTTACTCACAGATGGCCGAAAGCGAACATCTGATCGAAACCCGCGCGCTGAGTCGGCGTTTCGGATCGCACGTCGCAGTGAGCGATCTGAATCTGTTGGTGCCGAAGGCGGGCGTGTATGGATTTCTTGGTCCAAACGGCGCCGGGAAGACCACTGCGATTCGAATGCTGCTCGGGTTGATTCGGCCGGATGCGGGTGAAGTGCGTTTGTTTGGCGAGTCGTTGAAGTCGAACCATCGCGCGTTGATGAGTCGTGTAGGTGCACTCGTTGAAGCGCCCTCGCTTTATCCGCATCTCACCGGCAGGGAAAACCTTGAGGTAACGCGACGCCTGCTCGGTTCGTCACGTCGCTTGATCGACGTCGCGCTCGAGACGATCAAACTCACGCGCGATGCCGATCGTCGTGTGCGCGAATATTCACTCGGCATGCGCCAGCGTCTCGGTTTGGCTTTGGCCCTACTCAACAAACCGCAACTGCTCATTCTCGACGAGCCGACGAATGGTTTGGACCCGGCCGGCATTCACGAGATGCGCGACTTGATTCGTCGTCTGCCGAAAGAGTTTGGCGTGACGGTTTTCCTGTCGAGTCATCTGCTCGGCGAAGTGGAGCAGATTGCGGACCACATCGGCATCATTCATGAAAGCAAGCTGCTCTTTCAGGGCACGCTGGCGGAGTTGCAGAAAAAACAACAGACAGAGCTGCGAGTCGGAGTGCATCAACCCGAGGCGGCGATCGACTGTTTGATGCAGGCGGGTTGGAATGTCGGTCGTCGCGACGGATTGTTGAGTGTTAGGGCAAATGGCCCGTCGGATGCGGTGAAGATTAACCGGCTGTTGTTGGACCATCGTGTGGACGTGTTTCATCTCGCAGTCTCACAGCATTCGCTCGAAGACATTTTTCTGACGTTGACCGATGGTCAAGCGGCGAGGAGAACCGGTTGATGTCACTGTTGCGCGCATTGCACGCGGAGTTGTTGAAGTTGAAGCGTACGCTCGCGTTTCGCGTGATCTTCGTCATGCCTTTGTTCGTGGCGCTGCTGCAATTCTTTGTCATCTGGCGAACGAAGAAAGCGCCCGCCGACTTGTGGCAAACGCATGCGACGAACTCGCTGCAAATCTGGGCCGTCTTCATGATGCCGCTGCTCATCACGCTCGAAACCGCGCTGCTCAACGGCATCGAACACTCCGACAAGCAATGGAAGCACATTTTCGCGCTGCCGGTTCCGCGTCACTCTGTTTACTTGTCGAAGTTTGTCGTGGCCCAGGTGTTGGTCCTGATCAGCACATTGGTCCTCGCCTTGATGACCGTGATCGTCGGAGTCGTCGCGACTTCTTTCAAACCTGAACTGGCAAACGTTGGCCCCGCTCCGTACTGGTGGATCGCAAAGCATGCGTTGCTGGTGTGGTTAGCGGCGTGGTTGATCGTCGCGATCCATACGTGGATCAGCGTTCGCTGGGCGGGTTTCGCGATCGCACTCGGCGCGGGCATTGGTGGGACGTTCTTCGCGCTGTTCGCCGCCGGAGCGGCCGTCGGAAAGTATTACCCCTGGCTGTTACCGCTGAACACGTTCACCGAAACCCGTTTCACCACCGCACTTATACTCGGCGCCGGCGGCGGAGTTGTCGCAGCGCTCCTGGGTTGTTGGGAGTTTGTGAGACGCGACGTGATGTAGAAACTCCCGCTTGGTGCGCCCGCGTGTTGCCTACTGCTGAAATCGTGTTGCACTTCTGAAACAGTTTGGTGAAACAAGGCTGGAAACATAGCAGCCGTAGGTCATCATCGATTATTGCGGAGGGTTTTAGACAAAATGAGCAAGGGGACAGCAGCACAACGCAACGACACTATCGACAACACTGAAAACTCAAACATGATCAAAGATCCCGACGACTGGAAAACCGGCGACGAAGAAATGACCGGCGCCCAACGCTCCTACCTCCAGACCCTGGCCGAGGAAGCCGGCGAAGAGGTCGATCTCAACTTGACGAAGGCGGAAGCGTCGAAGCGAATCGACGAGTTACAACAGAAAACCGGCCGCGGCGTGGATCACTAAGAGCGGTAACTACAAAGGGACACTTCAAAAGGGATTTGAGCCGAGCAGGACTCGAACCTGCGACCCATTTTCAGCGGAGGAACGATCGTTTGAGCAGGTCCGACGCAGTAACTTCTCTGTTGCGTTTATACCGGATTCCGGTACTGCCTCAAGAGATTAAGTGCAAGAATCGCCACCGCTGCTACTAACAATAGGTGAATTAGGCTGGTGGTAACGAAGCCACCGTCACCTGCTTGGCCTGACAATTTGTGATTTGGGTGGCAGTGCTGATGTTCTTCCAGCTACAAGCCTACTTGACGGCATTAAAAATTAATCACCAGGGGAGCATTCAGAAGCGTTTTGTGCGAGGTGGTCTTCTCGTCGAAGCAGGCTGGCAAGGTCAACGGCTTCCTGTACCGTCATCAGATCGCCATTGTCTCCGCCACGAAACTTAACTCCGCTGGCCCGCAGTTCCCAATCGTCATGGCCTCCGTAGTTCCGCCGGTTAAATAGCTCCACTGCCTCATAACCACTAACCGTAGTGAACGAGAGCAGAAGCAGTTGGGTTGTATTTCGCTCCCGCGTAGTTCTCTCTATCGCTTCACGAATCGTTTTCCGATCCGGAACTTCTTCGGACAGGGAAGGGGATGCGGACTGTTGATTTGAACCAGGCGTTCCCTGCAGTTCGTAAAGCTGGCTTCGATATTCGGCGAGTAGCGCAAGATACTCTTTGCACTGCTTAACGATGCTCTCGCTCGTGGCTCTATTCACTGCCTGCTTTGACGCTTGTAACCTTTGTTCCAACTGCGGGTACAACATGAATTATTCCAAACTAGTGACCGACTGGGATTCTCTGAAACTGGATCTTTCCATCCACATCCTCCCAGGAAATGTCCAAGACATAAGGCTTGACTGCTCCAGCTACGACTTGAAGACGTCCGATTTCATCCTGTGCCTCACTCGCCGGCGTGCCATTGATCCAGGTTCTGTGAGAAATGACGGCTTTTCCCTGCGGTTGCACAGAGTTTATAGGGTCGAACCGGATATGCGCACGCGAAGAGCCCGCGGCTGGCCCTTCGTCCTTCAGAAATACTGTCAGGATCTCAACGGACTTAAGCGTCATCTCCGTCGTATTAGTGAGCTCCAGGAGGACCCGCGGTTTAGTATCTATGAACCTGATTATAAAAGGCGTTCTACAATTACTGATTGTTGTCATAAATTCATCTGTGGCGAACTGAACGCGACCTTAGATCTCTTGTCTAACAGGTGGGCGAAAAGCCCTCTCAACTGATCGAAGTTACTTTCATTCTCGATCTAAAACCTTATTCGGGTTCAATGTACAACCGGAGCTCGGGCATGTCCGTGCGGCAGCACACATATGATGATGAGCCTGGTAGCGATGGCAATCGCTGCTCAGAAATCGATAAGCGAGCTAGCGCACAGAAGCCTCGGCAGTTTCGGGTTAATCTCAACAAATGAACTACATGTCATGAAATCGGCCCAAGGGAGACACGACTAATCAAGTGATCTGCAACCGAGTCGATAACAAGTGCATCGTAGTCTCCGGTTCCTCTCTCGCACATGAACGGTTATGCGCCCGCGCTAATGAGAGCTAGGCGTTTGCATGATTCGAGGGCAGGTTGGTTGTTAAATCCGTAGAAGTTGCTCAATTGAGCATTCGAACGCACGTTTCTTCGCTCGTTCCGTTTTCGTCGAAGCACACCTGGTTCAAAGCTTCTCTTCTTACCCCTGAAAGCAGGTAAAGGTACACACAAAAAATGTCTATGAAACTATATGTCGGTAATCTTTCGTTCCAAACTTCGCGCGAAGATTTGCAGGAATTGTTTTCGCAAGCGGGAACAGTCGAATCGGTAAACGTTATTGAAGATCGCGACACCGGTCGCTCACGCGGCTTCGCATTCGTCGAAATGTCGTCGACAGAAGAAGGCAATGCAGCGATTCAGCAGTTCAACGGCCATGACGTTGGGGGACGCACGCTAAACGTGAACGAAGCCAAGGCTCGCGAAGAGCGCGGTGGTAGTCGTGGCGGTTTCGGTGGAGGCCGCAATAATGGTGGTGGCGGTCGCTCTCGCTACTAATTTCTGTTGCTGGACATTCCGGCGACCGTTTTAACAGCAAAGCCTCCGTGGGAATATTAGCCCGGGGGCTTTTGTTTTTTGATCATTAGTCAACCTCAACGGCTACAAACGACGCGAAAGGGAAAACCAATGGAACAAGTATTCAAAATAGGCGACCGAACTGATAAGTTCTGCGCAATGTGTGATGAGGAACGTGGACACACGGTGACGTCTGTAAATAAACGCGGACAGATTTCACGTGTGAGTTGTCCGAAGTGCGGCACAGTCAGCGCGTTCAAACTCGCTTCGCGAACGTTGCCTCGCCCGTCGATTAAAGCCCCTTCGCCTTATGACCGGACACTCACGTACCGTGCAGGGCAATCCATGACACATGAGATGTTTGGTATCGGAGAAGTAACAAGATTGATAGAGCCGGGAAAGATGGAAGTGCTCTTCCAGGATCGCTTGCGTCGTTTAGTTCATGCTCAAGGCCATTGAGTAACTCTTAAACACGGATTTCAGGTAAATGGTCCATGTGTGTGATAGGCGCACATGCGTGATATGCTCTGCTTACTTGCAGACCAACGGCCTTCCCTTGGCTCCAGTGCAAGTGAGAGTGGAGATGCAACGTGCGAGTTTCTTCGAGACTCCTGGATCCCAGTAAAAACCGGCTCCTGGCCGCTCTGCCCCCGGACGAAATCGAACGCCTGCTCCCAAACTTTCAACAAATTTCATTTGCACTTGGCGATGTCGTCTACGAATTCAGCGGACATTTGGATTACGTCTACTTCCCAACCACGACAATCGTCTCTTTGCTTTACACCATGGAAAACGGCGCCACGGCCGAAATGGGATTGACGGGCAATGATGGTGTAGTGGGGATTGCTCTCTTTATGGGAGGAGGAACCATGCCGAACCGCGCCGTGGTCCAAAGCGCAGGCGACGCTATTCGCATGAAAGCGAAGGTGCTACAGAACGAATTCGCCACGGGTGGTGAGTTCCAGCGCCTGTTGCTGCGCTATACGCAAGCACTAATCACCCAGATATCTCAGACCGCCGTTTGCAACCGCCTCCACTCTGTCGAACAGCAACTTTGCCGTTGGCTGTTGTTAAGCCACGACCGTGTCGAAACGGATGAGTTGATCATGACTCAGGAATTGATCGCGGATATGTTGGGGGTGCGCCGCGAGGGCGTTACTGTGGCTGCGGGCCATCTGCAGGACGTAGGAGCTATTAGTTATGTTCGGGGCCGCATACAGATCCTGGACCGCCAGAAATTGGAAGATACCGCCTGCGAGTGTTATCGAGTTGTCAAAGACGAGTTCGATCGCTTACTTGGATAACAGAGGTCACTTCTCACCGCCGTCCATCAGTGGTCAACGGTAGTATTTACTACGTTTCGACCAGACCACTCCGATTCTTTTTACACAGCCGCTGCGTTTGAAGGCCACAAGAAAGCTGCCCTTGATGCTGGCGCACAGGCTTGCCTCGTGAAGCCAGTAGGTCTGGACGAGTTACTTGACGAAGTGCAGAAACTCAGTAAAAAACCCAAGTCAGTCTGATACCGCAAGTACTGCAAACGGAAAATAGTTGGACCCGGATGAGCAGGCAGAATGCTAACGATGCTTTGAATTGCGGCGAGGCAGGCGCACGGTGAAAACGGTTTCTCCGTTGTCGGATCGCACCGTCACCTCGCCCCCATGCGCCCGCGCAACCTCGCGCACGATATACAATCCAAGGCCGAGTCCTGCCCGATTGTCATCGCGGTCACCTTGTCCAAGCCCGCGTTTAAGCGGATCAAAGATCTGGTTCAAGATCTCTTTCTCAATGGCCGGCCCACTGTTCTTTACCTCAATGGTAACGTAGGTCTCGTTGCCCGTAAGCACCACGCGAATCGGCGTGTCTGCCGCTCCGTAATTGATCGCATTCCCGACCAAATTGCGCAGTAATTGCTGCAACCGTACGCCATCCCAGGTGCCTTCAGTATCACCTACTACTTCCAATTCGATTTGCCGACTTGGATATGCTCCGCGCAACTGCTCCAATTCATCCCTAAACAGAGCTGCTAAATCGACCTCTGCCAAATCGATTTTTATACCGAGTCCCAATGTGGTGCGATTGAAGTCGATTAAGTCATCCAGGAGTGCCTTCATCGAAGCGCCGCCGCGAATCAGGCGCGATGCTGCGTCCGATACGTTCGCTCCAGCGTTCAACGCGGCTAGATACTGAGCAGTCATCAGGATGGTGTTTAGCGGGCTGCGCATGTCGTGACCAAGCATTCCGAGCAACAAGTTGCGCGCCTGATCTACTTGCGCACTGAAAAAGCCGATTGATTCGGCGATCGCCTGATCGATTGCCTCGTTAAAACGGACGATATCATCCAGACTAATCTCATCAGGCTCGCACGCTTCCATCCACAGGTGAAGGACGCTGGCGCGTAGCGCGCGGTACTCAGCGGCCAGTTGGTTGATGTCGAAGCCGCTTCGCGCCCGCAGCACGGCATGCGTTTGTGCAGCAGTCTCGGGGGCTAACTTAAGTGTGGGTGCCCTTCCCTTGGATTTTTCGGCCTGAGCTTCCTTCGTCTGGGGCGTTGATAAGTCTTCCGCGACAGCCTCTAGAATTTCTTGCGCGTGGTTGCGCAGGGCCAGGGTTGTCATGTCCCCCGCCGCCGGGAGTAATGTCGCAGCGAACGCTTCCCACTCCCCAAGAATGGTTTCCATGTTACGTAAGATGAAGTCTGCCAGACGCATGTCTGCTCCTATTGCGTTGGATTACCCTTGACATCGAATCGGCAGGCCAAAGGCGGTCGGGCCTCGAAGGTTGAGTCGACCAACCGATGCATACCTGAATTGAGCTCTGTCTAGAACTTCGAAATTTCACCACTCTAAGCTTCTTTTATATGTGCTCTATCGCACATACGACGTGGTTCTCTGTAATCTTTTTGTCGCTTCAGCATCACTCCCGTGTTTTTGAGAAGAAGTTGCAATGTGTGACGCGTAAACATAGCGCCGCGAGAGCATCAAAGTGCTTGGTAAGCAGTTTAGGAGTGTTTCAAGGTATGTCCGTTAATGATATTCGCGATGTCGCTCAAAGCCGATTAACTTTCAGAAGAGACAGTACTTTTCATAAAGAGTTAAGGCGAAGAGTCGATAACTATTTTCGCGGTTCCAATCGCAGTCAACGCGACTGTCCCGCAATGTATTTGAAAACCGCAATTATTCTGACTGTCTTTGGTGGGTTCTATTCGTTGCTCGTGTTCGTAGCCGGATCGTGGTGGCAAGCTTTGCCTCTAGCGGTTCTGCTTGGCCTTTCAATGGCGGCGATTGGCTTCAACATTGAACACGACGGCAGTCATCACTCTTATTCAAATCACGCCTGGATCAACCGATTGGCTGCCATGACAATGGATTTAATAGGCGCCAGTTCGTATGTATGGCACTGGAAACACGTAGTCGTACATCATACTTATGTAAACATCACGGGCCATGACGCCGATATTGACATTTCTTTTTTCGGCCGGTTAACACCACATCAGAAGAGATTCGGACTTCATCGCTGGCAGTATTTCTATTTGTGGCCCCTCTACGGACTGAACGTCATCAAGTGGCATTTGTACGATGATTTCCGTGACGTGATCCTTGGCCGGATCGGACTCACGCGAATGCCCCGGCCCAAAAGGTGGGAACTCGTCGGGTTTGTCGGCGGTAAAGTACTGTTCATGACATTAGCTTTTGGATTGCCGCTTCTGGTCCATCCCCTCTGGATAGTGCTCCTGTTCTACGTTCTGATAGTCGGTCTTGCGGGCGTGATTGTCAGCGTTGTCTTTCAACTTGCTCACTGCGTTGAAGAGGCTGAGTTCCCATTGCCGCAACAAGACTCGGGGGCGATGGAAAATGCCTGGGCGATCCATCAAGTCGAAACCACTGTGAATTTCTCACGAGACAGTAGAATTCAGAGTTGGCTCCTCGGTGGTTTGAATTTTCAGATCGAACATCACCTTTTCCCTCGTGTTTGTCACGTCAATTACCCGGCTATCTCGAAACTTGTGGAACAGACCTGTCGAGATTTTGGAGTGAGATATGGTGAGCACGCCTCGTTTCTTGCGGGACTCTCGTCCCACTTCCGCTGGTTGCGCCGCATGGGTACGCGAACGCCGGCGGCTCAGTTGATAGTTGCCCCAGAACATGGACCATCAGAGTGAAGGAAGGAGCGTGTCGTTGTGAAAGTTTTGTTGATCAACCCGGAGTTTCCGGATACCTATTGGAGTTTTCGACACGCGTTGCCATTCGAGGGTAAGCGATGTGCCTTCCCCCCACTAGGTTTATTAACCGTCTCCGCGTTACTGCCCGCCGGCTGGGAACGGCGATTGATTGATTTAAATGTGGAGTCGCTAAAGACCTCAGACCTTGAATGGGCCGACATGGTATTTGCCACGGCAATGCTGGTGCAGAAGGATTCGCTCAAACAAGTCGTGAAACGCTGCAAGTCACTTGGGAAACGCGTAGTGCTCGGTGGTCCATACGTCACCACCACGGTCGAAGATCTACCAGACGCGGATCACATCTTTGTCGGAGAGGCGGAGACTACCTTGCCGCAATTTATAAAAGATCTCGCGTGCGGAGTTGCAAAACGCCGCTACCAGGCAGTGGAACGGCCACCACTTTCGGCGACCCCGCTGGCCCACTTTCACCTGGCGAATTTGAAGCGCTATAGCGCAATGTCCGTGCAGTACTCACGCGGTTGTCCCTTCTCCTGCGAGTTCTGCGACATCATTGAAATCTACGGCCGTGTGCCACGAACAAAAAGTAATCAACAAATGCTGGCTGAGTTTGAGGCGTTGAAGGATCTCAACTGGCGCGGAACCGTTTTTATTGTTGACGACAACTTCATCGGCAACAAAAAGAATGTCAGGCTGCTGCTGCCTGAGCTCGCAGAATGGCAGAAACGAAATGGTTATCCTTTCTCTCTCCTGACTGAATCAAGCGTCAACCTGGCAGATGATGAGCTGCTGCTCGAGGATATGCGGGAAGCCGGTTTTCGACGCGTATTCCTCGGCATCGAGACACCGGTCGAAGAGAGTTTGAAGGAAGCTCAGAAGTCACAAAACCGAGGTAACCTGCTCGAATCAGTAAAGAAGATTCAGAGTTATGGTATGGAAGTAATGGCAGGCTTTATCGTCGGCTTTGACAACGATCCGGATGACGTGTTTGAGCGACAGATCGACTTCATCAGAAAGAGCGCGATTCCTCTCGCGATGGTCGGCCTGCTAAACGCGCTTCCTGATACGCAGTTATGGAAACGGCTGGAGCGGGAGGGAAGGTTATTGGGAGAAGCTTCGGGAAACAATACGAGTTGCTCCTTGAATTTCAAGACGCGAATGGATCCGGCTGTGCTAATTCAAGGCTATCAGTCGATCATGCAGACCATTTACGCTCCACGTGAGTATTACCAGCGGGCGCTTGACTCGATGAAACGAACAGCCCAGCAGTTTGTAGAGCCCCAACACTATAATGTCGTTAGCGCTGTCACGGCATTCGCGCGCGTAATGGTCAAGCTTGGAATTGTTGATGGTGAGCGCAAAGAATTCTGGCGCTTCTTTACTCAAGCGCTGGTAAAGCATCACGACAAGCTTGCCGAAACGCTGCGGCTGGCCGCAATGGGGTACCACTTTCGGAAGTTGAACAACGCATAGCGAACCCAGTTTATAACGCGCGGAATTCAGCGCAGCCTTGCAACTCTGTGCAAGATATATCCTGCATTTGACATATAGTGTTTGCCGGCGTAGCGTTCTTGTGAACCGAGTCAGGCTTACTCCCTTCTCAGCTCCTCTGGAACCAACCAGATCTCCTGAAGTCAACAGCCCGCCAACCGAGGAGCAGGAACAAATGTTCGGACGACAAGTTACTATGAAACTCAAAGCGAATGCGGCTACGGAGCTTACTCGGATTGCCGAAAGCGAGATCATCCCAATCCTGCGGCGGCAGAAGGGCTTCCGTGATGAGACCATTTTCATCGCGGGCGACCGTACGGAAGCTATCGCCGACAGTTTCTGGGACACGGCGGAAGACGCAGAAGCGTACAGTCAAACTAGTTACCCTGAAGTGCTGAGGACCCTCGCCAACACGATCGAAGAAATACCCACTGTAAGAACTTTCAACTTCGTCATCTCTACGCGCGACGGGAGTTTCACAGGCAAGCTGTCATGAAGTCGATAGATTTCCAGTACGCATGGCCGTGCGCGTGATATCCCCCGCTTTTAGCACCGGAACCTTTTATGAAAATTATGAAACGGCTCCCGATTTCGACTTCGAAAGCGAGTAGGTCAATGAACGGTCTTAGGGTTTATATCGATCTGAACAGGGGTGAAACGTGGTGCGCAGTCTTTTACACGAGGCGTGCGGGTGGCCCCTATTATCGTTGGCGATTCGAAGAGCTCCGCAGCCAATGGCTAGGCTCTCGCATGCATGCTTTTGACTTGCCGACGGAACTCGTCTCGGCTCCTTGGAAAGAGATACCGGGTGCGTTGAAGTCGAGTCTTGAGGGACATTACGTGGATTAGCCATCTGCAGCTTCACACCTGAATACAAAAATTCGCACTCTCCTTCGGCTCACCCTGTTGATGGCTCCAAGATGGAACAAAGTGAGGAACAAGTAAGGTACAACTGGGAGAAGCGGGGACAAGTATAGTTTGGGCGGAAGAAAGATGATGTATTTGAGGAAGAAAGACGTTGTAACTTACGCCAATCTGAGGCTATTGAGCCGAGCAGGACTCGAACCTGCGACCCACTGGTTAAAAGCCAGTTGCTCTACCAACTGAGCTATCGGCCCATACATGCGGAGAGCACGCGCGGGCGTGCTCTTTTCAATTGCGGAACGACGCGCATTCTACCCGACTGAAAGTACATTGTCCAAAGTGGTACGAACGCGCGACGCCGATCTGATAAGGTATGCCGCCATGAGTCAGGCTGAACTCGTACGTGCGGTGCTGATCGAAGGCGCAATCGGTGGCGGCGTTCTGTCAGTGTTGGCGTTTCTGCTGTCACGGTTTGTGAAAGATATTGTGGGAAGGACGTTACTGGCGACGGTGCTGTTTGCGGCCGCAGGGGCTTATTTCGGTTTTGCGTTCAACGAAGCGACGCCGCGAGTTTGGTTGTTGATTGAGTTGCTACAAATAGTCGCGTTCGGGGTGTTGGGACTCTACGGCTGGCGCGGGTCGCCTTACTGGCTCGCGCTCGGCTACGCGCTGCATCCGCTGTGGGATTTCGGCGTACATCACGCTGGACGAGGCCGGAGTTTTGCTCCTGTAGCGTACGTGTTTGCCTGTGTGAGTTTTGATTGGGTCGTCGCGGCCTACATCATCATTGCGTATCGGCTGTTTGATTTAGCCAATCGCCGAGCGCCGAGTCGCGCACGATGATCGTTTGCGAACGCTCCGGACCAGTCGAGATCAAGCCGATCTCAACGCCGATTTGCGACGAAAGGAAATCAACATAGGCGCGCGCGTTGGGTGGCAGCGAGCCCATCTCCGTCATGCCCAACGTCGAACTTTGCCAGCCAGGCAACGTCTCGTAAACCGGTTCGGCGCGCCGCAGATCCTGCGATACCGGCGGCAACGATTCACACATGCGGCCGTTGAGTTTGTAACCAACGCAGACTTTGATCTCGTCGAGTGTATCGAGCACGTCGAGCTTCGTTAACGCCACCGAAGTGAAGCCGTTGATCTCCGCGGCATAACGCGTGGCAAAAGCGTCGAACCAGCCGCAGCGCCGCGGCCGTCCCGTCGACGCGCCGTACTCACGGCCGCGCTCGCGAATCATCTGCCCCAACTCCGCCTCGCCCTCGAGCATTTCAGTGGGAAACGGACCCTCGCCAACGCGCGTGGTGTAAGTGCGGACAATCCCGAGCACACCACTTAAACGGTTCGGCGCGAGACCGGTACCGATGATCGCACCGCCGGCAACGGTCGTTGAAGAAGTGACGAATGGGTACGTGCCGTGGTCCACGTCGAGCAGCGTCGCCTGCGCGCCTTCGAGCAGGATCGACTTGCCTTCGCTCGCCGCGACGTTCAGGAAGTGCGTCGTGTCGGCGATGAATGGACCAAGACGCTCGGTCAGCACCGACATCTCTTTGAAAATCTCGTCGGCGTTGAGCGGTTCGCCGCCGTACGCGGAGATGATGCGATTCGCGTCTTCGAGGTTTCGTTCGATACGCGAGCGCAGCACGTCGGGCACGAGCGCGTCCGCCGTGCGAATGCCGCGCCGGCCGGCTTTGTCTTCGTAAGCCGGGCCGATGCCGCGCAAAGTGGTGCCGACTTTTTCATTGCCGAGGCGTTCTTCGCTCGTGTGGTCCAACGCGCGATGATAGGGAAGAATCAGGTGCGCGCGCGAGCTGATCTTCACGCGCTCGGGCGTTACTTCGATACCTTGTTGCGTGAGACGATCGGCTTCGATGAAGAAGGCTTTCGGATCGATCACCATGCCGTTGCCGAGCACGCAGGTCTTGCCACGATGCACGATCCCCGACGGTAACAGGTGCAGCACGAACGATTGATCGGCGACTTGCACCGAGTGGCCCGCGTTGTGACCGCCCTGGTAGCGCGCGACGATCTCGAACTGCTCCGCGAGCAGATCGACGATCTTGCCTTTGCCTTCATCGCCCCACTGGGCGCCGATAACTGCAACAACTTTTGACATTGATCTAAGAGATGATCAGCTCGCCTTCTCGAGTCTCACGGGCTTTTCGATAAAGTAGTAACTACAAGTGCCGCGCACTTCCTGGATGTCGCGTGGCTCGATGGGAAAGAGGCGACATGAGTTGGGGCGATTCTCGTAGATGCCGCAGAGGGAGGCGCCGTCGGCAGTTTTCTTCAGGAAGGGACACTTGAAAACGAGTTCGCAGCACGCGCCGCAACGATTGCACTCGCCGCGTCGCAACGCGAGGGCGGCGATGGTTTCTTCCTTGCGGAAGTTGGTGATGACGAAGCGACGCAGTTTGCCCTGAGCCTGGCGCGCACGCAGTTTTGCGTCCGCGACTTTGCGCGAACGAATCCGCCGGGCCAGGCGGGTTTCGAATGGGAGAGACTTGCGAGTCAGAGTTTTATTAGCTCCCGATACAGCTCCAAATACTTTTTGGCTGCGGCCGTCCAGGAATTGTCTACCAGCATTCCGTTAAGTTGGATCTTTTGCCAGTCGTCGGACCGCGCATAAAAGTAAAGGGCTTCGCGTATTTTTTCAAGTAACGCGCCCGCTTCGTACGGTCCAAATTTGAAACCAGTCCCGGTCCCGCTGGCCGGGTCAAACTGCTGGACCGTATCGTCCAAACCACCCGTTGCGCGCACGATCGGCACGGTGCCGTAGCGCATGCTGTACATCTGATTCAAGCCGCACGGTTCGTACAACGACGGCATCAGAAACATGTCCGCGCCCGCTTCGATCTGATGGGCCAACGGCTCGCCCGCGTAACCTTTGTAAATCCCTACCTGCTGCGGCGCGCTGTCGTGCCAGCGCTGTAGAAAATCCTCGTACTCGCGCGCGCCCGCGCCGAGCGCGATGAAGAACGATCCCGTCCGCACGATCCAGTCGGAAATCATGCGTATCAAGTCGTAACCCTTCTGGCCCACCAGACGCGAGATGATCGCAATCACCGGCCGCTCCGGTTCCTCGGGCAAACCAAAACGACGCAACAGATCGATCTTGCATTCGCGTTTGCCAGACAGATCGTCAACCGAAAAATTCGCCGCGATGTGCGGATCCGTTTCCGGATTCCAAAGCTCGTAATCAACACCGTTCGCGATCCCAACGAGGCGATCGCTGCGCGCGCGCAAGAGCCATTCAAGCCCGTGACCTTGTTCGCGCGTTTGAATCTCGCGCGCATAACGCGGACTCACAGTGGACAAAGCATCCGCGGCAATGATTCCGGCTTTCAACGCCGACGCTGCGCGATCGAGCATGAAGTCGTCGCGGTCAGGCGGATCGCCGAACCCGAGCCACCAAAGATCGCCGGCGTCAAACAGTCCTTGATAACCGACGTTGTGCAACGAAAAGAGCGTCTTCGTCTTTTGAAAGAACGAATCGTAACGACGGCGCGCGCGCAACTCCGCAACCGCGAAACCGCAGGGCCAATCGTTGCCATGGACCACGTCCGGTTGCCAGTCGAGATGTTTCAGCAGCGCTAAAGCCGCACGTGAGAAGAATGCGAAACGGACGTGATCGTCCTGGTAACCATAGATATTCGGGCGCGCAAAAAACTCGGGCGCTTCAACGAGGTAAGCCGGCGCGCCCGCGGAGTCGCTGCGACAGAAGCGAACCGTGTGTACACGCCCGCGCCACTCTACGGGTACGTTCTCGATCAGTTCGTCCGTCAACAAGCGACGATCGATCTGATCGTACAACGGCAATATCAAACGCGCGTCGACGTCGAGTTCGGTGAGAGCTTTCGGCAGCGCACCCGAAACATCCGCCAGCCCGCCGGTCTTCGCGAAGGGCACAGCTTCAGAAGTCAGGATTGCGACGCGCATCAGTTACGAAGGAAAGCTAATGGGAGGCAAAAAGAAAGGATGAACACGGATCAAGTGTCCATCCTTTCATCTGTGTCATCTGTGGCCTAGCTCTGCATCGAGGCCAGGAACTCGGCGTTCGACTTGGTCTTCTCCAATCGCTCGAGCACGACTTCCATCTGCTCGACGGGCGAGAGCGGATTCAACACGCGTCTCATTACCCAAATGCGATTGAGATCTTCCTTGCTGATGAGCAACTCTTCCTTGCGCGTTCCCGAACGCTGCAGATCGATGGCGGGGAACAGTCGCTTGTCACTCAAGCGGCGATCGAGATGAATTTCCGAGTTACCGGTACCTTTGAACTCTTCGAAGATCACGTCGTCCATGCGCGAACCGGTATCGATTAGCGCCGTGGCGATGATCGTCAGCGAGCCACCTTCTTCAATGTTACGCGCCGCGCCGAAGAATCGCTTCGGACGCTGCAACGCATTCGAATCGATACCGCCCGAGAGGATCTTGCCGCTCGGCGGCACGACCGCGTTGTGCGCACGCGCGAGACGCGTGATCGAATCCAACAGAATCACGACGTCGCGTTTGTGCTCGACGAGGCGTTTCGCTTTTTCAATCACCATGTCCGCGACCTGCACGTGACGAGTCGGTGGTTCATCAAAGGTCGACGAAATGACTTCGCCGTTTACAGAACGCTGCATGTCGGTGACTTCTTCGGGTCGTTCGTCGATCAGCAGCACGATCAAAGTTGTTTCCGGATGGTTCTGCGTGACGGAGTTGGCAATCGTTTGCAGCAACATCGTCTTACCGGTGCGCGGAGGCGCAACGATCAAAGCGCGCTGTCCCTTGCCCAGCGGCGTCACGAGATCGAGCACGCGCGAGGACAGATTGTCCGCCGCGGTCTCCATTCTCAGTTGCTCTTCCGGATAGAGCGGCGTCAGGTTATCGAAGAAGACTTTCTCGCGCGCCTGATCGGGCGACTCAAAGTTGATCGCCTCGACTTTGATCAACGCAAAATATCGTTCGCCTTCTTTGGGCGGACGGATCTGGCCGCTGACCGTGTCGCCGGTGCGGAGATCGAATTTGCGAATCTGCGAGGGTGAGACATAGATGTCGTCCGGACCGGGCAGATAGTTGTACTCGGGGGCACGAAGAAAGCCGAACCCGTCGGGCAGTGTTTCGAGCACGCCCTCGGAAAAGATCAGACCGCTCTTTTCGGTCTGCGCCGCGAGTACTTTGAAGATGAGCTCCTGCTTACGCATGCCCGTAGCGCCGGGCACGTCCATGCTCTTGGCAATCTGCGTGAGCTTGGAGATCGACATCTCCTTCAGATCGGCAAGATTATGAAAGCCTTCATTCTTGCCGTCGCGGCCGTCGCGGGTTTCTCGTTCGGGAGCTTCGGCGGTGGCTACGCTGGCGCCTCCGTCGTCTCCATTGGTATCGGTATTCGCGCTGGCAGCGCGACGTGTTCGTTGTGACATATCAGTTTTTCTCGGCAAAGTATTTCTCTACTCACTCAGTCGTGGTGATTATCAATCGTGGGATTATGAACAATGGCGGCTAAAGCGACGGACGTGGGACGATTCCCACCTTCACTCGCGGGGCAATAATCAGATTCTCCTCAAAACGGTGCTGTGCAATGTACCTCAACTTTCCGCGCACGGCAAATCAAGTATCGCTTTTGATGCCACCCGTTCTACGCGCGTGGCCCAAATATTCAGGTTGACCAAAAGGGGGCTTATGAGATTTCGGATTGCCGACTACGACTTACTTTTAGCTTACAAGCTTACTACTGAAAAGTGCAACCGAGAGTTTCTTCTCTGTTACATGAAGATGTTAATTGTAATTTTCCACTGCGCTCTGTATCGCGCGCCATAGCTCATTGCGACCGCGGCCGCTTTTGGCCGAGTAGGCCATCACGCTGTCGTCAGCGAGCACCCGGGCGATGTGCTCCAAATTCTTTCTCAACTCGTTGTTCGAAAGCTTATCGGATTTTGTGGCAACAATTAATCGTGGCTTTTCATATTCCTGAAGCCACTCGTGAAGCTGCAAATCCTGTTTTGTGGGTTCGTGGCGCGAATCTACGAGGTGAATTGATAGCACAAGCTGGCGGCGCTTGGCAAGAAAAGCCGTGACCATCTCGCCCCAGGTGGATTTTATATTCGCCGGTACGCGTGCGTACCCAAAGCCCGGAAAGTCGACGAAACGAAAACGCTCGTTAATTGTGAAGAAGTTCAACGACTGTGTACGGCCGGGAGTTGACGACGTGCGCGCAAGACCGCGAACGGATAGCAGGGAATTGATCAGACTCGATTTACCGACGTTTGAACGACCGAGGAAGGCGATTTCGGGTTTGGGATCTCGGGGCCAGTCTGTTTCCTGGAAGGCGCTTTTGAGAAATTCCGCGCTGGTAACTTTCATCCGAGTAGGAAGAGGAGCGGCTGCATGACGACAGCCGCCCCTCGAAAGTACTAGTCGCCGGAAGCGGCCGCTGCCTGGGCAGCGTTCTTCTGCTTCCAGAGCTCGATCATCTTCTGCATGCGTTCGCGGATCGTGGCGAGACGCTGCTCGTAATCCGGAATCGCTTTCACCGTCTGTTCGAGATGCGCCAGGAAATTCGGATTGCCCATCATCTCGCGCAACATCGGCAGGAATGGTTCCAACTTGGCGTAAACAAAAATGTGTTCGCCGTTGGCGTCGTTGAACATGTCCGCGTCGATCGCGCCGTTGTTGACGAGCGAGCACGCCATGTCCCAGTAAGAGATCACCATGCGATACAAACCGCTCTTATCGCTGGTCAACACATCGAGAAAATCCTGCGGGCCTTCGGGAGCGAACGTAAAGAACCAATTGCGCGCGTCGCGCATCGTCTTCTCACGACGAAGATCGTAGAGCTTCAAGATCAGGTCAGCATCTTTGTATTTGCTCATAGTTCGACTGTCTCCTATTTATCAAGGACAAACGTTAGGGTTTAACGAGTTAACTAGCTGGTTTGAATTCCCTGTGATGGCTGCTCGGTTGTCCAGAGCGGCGGACCTTCGCCTGCGGCTGCCTCAGTTGGGCAAGCCTCTTCGAGCGCCAGCGACAACACTTCGTCAATCGTCTCGACGAAATTGACTGTCAGCGCGTCGCGTACTTCTTCCGGAATCTCGCCGAGATCTTTCTCGTTGTCTTTCGGCAGGATAATCGTGTCGATGCCGAAGCGATGAGCAGCGAGAACTTTCTCTTTCACGCCGCCAATTGGCAGCACGCGTCCGCGCAGGGTGATCTCGCCCGTCATCGCGACGTTCCGCTTCACGGGAACACGTGCGAGCGCCGAAGCCATAGCCGTAGCCATCGTGATGCCGGCTGACGGACCATCTTTCGGGATCGCGCCTTCCGGAATGTGAATGTGCAGATCGCGTTTGCGAATGAAGTCGAGACTCATGCCCAGCCGTTCGGCGCGCGCGCGAATGCAAGTGAGCGCAGCCTGTGCCGACTCCTGCATCACGTCGCCGAGTTTGCCGGTAAGCGTCACGCCGCCACGTCCCTTCACGAGCGTGGCTTCGATCTGAAGTACTTCACCGCCGATCTCCGTCCAGGCCAGACCGGTTGCGAGACCAACCTCGCTATTCGCGGCGATGCCCTGCTGGCGGAACTTGATCGGGCCGAGCATCTCGCGCACGCGCGCCGCATCGATCGAGTCTTTCGCCGTGTCGCCCAGTTGCTCGGAGACAAACTTGCGCGCGATCTTGCGGCAGCACGAACCAATCTCGCGTTCGAGATTGCGGACGCCCGCTTCGCGCGTGTAGTGGCGAATGACTTCGAGAATTCCTTCGTCAGTGAAATCGATCTGTTCGGGTCGCAGGCCGTTGCCTTCGGCTTGTTTGACTACGAGGTGACGTTTCGCGATCTCGAGTTTCTCGCGCTCGGTGTAACCCGAGAGACGGAGAATTTCGAGCCGGTCCTGCAACGCGGGCGGAATCGTGTGCAGCACGTTCGCGGTCGCGATGAAGAACACTTTCGAGAGATCGTATTCGACGTCGAGGTAGTGATCCTGGAACGTGTGGTTCTGTTCCGGATCGAGCACTTCCAAAAGGGCCGCACTCGGATCGCCGCGGAAGTCCGCGCCGAGCTTGTCGACTTCGTCGAGCAGGATCACCGGGTTCACTGTGCCGGCCTTCTTCATCATCTGGATGATCTGGCCGGGCAGCGCGCCGATGTACGTGCGCCGGTGCCCGCGAATCTCAGCTTCGTCGCGAACGCCGCCGAGCGAGAGTCTCACAAACTTTCGGCCCGTAGCGCGGGCGATCGATTTACCGAGACTCGTCTTGCCGACTCCCGGCGGACCAACAAAGCAGAGGATCGAACCTTTCGGGTTCTTCACTAACTGGCGCACCGCAAGATATTCGAGGATGCGCTCTTTGATCTTTTCGAGTCCGAAGTGATCTTCGTTGAGCACTTCTTCGGCTTTGACGAGATCCTTGATCTCTTTCGACTTCTGTTTCCACGGCACACTGATCAGCCAGTCGATGTAAGTGCGCGAAACAGTTCCTTCGGCGGACATCGGCGGCATGGCCTCGAGCCGGTGCAGTTCCTGCATGGCTTTCTCTTTGGCCTCTTCGGTCATGCCCGCTTCTTCGATCTTCTTCTTCAGATCTTCGAGTTCGGCCTTCTCGTCTTTGCGGCCGAGCTCTTTGTGAATCGCTTTGATCTGCTCGTTGAGGTAGTACTCTTTCTGCGCCTTCTCCATCTGGCGCTTCACGCGCGTCTGGATCGTGCGATCGAGTTGACGTTTCTCGATCTCGGTTTCGAGCAGTTCGATCAAACGCTGGAGCCGTGCCTGGGTCGAGAAGATCTCGAGTAGTCCTTGTTTGTCTTCGACTGAGATTCGCAATTGCGAGGCGAGCGCATCGGCGAGATGCGAAGGCTCCTGGTTACGCAACGCAGTCTGCAGCGCGTCCGTCTGTGTATCCGGCGCGAGCCGCAGATGTTGCTCGACGAGTTGACCGACCTTTTGAATCAGCGCGTCGAGGCGCGTGCCTTCTTCGTTCACCACAGGCGCGCGACGCACGAGCGCCATGAAAGCACCGTCGCTATTTTCCACGCGCACAGTCGTGGCGCGTTCGCGACCTTCGACCACGACTTTAATCTGGCCGTTGTCCTGTTTTTGCGACTGGAGAATACGGCCGAGCGTGCCGACGCCGTAGATTTGGTTAGGCGCAGGCTCATCGACAGTTGCATCGTGCTGGGTCGCTAAGAAGATGGTCCGATCGCCCGCGAGCGCCTGCTCGAGGGCACGAACAGATCCGGGGCGACCGATTTTGAAAGCGACTTTAGTAAACGGAAATATCACGACGTCCCGAATGGGTACCATCGGGTACCAGGCTACGTCGGCGGGGGTTCTGTCTGAGTATTCTTCCATGGTTTGAAACAGCTTTCCCTGGGGGGCCTTTGCCGTAAAAAGAGGCCTAATTGTAATTCATTTCCTACAGGTGCGCTACTTTCGCATTTTGACGCGAAGCGTCGTTTGCGCAAGTAGAGCGGGCATGGGATTTAACGGGTTTTAGGCAGCGGCGCCGTCAATTCCAGTGAGGCCTTCACCCGGAACCGCGCGGCGGCGCTCGACCATCTCGCTCGTGATGACAAATTCCTTAACACGTTTCTGCGAGGGCAGGGTGTACATGGCATCAAGCAGCAGTTCCTCGAGAATCATCATCAGGCCGCGGGCCCCGACCTTTCTCTCGACGGCCTGTCGGGCGACAGCCTTGAGAGCGTCTTCGGTGAACTTCAACTTGACGTTATCGAAATCAAACTTCTTCTGATACTGCTTGACGAGCGCGTTCTTCGGCTCGGTAAGGATCTTGATCAACGCGCCTTCATCGAGCTCGTGCAGCACGCCGCACACAGGCAGGCGGCCGACAAACTCCGGAATCAATCCGAAGCGAATGAGATCTTCGGGCTGCACCTGGCCGAGTGCTTCAGCGTGACGGTGACTGCCGCTCTTGACCTCGGCATGAAAGCCGAGTGACTTGTTACGCAGCCGCTTCTCGATCACTTTCTCGAGACCGACGAATGCGCCGCCGCAAAGGAAGAGAATGTTGGTCGTGTCGACCGGGAAGAATTCCTGGTGCGGATGCTTGCGACCGCCCTGTGGCGGAACGTTGGCCACTGTCCCTTCGAGGATCTTCAACAGCGCCTGTTGCACGCCTTCGCCGGAGACGTCGCGGGTGATCGACGGGTTCTCGTCCTTGCGACAGATCTTGTCGACCTCGTCGATATAGATGATGCCTTGTTGCGCGCGTTCGACGTCGCCGTTCGCGGCCTGCAGGAGTTTGAGAATGATGTTCTCAACGTCTTCACCGACGTAACCGGCTTCGGTCAACGTCGTGGCATCGACGATCGTGAAGGGAACGCTCAACATGCGCGCGAGCGTTTGCGCGAGCAACGTCTTACCGGTTCCGGTCGGACCGATCAGCAGGATGTTTGCTTTCTGGATCTCGACGTCGGAACGACGGCGGCCGAGCTCGATGCGTTTGTAGTGCTGATACACGGCGACGGCCAGGCGCTTCTTCGTTTCGTCCTGGCCGATGACGTATTCGTCTAAGAAATTTTTGATCTCGCTGGGCTTCGGCAACGGCGGGCGAGTAGCTACCGACTCTGCCTGCTGATCGTCAGTGATGATCTCGTTGCAGATGTCGATGCACTCGTTGCAGATGTAAACGGTCGGACCGGCAATGAGCTTCTTAACTTCATTCTGTGATTTACCGCAGAATGAACAGCGCAGAGTATCATCGGTTCGTCTCACCATAGTCTTACTAGCGGAAGCTCCTTTGGGGAATGGGGTCCGGTCTTACTCCCGGTGCGCGATGACCTCGTCTATTAAACCATATTCTTTCGCTTGCATGGCAGACATAATTTTATCGCGCTCAACATCGCGTTCGACCGTGTCGTACGTTTGCCCGGTGTGCTTCGCGATGATCTGGGACGTGAGTTCGCGCATGCGCAGGATCTCTTCAGCCTGGATGCGAATATCTGTCGCCTGACCTTGCGATCCGCCTGATGGTTGGTGAATGAGGATACGAGAGTTGGGAAGAGCGAAGCGTTTTCCTTTAGCGCCCGCGGCGAGTAGTAAGGCCGCCATCGAAGCGCATTGCCCGACGCAGATGGTAGTGACGTCGGGCCGGATGAATTGCATCGTGTCGTAGATCGCCATTCCGGCCGTAATCGAACCGCCAGGTGAATTGATGTAAAGGTTGATGTCCTTTTCGGGATCTTCCGCTTCGAGGAAGAGCAGTTGGGCTACGATTAGGTTGGAGATCTGATCGTCGATCGGGGTACCCAGGAAAATAATATTGTCTTTCAGTAGTCGCGAGTAAATATCGAAGGCGCGTTCGCCTCGTGACGTTTGCTCGACGACCATGGGGACTAAAGCCATAGAATTCTTCTGACCTCTTTTAATAACAAAGGACTGAGGTTTGTTTATGCCGAAGCCTCGTCACTCTTTGACGATGACTCGTCACTCTGCTCTGCCTCAGCGTCCTTTGGTTCAGTCCACTCAGTGTCTGTGATGTTCGCGTTTTCAATTAGAAGATCGAGCGCTTTACGATTGCGCAATCTGTGCGCGATGCTACGTTCGCCTCCACTCTTTGTCAAGGCAGCCCGCACTTGCTCTACTGACTGTTGCGAGGCAGTTGCGATCCGCTCGATCTCTGCTTCCACTTCTTCGTCTGAGACCGTGATATTTTCGGCTTCGGCGATCTGATCCAGCAGCATCGTCGCGCGCACATCTTCTTCAGCTTGCGCCTTCAACTCTTCACGCGCGCCGTCCCAGTTGATGTTTTCGTTGCGTGGATCGAAGCCGCGGTTCATCATGTCGCGCACTACGGTCTGCAGACGCTGGTTGAGTTGTTGTTCGACGAAACTCTGCGGCGCTTCGAACTCATGCGCGGCGACTAGTTTGCGCACGAGCGCCGCTTGCAGTTTGTTGTCGGACTCGTGTTTCGCGTGCAGTTCGAGATCGTGGCGAATCTTCGCTCTGAGCGTCGCGAGGGTATCAGAGTCGTAGCCGAGACTCTTGACCCATTCGTCGTCTGCTTCCGGCAATTCTTTGCGACGCACTGCGGTGACGTCGGCTTCGTATTTCAGTTTCTTGCCGGCGAGACCTGGGGAAGTGAAGTCTGCGGGATACTCGACTTCGAAAGTCTTCTTATCATCGGGTTTGACGCCGAGCAGGTTGTCGGTAAATTCCTGTTGCACGCCTGGTCCACCGAGCACCACTTCCACGTCATCGACCTTGATCTCTTCCTCTTCCGGCTCCTCGACGAAGTTGCCGCGCGCGTTGATGGTGACTGTGTCGCCGAGTTCAGCGCCGCGATCTTCGACTGGCACTAACGCCGCGGAAGCGTTGCGCAGGTTTTCGATCGTCTGGTTGATGTCTTCGTCAGTGACGGGACGAACGCTGCGTTGTGCTTCGAGTCCTTTATAGTTCTCGAGTTTGATCTCGGGCAGGACCTCGACGCCGACCTTAACTGTCAGCGGGCCATCGCCGAGATGTTCAAGTGCTTCGGTGTTGTCGAGTTCGACGTTGGGTTCGCCGATGGCGGCGAGCGAGTGTTCGCCGATGGCGTTGTTCACGGCTTCGGGCAGGAGTTCGCGCAGGACCTCGGTGCGGATCTCATTTTTGTAGCGCGTGCGAATGACGGAGCGCGGGGCGTGTCCGGGTCTGAAGCCGGGGACCTTCGCTGCCTTGCCGTACTCATCGCTGATGCGATCGTAAGTGCTGCGCACGACCGCCGGCTCGATCTCGATGCGGATCTCTTTGCGTGTTGGGGAGACGTCAGTTAACTCTGTTTTCATGTTTTCGCTTCAATACTTTCTACTTGGTGCGAAAGGGGGGACTCGAACCCCCACACCTTTCGGTACCAGATCCTAAGTCTGGCGCGTCTGCCAATTCCGCCACTTTCGCAACTAAAGGATTACGGCTCTGGTCGTATGCCGCGAAACGCAGTCTAGCGCGTAATTCCGGCACTAACAAATGGAGGCTGAGATTCGGAATTGAAGTTGTGGCGAGGGAATTATACACTGGCCGCCATGATGCCTCTCCGCACAGTCAAAATCGTTGCCGTGATACTTGTTTTGATCGCGACGTTTGTATGCATCTGTGGTTACAATTTCGTTTACGACAAGAATATCCGGCCTCAACGAAACACACTCGATTTTATGGTCTAGATACCAAAGGCCGGCGTCTGGCACAGCCTCAGTTTCTTCACCACCACGGCGTGGCTAGTCCGAGGAATCAATGAGATTTAGATCCAGCGTTATCCTGCTAGTCGCGCTCATTTGCGGCGCCGCGGTGGCTCAAAAGCAACCAGTGCCGGTGAAGGAAGACGAAACGAGTGGGTGGAAGCAATTCAGCTCCGCTGAGGGTCAATTCACCGTTCACCTTCCAGGCATTCCAAAGGAAGACATCGGCACCATTGGCTCGACCGCCGGTCCACTCAAGACGCATTTCTTCGTCCTTAAAACAGATCAGTTTCTCTATTATATTTCCTATGCCGACGTTTCAACGTTTCCGAAAACCCCGGCGGAAAACAAGATAGCACTTGCTGAAACTCGTGACCGTACCGCGGCCAAGGGCACTATGCTAAGTGAAAACGACGTAACGTTTGATGGAATCGTCGGCAAAGAAGTGCTGGTGGATCGTTATGGCCTAATCTTGAAGGGAAGATTCTTTTACGCTAAGGGACGTCTCTACCACATCATACTCACCGCACACCCGGATGTTGCGTTCCGCGATGGCAAACCATCAACGAACCCAGCCGATCGCACTGAACTCTTCGAGACAGCTTCAAAGAGGTTCTTCGACTCATTTAAATTAACGAAGTGATTTAACATCGTAAGCCGTTCGATGTTTGCAACTCGGCGGATCACTTTGATCTTGGACCAAGTTTTGTCTGCACTGCGCCGGCCGATGATTATCGGCGCTGAAATTGCACATTGCGGCCAGGAGATCCTGTTTAGGATTTGCTGTTCCTGGTTGTGCAGGCCGATATCAGTATGACTTTCCAGGGATCCTATTTATCCCCGCAGCAAGTGCAGTTAAGTTTTCCCGCCCGATAACCATCGCTCGCCGACGGATAAACATCGAGCGTCGCCAATTAATCATTTTCTCGCGGAAAGCAAAAAAGATTTCGCGCGGGATAAGTAGGATTTTCAAAACACTGCTTTGCAGTTGCAAGACTTCATTGATTCCAAAACGAAAATCTGATTGCTAGAGTGCGGGGCATGGCCAAATGCGTCGTCTCCTATCTCGATCTGTCGGGTATCCGGCACCAGGTTGAGGTTGAAGCCGCGAGTATGTATGAAGCGGCGGCGCTCGCGATCCGCGCGTTCCGCGAACACGACTGCGAACCGGGCGCGTTAAGCCAGTTGGATATTGAAATCAGGACAGCCGTGACGCATACGCTCACCGTGAAGAAGCTGCATGAGTGGCTCAATGGCGGCGCAAAGACGCCGAAGGATGTTGTAATAAAGGATCGGCTGCGCGAGTTGGTTGGATAAGGATCGGCCGCGGGAGTTGGTGAGGTAATCGCTGAATCTGATCGAGAACCTACTTCGGTTTTGCTTCCGCTGTATTCCGCTTCGAACCTTCTTCAGCTTTGATTTTCTTGATCGCTGAGCCGGCCACCGCTGCAACCGCTCTAATGCGGTTCACGCCGGGATCGAGTTCCAGGACTAACTGAAGCGCCTCATCCTCACGACTCTGCGAAAATCTCACAAGGCCATCAGTCAAGCTGAGGTTTGCTACGCGTCCGCCGTGCCAGACGACTCCCTTCTGTTCACAACCGAGATCCACTCGGCGCCACACCGAAAGCTGATCGATCCGCGTCTGCTTATTGCGATTCAATACCGCGACGGCATTCTTCAACGCCCTGAAGCGATCTTCAAAGTCAGATTCCGATAGCTGTTTTTCTATCGCAACGAGGACAGCCGCGCGCGCCGATGGATCCGTCACGCGTTCCGACAAGTTGATTGCCTCCAGAATGAGTTGCTTACCGGTTTCTTCTTTGCCGCCTTTGTATAGTTGAGCGGCGAGTCTCAAAAAGAGCAGAGCGCGGTGCTCCGGCGCTTCTACTCGGTTTGCATATTTCAGTGCTTCATCGATCGTGATTGACGACTTTGCCGAAGCGCCGGCCGCTGCCATATCGTAATAGATAAACTGAATGACATCGTTGCGAAGCTCGAGGCCGCTGATCTTGTCGGCGACGGAGCTCGCCCTTTTGAAATCCATCTTGTAAGACAGATCAAGCGATGCTTTTGCGTAAATGGCGTCGCGTTGACACGAACCCGTTAATTGCTCAGCCTTTTCCAGACTCTCTTCTACTGAAGAACCAGGATCGGTACTTCGAGCGCGGTCTCTATCAGCGAGAATGGCTCGTAGTTTGTTCGCGATCGCGAGGCGATGATCGGGATTGATGGCTTGCGAACACTCAACTTCTAGTGAAGACCAGCGGGCAAACAGGTCCGGCCGATACTTTTGAACTTCAGGTAGTGCGTACGTCACGGTAAAGAAGACCAAACTGTTCACCGCTTGAACCTGTTCCGGCGTCGCGCCGTTTAGAGAATTCATTGCCGCAGCGATCGCTTGATCGGCCGCGTTCAAAAAGGCGATGGCGAGATCGCGATTCGGCGTTAAGATATCAACTCGAAAACCAGACATGCCGGTTAACTGAACCGGATCCATCGCACCGCCGAACGCTTCTCCATATCCAAACGGGTACCCGGCCAGCCAAAGAAGTTTAGGCAGCGTTCGGGAGTTCGGGCTGTTTAGATAGGCACTGTAAACACGATCGGCAGCCGCGGCATCGCGTTTTTGCAGCTGAAAAATCAGCCATGCGGAATCGAAAGATGGACCGAAGGCGACGGACGACAAAGCTATGGCCTCTGCTGTTTGCGTATCTGAATTCAGCAGTTCAACCGCGACGGCGATTGCGTGCTTTGGACCACTGTCTTTATCCAGCAAAGACCGCGTTAAAGTTTTCGCAAGCTGTGGATCTCGTTTCGCTGCCGCAGAGATAATGCGGTTCAGAGCGAGTTGTCGGAGGTTTTCTTTTTCGATCGAAAAAGCTGAGTCCAACGCCGCAACAAATAACTCTTTGGATTTGTCTGGTGAGAGTTCCCAGTAGGCATCAGCGATCGAGACCATTGCGTCCGGTCGTATCTCGTCTGACAGAGAACGAGCATCAATCGTTTGTTGATCTAATAAGCTGGTCCATCTGGACACCTTCACGACCAGGTCTGACGGAGTCGCCGATGTCCTGGACGGATTTTGCGCTACCGGCGCTTGAGACTTGGCGACGATAAGCGACGCTACCAGCCAAACTGCTACGCCTGCGCAGATGCGCATCAAGTTATGGGAACTCATGCTTGCGTTCCTGACGAAAACTGCTCTAAGTGTGCGCTAACTCACTGGCAAGTGCCATTTACAACCTTCGCGCAGGTGATTGTGCCTCCACCTGAACAAGTGAGGGTGCAGCCATTAACTGATCCGGGACCGCCACAAGTCGCGGACCCGCAACAGCCACTAATGGTCGTGCACGCGAGATCACCCTCGATTACAAAGTCGTCTGCCATGACCCTCCTCTCCGTGAGGATGGTTGAGGAAAGAAGCGATAAGAGAAGGACCATTACCGCAAGTGCAAAGTCGATTTTCTTTGTCATAGTCAGCTCCTTTATAAGTTAGGTGAGATTTTCGTTTCGGAAACGGTGGCGTTCCATTGTTGGTCGATGGTCCCCACCGCGAACAATAAGCTTCCGTTGTCGAGACGCACATCGAAGCCGAAGACGTCCACAGCAGGCGGCAGACCAGTTATCCGGAACTGGGCCAGTGGGTTTCCCTGCCGATCGACCTCCCAGATTTCAGGTTCTGGAAGATGCAAGCACAAGAAGATACGGTTATCTACAACTCGAATTCCGGCCAAATACCGCGGTATAAAAACTCGATCGTGCTGTTCGCCTTCTGAAGCATTTGCGCTCCTCAACTCCTGCTGCAAATCACGGAATACTGGATGATCGATTGTCAGCCGTTGAATTAATTGGCCGAACTCGAGGTCGTAGATTTCGACCGTCGGATGGTGTTTGAAAGCTGCAAACAGCAGTGTCTTCGAAACGGCTAAGAAGGCGACGTCTTCCGCTCCGTTATGACCTGCGACGTTACGCCTCACGCCGAAACCTCTGAGCTGTTTGCCGCTCGGCTCAATTTCGACGATCAAGGGATCATCATCAGCGGGATTTCTGATCAGCGTGTTGGCGAGTATTGTTCCTTTGTCAGTGACAGCGAACGATGAGATACCAAAATAAGATCTGGTCAACCTTTCCAGATGACCTTCAGGAGAAAACGTTTTGATCCCGTCGTTGTCTGAGACAAGAATCCGATTCGACGACCACCGTATGGTATTAGGAAACTTCAACTCTCCGTTGCTTGCGTCGGTCGTGAGAACCTTTGCGATTGTTGAATCAGAGGGCCAGTATTGAATCTTCTGACCATTATTATCGGAAATGTACAAACCGCCTGAATCCGAATAACAGACGCTTGCCGGAAAAACGATCCCGGCTTGTCGATTATTCAACTTGCGAAATGGCGCGATGTTTACGACCTTGTTTCCCTTGTCTCTTCCAATAGATTGTTGTAACTGCTGCTTGACCATTAACTCTGGAAAAGCGTTCGTGCTCGTCGCTTTGGGCAGCGCGTGCTCACCTCTGAGCGCACATGGGCCATATGCGAGGACAATGAAGAAACAGATTGTAATCAGTCTGATCACTGTTGCAATCCAATTAGAATCGAGCCAGTTCGTGCTCCACCTGCGATTGATCAGTAACAAGCGAAACAGAGCCCCGCTCAACCAGCACGACAGTTCCGTTGATCTTCGCCTCACCGTACTGGCGCACCAACGTACTCCACTTTTCTGACAGCTCGGAATCGAACCGCGTGACGCTTGCGTTTAGCTTGAAGTTTGTCTTTAGGTTCTCACAATCCGAATCCGAGTACTCCTTTGGAACGATTATTAGAAGATCAGCGCTTTTCTGTTTCACCTGGCGCGCCGCCATTCTGAGAAGCTCTCCCGACGGACATGTTGAAGAGACGGATGTAAATAGCATCACCATCGCTCTACGCGAGGTCTCATTCCGCGTTTCTTCTCGTAACGCAGCAAGTGGACCTGTCCGACACGATTGCAAGGCATCAGTGAGGACGGTAGAAACCGGTGGCAGTGTTTTATGAGCGAGGAGATTAAGACGCGGCGTCAAATCCGCTTCACGATAATAATCGCGATAGCTTAAGCCGCCTTCGCTGTCATAAATGAACCTTCGTTCGCAGCAATCAGGGACCCCAAAAGTTTTCTTCAATTCCGCATAGTTATTCTGAACGACGAAGACCTCGTCCGGCAGATCTGGCAACAACCTCCGAAGTTCGCCCGAGTTCGGCGTTATCAAGACGAGATGAACTTCGCCGCGATTAAATGCGCTGACCAACTTGGAAATTGAATTGGTCTGAGTTGGGATTTCCGAATTAACGAACTGAACGAGAACCGGCGTTCCGATCAAACTGGACAGTAGCACCCGAGTTCCTTTGTCGTCGACGAGTTCAATCGGCGGCAAACGCGCGGCGCTTGCCGGCATATCGTTAACGCGAGATCGGTTTCGCAACCAGAGGTATCCGATGGCTGCAACGTTGGAGACAGCGAGTATTGCGAGAAGAATAAGCTTGTAAGGACGAGCTTCTCTCATCAGCCGTTCGGTAACGAATCGTAAATGGGGCGAACAAGGCGCGGTTACTTGAGACGATGCGCCCGATGTGGAACCCCGTTTAGGCGCTAGTGCAAGGAAGTCGCAGTCTAGATCAGGGTTTCCCTGAGCGCAAGGTTTTTCGTACCGAAACGACGGCCGATTCACTTATGACTGAACCCACCAATGGATGTTATAACTACGGCCGCTCGCAGTTTTCTCTAACCCCGCAGGAGGCAGCCGATGAGTTTTAGCCCTCGCACCTTTCGTTGTCCGAATTGCAACGAGATGATTAACGACCAGATGACCGAGTGTCGCTACTGCTCGGTGCCGGTCGATCCCGGTGTGGCCCAGTTGATTGCCGACCGCCAGCAGAAGGCGAATCAGGCCGTCAGTGACGCGAGCTTTCTGCGCACCGCAACTATCGCGATGTGGGTGTTCCTCGGTCTCAGTTTTATCCCGTTCCTCCCACTCGTCGAGCTCGGCTTCGTCATCGTCGCGATCGTCGTAATCGTTTTGGCGATTCGCTGGCAGTTGAAATTCAACAACCTGTTGACGAACGATGCCGACTACCAAGCCGCGCGCAAGTCGTGGCGCACCTCGCTCCTGCTCATGCTCGTCGCCATTCCGGTCGCCTTCATCGTGCGTCCGCTGCTGTACATCTTTGTGTTTGGTATCCGCTGAGCGGCGGCTTCACGCCACGCGGTAAGAGGTCTTCGGTTTGCCGAGGAAGTCTTTACCGGTCTGACGAGTGATGAGGCCGAGTTGTTCGAGCTCGAAGTACGCGCGCTGGATCTCGCCTTTGTCGACGGCGAGTTGTTGGCCCAACGCGGCGGGTGAGGGAAGCGACTCGCCGGAAGCAAGCGTCTTGTTGCGAATCTGAGCTTCGATCTGCTCGCGCACTTGCGCGTAAACAGGACTGTGGGAGCGGTCTTTCAGTTCGATGTTCATCGCCTACCAGCAAAACTCACGAATTCAATTTCACGCAAAAGCGGCGAATCAAAGTGTGCGGGTCACTTTTGATAACGAACGCGGTGCGTCGGGGTTGAGTCCTTTCGCTTCCGCCAACAACGCCGCAAAAAGCTGCCCGGGCACGATGTAAGGAATCGGCGCGAGAAACTCGTCAATCTCGCGTGACATCACGATTGAGCGCGTACACATGCGCGCCGCCTCAAGGTCGCTCGTGATCGCCAGCGTGTCGGCGTGCAGTTCACGCAAACGCTCGATCAAGCTCTTCACTCCCGGCAGCATGAATCCCGGCGGCGCAAACAGAATCACCGGAAAATGACGTTCGACCATCGCCAGTGGTCCATGCAGGAAGTCGGCTGACGAAAAGCGCTCGGCCACAACGTAACAAGTCTCCATCAACTTCAACGCCAGCTCGTACGCGTTCGCGTAAGCCAAACCACGGCCGACCACGACGCAGTTTTCCATGAACACGTAACGCTGCACGAGCTCGAGTATTGCCGGCTTCTGCTCGAGCGCTTCGTGGACAAACTGCGGAATCGCTTCGTACGAGAACGACGGCTTCGTCTGGGCCAGCTCCGCGGCGAGCATATAAAAGAGGAGCATCTGGCCGGTGAATGTCTTCGTCGCGGCAACGGAACGCTCGCGTCCGCCGTGCGTGAGCAGCGTTTCGTCGACGAGCTTCGTCATCGACGAGTTCACTTCGTTAGTGATGCCCACCGTGTAAGCTCCGCCTTCGCGCGCGTTCGCGAGCACGCGATTGATATCCTCACCCTCGCCTGACTGCGACACGCCGACAACGAGCGCATGGTCCAACCGTAATTTCGCGCCGTAGATCGTGTGTACCGAAGGCGCGGAGAGTGAGACGGGAATGCCGGTGGTGATTTCGAGCAGGTAGCGGCCGAACAACGCCGCGTTGTCGGAACTGCCGCGGGCGACGAGAACGATGAGCTTGATGTCGCGGGCTTTCAGCGACGTGCCGAGTTTGGCGAGTTTGCCTCGCTCCTCCGCGATGGTGCGTTCGAGTGCGGCGGGCTGCTCGGCGATCTCTGCGAGCATTAATGACATTGTTTAGCGTGTCGGTTTGCGCTCTGTGTTAATCTCCTCCGCAAAAAATCACGAGGAACAACAGAGCTTGGCGAATACTCTAACACGAAGTTTACTTTTTGGTCTGATTGTCATTGGCTTCGCAGTTTGCGTGGCGCAGGGACAGGAGCGGATTTCGATTATTCCGCAGCCGCGGCAGGTGACACCGAACAGTGAGCGCTTGCGACTCTCTGATGCGCACGTTGCGCTTGCAGATGCGAGATCGGTGGAGGATCGGTTTGCAGCTACGGACTTTGCCGAGGAATTTGGTCTCAAGATCAGGACCGCGAGAGATCGCAAGGCTATTTTAATCGGGCAGATTGGATTGACGACCATTCAAAAGGCGCTGAGGGCGGCGAACGTCGATGTGCCCGCGAGTTTGAATGAAGAAGGTTACGTGTTGCATGCGGGCGCCGACGGTGTGGTTATCGCCGGCGGTTCGGCGGCCGGTGTGTTCTATGGTTTGCAGACGCTCAAACAACTCGTGCGCGGTGAGGGAGCTGAGGCGTTCATCCAGGGCGTGCACATCGTCGATTGGCCTGCCATGCGCTGGCGCGGTGTTTCTGATGATATAAGTCGTGGTCCAGTGCCGACAGTCGCTTACATCAAGCGACAGCTCCGCACCTTCGCGGCTTACAAGCTCAACCTGCATTCGTTCTACATGGAGCAGACCTTTGCCAGCAGCGCGCACCCGCTGATTGGACCAGCAGGCGGCTCGCTCACGCCCGATGAAATTCGCGAGCTCGTCGCTTACGCGAAGTCGTATCACATCGAACTCGTCCCCGAGCAACAGACGTTCGGCCACCTGCACAAAGCACTGAAACTCGAGAAGTACGCGCCGCTTGCCGAGACGCCATACGGCGACGTGCTTTCACCGCAACAGGAAGGCACGTACGCGCTGATCGCCGATTGGTATCGCGAGCTCGATAAGATCTTTCCCGGCCAGTTCTTTCACATCGGCGCCGACGAAACGTTCGAACTCGGCCAGGGACAAAGCCGCGAAGCTGCGCGCACGCGCGGCGTCGGCGCGGTTTACTTCGAACATCTCAATCGCGTTCACGACCTGCTCAAGCCTTACAATCGCAAGCTGATCTTCTGGGGCGACATCGCGCTCAATCATCCCGATCTTATCGGCAGCATTCCGAAAGATCTGATCGTCGCGAACTGGGACTACGCGCCGCGCGACAGTTTCACCGCCCGGATCGATCCGTTCAAAAATGCGGGACTGCAACAGCTCGTTTGTCCCGGTGTCGGCGGTTGGAACCAGATCTTTCCGAACGTCGATTCGTCTTCGAAGAACATCATCAACTTCGTGCGCGACGGACAGGCCGCGGGCGCGCTCGGGATGCTGAACACGACGTGGGACGACGATGGAGAAACATTGTTCGAGATGAGTTGGTATGGGATCGTGCTGGGCGCTGCGGCGTCGTGGCAGAACGGCGTGGTAGACCAGAACAAGTTTGACGCAGACTTCGATTGGGCATTCTTTCGCAATGACGGTGATCAGTTTGTGAAGGCGATTCACGCGCTCGGGAGTGTGGATACGGTTTTAGGTATTCGTAGCAGCGACGAGTTGTTCTGGCGCGATCCGTTTACGACTTCGTTTCAAACCGAGGCGCGCTCGAATGCCGAGAAGATCCGGCAGATGCGTTTGCAAGTCGAAACGGCGTTGGAGGATCTTTTGCGGAATGGGCAGCGTGCGCGTCGCAACGCGACGATGATTCCGGCGATGATTCTCGCGGCGCAGCGTTTGGACCATCTTGGCAGACGCGCGCAGACAGTTGAGAAGTTGAGCCGCGAGTATTGGGACGCGTATTTGAATCTCGGCGATCGCGCGCGCGTGCGTCCGCTGCGTCGTTACTACAGCGCGATTTACAACCAACTGCGTGAGATGGCTGAAGAACTGTCTGCGCTGCGAGAAAGTTATCGCGAGCAGTGGCTGGCGGAGAACCGTCCGTACTGGCTCGACAGTGTGCTCGCGCGTTACGACAACGCGATTGCGAACTGGTTGAGCAAGAGCCGGGCGTTGGAAGAGGCGGTGCGAAACTACGAAACGACTTCGATCCTGCCGAACCCGGAGGAGTTTGGGCTCGGGCCGAGGCAGATCGTTGCTCCCGCTCCCGTGAGGCAGTGAGAACACGGATTTAAGGAAAAAGAAACAGATATGTCCCCCACATTCTCAGACCGCCTCGTCTCGCTCGACGCGTTTCGCGGCTTGACGATCGCCGCGATGGTCCTCGTGAACAATCCCGGCACGTGGTCCAGTATTTACTGGCCGCTCGAACACGCGGAGTGGAACGGCTGGACGCCGACGGATCTCGTCTTTCCGTTCTTCCTGTTCATCGTCGGCGTTTCGATCACGCTCGCGTTTGCGCGGCGCGTGCAGCACGGCGCGGTGCAACGCGCGCTTTATCTGAAAGTGATCAAGCGCGCGGCGATCATCTGGGGACTCGGATTTTTACTGAATCTGTTTCCGCGTTTTGATTTTGCGAATGTGCGCATTCCGGGTGTGCTGCAACGAATCGCAGTCTGTTACCTCATCGCGTCGTTGATCTTTTTGACGACGAAGGCGCGCACGCAGTTTGGGATCGCAGTCGCGTTGCTCGTGGTTTACTGGCTGTTGATGACGCGCGTCGCGGCGCCGGGATTTGCCGCGGGCGATCTCAGCAAAGAGGGAAGTCTCGCGTCGTACGTCGATCGGCTAGTGTTTGGCGCACACGTGTGGCGGCAGGCGAAGGTCTACGATCCGGAAGGCATTCTCAGCACGATTCCGGCGATCGCGACGATGTTGTGCGGCGTCTTAACCGGTCACTGGCTGCGCAGCGAGCGAACGCGTTGGGACAAAGTGGTGGGAATGTTTGTCGCGGGCGCGGTGTGCGTCGTCTTAGGCTGGGCATGGAATCCGTTCTTTCCCATCAACAAAGCGCTATGGACCAGCTCGTACGTGCTCTTCACCGGCGGGCTCGCGTTGCAACTGCTCGCGCTCTGCTACTGGCTGATCGATATTCAGGGCTATCGCCGTTGGGCCTGGCCGTTCGAAGTATTCGGCGTGAACGCGCTCGCACTGTTTGTCGGCACCGGGTTGATGGTGAAGCTGATGGCCTTGATAAAGCTGCCCGCCGGCGACGGCACACAGATCGCTTCGCAAGGCTGGATCTTCCGCAAATTCTTTCTCTCGTGGGCCACGCCCATCAACGCGTCGCTTGCGTACGCGATTGCGTTCATCCTGCTATGGCTATTTCTGATGTGGCTGCTTTACCGCAAGCGGATCATTATCAAGGTCTAGCTGCGATAACCCGGGCCACGCAGGATGCGGCCGCTGAGCGCGGCGGTTCGTTGGCCTTTGTCGACGCTGATTTGACCGTTGATCAAGACGTACTCGATTCCCACCGGATACTGATTAGGCTCCTGGAAAGTCGCACGGTCGATCACTTTCTGCGGATCGAAGATCGTGATGTCGGCAAACATGCCTTCGCGCAGGAAGCCGCGATCACGCAGACCCACGCGAGTGGCTGGCGCGCCCGTCATTTTATTAATTGCCATCTCCAGCGGGAGCAGATGTTCGTCGCGAACGTAGTAACCGAGGACGCGCGGATACGTGCCCCAGCCACGCGGATGTGACTTCGAGCCGGCCAGTGGACCATCGGTCGCACGCGCGCCGCTGTCAGTGCAGAAGCTGACGAACGGCGCCTGCATCGCAGCGCGCATGTCGGCCTCAGTCATCATGAAATAGATCGCGCTCGTCTGACCCTGATCTGCGAGCAACAGATCAAACAGCGCGTCGAGCGGATCCTTCTTTTGCTCCTGCGCGATCTCGGAGACGCGTTTGCCTTGCAACGGATCGAGGTCGCGATTCACCACGGCGCTGATCAGCACGCCGCCTGGTCCACCACTGCCGAGATAGATGTTTTCCCAATCGAGATGATCTTCGGAGATCTCTTTCTTCAAACGCGCGCGCGTCGCCGGATCGCGCAAACGCGCGAGCATCTTTTCGGTGCCGCCTTCGAGCGCCCACGGCGGCAGACACGCGCTCAGCGATGTGCTGCCGGCGATGTAAGGATAAATATCGGCGGTGACGTCGAGGCCACGGCCACGTGCCTCGCGAATGCGATCGAGGATCTGCGGCATGCGGCCCCAGTTCTTTTTGTAGGCTGTTTTGAGGTGCCAGATCTCGACCGGAATCTGCGCCTTCTGAGCGATCTCAAACACTTCATTCATCGACGCGTCGATCGTGTTTGCTTCGCTGCGTTGGTGCGTCGCGTAGATGCCGCCAAACTGGTGTGCGACTTTCGCAAGTTCGACGAGCTCGTCGGTTTTCGCGAAACGCGCCGGCACGTATTGCAACGACGTCGAAACGCCGAGCGCGCCGTCGCGCATCGCGTCAGCCACCAGTTGCTTCATCTGTTCGAGCTCGGCCGCCGTTGGCGGGCGATCGTCATAGCCGACGACGTACTCGCGCACCTGCGTCGCGCCGACAAACGTGCCGAGGTTCAAACCCATGCCCTGCTTTTCGACGCGCTTGAAATACTCGGCGAGCGTGCGCCAGTCGATCGTGAGATTGAAGCGGCGCAGGAAGTCAGCCTGTTCCTTGATCTGTCGCTCGTTGATCGGCGCGATCGATTCACCTTCGCCAGTGACTTCAGTCGTCACGCCCATCACCACTTTGCTCATCGCGCGCGGATCGATCAGCAGGTAAGTTTCAGACTGACCCAGCATGTCGATGAAGCCGGGCGCGACGACCAGACCGCGCGCGTCGATAATACGCGCCGCAGTTTCCTGCGACAGGTCGCCGATACGCACGATGCGATCGCCCTTCACCGCGACGTCGGCGTTGAAAGCCGGCTTGCCCGAGCCGTCGATGACGCGCCCGTTTCTGATCAGCAGGTCGTAGTTGTTCGCGCCGCCGGTTGAGGAATTGCCTTTCAACTGGTTCCAGTCTGCCATAAGCTTCGCAAGCACTTTCTGCAACTCGGCCGCGGCTTCGATCATCGGTTGCGTCGGCGGCAGATCCGCATTTTGCAGATGCTCGAGCAACGCCGAGAAGCCGTTGTTCAACTTCGTCAGGTTCGGATCGCGAACATCGATCGTGCCGCCCGGAGTTCCGGGTGAGCTCACGTCGCTGCGGCCTTCCCCCGCGATCGCGGCGGCTCTCTTCACGAGGTCAGCGTTCGCTTTGTTCTGTTCGCGAAACTTCCAGATCTCTTCGATTGTGTCGAAGGTTGTTTGCATGCCGCGATACGCTTCCATCGAAAGCTTGAACTGCTCTTCGAGTCCTGCTGCGCTAGTCGTGACGCGCGGATCCATCTTCACGACGAGCGTTTGCGTTTCCGACTTACCGCCAGCCGTGAGCTTTACGGTGTAAGTTCCCGGCAAGACTTCCGGACCAAGCGGATAGAGCGGCGTGTTGTGATATATCGCCGAGATCGGAAAGCCACGCGCAAACGCCGGTGGCGGCGCATACTTCAAGTCCCAAACAAACCTTTGCACGCCCGCTTTTGCGACCAACACTTCCGGTCGCTGAAACCAGTACTCGGGCACCGCGTACGCGCTCGGATTGATCGGCGCGGGCTTATCATCGCTTGAATAACGACGCACGAGCTGATTACGACTGTCGAAGATCTCGAGTGTCACGGGCGTCGTCGGATTTTCCTTGAACGAGTAGTTGATGATCGCACCGTCGGGCGGATTCTGGCCCACCGGTTCTTCCGGGGGCAACGGCGTGTCGGTGTTTACGTCGCGCTTCACGCGATACGCGACTTGCGGCGCAAACAGATGCATCGCCGCATCAACGATAGTGCCGTTGATCTGCCGGAGCGGCGTGATGTCGTCGAGGATCCAAAACGATCGTCCGTGCGTGCCGACGACGAGATCATCGTTGTGGACCACCAGATCGCGAATCGACGTCGCCGGCATGTTCAGCCGCAACGATTGCCACCACCCACCGTCAGTCAGGGAGTAAAAAACAGCGGTCTCCGAACCGGCAAACAGCAATCCACGTCTTTCCGGATCTTCCCTGACCGTATTGATCGGACCATCAGGCAATCCGCCAACGATCTCATTCCACGTCGCGCCGCCGTCCGTCGTGCGATAGATATGTGGCTTCTGATCGTCGAGGCGAATACGATTCACCGCGGCGTACGCAGTGTTCACGTCGAAGTGGCTCGCATCCAGTTGCGAGATCTTGCTCCACGAATCGATCTGCGGCGGCGTCACGTTCTTCCACGTCTTGCCGCCATCGCGCGTCACGTGAATGAGGCCGTCATCCGTCCCGGCCCAGATCGTGTTGATGTCTTTCGGCGACGGCGCGACCGCGTAGATCACGCCGCGACGCGGCTGCGTCGCCATTTCCGGACGACGAAACACGCCGATACTCGCCGGCACTTCCGGCTGCTCGCGCGAGAGATCGGGACTGATGATGTCCCAGCTATCGCCCCCGTTCGTTGTCTTGAACAACACGTTGCCCGCGAGATAAAGCACGTGGGGATCAACCGGCGAGAAGAGAATCGGCGCGGTGCGCAGAAAGCGATACTTGCCGCTGCGCAGGATCTCAGGCGCAACGTTCTGCACCTGGCCCGTGGTCGTGTCGAAGCGTGTCGCCTTGCCGCCGTAGATCAGGTTCGGATGCAACGGATCCGGCGCGACGTAGCCATACTCTTCAACCCCCACCGTGCGCCAATCGCGAAACGAGATCGCGCCGTTGTCGCCGCGGCTCTTCACGCCCGCCGAGCCGCTCTCCTGTTGGCCGCCGTAGACCCAGTAAGGAAATTGATTGTCGGTGATGACGTGATAAAACTGCGCGGTCGGTTGGTTGTACCACGAGCTCCACGTCTCGCCGCCGTTCACGGTGATGGTCGCGCCCTGGTCCACCGCCGACAACATGATCTGCGGATTGTCAGGATTGATCCAAAGCGTGTGGTAATCGTCGCCGCCCGGCGCGCCTTTGAACGCGGTCCACGTCAGGCCGCCGTCGGTCGACTTGTACATCGCGATCGCTGAAGCGTAGAGGATATCTTTGTTCTTTGGATCGACGTCGATCTCGGCGAAGTCGCTGCCGCGGGACCACGGGCGTGGATCGTTTCCTCGTGGATGCCACGTCTCACCGCCGTCGTCGGAACGATAAATGCCGCCGCCTTGCCGCGAATCAACGCTCGCATAAACCGTTTTCGGATCGCTCGGCGCGACCGTGATGCCGATGCGGCCGAGGCCTTGCGCGAATGTCGGCAGACCGTTTGTTAACGACCGCCAGTTATTACCACCGTCGGTGGTTTTGTAGATACCGCTGCCCGGTCCTTGCCACGAACCGTTTTCCCACGGTCCCTGCCGCGCGGACCACAAGTCGGCGTAGATGATCTTCGAGTTTGAAGGATCGAACACGAGCGCGATCGCCCCCGTGTTCTCGTCTTTATAAAGCACCTTCTGCCACGTCTCGCCGCCGTCGCGCGAACGAAACACACCGCGCTCTTCGTTTGGACCATAAGGATGGCCCAGCGCCGCCACGTAGACGAGATTCGCATCGCGCGGATCCACGAGGATCGCGCCGATCTGTTGCGCTTCGCGGAGTCCGAGATGCCGCCACGTTTTGCCGCCGTCAGTTGATTTATAAATACCGTCGCCGACGGAGAGATCGGGACGTTGCAGACCCTCGCCGCTGCCGACGTAGATCGTTTCTGGCTGCGAAGGCGCGACCGCGATCGCGCCGATCGAGCCGGTCGGTTGATCGTCGAAGATGGGTTTCCACGTGTGGCCGTAATCGTTCGTCTTCCAGACCCCGCCGTTGTTCACTCCTATATAAAAGACATTCGGCTGGCCGGGCACGCCCGTGGCGCCGACGGTGCGGCCGCCGCGAAACGGGCCGATCATGCGCCACTTCATCCCCTGGAAAAGATCGCTGCCGGCGCGTTGCGCGGAAACGTCGCTATTAGATAAGGAGCAAAGCAGTAGACACAAAAGTGCAAACAACAAACGGCGGGTCATCAGTTTACGGTTCCTTTGAAGCAGGTTTGCGAATCGCCGCCGATTATACCGGCACTTCCGCCTGGCGGCGGCGTTTTCTGAGAATCGCGGCGGAAATCAGCGTCATGACGAGCCCGACGGGCAGCGGTTCGCTGATGAAAATGATGGCCGGGGCGAGCACCGGATTATCTAGCAGCGCCTTCATCTGTTTCATCTGTTCCATTTCCTGCGCGAGCTGGGCGGGGCTTGCGCCTGACGCGCGCGCTTTCTCCATCATGTAGCTCGCGTACTTTTCGGGGAAGTCATGGAGCACGGTGAAATAAAGGATCTCCCAGATGCCGACGTAGAACACGCAGGTGATCAGCGTGATCAAAATTCCGACGGTGAACGCGCGGCCGAAACTGATCTCGCCGCCGCCGATGTTGTCGCGATAAGACTTGATGCCGAAGAAGACGAGCAGAAACGCGATCAGCATCGTCGTGTAGCCGACGATCACCGCGCGGTCGAAGCCGATGCGCTCGGCGAAAATGGTGTTGATTCCCATCAAGACGGCAATGACCACTCCGGAAATGATTCCGAACGTCAGGACTGTTTTCTTCACGGTAAGGATCTCCTCAAAAGTTTTGAAAGTCGTAAGAACGTGCGGCGTAAACTAGCTTCCCGGCTGGTCGATTGTCGTCATACTTTCGCATGATTCTCAGCTACTTTCGAGTGATTTTAAGGGATGAGGCCGATCTCTTTGCCGATTTGTACGGCTTGGGTGCGGCGTTTCGCGCCGAGCTTGTCGAAGAGACGGCTGGAGTGGGTCTTGACTGTGTTTTCGCTGACGAAGAGCTTGTCGGCGATCTCGCGGTTGCTGAGACCACCGGCGATGAGCTCGAGGATTTCGAGTTCGCGTTTGGTGATGCCGAGCTGTCGTTGTTGTGCTTCGTTGACGCTGAAGGGCTCGGAGATCATGGGCACGGGGACTTCCTTCACGACCTCGACTTCCTTCAGCAGCACGACCTCTTGTTTGCGCGTGAGTTTGAGTCCGAGCCAGATGCCGAGGGCAGCGAAGAGGGCCGCGATGAGCGCGCCGTAGATCTCGATCGAGTGCTCGATCACGAGGAAACGAAACTCGATCAATCTGAGGACAACGATCAGCACGCCCCCCGTGACGCCGTAGATCAACGCGTGGATGATCGTCTGCCGTTTCATGTTCTCCTAAAAAATTAGTTGACAGCTTTGCGTTTCGTCTCTATAGTCCTAAAAACTTAGGAGACAAGAGAAAGGTTCTATGGCGCGTCCGAAGACCGAAAACCTGACCCCGCTGGAACTGGAGATTATGCACGTCCTGTGGGAAACAGGCCCCGCAAACGTACAGACCGTGCAGCAAAAACTCAAACGCGACCTCGCTTATACCACCGTGCAGACGATGCTCAACATCCTCGAACGGAAAGGGAAGGCGAAGCGCACGCTGAAGAACCGTGCTTATTTTTACAAACCCGCAGTGAGTCGCAAACAGGTCGTGGGCAAGCATGTCACGGATGTGGTCGATCGGCTGTTTGGTGGGTCGGCTGAGAGTTTGGTGATGAGTCTGGTAGAAACGAAGCACCTGACGCCGGAAAAACTCGCACGGTTGCAGAAGCTGATCGAGCAACATCAGGAGAAGTCCGAGCAACAGGAGAAGTCCGATGAGAACAGTTAGCCAACTGCTGCTGACGTTTTTGTTGAATGCCGTGTGGCAGATCGCGTTGATCGGAGTGCTCGCGAGTTTTGGTGCGTGGTTGTTGCGGCGCGCGTCGACGCCGTATCAGCATTGGCTCTGGGTCGCGGCGTTGTGCTTGAGCTTCATCGTTCCGTTCGCGACAACTTTTCGCACCTTTCCAGTAACAACGCCAAATGAGATCACTTACGCACACGAGCTGAACAACCCTGTTTCTATCCCTGAGATCTCCACCTCTTTTGATGAAACGCCTGCGACCACGTCGAGCTCAGCGTTTGAACTGAACAGCAGTTTGGCCGTGGTCCTGATCGGCGTGTTCGCTGGCTTCGTGATCTTTCGCGGCTTCAAACTGGGGCAAGCGTGGTTCAGGACGCGAAGAGTTCGCGAGTCGGTGATCGCTTTGGAAGGGGATGAGGCGGTTGAAGCGATCTTGCGGGAGTGCGCAAAGCGATTAAATCTTGGAAAAAAAGCCGGCAATGGCGTCAGCAGCGTGAAGGTTTGTCGATCAGAAACGGTCGCGGTGCCGGTGACGATTGGTTTACTAAGGCCAGTGATCATCTTGCCGGAGGCGCTGCTCGAACAGGGCGACAACGACCTGCTAACGTCCGCCATCGGTCACGAATTCATCCACGTCGCACGCCACGACTACGTGCTCAACTTCCTCTACGAACTACTTTTCTTGCCCGTCTCGTTTCACCCCGCGGCCGCCGTCATGCGCCGCCGAATTAAACAGACGCGCGAACTCGTCTGTGATGAGCTGGTGGCGGAGCGAATCTTAAACGCGCAGGTCTACGCCCGCTCTCTCGTCGCCCTCGCCAGCTCAGCACCACCTCTGCGTCCGCTCTCCGTCACTACAACCGTAGGCATCGCCGATGCTGACATCCTGGAGGCTCGTATCATGTCATTGTTGAGTAAACCAAAATTGAACAGACGCTGGAAGAAGTTAATGCTGATTGCTGTGTCGCTGCTGTTGCTGGTCCCATCGTTCGCCGCTGTTGCTTTCGCGATGCGTTTTGAGCTCGCGAACACGGTGCAGGATCCCGCGCAGCAGGAGAAAGAGATCGTCGAGAAAAAGAAAGCCGAGGCGGTCCGGCGCGAAGCGGTCAGCGAACAGGAATTCAAAGAACGCATGGCGCACGATCCGCGCTTCCGCGAAGAAGTGCAACGCAAAGAGGAAGTGGAAATGGAAATGCGCGCCGTCAGGCAAGCGGCGCTCGTGAAGCTGGCGCGCATTAACATGGACCAGGCGATTCAGATCGCCACCAGTCAAACTCCCGGCAAGGTACTCGAATGCAATCTGACCGCCGAACGATGGGAAGAGCCGGGCAAGTTAGCGAAAGACGGCGTCATCTTTTATCACGTGATGATCGCCGACGAAAACACTCCGGGCGCTACGCACGTCTGGGTCAACGCCGTCGACGGCTCGATCATCAAGACCGAAAAAGAACTCCCCCGCAAACGCGAGCCCTAACTCACCTAACTCTCATTCCTTCGGCAAGAACAAGTCAGGAAGGGGGCAGCGCCCCCGCTATGATCGAGCGGGGGCGTTGCCCCCTTCCCAACTTGTTCTATCCTCCCAACTTGCCTGTTGGACCTGTGGTTTTCCACAGAGACACGCACGTTATTACCTCTGTACACGCTCAAGACGTTTTCGGTAGACTGACTTGCCAGCTTGATTCCTCAGCGCACCAGGAGATTTGACAATGCTTTTCCCCCGCAATGCCCAGATCATTGCCATCGTTCTCGGCTTTTCACTACTAACCAATCTTCAGTCAGCAAGAGCACAGACCAGTAAAGACAAACCCGCGACTCCCGCAAAGCCTGCCGCAGCCGCACCCCAGAAACCCGGCGATAAACAGAAGTCTGACGACAAACAGAAGCCTGACTACTCTCAGGAAGCGGTCGTTGTCGAACACGTGAGCACGACGTATCGCTTTGAAAAAGACGGCACGGGCCAGCGCGAGTTGCACCTACGCGTCAAAGTGCAGAGCGACGCGGGCGTCGAGAGATTTGGCCAACTGATCTTCGGTTACAGCTCCGCGAACGAAAAGCTCGACATGGATTACGTGCGGGTGCACAAGGCGGATGGCACTGTCGTCAACGCCGCCGCCACCGACGTTCAGGATCTGACGGCGCCGGTCGCGCGCGAAGCTCCGATCTACACCGATCTCAGGCAGAAGCACATCACCGTTCCCGGTCTGCGGCCGGGCGACACGCTCGAATATCACCTCGTTTGGACCGTGCACACGCCGCTCGCCCAAAATCATTTCTGGGCCGAACACGACTTCATCAAGAAGGGCGCGATCGTGCTCGATGACGAGTTGACGATCAATATCCCGAGCGAGAGCAAGGTGAAGTTGAAGACGGAGCCGGGCTTTGAGCCGGCAATCAAAGAGCAGGACGGCCGGCGTATTTACTCCTGGAAGCACGCGCAACTGAAACCCGACAGCGAAGAGGCCGACAAAGATAAAGAAGGCGACGAAGAAGAGTCGGACCAGCCGGATGCGGATGAGTTTCATCCGGACGTGCAAATGACGACGTTTCAGAGTTGGGACGAAGTCGGGCAATGGTACGCCGCGTTGCAGCGCGATCGCGTTGTTCCCGATGAGAAGATCAAACTCAAAGCCGAAGAGATCATAAAAGGACGCACGACGGAGAAAGAGAAGGCGCAGGCGCTTTATGAATACGTCGCGAAGAATTTCCGCTACGTGAGTCTGTCGTTGGGCACGGGCCGTTATCAACCGCATGCCGCTGCCGACGTGCTGGTGAACCAGTACGGCGACTGCAAAGACAAACACACGCTGCTCGCGTCGATGCTGGCCGCGGCGGGACTGCGCGCGTATCCGGTGTTGATGAACTCCGCGCGCAAGCTCGACGTCGACGTGCCTTCGCCGGGCCAGTTCGATCACGTGATCAGTGCGATTCCGCTCGGCAATGAAACGCTGTGGGCCGATACGACGGCGGAGATCGCGCCGGTAGGGTTGTTGTCGCCGCAACTGCGCAACAAGAAAGCGTTGATGATTCCGACGAGTGGTCCAGCGCGTTTGGAAACGACGCCGGCCGAGCCGCCGTTTCTTTCGTCTGAGCTCGTGACTGTCGAGGGAACTGTCGACGATCTCGGCAAAGTCTCCGCGCACGCGCATCTCGTTTTGCACGGCGACTCGGAGATGTTCATGCGCTTCATGTTTCGCCGCACGCCGAAGGCAAACTGGAAGAGTCTTGGTTTTTATCTTGGTCTGGCCGGCGGTCTGACGGGTGACGTCTCTGACATAAAGACTACCGATCCGGCGGATCTCGAGAAGCCGTTTGAGATCGAGTTCAACGTCACGCGCAACGATTTTCTCGACTGGTCCAGCAAGAAGATCAAGCTCGAGCTGCCGTTTCCGTCGTTCAATTTGTCGCCCGCCGCGCGCAAGGCGAGTAACAAGAAACCGATCGAGCTCGGACCGCCGATCGATATTTCTTACTCGTTGAAGCTCACGCTGCCAGGCAAGTACCAGATGCGTTTGCCGCTGCCTTTGAAGGTTTCGCGTGACTACGCGGAGTATGCGGCGAGTTACAAACTTGAAGGACAGACGTTGTTGGGCCAGCGCACGCTGCACCTGCGGCAACGCGAGATACCGGCGGAGCGGTTGCAGGACTATCAGGCGTTTGCCGCCGCTGCGCGATCTGACGCAGCGCAGACGCTCGCGCTCGAAACCGACGTCGCGGGCACGCCGGCGATTCCCGATTCGGTAAAGACGGAAGACTTGATAACAGCGGCGCAGGCTGCTGTGGAGAACGACAACTACGTCGTCGCCGAACAACTGCTGCGCCGCGTACTCGAGAAGGATCCGAAGCATAAGACAGTGCGGCGGAATCTCGGTTACGTGCTCTCCGAGCAGCGCAAGTATTCAGAAGCCATCACCGTGTTGCAGGAGCAGACGAAGATCAATCCGTTCGAAGATTACGCTTACAACCTGCTCGGCCGCGTTTACTGGCAGCAGCAGGATTACGCGAACGCGGAGCAATCGTTTCGCAAACAGCTTGAAGTGACGCCATTAAGCGACCAGGCGCACGCGAATCTCGGACAGATGCTGGTCGAATGGCGCAAGTACAAAGAGGCCGTGCCCGAGCTTGAGCAGGCGATCTCGCTGAAGCCCGACGACGAAGACTTGCAGGTAAGTTTGGGCCGTGCCTACTTGAACCTAAATGAGACCGCGAAAGCGATGAAGGCGTTTGAGGAGGCGCTGAAGATCGATCGCAGTCCGTCGACGCTGAATGACGTCGCGTATTTCCTCTCGCTGAACAAAGTGCAACTTGATAAGGCGCTGCAGTATGCGGAGTCGGCTGTAACTTCGGTTGCGAGTGGTTTGCGCAATGTCGAACTGAACAGTCTCAAGCTCGATGACCTGGAAGAGGTTTCTTCGCTTTCCGCTTACTGGGACACGTTGGGTTGGGTTTACTTCCAGAATGGCGACCTCGACGCGGCCGAGAGATACGTCAAGGCGGCGTGGGCGCTCGAACAGCACAGCGAAGTGGCCCATCACATGGGAATGATCGCGGAGAAGCGCGGCAGAAAAGAGGACGCGATACGGTATTACGCGCAAGGAGTCGTTGCCGATCGCGTCGTTCCCGAAGCGCGTGAGAGTTTGTTGAAACTCGTCAGCGCGGATGCGGTCGAGAAATTGTTGGCGACGGCGAAGACGGAGTTGCCGTTGTATAACAAGATCGACGTGGGGCCGTTGGGACCGGAAGTGAAGCAGACAGTTGAAGCGGAAGTTTATCTGGTCTTCACGCCGGATGCAGTGCGTAATGCGCAAGTGTCGGAAGTGAAGTTCATCAAGGGCGCGGAGAGTTTGAAATCGTCGTTGATGCAGTTGAAGAAGATAAAGTACCCGCTCGTCTTTCCGGACAGTTCACCGACAAAGATCGTCCGCCGCGGCGTGGTCATCTGCCCCAAAGCCGGATTCTGCACGTTAACCTTCATCAGCCCGGACATGATCACGTCCGTCGACTAGAGCGCGTCCGTAGCCGTAGCGCGTCCGTGGTCGTAGCGTGTCCGTGGTCGTAGCGTGTCCGTGGTCGTAGCGCATCCGTGGTCGTAGCGCGTCCGTGGTCGTAGCGCCGAAGGCGCGGCAATAAGGTAGCCAGGGGCCAGTGCGGCGCGAAGCGACGCACGCAGCCCCTGGATCATTTTCCAGAACGAATGCAGGCCCGAAGGGCCGACAGAGCTAGGGCGCGCCGCATGTCTATCGCCCGTTCCGGGCTGGTCCCTCCACTCGTTGGATCCAGGGGCCGTGCGGCGCGAAGCGACGCACGCAGCCCCTGGATCATTTTTCAGAACGAATGCAGGCCCGAAGGGCCGACAGAGCCGGGGCGCGCCACATGTCTATCGCCCGTTCCGGGCTGGTCCCTCCACTTGTTGGATCCAGGGGCTGCGCGCTTCGCGCTTGCCCCTGGCTACCTTATGGCCGCGCCTCCGGCGCTCCTCCGTGCTAACTACGATAGGTATTTGTTCTACGCGGCTTTCGCGTCGCGTAACGGTTTGCGGCCGAGGGAGGTCATGAGGGTGGAGAAGCCCTCGAGGTCGAGGGACTGTGGACCATCCGAGAGCGCGCGCTCGGGGCACGGGTGAACTTCAATCAATAACCCGTCCGCGCCCGCCGCTGCCGCGGCTTTCGACATCGGCGTGATCAAACTCCGCAGACCCGTTCCGTGCGACGGATCCGCGAGCACCGGCAAATGCGAAAGCTCCTTCACTAAGGCGACCGCCGCGAGATCCAACGTATTGCGCGTCGCAGTCTCAAACGTCTTGATCCCGCGCTCGCACAAAATCACGTTCGCGTTTCCACCCGCGAGCAGATACTCCGCTGCCAGCAACCACTCCTTCACCGTCGCCGACGGCCCGCGCTTCAACAAAATCGGCTTCGACACCGGCGCGAGCTTTCGCAACAACGAAAAATTCTGCATGTTGCGCGCGCCCACCTGCAACACGTCCGCATACTCAGCCACGATCTCCACGTCCGTTTCGCTCATCACTTCCGTCACGATCGGCAACCCCGTCTCCCGACTCGCCTGCTGCAAAAAGCGCAACGCTTCAACGCCGAGCCCCTGAAAATCATACGGCGACGTGCGCGGCTTGTAAGCGCCGCCGCGCAACATGTCAGCGCCCGCCGCTTTCACCGCGTGCGCCGTCTCCAGCAACTGCTCTTCCGACTCAACCGAACATGGACCAGCGATGACGACGAGGTCATCGCCTCCGACCTTCACGCCGCGCACGTCAACAACGGTGCGCGCCTGTCGCAGTTGCCGGCTGACAAGCTTGAACGGATGCGCGATCTGGATCACTTCAGCGACGCCCGGCGCGGCGCACAGCGCTTCGATCTCCGAACGGCGGTTGCTGTTGCCGACCGCGCCGATCACGGTGCGTTCTTCGCCGTGAATAACGTGTGCCTGGAAGCCACACTCGCGGATGCGATCGATGACGTGGTTGATTTGGTCGGGGGTTGCGGTGGCGGCCATGTTGACGATCATGATTCATTCCCTTTCAAAGACAGTAAAACAAAGCGGGTAAAGTTTTCGGGTCGGTCCTGAATAGACTCGCGAATGATCGACGCGCCGTAGAGTTCGGCGGCGCGGCGTCCGGCGATCGCGGCGCGGGTTGCGTCGCCGCGTTGCATGACTTCGGCGACACTGCCGGCAGTGTCGTCTGCGATAACGGTCTGGAGTCGGGGATGGTCCGCGAGAAAGCGCCGGCATTGAGCTAGCGCAACAGGATGTGACTGCACTATCTCTACATCCTCGAAGCTCGTATGGGGACAAGCGATGAGGTGTTGGTCGATTTGGATCTCAACTTCGTCGAGCGCGACGAGCGCGCTTCGCTGCAAGAGATCGACGGAAGCCACGACCGGTCCGGCGATACTGTTCGCGACCGGCGCGAGCACGTAATCGGCCGCGCCGTTTTCGATACTCGCGAACAACGTCGCAAAGGTTCGTTGCGGCACGAGTTCGATGTCCTCGCCCAGCAGTTTCAAAGCGGCCTCTTCGCTGAACGCGCCGCGTTCGCCCTGAAATGCGACCCTCGGTTTGTGCGCGAGTGAGCTCACGAAACCTTCCTCACGAGTTCCTCGGCCGGCGCTGCGTCCAACTGGATGCGGCGCGATTCGCGAATGATGCGCCGGAAGAGTTTGTAAACGGCGCGGTCGTCGAGCGGGCCGGTGTTGTTGTCCTGCAAACGCGCGAGCACGTAACGCTCGCGGTCGGGATCGCAAAACGGGAGTTGTTTGGCCTTCTTGAGCGCGCCGACCTTCAGCGCGAGCCGCGCGCGCATGTTGAGGAGGCGCAGCAGTTGGGCGTCGACTTCGTCGATTTCTTTGCGCCAGTACTCGATGTCCATCGTGAACTCTCCATCCGGGCAATAAAAAAACCAGCCGCGAGTTTTTAGGATCGCGGCTGGCTCGTTTGAAGGTGTGTGCTTTTCTTTAAGTGCCTAACACATCTTTCTCGTACGTCGCCGGCCCGCTCTCCCCGTAAAAGAAGGAGCGGAAAGTAAAGGCGAAGTAGAAAAATGTGCGAGTGCTACGCATGACGAGGCTAATATAGGCGCTCGTGAAAAACCGTGTCAAGAATTTTGTGCTGCGAGTCTTTTGTTCGACGCTGGTGGTGCTCTGTTGTTTCATCCTGTCGGTAGCCGCTCACGCCGCGGACGCCCAATCCGTTTTCATCCGCGTAAATCAACTCGGCTTTAGGCCGCACGACGTGAAAACCGCGGTGGCTTTTGGCCGCGAAACCTTACCCGCTACGTTTCGCGTGCTCGACGCCAAGAGCGGCGCTGTTGTCTTTACGGGCAAAGCAGTTTCGGTAAACGGAAGCTGGGGCGAGTTTGAGCGCCACGCGGAGTTGAACTTCACTCAACTGCATCGCGAAGGAAGGTATGTTTTGGAGCTGGGTGCTACGCGGTCCGTAGAGTTCGCTGTCGAGCGAAACATAGAAAGGGATTTCGCGGATCAACTACTGGATTTTATGCGCGAGCAACGCTGCGGCTATAACCCTTACGTCGCTGCTGCTTGTCACACGTTCGACGGGCGTACCGCTTACGGACCACTCCCACCGGGCACGTACATCAACGCATCCGGCGGCTGGCACGACGCCGGCGATCAACTCAAATACCTGCTCACCGCCAGCAACGCCACCGCACAAATGCTGCTCGCTTATAAGTTGATCGGGGAGCCACCGCGCAAGACCATCGTCTTCGCGGATCGCTTCAACGCCCTGGGCCAACCGGGCGCGAACAGCATCCCCGACGTGCTCGACGAAGCGCGTTGGGGACTCCAGTGGATGTTGCGCCTGCACCCGGCGAAGGACCAGCTTTACCACCAGGTCGCCGACGATCGCGATCACAAAGGTTTCCGTCTGCCGCAAAACGAAACTGTCGATTACGGCTGGGGCGCCGGTTCGTATCGCGTCGTGTATTTCGCCGACGGCCGCCCGCAAGGCTTGAAACAGTTTCAGAGCGAATCGAACGGCGTCGCGAATCTCGCCGGACGTTACGCCGCAGCGATGGCGCTCGGTTATCAGGTATGGAAAGACGATCCGCGCTTGCGTGCCTTTGCAAACCAACTACTACAAGCGGGTCGTGAAGTCTATGACTTGGGCCGCGCGCACGAAGGCGTGCAACAGGGCAACTCCTACGGCGCGCCTTATCGTTACGCCGAAACGACGTGGGCCGACGACATGGAATGGGGCGCAGCCGAACTCTTCCGCGCCACGCGAGACGTTCGTTACCTGCGCGACGCCGAACGTTACGCGCTGCTCGCGGGCTCAGAGTCGTGGATAGGAAAACAGGAAACGGGCCACTATCAATTCTATCCGTTCATGAACCTCGGCCACTTTCGCCTTTACGACCTCGTCACGCCGCGAATGAAGCAGCAACTCGCCGGCTTCTATCGCGAAGGACTCGAGCGCGCGATGAAGCAGGGCGACACGAATCCTTATCACATCGGCGTGCCGTTCATCTGGTGCTCAAACAATCTCACGGTGGCGCTCGCAACGCAGGGCGCGCTTTACGAGCGCATGACTGGCGATCGTGGCTATCGCGAATTCACCGCGAAGCAGTTCGACTGGCTGCTCGGCCGCAATCCGTGGGGCATTTCCATGTTCACCGGCATCCCCGCAAACGGAACTTACCCACACGACGTGCATCTCTTCCCGAATGCGTTGCTGAAACAAATGGTGCGCGGCGGCTTGATCGACGGGCCGGTTTATCGAAAGGTGTTTCAGAGTCTGCGCGGTGTGTCTATTCGTGAGCCCGATCCGTTCGCGGCGTTTCAGGACGAACGCGCCGTCTTTCACGACGACATCAACGACTATTCAACCAACGAACCCACGATGGATGGCACCGCTTCGGCGATCCTGATGTGGGCCGTGCGTTGACGCGACGTGGTTGTCCACATTGGCGCGATCAGCGAACGCGTCGATACTGCGCTTCATGCAATCTAATCTCACTCGAACCGCAGTTGCTGTTGCGAGCCTCATCCTCGGTGTGTTCATCGGTTCAATTCACCGGCGCGCGCAGCAACCACCCCCACCGCAAACGAACAATCCCGTCATCATCGCGGAGCAGGCAATCACATCCCCGAGCGAAGTGGCGTATCCCGAAGAGTTGCGCCTCGCACCGGACGAAATTTTGTATTTCCTCCAGCAGCATCCCACTGCGAACCTGCAAAGGTTGTGGCAGCGACTCGGAATAACGACTGACCCGGCCAGCCGATTCGAGTTCGATACCGCCTGCGACTGCGAGGTGAAGCTTTTTGAGTACAACCTTGACGATGACGTGGAAAGTGAAAAGGTGTTGCAGATCAAACGCACGCTGGCGGAGTCAATTCGCTACCTGGTCTTCAAAGGCCCGGAGATCGAGCCGACTTTTCTCGGACACATCGACGTCGACGCGAAATATGCTCCGTCAGATCCGATCGTGTTGTTGAGCAACGGCCGAGCGTGGTTGATTGTGCAACAGACCGCCGGAACCGGTTCGGGCCTCGCCGCGTGGTCAGACACGGTTTATGAAGTAGCAGACGGTCGCGTGCGGCCAGTCGCTTCGTATCTTGCTCGGTTGCGTCAGAGTGGAGTTGGGACCACGCCAACGAAGGAGTTTGTCGGCCGTCCAGTATCATGTGAGATTCAAAATGGCCACGCAGTTTTGACCGTGTCGTATACCCTCAAGTACACGAATTATTCTGATCGAGCCGTTCCGCTTTTCACTTCACCAAAGAATGCGGTGTTAATCGGTTCGCTCAAGGATGGCTCGACGACTCTGGACGCCGCGCATTCGCAAATCTCGCCGCGCGAGTTTGAGACCGTCTACAACTTCTACTAGATCACGCCTCAGGGAATCAGCAACAACTTGCCCGTCGTCTTTCTGCCTTCGAGATCGCGGTGTGCTTGCGCGGCGTCAGCGAGCGGATACGTTTTGTGAATCCGCACGTTAAGCTCGCCCGCCGCGATCCATCCGAGCACGTCGTGCGCGCGCCATTCGAGCTCTTCGCGCGTGACGGTGTAATTCACTAACGTCGGCCGAGTGATGTAGAGCGAACCTTTCTGCGAGAGCTTGATCAGATCAAACGGCGGCACCGCGCCACTCGATCCGCCAAACAGCACGAGGAATCCGCGCGGCAACAGCACCTCGAGATCTTTATCGAACGTCGCTTTACCAACACCGTCGTACACAACGTGCACGCCCTTGCCGTCCGTCAACCGCTTCGTCTCGGCTTCGAAGTCAGCTTCGGTGTAGATGATGCACTCGTCAGCCCCTGCATCACGCGCGAGTTGCGCTTTCTCTTTAGTCCCCGCCGTGCCGATCACGCGCGCGCCGATCTTCTTCGCCATTTGGACCAGCAACAAACCAACACCACCGGCAGCCGCGTGTATTAACGCCGTCTCGCCTGCCTGGAGTTTGTAAGTGCTGTGCGTGAGATAGTGGGCGGTCATGCCTTGTAACATCGCCGCCGCGGCTTCTTCGAAACTCAAAGCATCGGGAATCTTGACGAGCCGTTCCGCCGGCACCGCAGCATACTCTGCATAACTTCCGAGCCTGCCCGTGTAAGCGACGCGATCGCCGGGTTGGACCACCTTCACGTCACTGCCGATCTCCGTCACCACGCCCGCGCCTTCCTGGCCGTCGATGAACGGAAGCTGCGCCGGATAACGTCCCTCGCGAAAGTAGACGTCGATGAAGTTCACGCCCGCGGCTTTGATCTGCACCAACGCTTCATCGTGTTTCGGTTTCGGAGTTGGCAGGTCGGTGGGGACGAGCACTTCGGGCCCGCCCGTTTGCGAAACTTGAATGGCTTTCATGGTGAGGAAATTTAATCACAGATCGTGTAATCTGTGCGCCCTATGAGAAACGCAAAACTATCTCTGCTGTTCGCGGTCGCGTTCGTTTGCGCTTTGGCGCAAGCCTCTGTCGCCCAGATCAAGATACCGTTCGAGACGTACAAACTGCCGAACGGTCTTACCGTGATCCTTTCGGTTGACAAGACGACGCCGACCGTCGCGGTGAACGTCTGGTATCACGTCGGCTCGAAGAACGAAATGCCCGGCCGCACCGGCTTCGCGCATCTCTTCGAACACGTGATGTTCACCGGCTCCGGTCACGTGCCTTACGGCCTGCACGACAAGCTCACCGAAGGCGTCGGCGGCGGCAACAACGGTTCGACCACCAACGACCGCACCAATTATTACGAGACGATTCCCTCGAACTATCTCGAATCCGCGCTATGGCTCGAGTCGGATCGCATGGGTTATCTGCTCGACACGCTCAATCTCGAAAAGCTCAACGCGCAACGCGACGTCGTCAAGAACGAGCGTCGCCAGAGTTACGACAACCAGCCGTACGGGCGCGTCAGCGAGATCTTTTCAGCGGCGATGTATCCGAAGGGCCATCCGTATTCGTGGCCGGTGATCGGTTCGATGACTGACTTGAGCGCGGCCTCGGAAGAGGACGTGAAAGCGTTTTTCCGTCTGTACTACGCGCCGAACAACGCGACGCTCGCGGTGGTCGGCGATTTCGATCCCAAGCAGGCGAAGGCGTGGATTCAAAAATATTTTAGCGACCTGCCGAAGGGACAAGACATTACGCGGCCGGCAGTCGCGCCGGCCAAGCTCACAGCGAACAAACGACTGGTTTACGAAGATCGCGTGCAAGTGCCGCGACTTTATATTCAATGGCCCACGGTGGGCACGCGTCAGGACGATAGTCTCGGAATGATGGGGCAGATTCTGACTGGTTCGCGGACCGCGCGGCTCACTAAAGCGCTCGTTTACGACTCGCAACTCGCGTCGCAGGTGTTTGCGTTTCAAAACTCGAACGAAGACGTCGGCGTGTTTCAGATAGTGGTGATCCCGCGGCCCGAACATAGCTTGACGGAGTTGGAGGCAGCAATCGACAACGTGCTGCAGAAGTTCATCAGCGAAGGCCCCACGGCCGATGAGTTGCAGCGCGCGAAGAGCGGGCTGGAGTTGAACTTTCTGCGCGGTCTCGAATCGAATCTCGGCAAAGCGGATCAACTACTCACTGGAGCAGTGTTCTTCGGTAATCCGGGCCAGTATGGAGTTGACTATCAAAAGATACTCGCAACCACGGCCGCTGACGTGAAGCGTGCGGCTGGGCAGTATCTGTCGGGTCCGCGCATCGTGTTGAGCGTGGTGCCGAAAGGCAAGCGCGACCAGGCGTCGAAAGCAGCCGAAAGCGAGACTGTCACCATGCTGTTGCCTCAGGGCCGGGGAGAAAGATGATGAGAAAACAAAATCGAGTAGTTGCATTTTCTGCGGCCTTGTTAATCGCGCTGGCGAACGTTGCCGCGCTAGCCCAGCAGACGCTGGATCGCACGAAAATTCCGCCGCCGGGCGCGACGCCCGTGCTGCACGTGCCGGCGTGGACCAAAACACAGCTCTCAAACGGCGCGACGTTGATCGTTTCGGAAAGACATAGTCTGCCGCTCGTTTCTTTTGCAATTACTTTCGTCGGCGGTGCGAACCAGTTTGAACCGGCGGAACGCCGCGGCGTCGCGTCGATGACGGCGTCGATGTTAACGGAAGGAACGAAGACGCGAACCGGCGACCAGCTCTCTGACGCGTTGCAACTGTTAGGCACCAACGTGTTCGCGAATGTTGGCGCGGAAGAAGGCTCGATCAATTTTGTTTCGACTACCAAAAACTTCGACGCGGTGCTCGCGATTCTTTCCGACATGATGCTCAACTCCGCGTTTCCCGCGGATGCGCTCGATCGTCTGCGCGCGCGTACGCTCGTCAACTTAACGCAGGCGAAAGATCAACCGGTGATCGTCGGCGCGCAAGTTTTCGCGCGGGTGCTTTACGGCGCCGCGCATCCTTACGGACAGCGCAGCACGGAAACCACCGTTAAGGCGATCACGCGCGACGACGTGGTCAACTTCGCGAGGGCTTACTACCAACCCGGCCGCGCGATCATCACGGTTGTCGGCGACGTCACGCCGGGCAAGGTGAAAGGTTCGATTGAGAAAGCTTTGGCGGCATGGTCCAAGGGCGGCGAGAAGCCTTCGTTCGATTATCCGAAGCTGCCGGAGTTGCAACCGGCGAAGATCTACCTCGTCGATAAACCCGGCGCGGCGCAGTCGGTCGTCAACATCGGCTTGCCTGGTCCACCGCGCAACACGCCCGACTACTTCGCGCTGCAAGTGCTCAACACGATTCTCGGCGGGCAGTTTCAATCGCGGCTGAACGCGAACATCCGCGAGCAGAAGGGCTACAGCTACGGCGTGAACTCGGCGTTCAGTTACGGCAAAGGTCCGGGGGCGTTTCGCGCGGGCGGCTCGATCTTCACCGACAAGACAGACGCGGCGCTGATCGAGTTCATGAAAGAGCTCAAAGGCATCGTAGGCGAGAAGCCGATCACGGATGAGGAGATCAAGACGGCGAAGGAGTCGTTGATCCAGGGACTGCCGCAGCGCTTCGCTTCGGTGACGGCGATCAGCGGCGCGATCACGTCGCTCGTCGTGCAGGGTCTGCCCGATGATTTCTATCAAACGTACGCGCAGAACGTTTCCGCGGTGACGAAAGAAGATCTGGCGCGGGTCGCGAAGCGCTACATCGATCTGAATCATCTGGCGATCGTGATCGTCGGCGATCGAGCGAAGGTGGAGACGGCGTTGAAGAACACGGAGATCGCGCCGATCACGATGCTCGACATTGAGGGCAATCCGCCCACGCCTTAGCAGTCGGGGTGAAGCTTTAGATCGGCGTCGTGGTGGCGTCGTAGTCGAAGACAATCTGCATCACTCGTTCGAGGACGGCTGCGGGAGCGAGCGCGAGCAGTGATTTTTTGATTCCTACGGAAACGGGATTCTGCCACTGGCCCACGCGGCCGTAGTAGCGTGAGTACTTGGTGATGGCTGCCGTACGCGAGTAACGGCAGCCTTCGTATTTTCGCAGCGCTGCTTCGGTTGGACCGTATTCGTGGAAACAGCGCGCCAGCACGAAGGCGTCTTCGATCGCGAGACAACCGCCCTGGCCGAGGTTTGGTGTGGTCGGGTGGATCGCGTCGCCGAGTAACGTGACTCGTTTATCGCCCCACTTCGCGCTCGGTTCGCGATCGAACGCGGACGTGGTGAGGATCAGTTGCGGCAGCGTCGCTTCGATCAATTCGACTACAGGCGGATACCAGTCACTGAACAAGCGCAACAGTTCGTGTTGCGCGTCTTCAACGTGATGTTCGTGTGACGAAGCGGGCTCAGTTGCGTTCGCTGCCGCCCACCAACCGACGCGTCCGCCGCCGACCGGACCGATGCCGAAACGTTGCCCGCGACCGTGAATCTCGATCGCCGTTGCTGGGGAAACTCCGGCCGGAACCTCATCAGAAATCCCACGCCAGACAGTGTAGCCGCGATAGATCGGCTCACTCTCACCAAGCAGTACCGAACGCGCATGCGAGTGAATCCCATCAGCGCCGATCAAAAAATCCGCTTCGATCTCCTCCTTGTTTGCGAAGCGAGCGACTAGTTTATCTCCGCGCGTCTCGTACCCGACCAAACTGTGGCCCAGCTTGATCAACTCCGGCGGCAGCGCGTGTAACAACGTCGACTGAAGATCCGCGCGATGCAGTGCAACCGCATTCGAAATACGAACCCGATTGATCAGAAACCCGTGCCGATCGAGCCAACGAATCTCGCGCATGTCACCCGCATGTGCACGGATCGTCTCACCCAGATCGAGTCGCTCGAGCACTCGCGTCGCGTTTGGCCAAAGCGCGATCGCCGCGCCGATATCTAACAACGCGGGTGCCTGTTCGTAAACCTCCGCTTCAAATCCAAATTGCCTGAGCGCGAGCGCGACAGTCAGACCACCAATACCGCCGCCAATGATTGCGATGCGCAGCACTGGGCCATATTAACCTAAGAACACAGCCGTAGATCGCCGACGCAAAACGGCGCCGCAGCGGGCAGGCCGTTGCGAATCTGTTCGGCAGTGAAGCGCCGCGTCGGTATCAGGTCGTAGGGAAGCGGCGTCACCGGCGTTGCCGGTTCAGCCACGCCCTCCGCCAAAATTTGCACCTGCGCGAGCGAGACCAGCGGCACTTTCATCGTCAGCTCAAACACGTGCGCCATCAGCCGGTGACACCAAAGCGGCAGCGGAAACATCACCGGCTGCTTGCCGACGACTTCCGCCACCCGCCGCACCGCTTCGTGCAGATAAATCTCTTCCGGCCCGAGCAGCGCGATCGTCTGTCGCTTCAAACGCCGATCGATCAACGCCGCGCGCAGCACCTGCACGAGATCTTCAATCGTCAACGGCCGCACCGTCTGCTCTTTCAAACCAACGAGCGCGAAGATCGGAAACGTGTGAAACGCGTGACTCAGATGATCGAGCATGTGATCGCCGCGGCCGTAGACCACGCCGGCTTTGACGATCGTGTAGTCCAGGCCTGACTGGCGCACGATCTCTTCCGCCGCCCACTTCGACTCGTGATACGCAGAACCACACTCCGGCCGCGCGCGCAGAAAACTCATCAGCACGATCTTCTCGACTCCCGCGCGCTGCGCAGCTTCGACGACGTTGCGCGTCGCTGCGACGTGAACGCGCGCGAAAGTCTGCTCGCCGAGTTCGCGGTTGATGCCCGCGCAGTGCGCCACCGCGCGACAGCCTGCGAACGCCTTCGCTAACTGGTCCACATCGTCAAGCGACGCCGGCACGATCTCTTCGTTTGCGTGCGCTTGTCTGCCGAGCCGCACGACTTCATGTCCTTCGCTATCCAGCCGCGTAGCCAGGTGACTGCCGACGAAACCCGTTGCACCCGTGATTGCGACTCTCATGGTCTTGCTCCTAGTCGATCAAGTAGTAGTGAATCTCTTCATTCAGAAACGCGAGGGCGACGTCCGCCTGTCGCCAGCGCGTCACCAGAAACACGAGCCACATGATGAGATAAGGTATGGCCACAAACGGCACGTCCGGCTGCGGCACGCGAAACTGAACTAACGCCGCGATGACCGGCGCGTTCGCGATCAGCGCGAGCGGAAACAGCAGCGGGGTTTTCAGTCTCGCAAATAGCACAACGAGACCGGCCGCGAAGTGTCCGCAGAGAAGCGCCGGCCAAACCCAACCTTGTTCGCCCCAGTGGTAGGCCGATTGCAGTCTCGCAATCAGCACGATCAGGCAGCACATAAACATGAAGACAACGACTGGGCGCAGTACGAGACCAGTCAAGCCCGCTAGTATTTTCGGCAGTCGGCGAACTGCCTCACCCTGCCGCACGAGCTCGTGCCAGAGTCTGAGCCTCGAATTGGTAACCGCGCCGATGCCGATTCCCGGAACGATGATTAGTGTGAGTACCCAGAATTGCGCGAGCGGCGTTTCCGATTCCAAACCAAAGGAGAGCGCCAGTAGAACCCACGAAACCGCGACCACCACCATTCCGATAATGGAGCGGCAGATCGCGTTTGGTGAATGGCGCAGCATTTCAGCACAAAGCCAGATCATCAGGCCTGCGGCTGTTCCGACTCCGAAGCCAACAATGACGACCGGCACTGTCCAAAACACGAACCACTCGTTCCCCTGCTCAGGGACCAGGAGCATGCGCGCGAGGATCAAAGCGAAGTTCGAGACTATGCAGCCGATCCACGCTTGCGCGATAAATCTTGCGAGACCAGGGTGGTCCATCATTTCTCCTTCGCGTCATCAAGTTCATCCGGCAACGCCGCACGTATCTCCTCCACCAACCGCAGCGCCTGCTTTCGCAGCGGTCGCATGAACGGATTACTAGCCAGATGGATCAACTTGTCCAGGAGGTCGACGGTGTGATCGATCAGCCGATACGTGCGGCGATGGTGGGGTGAAGGATCGTGGATCCAAAACAACACGATGCCCATCTGGTAAACCCAGAGCAGGTAAGGCAACTCCGCTTTCAAATCTTTCGGAATGCGCGCCTTCGTGCCTTCGACGACTTTCGCAAACAGATCCATGCTCTGCTGGCGCACCGGATCAGACTCGTCCGAAAACGGATTCAACGGACTCTCCGGATGTGCCGCCGTCTTGAACAGCACGCCCGCAAACTGGTGATACGGATTCATCAGATCGATCCGCAGCCGCATCACCGTCAGCAGGCGTGCTTTCAACGAGTCTTTCTTTTCGAGCGCCGGCAGCGCCGCCGCGAGATGCTCGTCGTGCAGGCGTTGATAGAACGCCTGGATCAAATACTCCTTCGAGTGAAAGTAGTAGTAAGCGTTTCCGAGCGACAGGCCGGCCTTCTCGGCAATCGCGCGCATCGTCGTTTCCTCGTAGCCGCGCTCGCGAAAGATCTCGAGCGCCGTTTCGAGAATGAGCGCCTTGGTCTGATCGCCCTTCTGCGTCTTCGCTGCTTTCTTTTTCCGCGTAGTCGCCATGGTTAGCTACTCAAGCCGGTAGCCCGGCTGATGTGATATCGATTCTGCGAGATTGCCGACACGACGCGCTTGGTTGTCGGCAACAGTTCGGGAGCGGCGAGTCGATAAGACCACTCGCGATAACGGGTCAGCGACCAGAGCACCATCAGCCACGCTTTTGGTCCAAAGTAAACCGCGCCGTCGTCGCCAATCACCGTCAGGTCTTGCTTCGTCAGATCGTGATTGAGTTGCGGAAAGCGGCGGCGCGCTTCATCCGAGACGCACGGTACGAAATTGAGCTCGACCAACTTCGACTGCTCCGCGAGCCACTCGTGCGCCCGGCGGCACAACCCGCATTCAGGGTCGTAAAGCACAGTCAGGGCAAACATGGCTTTCAGGCCTCCTGCTGAACGGTGGTAAAGGCGTCCGGTCCAACCGGCGGTTGCTGGTGATTCCGAGTGGTGCTGCGCCGGCGCATGCGGCTGAAGACGAACAGGTTGAAGAAGTGCATGCCGCCGAGCACGATCAGGACCATGCCGATCTTCACGGAGAGCGCTTCCATTGCTGCCTGGGCCGTGGCGACCTCGTAGCCGAGTTTCAGGGCCATGCTGACGTAGCCGAAGTTGATGAGATAGAAGCCGACGACGAGCAGGTGATTGACCGAGTCGGCGAGGGCCTCGTTACCGTGGAAGACGTCGACCAGAAAGACGCGGCCGTTTTTATGCAGGGTGCGGGCGACCCAGATCGTCAGGGCGATACTGATCGCGAGGTAAACGAGGTAGGTGCTTATTGGGATTGTCATGGTCAGCCTCCTTAGCTGAATTTGAACACGTTCAACTAGCCGCAGCCTACGCCTGTTCGGGAGGGGTGTCAAGAAGTTTTTTGAACGAGTTCAAAAATAAGAGGAAGCGGAATTGGTGCAGGGTCTTTTAGGCAGGGATCGGAGTTTGTGTTATCTTGCTCACGAACATTCCGGTTCGTCACCTTTATTACTTCAAGGAGAAACTGATTGGCAGCAGAAGATTTAATCCCGGCGGAGGGCACTATCATCGATAAGCAGCCCAACGCCTTTTTCAAGGTGCGCCTCGATAACAGCGACCACGTCGTGCTCGCCGCCATTTCCGGCAAGATGCGTAAGAACCGCATCCGCATCCTCGTCGGCGATCGCGTCGCCGTCGAGATGTCGCCCTACGACTTGTCTCGCGGCCGGATCACCTACCGGTACAAGTAAGGCCTTCAGCGAAAACAGCGATATCACTCGTTTTCCGTGACGCCCCGTTTCGGGCGTGGTAGTATGCCTTCGTTATGCATGCCGACGTCGTACTCATACGGCTTTTATTCGCGGCAATACTGATAGCAGCAGGATACATCCTCAAACCAGTGGCCGACAGCCCCTGGTTGTCTGCGGGTGTCGGCGCGCTAATCGCGATCTGCATAATCTTCTTTGAACTCCGCATTCGCCGCGCACCACTCAAAACCGTCATCGGCGCCGCAGTCGGTTCGATACTCGGTATCGTCGGTGCGTATCTCATCGGCTCGCTGATCGGCAATCAGGAATTTAAGGACCCCGAAGACAAAAAGTTTCTGACGCTCGCGCTGACGTTGTTCATGGCGTACGTCGGCCTGATGATCGGCGCGGCCAAAGGCGACTTTCTCGATCTGTCTGCGCTCGGCGGCCTCTTCAGCGACAAAGTCGCGCGTCGCGATCTCAAGATTCTCGACACGTCGGTGATCATCGACGGCCGTATCGCGGACGTTGCGGAAACGGGTTTTCTGACGGGTACGCTGATCATTCCGCAGTTCATCCTGCGCGAGCTTCAGCAAGTCGCCGATTCACCCGATTCTTCTAAACGCCAGCGCGGGCGACGCGGGCTCGACATGTTGAATCGTTTGCAGAACAACAGTTCGCTCGACATACAGATCGTCGAAACTGACTTTCCTTCCGTGCGCGAAGTCGATCTCAAGCTGATCGAGCTCGGCAAACAGCTCGAGGCCGTGATCGTCACGAACGATTTCAACCTCAACAAAGTCTCGCAACTGCGCGGCGTCAGCGTGCTCAATATCAACGAGCTGGCCAACGCGCTCAAGCCGGTCGTGCTGCCGGGCGAAGCAATGCGCGTGTTCATCCTGAAAGAAGGCAAGGAATACAACCAGGGTGTGGCGTATCTCGACGACGGCACGATGGTCGTTGTTGATAACGCGCGCCGGCTGATCGGTAAGAACGCCGACATCGCCGTGACCAGCGTGTTGCAGACCACGGCAGGCAAGATGATCTTCGGGCGTCTCTGGGAAGAAGCCGAGAACGGTCACAACGACATTCACCGCACCAACGGCGGCTCGCGACGGCAAATGCGTGAGTCTCGCAGCGGTCCGCATCCGGTGCGTATCACCGACAGCGAACCGATCACCGAGAGCTAGCGCCGCTCGTTCGACCTTCCGTCCCGCTTCATGAACATCGCGATCATTGCCGCCGCCGGAACAGGTTCCCGGATGGCGAGCGAGCGCCCAAAACAGTTTCTGCAACTTGCAGGAACGCCCATAATCTTTCACACTCTAAAACCCTTCGAGCTGTGTGACAGCATCCAGGAAGTGATCGTTGTGCTACCCGCCGAGGAGTCAGCGGAGTTTCTCGCGCAGGCGGGCAAGCGCGGCTTGCGCAAGCTATCGCGCGTGGTTCCGGGTGGCGCGACGCGAGCTGATTCGGTGAAGCGTGGTCTACAGGCGGTTCGGGCGGCGACAGCGGACATTGTCGCGGTGCATGATGGTGTGCGGCCGTTTGTGACGGTCGAGGAGATTGATAACGCCATCGACGCCGCGCGTCGCGACGGCGCCGCGATACTCACCACGCGCGCGACCGACACGATCAAGCGCGTCGAAGGTGATACGGTAGTAGAGACGTTGGCGCGGCAGAATCTGAGACAGGCGCTGACGCCGCAGTGCTTTCGTTACGAGTTGTTGCGCCGGGCTTACGAACAGGTCGACATCACGGACCCGTCGCTGACCGACGAGAGCGTCCTCGTCGAACGCCTCGGACACCGCGTGACGGTTGTGGAAGGAAGCGCGAGAAATATTAAGATTACGACTCCCCGCGATCTTTTGTTGGCGGAAGCGCTCTTGCAGGAAGAATGATCAGGATCGGGATCGGCAACGACACGCATCGTTTAGTGGCGGGGCGGCCGCTTGTACTGGGAGGCGTGCACATCGCTTCCGATCGTGGCGCTGAAGGCCACTCCGATGCGGACGCGTTGGCCCATGCGATTGCCGACGCGATTCTCGGCGCGTTGTGCGAAGGCGACATCGGCGTTCACTTTCCCGATCGCGATCCGCATTGGGCCGGCGCTAATAGTTTGGAATTGCTTTCGCGCGTGATGTGGCTCGCTCGCGAACGTAGTCTGCACGTGGTGAACGTCGATTCAACGATTCTGCTCGAAGCGCCGAAACTCCGGCCGTACGTTGAAGCGATGCGTGAGAACATTGCCAACGTACTCGGCATCGACGCCGGTTGCGTTAGCGTGAAAGCAAAAACAGGAGAAGGACTCGATGCGGTGGGCCAAGGGCTCGCAGTAACTGCTCAGGCCGCTGTGCTGATGGAAAGCAACTAAGGAAGCAGCTTGAGACCACAGGACGTAATACGAAAAAAGCGAGACGGTCAGAGTCTATCGCGTGAAGAGATCGAATTCTTCATCGGCGGCATCACGAATGGCCGCGTCGCCGATTACCAGGTGAGCGCGCTGTTGATGGCCGTTTACCTGAACGGCATGGACCAGGACGAGCAGCAGATCCTCACCGAGGCGATGCTCAACTCCGGCAAGATCCTCGACTTCTCCGACATTCCAAAGCCCAAAGCCGACAAGCATTCAACCGGCGGCGTCGGCGACAAGACGTCGATCATCATCGCGCCGCTCGTCGCTGCGTGTGGCGTGTGTGTGCCGATGATTTCGGGTCGCGGTCTCGGCCACACGGGCGGCACGCTCGACAAGCTCGAATCGATTCCGGGTTACAGCGTGAATATGAGTTTGAGTGCGTTCAAGGACGTGCTGCGCGACGTTGGTTACGCGATGGCGGGACAAACCGCGGAGCTCGCGCCGGCCGACAAGAAGATGTACGCGCTGCGCGATGCGACCGCTACAGTCGAAGCGATCCCGCTGATCGTGGCCTCGATCATTTCCAAGAAGGGCGCGGCCGGTCTCGATGCGATGATCATCGACGTGAAAGTGGGGAACGGCGCGTTCATGCGCGAGCAGTCGCGTGCGACGGAGTTGGCCCACGCGCTCGTGAGCACGGGAAATTCCTGCGGCATCAAGACGCGCGCGTTGTTGACCGACATGAACCAGCCGCTCGGCGCGGCCGTGGGAAACTCGCTCGAAATCAAAGAGTGCATCGAGATTCTGCGTGGCGAAGCCAGCGAGGGCGCGCAGCCTGTGCTCGATGTCTCGCTCGAACTCTGCGCGCACATGCTGCTGCTGGCGAATGTCGACGAGACGATCGAAGCGGCGCACGCGCGTTTGCAACACGCACTGCGTTCTGGTGAGGCGCTGGAGTGTTTGCGGCGCAACATCGCGGCCCAGGGCGGCGAGCCGCGCGTTTGCGACGCGCCGGACAAATTTCTGCCTTTGGTACACACTAGCGTTAAGGTAGAATCCCCGCGCTCCGGCTACATCACGAGCGTCGACACCACGGAGATTGGACACGCGATCGCGGCAATCGGCGGCGGGCGCGTGCGCATCGAAGACACGATCGATCCCACGGTTGGTTTTATGTCCGAGTTGAAGTTGGGCGACCGGGTGAAGAGCGGCGAGACGATCGGCGTCGTTTATTGCCGTGACGAGGCGGCGGCGCGCGAGGCGGCCGAACGAATTCAGGCTTCGTATCACGTCACCGACGGGCCGCTCGCGAACGCCGAAAAGTTGGTTAAGGAAATCATCAACGAATGAAGTACAAGATCCTGGTTCTGTTTGTGCTGCTCACGGCGTGCGCCTTCGCATTGTCCGGCTGTAATGCCGCGACTGCGAAAGAGGATCCGTCGAAGATTCACGTCGGGATCGTTTTCGACATCGGCGGCAAGGACGATCGCTCGTTCAATGCGGCGGCGTGGCAAGGCGTGCAACGCGCGGCGAAAGATCTGCCGATCGTCCTGCGCGACATCGAACCGGGAACACCGAACGCGATTGAGCCGGCGATGCGCGCGTTTGCCGAACGTAACTTCGATCTGATCATCGGCGTCGGTTTTGCGCAAGCGCCGATCATGGAAGCCGTCGCAAAAGATTATCCGAACATCAACTTCGCGATTATCGACGGCGTCAGCGAACTGCCGAACGTCGCGTCGCTCGTCTTTAAAGAACACGAAGGCTCTTATCTCGTGGGACTCATCGCGGCGAAGACGTCGAAGACGGGAACGATAGGTTTTCTCGGCGGCATGGACATCGGTCTGATTCATCGTTTCGCGAAGGGTTATGAAGAAGGAGCGAAGTCGGTTAATCCGAACATTCGCGTGATCGAAAACTACGTCGGCGTGACTGACAGCGCGTGGAACAATCCCGGCAAAGGCAAGGAGTTGTCGTTGGCCCAGATCGGCAAAGGCGCGGACGTGATCTTCACCGCAGCAGGCAACTCCGGTCTCGGCGCGTTTGACGCGGTCGAGCAGCAGGGAAAACAGAACGGACGCGCGACGCACTTCGTCATCGGCGTGGATTCGAATCAGAACATGGTGAAGCCTGGCTTTGTGCTCACCAGCATGGTCAAGCGGGTCGACAACGCGGTCTACGACATCGTCAAAGACGTGGTAAACCATCGCTTCTCACCGGGCCTGCACGTTTTTGGCTTGGACAAAGACGGCGTGGGTTACGCAATGGACGATAACAACAAAGACCTCATCTCTCCCGAAGCGATTCAGGAAGCGGAAGCCGCGAAGAAGAAGATCATCGCGGGAGAGATCAAAGTCACGGACGCGATGGGCAGTTAGGCCACAGATCTGTGGCCCTAAACCTCTGAATGCTGGAACTCCGCGAGATAACAAAACGCTTCGGCGATGTGCTGGCTAACGATCACGTCAACATCGTCGTTAAGCCCGGAACGATCCATGCCATCGTCGGCGAGAATGGCGCGGGCAAGTCGACCGCGATGCGCATCGCTTACGGCTTCTACACCGCTGACAGCGGCGAGATTCTAGTTGACGGCCGGGTGCGCAAGATCGAGTCGCCGCACGATGCGATTGCGCTCGGCATCGGCATGGTCCACCAGCACTTCATGCTGGTCGAGACGATGACGGTCGCGGAAAACATCGTGCTCGGCGCCGAACCAGGCTCTGCAGCCGCACTCGATCTGAAAAGCGCCGCGGCGCAGATTCGGCAACTCTCCGAAGAGTTCAAGCTCGCGGTCAATCCACACGAGCCCGTGGAACATCTCTCGGTGGGCCAGCAGCAGCGCGTTGAGCTTTTGAAAGCGCTCTATCGCCACGCGAAGTTGTTGATTCTCGACGAGCCGACCGCAGTGCTCACGCCGCTCGAGGTGGAAGAGTTTTTCGGCATCCTGCGCCGCATGCGCGAACAAGGCAAGACCGTCATCATCATCACGCACAAACTTTCCGAAGTGCTCGCGATCTCCGACGAAGTCACCGTGATGCGCGACGGCAAAGTCGTCGGCCGCGTGCAAACGAAAGACACAAACGCCGCCGAACTCGCGCGCATGATGGTCGGTCGCGAAGTGTTGTTACGCGTCGAGAAACCCGAGCCGCACGTCGGCGACACGGCTTTGGAAGTGCGCAATCTGTCTGTGATCACCGCGACTGGCGGGAAGCGTGTTGATGATGTTTCGTTCGAGGTTCGCGCCGGCGAGATCGTCGGCATTGCGGGAGTTGAAGGTAACGGCCAAACGGAACTGATCGAAGCGCTCGCGGGACTCGTCGATCCCGCGCACATCACCGGCGAGATTCTCGCGGACGGCAGAAACCTGAACTCGCTCGGTGCGCGCGTGCGACGAGAGCTCGGCATCGCGCACATCCCGGAAGATCGTCATCGGCGCGGGTTGTTACTCGACTTCAGTCTCGCGGAAAATTCGATTCTCGGCGTGCACTATCGCCCGCCGATCGCTGAGTATGCCGGGAATGTATTTCTCGACGAGGATGCAATCAGCAGACGCGCCAACGAGATCATCGAAGGCTTCGATGTACGTCCGCGCAACGCCGCGCTGCCGGCGCGCGCGTTGTCCGGCGGCAATCAACAGAAGCTGATCATCGGGCGCGAGTATCACGTCAATCCGAAAGTGCTGCTGGTTTCGCAGCCGACGCGCGGCGTCGACATCGGCGCGATCGAGTTTATTCATCGCCAGCTCGTGGCCCTGCGCGATCAGGGTTGTGCGATCCTGCTTGTGTCCGCGGAGCTGGAAGAAGTGACGAGTCTTTCCGATCGTTTGCTGATCATTCACGAGGGAAGAATTGCCGGAGAAGTGGATCCGAAAGTTGCAACCCTGGAAGAGATTGGACTGTTGATGACCAGAGGCCATTAACACGCATGAAGAAACTCGCGCGTGAACTTCTTTTCCCGCTGATTGCCGTGATCGCGGCGTTCATCGTCGGCGGCATTCTCATTCTGATTGTCGGCGACAATCCCCTCGACACCTATCGGCTCTTGCTGGCCACCGGCAGCATGAGCAATGCCAACG
>CAMLLD010000002.1 GCA_946480785.1 uncultured Blastocatellia bacterium | reverse complement strand
CACGGCAGCGCGACAATCGAAGCAAAACCCGCTTCGCCGCCACCGCCGCCGCCTTCAACCGACGCAGCGCCACGTTATCAGAATTATCAGGCGCCACCCGCGTTGGGTAACTCCGCAGGCGAACCGAGCATCGGCGCCAACTGGGACACCGGCAATTCGATGTTCGTCGCCGCGTTGCAAACGTTGCGTGTCAAGTGGGACGACAGCGGCTCACCCGCGACTGCGACCTGGGAAGACGTGACGGCTACCAACACCTCGATAACGAGTCTCGACCCGATTCTCTACACCGACAGCCGCACGAATCGCACGTTTGTTTCGCAACTGCTGGTCAAGTCGAGTGCGATGTCGTTCAGTGATAACGACGGCGCGAACTGGCAGACCAGCCAGGGCTCGGGCATCAACTCCGGTGTGGACCACCAGACTATCGGCGCTGGCCCATACGCGAAGAACGCTGACGGTTCGCTCAAGGGGGGCGCCGTACAACTGCCCGGACTCGACGGCAAGATTTATCCGAACGCCGTCTACTACGCCTCGCAGGACGTCGGCCTGGCGGAGATCGCGCGCAGTGACAATGGCGGTCTCACGTTCGGCGTCGCGATTCCGATGTGGACGCTCGTGCAGTGTGACGGTATTCACGGCCACATCAGAGTCGCTCCGGACGGCACCGTGTATGTCCCGAACCGATCGTGCGGCGGCAAGCAGGGCGTGGCCGTTTCGGAAGACAACGGTTTGACGTGGTCCATTCGCACAGTGAACGAAAGCACAGCCGGCGATAGCGATCCCTCGGTCGGCATCGGCGCTGACGGCACGATCTATTTGGGTTATGCCGACGGCGACGGAACCGCGCGTATCGCCGTCTCGCACGATAAGGGAATCACGTGGGAACACGTGCAGGACGTCGGCGCTTCGCAGGGCGTTCAGAACGTCGTGTTTCCGCAGGTGATTGCGGGCGACAGCGATCGCGCGGCGTTCTTCTTCATCGGCTCGACGACTCCGGGCGCGAATGGTCGCGGCACTGACACGACTTTCCCGGGCACGTGGTTCGGTTACATTGCGACCACGTACGACGGCGGTGTGAGTTGGGTCACAGCGAATGCAACGCCGAACGATCCCGTGCAGCGTGGTGTGATTTGTACCAACGGCACGACTTGTCCGGACGGAACACGTAACCTGCTCGACTTCAACGACATTACGGTCGACAAACAAGGCCGTGCGGTGGCGGCTTACGCCGACGGTTGCATCACCGGCGAATGCATTCGCGGTGTCGATCGCAACGGCGACGGAAGGCTGGACACCTCTGACAACGACGGCGCAGCAAAAGCGACGATCATTCGTCAGACCGGCGGCAAACGTCTGTTTGCGGCTTACGATTCGGCGAGCGCCACACCAGCGCCGCCAATGCTCGTCGCGACGAAAGATGGCGATGCGGTGGTGAACCTCGCGTGGTCCATACCGGACGATGGTGGTTCGCCGATTACGGGCTACCGCCTTTATCGTGGTGTGCAAGGCGGCGCCGAAACGCTGCTCGCCACTTTCGGCGCTGACGTTAATTCTTACACCGACAACGATGCGGGGGCTGCGAGTTACTACTATCGTGTCGTTGCGACGAATGCGAACGGCGATGGTGCGTCGTCAGCGCGCGTCGTGCCGGCAAGTACGGAGAGTCCTTGTGCGGGTTTGGGTGTGACTGTATTGACGGATCCGGCGGGCGACTCGTTGGACCAGCTAGGCAGTCATGACATACGTTCGGTGCAGATCGCCGAGCCGTATTCGGCCGACGGTTCGCAGAAGCTCGTCTTCACGCTGAAGATGGCTGACCTCGCGGATCCGTTGACGCCGAACACGCAGTGGCGTATCTACTTCACCGGCGCTGATAACAACGGTTACTTTGTTGACATGCGCACCGACGTGCTGGGCGCGGTGACGTTCAAGTACGGAACTTACATTCTGAACTCGGACAACACGGCGGGCACAGCGACGACCGTTGGTAATCTCGACGCGGGCAGTAAGTACGACACGACGAGTGATGCGATCACGCTCGTTGTTTCCAACAACAAGATCGGCAACCCACAAGCGGGCGCGAGACTGTCGCGACTGTTTGTACGCGTGCCGGTGGTGGCGATCGTGCCGGACAACGCGAACTACGGCAGTCCGAACGCGGGTGTTGGTTACACGCTCATCGGCAATGCGGCTTGTCAGAATCGACCGGCGGCGCCGTCTGCGTTGACTTCGGCGAATGCAGGCAAGGGATCGGTGTCGCTCAACTGGATCGACAACTCGACCAACGAGGCCAGCTTTTTGGTTGAGCGTTCGACGACAGTAGCGGGCGGTTACATCCAGATCGCATCGTTGCCGGCAAACGCGCGGAGCTACACGGACAACACCGCGTTTCGCAAGACGACCTACTACTACCGCGTCCGCGCCGCGAACGCCGGTGGCAAGTCGAACTACTCGAACATCACGAGTCTGAAGACTAAGTAGGCCACGGATGACACGGATAACACGGACAAAACAGATCAAGCGGATCTGCAATCTTTGTCTGCTGCTCACGCTCGCCGGTCTTGCGGGCGTGGCGCAGGCGAAGGTGCGGCCGGAGATTATGGGCGTCGCGCTCGATATGAGTCGCGACGCGGCGCTCGCGCGGCTGAAAGCAATCGGGCAGTTGGAGAAAGAAGATCGCAGGCGGCAGGAGGTGTGGGCCATCAAGGACCCTCGCATCTCACATCTCCTCGTCGGCTACGATGCCGATTATCGCGTGCGCTACGTCACGGCGATCGCGCGCACTGATGGTCCACGTATGCGTTACCAGGAGGTCGCGGATCTAAAGAGCGCGCAGCGTCTCAACAGCCAGGGCAACTATCGCTTCACGTGGGAGATCCCGGAGCAACGCGGACAGGTTGCGTTTGTCGTGGTCGCGCACGGGCGCGATCCAAACTTTCTGGATTCTTATTCGATCAAGAAGGTCGGCGAGAAAGAGGTCGACTAGTCTGAAGCTTTCACCGGCAACACGACGGTGAAGGTGCTGCCCTGGCCCGGCGTGCTCGCGACGCTGATCTCGCCGCCGTGAGCTTCCACAATCCACTGCGCGATCGAAAGACCGAGGCCCGCGCCGCCCATCGCGCGCGCCCGCGCTTTGTCCACGCGAAAGAAACGATCGAAAACGCGTGACTGATCCGTTTCGGGAATTCCCATGCCCGTGTCGCGCACGACGATCTCAGCGTTGCCGTTCTCGCGTGCGAGTGCGAGCGAGATTTCACCGCCGGCGGGCGTGTACTTCACCGCGTTGTCGAGCAGGTTCAGAATCATCCGTTTGATCAGTTCTTCATCGCCGTTCAAGGCAAGCGGCGGCGGATCGTTTTCCAACTTCAAGCGCACGCCTTTGCGGATCGCGAGCACCTGGGCGGCGCGCGCACAATCTTTGACCGCGTCGTTCAACGAAATGCGTTCTGTGTGCAAAGCCGCTCGCGTGCTGATCGGCTGGCGCGCGAGAATGAAGAGGTCTTCGACAATACGCGAGAGACTTTCGGCTTCGTCCTGAATCAACGCCAACGACTGTTGATACTCTGCGACAGTGCGCGTCTTGCCGAGCGCGACTTCCGTTTCACCGCGCAAGACGGCGAGCGGCGTGCGCAGTTCGTGCGAAGCGTCGGCGATGAAACGTTGCTGCGCTTTGAAGGAGCTTTCGAGACGCGCGAGCAGGTCGTTAATGGTAGTTGCGAGATGGCCCAACTCGTCGCGTGTGTTCGTGACGTCGAGGCGCGCGGAAAGGTTCTCGGCGGAGATGCGTTGCGTCTGACTGTTCATCGACGCGATCGGCGCGAGGCTCTTGCGTGCGAGGAAGTAGCCGCCGGCTGATGCGAGGAGCAGCACCAGCGGCACGCCCGCAAACAGATCGCGACGCAGTTCTGTGAGTCCGTCTTCGATGACGCTCAACGGTTCGGCGACGGCCGCGTAGCCAAAATTTGGATCCGCTGACAGCGGCACGACGGCGATCCGCAATCCGTTCACGGTCGCGTAGCTAAAACCACGCGCTCGCGACTCGGCGAGAGTTGATGCAGGGATTGAAATAGTCTTGCCACCGAGATTCGCTGACGCTGCGAGCGGTTGGCCGACGTTGTCGATGAGTTGCACGTAGCGGTTCGGGAAAGTTATTTCCGCAAGAACGATCTGACCGGCGGCAGTGAGCGAATGGGCCTCAGCGAATTCTTCGACGTACGCGCTGACGACCGTTTGCGCGGTAGAGCGCAATGATTCATCCTGGCGCTCGTGAAAGATCTTGCCGGCCGCGTAGTAGATCACAAACGCAAACGCGATCAGCGAGAGCGCTAGCACGCCCGCATACCACAGCGTCAACCTCAAACGCACCGACTCAAACATACGCGCATGATAGTGTTAAGAATGCTCTGCCTCAACACAGCGCGCGAGTTTGAGGGCCGAAGGCTCGAGCAGCGCGCGTCTATCGCCCTCTCAGGGCTGCCGTTGTATTAGCGTCGAAGGTGCCCGCGGGCAAGGCGCGGGTAGCAGCGCGAGTTTGAGCGCCGAAGATGTCGGAAGGTTAGTTGAGGCCGAAAACGTGAGTAGAAGCTTAGTTGAGCCCCGCAGTCGTCGGTAGAAGCGCGAGTCGGAGCGCCGGAGGCGCGGCCAGAAGGTAGCCAGGGGTGAGCGCGACGCGAAGCGGCGCGCGTAACCCCTGGATCACAGGCAAAAAAATTGAGGCCCGAAGGGCCGACAGAACCCGGCGTGCCACGTGTCTATCGCCCGTTCCGGGCTGGTCGTGTCTGTGGAATGGATCCAGGGGCTGCGCACTTCGTGCTTGCCCCTGGCTACCTTCTGACCGCGCCCTCGGCGCTACGAACTCGACGTTCCACGTCAGGGCCGCGCCTTCGGCGCTACGAACTCGACGTTCCACGTCAGGGCCGCGCCTCCGGCGCTACGAACTCGACGTTCCACGTCAGGGCCGCGCCTCCGGCGCTACGAACTCGACGTTCCACTTCAGGGCCGCGCCTCCGGCGCTACGAACTCGACGTTCCACTTCAGGGTCGCGCGTTCGGCGCTCACGACTCCGGAGTTGCATGGCAGCGCCGGGGCTGCGGCCGCAAGAACTCAGAAGTTCCACGTCAGCGCGACGCCGTACTGGCGCGCGGCGCGGTTGTATTCGGGCATGATCGTGGGCCAGGCGGATTTAGTGACTGCGCCGTCTAAGGAATCCCGATGATGAGCGCCGTAAACATAACGGCCAATCCCCCAACCCAGCGCACTTCCGACAACGACGTCCGACAGGTAATGCTTGTGTCCCGTAAACCGCGCGACGCTCACCGCGCTCGCAATTCCATACGCAGCGATCTGCACCGTGGGACGGTCTTTGTATTCGTGCGCGATGACAGTCGCGACGGCCCACGTCTGCGTGCTGTGTCCCGAAGGAAACGAGCTGCCGCCGTCAAAGAACTCACTGCGTTCACGCCCATCCAGCGGCCGCGCGCGTTGCGTGACGCCCTTCAAAACACCCTCAACAATGACGCTGTCGATTATCGCCTCTGCACTCAACAATCCCGTCTCTCGCGCCCGATCGTTCTTCTTCGCGCGGCCGAGCAAATAGAAGCCACCCGCCGCCGCGCTCAAACCATAAACCGAACCGAGATTGCTGATATGCCGGCTCCACGCGACCTGGCGCTCAGCTTCACCGATCTCGTCGCCGGTGATCCGATCCGTCGTGAACAGCGCCATCAATCCGATGCCCGACGGGACTACCCACTTCGCATCACGGCGCTCGAGATGAAACGGGGCGGTCCAGATCGCTTTCTGATCGCGCCAGATGTTTTTGAAGAACTCGTGTTCGAGTGATGACGGTGACGGTGAAGGCGCCGGCGCGGGCGACGTTTGCGCACTTACCGAAACCACCGCGCCAAGAACCATAAAAAAGAGGACCATGCCGAAGGGGCACTGCGAGCGTCTGTTTCTTCGCATGTTGATTTCACCTTTGTCTTACGAGCCCGTTACTTACCCACGACCAGCACCACGAACGAATCCGGCTTGATGCTGCGTTGCGGCCGGCCACCGGGCGTCGCCGGCGGACCTTCAATAATCTCAGCCGTACTCAGAAAAATCTTTTTCGTCTTCGGATCGAAAGCCATCGTCCGCGCGCCCGCCTGCGTCTTCACCGGCCCATCATCTTCGTAATCATCCGCCGACTTCTCGTGAAAGACACTAAGCACGCCCTCGCCACACGAGAAGAAAACCAGCTTCGCCTGCGGATCGAACGCCGCGAAATCCACGCCACGACCAATCGCAAAACTCCCGATCACTTTCCCCGACGTCGCATCCATCACAACCATCTTCGGCTCGTTGCGACAGCCGATGAATAATCGCTTCGTCTGCGCATCGTAAGCCAAACCCGTCGGCGTCTTCGCCACGCCAATCGGAAAACGCTTCTTCACTTCCAACGTCTTCGGATCGAAGACCGCGACCTCATTCGTGTCTTCGAGGTTCACATACACAACGCCATCAGCAACGACGGCCGATTCACCATCGCCTTCAATCTTCACCGTGCCGACGACTTGTCCGCTCTTCGCGTCAATCGCGGTGATGTCGTGCGTGCCGTGATTGTTAGTGAACACGCGCTTCGTCGCGGGGTCGTAATAAATACCGTCCGGTCCTTTACCGACGTCGATCTTGTTGATGAGCTGCAACGTGGTGGGATCGAACATCGAGACTTTGTTCTCGCGGCCGTTGCTGGTGAAGCCGTGTTTGAACTCGGAAGCGATCGCCACACCGTGAACTCCGGGCGTATCGGCGATCGTCCCGATCAACTTGCCGGTGTCAGGATCGATCACGTCGACCTGCGTGCCGTGCGACAAGTAAAGGCGTCGCGCGGCGCTATCGATCGTGACGTAGTCGAACCCGCCATTTCCCGGCACGGGATAACGCGTCTCGAGCTTGTATCCGCTACCACTCTGAAACAACGCGAGGAAAAACGATGCAGCGATTAGGGCAGTTTTAATGATCATTTGTTGCTCCTTTCGATTGGGCAAACATCGCGTAGACGGTAGGCGTGACGATTAACGACAATGCCAGCGCCATTGTCAATCCGCCGATCACGGCGATCGCGAGCGGCTGCAGGAGTTCTGAACCGGCGCCGATGGCGAGGGCCAAAGGCAACATGCCGAGCATCGCGGCCAGCGAGGTCATGAGCACCGGGCGGAAACGCCGCCGCCCCGAGCGCAGCAACGCCTGACGCAACGTATCACCCGCGGCGAGATGTTCTTCAACCGCATCGAGCATCAGAATGCCGTTCTTCGCGACGATGCCGACGATCATGATCATGCCCATTAGCGAAACGACGTTCAGCGTCGAACCGGTGATGAACAGAGCGAGCAACACGCCGCTGAGCGCGAGCACCGCGCCGGTGACGATCGCGATCGGATGAGCAAACGAACGAAACTCGATCAGCAACGTGATGAACACCAGCATCACCGCGAGCACGAGGGCCGTTATCAACTCGCGAAAGCTCGACTGCTGTTCTTCATAGAGGCCGCCAAACTCCACCGTCATGCCCGCGGGCAGGTTTACGTCCTTCGCGAGTTGCGCCCGGATCTGGCCGATCGCCGTGCCGAGATCGCTGCCTTCGAGACGCCCGGTCACGGCGACCATCTGCCGCAGGTTCTCGCGCTCGATCTCCGCCTGGCCTTTATCGACTTCGATATCGGCTACTTGATCGAGCCGGAACATTTGTCCCGACGAAGATCGCACTTGCAGCGCTTTCACGTTGTCGAGCGAACTGCGCACGCTCGCCGGAAAAATCACGCGCACTTTGATCAAGCGGTCCTGTTGCAGGATCGAAGAGCTCGCATCGCCCGTCATCGCGGTGGTGATCGTTGACGCAACGTCGTTCGCAGTCACGCCGAATTGCGCCGCACGCAAAGGATCGATCCGGAACGTAACCGCTGGTCCACTGATGACGACGCCGTTCAACGTATCGACGACGCCCGGAACTTTCTTGATCGCCGTCTCGACTTCATCAGCCGCTGTTTGCAACGCCGCCCCGTCTTCGCTGAAAAGCTTCACTTCGATCGGTTCGGGATTGCCTTGCAGATCGCCGATCACGTCCGGCACGATGCCGACAAACTCCGTGTCCAGCGACGGCTCCGATTCGGCAATCTGGCCCCGTAGTTCGGCGATCACGTCCGCGGTGCTGCGCTTGTGGCCTGGCTTCAGTTTCACCGCGAAGTCGCCGGTGTTCGGCTCAGTGACGAAGAGACCCATTTCGAGTCCGGTGCGTCGCGAGTAACTCTCGACTTCGGGCGTGTCTCGCAGCAACTCTTCGACATGCTTCAACATGCGATCAGTTTCTTCGAGAGAAGATCCGGGCGGCGCGAGATAGTCGAGGATGAAAGCACTCTCGTCGAACTCCGGCAGAAACTCGGAACCGAGCGCACGATAAAGCAGGAACGAACCGACAAGCACGACAACGATCGTGAGCACGACGATCCAGCGCCGGTCGAGTACGACGCCGAGCACCGCTTCGTAACGCCGAATGATCGCGCCGAGAAACCGGCCGTGCGGCGCTTCTTCGTTGTCGTCCGCGGGAGCCTCACCCGGCTTCGCTCTCACAAACCGTTCCGCGAGCACAGGGGTGAACGCGAGCGCGAGCACGAGCGACGTCAGCAGCGCGACGGCCATCGTCAACGCGAGCGAGCGAAAGAAAACTCCGGTCACGCCCGTTAACAACGTCAGCGGCAGAAACACAACGACAGGCGTGATCGTCGAGCCGATGATCGGCACCGTGATTTCGGAGACCGCGCTCTGCACCGCTTCGCGCCGCGACTGCCCGCGCGACATGTGCGTGTAGATGTTTTCAACGACGACGATCGCGTCGTCGATCACGAGACCGATCGCGGCGGCGACGCCTCCGAGCGTCATCAGATCGAAGCTGAGCCGCGCGAGATACATCGCGAGAAACGTGACGAGGATCGTGACGGGAATCACGAGGATCGCGACGAGCGTCGTGCCCCAGTTGCGCAGAAAGACGTAAAGGATGACGACCGACAGCAGCAGCCCGATGAGGATCGAGTCGCGCACCGAGTTGATCGAGTCGCGCACGAGTAACGACTGATCGTAATAAGCCGCGACGCGCACGTCTTTCGGAATCTGCCCCTTCATCGCAGTGAGTGCGGCTTTCACTTCGTCGACGACCTTCACTGTGTTCGCGTCAGGTTGGCGGTTGATGTTCACGAGTGCGGCCGGATGGCCGTCGGCGGTGACGATCGTGTACTGCGGCTCGACACCGGCAGAAACCGTCGCCACATCCGACACCAACACCGGCGCGTTGTTCACCGTCGCAACGACGATGCCGTTGATCTCGTCCGGCCGGCGCGCCTGGCCGCTAATCAACGCAAGCTCGAGTTGATGGTTTTCTTCGATCAGACCGGGCGAGACGATGATGTTTGAATTCTTGATCGCTTCCGCGACTTGCGTGGCGGAGACGTTGTGGGCCGTCAGCTTCTCGGGATCGATCGTGACGTGAAACTCGCGCGTCTTTCCCCCCGCGACGCCGACGATCGCGACGCCCGGCAGGCGCGCGAGTTGCGGCCGGATGACGTAGTTCGCGAGATCGGTGAGCGTCGCCTGATCGCGTTTGTCGGAAGTGACGCTGTAACCGACGACGGGAAACACGGCGAACGTGAGGCGCTCGACGTTGCGTATCTCAGCGGTTGGCGGCAGCGAAGTCAGCAGTTGAGACATGCGCGCCTGGACCAGGCTGAGTTCCTGATTGATGTTGCCGCCCCAGTTGAAAAAGAGACTGATCTCGACGGAGCCGCGCGCGGTTTTTGATCGCACGCGTACGATGCCGGGAATGCCGTTCATCGCTTCTTCGATCGGGCGCGTGACGGAGACGAGCGTTTGTGAAGCGGGTGCTTCGCCGTTGTCGACGATGATGACGATGCGGGGAAAGTCAGTCTCGGGAAAGACGGCGATGGGCAGTTGCGTGGCCGCGTAGATGCCCGCCGCGCACAGCAGCGCCACGATCACCACGATCGCGCGAGACTGGCGTGAAACTGTCCGGGCGAGTGTCATGGTTCTTTCTCATCCGGCTTTTTGTCTTCGTCACCTGGCTCTTTCTCGTCCGTCTTTTCCGTTTCAGTCTCGGGCTTCACCTTTGTGCCGTCGGGCAAAGCATAGTTGCCCTCGATCACGACGGTTTCGCCGCCTTTCAGTCCTTCGACGATCTCGACTTTGTCGGGCGTGCGAATGCCGATCGTGACCTCTGTTTCGTGGGCGAGGTTCTGATCGTCGACAACCATCACCGTCCCTTTGTTTGCATTACTCGTTTCGAGCGTGACGGCCGACGTGGGCACGACGATCGCGTCGTTCTTCGAGTTGGCCGCAATCGTGACTTGCGCGGCGCCGTTCGCGCGCAGCTTGCCGTCGCTGTTTCCCAGCGTCACCCAAACTTCAACCGTGCGGTTCGTCGGATCGCTCGAGCGGCTCAACAACGTGACCTGCCCGTGCATCTCTTCGGCTGACGTGTCGGTGGGCACGACAGTCGCAGTGTCGCCGGTCTTGAGTTGGGCCACCGCCGTATCGGAAAACGGCGCTTTGACGATCACGGTGCTCGTGTCGGCGATGGTGACGAGCTTTCCGCCCGCGGAGGCGAACTCGCCTTCATATTGATACTGATCCGTGACGATGCCCGTGATGGGCGAACGAATCGTGGCGTAACTCAGTTGCGCATCGAGCGTGGCGACGTGTTGCTGTGCCTGCGCCGTCTGCGCCGAAGCGACTGCGCGATCGTTCGGATTCAACGAACGCGAGCGCAGGGCGATGGTCTGTTCCTGAAGTCGAAGCTCGTCTTCAGCGGTCGTCAGATCGAGTTGCGCGGCTTCGAGATCTTTTTTCGAGATGCCGCCTTTTTCGTACAACGTGCGACGGCGTTCGTAGAGCGCGCGCGCGTTGTTGACCTTCGCGCGCGCATCGTTGAGTGCTTTTTGATCTTCGGCGTTGGTTTTCGGAATCGTGCCGGTGACGACGCTGCGTTCGTTCGCGCGCGCCTGGTTCAAAGCTGCGACCGCTTCCGCGCGCTGTGCTTGAAGATCGCGCGATTCGAGCACCGCGATGATCTGCCCGGCGTGCACGACTTTATTTTTCAACAGCGCCATCGACCTGATCTGCGCACTGACTTTCGCGCTGACATCGGCTTTTTCGCGCGGCCAGATCGTACCCACGGCCGTGATCGGCGCCGCGATCGTTCCTTTCTCGGCCTTCGCGACTTTGACGCTGACGGTCGGTTCTACTTCCGCTTCGGCTTCTGTTTTCGAGCTGCGCACGCGCCACACGATCAAGACCGCGAGCACGAGGGCGACCAACGCGACACCCGCGACGATCAGCACGATGTTTCGCTGACGCACGATGCGCTCGCGTCGCTGTGACTCCAAAAGCCGATCGACTTCTTCGTCGTCAATCCTGTTGGGATCTTCGCTCATCTTTTGCCGTTCATCTGCCGGTCGCTTGCTTCAGGCGCGCGAGCGCGGTTTGGTAATCGAAGATTGCCTGGTAGAGGGCGGTGCGTTGTTCGACGAGCGTCGTTTGGGCGTCGGTGACTTCGACGATCTGCGCTTCGCCCGCGCGATAGCGAGCAATCGACGCGCTGAGATTGTCTTGCGCGCTCGCGACTCCGTCGCGTGCGAGTGCGATGCGCGTGATCGCAGTCTCGACCTGCGCGCGCGCGGCGTAGAACTGTTGCGTGAACCCGCGCACCGCGGCGGTACGTTCGTTTTCCGCGAGTTGCACGCGCAGTTGCGCCTGGCGTTCGCGGCTGCGCGTCGCACCCCAATCAAAAATCGGAATCGAAAAGCTGATCGCCGCCTGGACGCCGCTGTGTTGTCGCAGCCGCGGGTCTTTGATCGAATCGGTATCGAAGCCGCCGTTGATCGAATAAGAGAGTGTAGGTAAGCGATCGGCGTGCGCGATCCTTATGTCTTCGCGCGCCGCGCGTAGTTGCTGATCGAACTGGATGAACTCGGGCCGGCGCGAAACCTCTTCTGCTTTGAACTGCCGGAACTCCGCGTCGACCGGAATCGCGAGCGCCAGGTCTGCCGTGTTGATTGGGCGCGAGAATTCGTAACCGACGAAGACGCGGAGTGCGCCGGCGGCGACTTCTTCGTTAGCGCGCGCTTTTTCCAGTTCGTCGCGACGCGTCAGAGTTTGCAAGTGCGCGCGCGTGAGATCGACGGAAGCGACTTCGCCGCCGCTCAGTAACAACGACGTGATGTTTTCGAACTCGAGCGCGGCCGCGAGGTTTTCTTCCGCGGCACGACGTTGTACGTCGGCGAGTGCGAGACCGTAGTAGGCTTCGATCACGGCTTGGGCCAACGCGCGTCGCGCGACTTCGGTGCCTGCGTGGGCGGCAGCCAGCAGGGCGCGATTGCGAGCGAGCGTTGCGCGCAGGCGGCCCGCGATGTCGAAGTCGCCGGCGACGTTGACGAATGCGTCTGTAACACCGATGGCATCCGCGGAGATGAAACTCTGCGTGCGTGGTTCGCCGTGTGGGAGGCAGCACGCGGGCGATGTGTAGATATAGCTCAGGGGCACGCTCACCTTCGGCAGAAATGCAGCCTGGGCCTGGCGCACGTCTTCCGCAGCGATGCGTTCGTTTAGCGAAGCTGTTTGGAAAGCGGATGCTTGTGTGGTTGCTAAACGCAGCGCTTCGTCGAGTGATATTGGTGGAATCTGTGGTGTGGGCGCCGGCGTTTGCGCGTGTAAAGCAGGAACGCAGATCAACGCCAATAGTACCGCAAGGGGGAATGCCTTCGGTCGTACCCTCTTTGACATACTCTTTCCGTGGTTAGGAGTCGAGTATAGCTGGGCCAACCTTAATGGAAGATTAATAGACCGTGGCGAATTAATGGCGAACGTCGAGCATGTAGCCTTCGCCGCGGCGCGTGTGCAGGAGTTTGATCGAGTGCTTGCCGTCGATCTTTTTGCGCAGGCGGTTCATGTAGACTTCGATCGTGTTCGAGAACGGATCGAACGTGTCGTCCCAAACGTGCGCGGCGATCTCGGCGCGCGAAACGAGCTGGCCCGCGCGACGCGCGAGATACTCGAGCAGCGCATATTCTTTCGCCGTCAGTTGCACGTCGCGATTCGCGCGCGACACGCGATGACTGATCGAGTCGACAACAAGATCGCCGATCTCGAACACGTCTGGACGCAGACGCGAGTCACGCCGCAGCAGCGCATGAATGCGCGCGAGCAGTTCGCGAAACGAAAACGGTTTCGTGAGATAGTCGTCCGCGCCCGCGTCAAAACCGGTAATGCGATCGTCGATCGCCGCCCGCGCCGTGAGCATCAGCACCGGCGTCGTATTGCCACGCGCCCGTAGTTCGCGGCAAACTTCATATCCGTCACGCTTCGGCAACAGCACATCGAGCACGATCACGTCGTAGTCGTTGATCGACGCTTGATAAAGACCGCTTTCCCCGTCCTGGGCCGCGTCGACGGCGTAACTGTTTTCGCGCAGACCCTTGGCGATCACGTTCGCCATGCGCGAGTCATCTTCGACCAGCAGAATTCGCATTTTGGATTGCAAATAAAGATCGAGGACAGTAAGAATGTCAACCGTGATCAAAACTCATCTCTGCCGCTTCTTGTTAATTCTTTTCGCCTCCACTGCCGCGGCGGCGCAGACCGCGAAAGAAGGTTGTTTGCCGACGGGCGTGTGTCTCGATCCGGCGGGCCGATCGTTCGACGTCGGCAACATGCCGCTGGCGATGATCGCGTCGCCGGAAGGCGATCGACTCGTGCTCTCGCTGAACGGTTGGCGCGAGCAGGGAATACAAATCGTCGATCCGCAGTCGGGCAACGTCGTGCAGACGATCACGCAGCCGAGCGCGTTTCTCGGCCTCGCGTTCTCGCCTGATGGCCAAACGCTCTATGCGTCCGGCGGGAACGAGGACGTTGTTTATCGTTACGCGTGGCGTGACAAACGCGCGACGCTGATCGATCACATCGAGCTGGCCCACAAAGAACCAAAGAAAGACGGCACGCGCTTTCCGGCGGGCATCGCTGTTTCGCGTGATGGGAAGTATTTGTTCGTCGCGGAGAACATCGGCGATGCGCTTGCGGTTGTCGACGTCGCGCACAAGCGCGTGGTCCAACGCGTGAACACCGAAAGGTATCCTTACGCGGTCGCGCTGTCGCCCGCGGGCGACGTTTACGTTTCCGCGTGGGGCGGCACGACGGTTTCGGTGTTCTCGGCGGCGGCGAACGGCATGTTGCGCGAGCGCGGAAGAATACAAGCCGGCCGTCATCCTTCGGCGCTCCTGTTGAATCGCGACGCTTCGCGCCTCTTCGTTGCGTCTGCGAGCACCAATACGATCGCCATCGTCGATACAAAAACTTTGCGCGTCGTGGCAACGCTGCAGGATCCGCCGCCGCATGGACCAAACGAGGGCAGCACGCCGAACGGACTCGCGTTATCGAGCGACGGCTCGCGCCTCTACGTCGCCGAAGGTGACAACAACGCAGTCGCCGTCTTTCAACTTTCAGCCGCGAGCGCAGGTGTCGGCGGGGCGCGCGGCACAGATCGCTTGCTCGGCAGGATTCCGGCGGGTTGGTATGCGGACGCCGTTTTGTTGACGCGAGATTCTTTGTTCGTTTTGAACGGCAAAGGTCGCGGCACGCGCGCGAATCCCGGCTTTCCGACGCCTGACAAACCACTTCCCACTGACGCGACGTTCTACACTCTTGGCCAACTGAACGGCACAATCACGGCGCTGCCCGCCGACGTTTCGACAAACGAATTGGCCCAGTTAACTAAGCGCGTCGAGCGTGCGAACAATTGGGACAAGACGCCTGCAAATGGCGGCAAGTATCCGCCGTTCAAGCACGTCATCTATGTCATCAAAGAGAACCGTACCTATGATCAAGTGTTTGGTGATATGAGCCAGAGCGACGCTGATCCGTCGCTCGTCTTCTTTCCGCGCGCGATCTCGCCCAATCATCACGCGCTCGCCGAACGCTTCGGCTTGTTCGATCGCTTCTTCTGCAACGCGGAAGTAAGCGAACAGGGTCACGTTTGGACCACCGCTGCGTACGTCACCGATTACGGTGAGAAGACGACGCCGGCCACGTATTCGAAACGCCGCAACGGCAACGATCGCGACGACGTCGATGAGCCCGCGTCGGGTTATCTCTGGAACGCGGCGATCAAGAAGGGATTGACGCTGCGCAACTACGGCGAGTTTGGCGAGCCGATTCCGGCGCCAAACAGGAGCGGGCCGGTCCGCTACCGTGCGACCAAAGAAGCGCTTGATCGTTACACCAATCGCGAGTATCCGTCGTTTGACATGACGATCTCCGACCAGGTGCGCATCGGCGTTTGGTTGAAGGATTTTCAGGAGTTTGTGCGGCAGGGCAACTTGCCTGCGCTCGAGATCATGCACCTGCCGGCCGATCACACGTCCGGTGGGCGCGCGGGACGGCCGACGCCGAAAGCGTACATGGCCGACAACGATCTCGCGCTTGGCCGCATGGTCGAGGCCGTCTCCAACTCGCCTTACTGGAAAGACACGGTCTTCTTCGTGTTGGAAGACGATGCGCAGGACGGGCCGGATCACGTCGATTCGCATCGCTCGGTGATGTTAACGATCTCGGCTTACAACCGCGGCGGCGTGGTGCACCGGTTTGTGAACACGACCGACGTGCTGGCGACGGTGGAAGAGATACTCGGGTTGGAGAAGCTGTCGAAGTTTGATTACTACGGCCGGCCGTTGCGCGAGATCTTCGCCGACAAACCCGACCTGACGCCGTATGCGGCGTTGCGATCGGAGCAGCCGCTGACGGAGATGAATCCGCCGCGTAGCCAGAGCGCCCGCGCGTCGCGGCGACTTAATCTGGATCGAGTGGATGCGGCGGATGAAGATGCGTTCAATCGCGTGTTGTGGAGTTTGCTCAAAGGCGCGCAACCATATCCGGGACCGAAGCGCATCTCGGCATTAGAAATGGTGCGCGCGCGTTAAAGGTAGCGCCGGTGGGAAGGTGCGCGTGGGGTTAATGTAGCGGGCCGGCATCGGCAGTGCGCGCGTTGACGTAGCGGTAGCGCCGAAGGCGCGGCCAGAAGGTAGCCAGGTGGCAAGCGCGAAGTGCGCAGCCCCTGGATCAGTTTTATAAAAGCGAGTAGGCCCGGAGGGCCGACAGAACCCGGGCGCGCCACATGTCTATCGCCCGTTCCGGGCTGGTCGTTCTGCTTGAGAGATCCAGGGGCTGCGTGCTCGCTTCGCTTCGCACTTGCCCCTGGCTACCTTCTGGCCGCGCCTTCGGCGCTCAACTCGCGGTTAGCGCGCGCAGCCCTGGGGACCAGGCATGAGAGCGAGGTAGGCCCGAAGGGCCGACAGAATGGTGGCGGTGGAGTTTGCAAAGGTGACGGTGCGAAGCGCGACGCCTGATGACGCGGCGATGCTGGCGAAGCTGCGATTTGATCTGCGCGCGTCGCTGCACGAGTTGCGTGAAGATGAAACCGCGTTCGTCGAACGATGCACGCGCTGGATGAGCGAGCGACTCAGCGAAGGCGATCGGTGGCGCTGTTGGATCGCAGAGCGCGAAAGAGAAATAGCTGGCAGCGAAGGAGAAATAGTCGGTAGCGAAAGAGAAATGGTCGGAGCTGTTTGGGTCCAACTCATCGAGAAGATCCCGAACCCGATCGCAGCGCCGGAGTGCTACGTGTATCTCACCAACTTCTTCGTCCAGCCGGAACATCGTGGCGCGGGCGTCGGCTCGCAGTTGCTAGACGCTGCTTTGTCGTGGAGCAGGAGCAACAACGCTGAGCTAGTGCTCCTTTGGCCCACCGAACGCAGCAAGACGCTTTACGCGCGGCACGGCTTCGTGCCCGCTGACGATTTCATGGAGCTGGTCTTATGACACGACTCGCATTGCTATTAACTCTGTTACTCGTCGTGTGCGCGCACGGCGAGGCGCAGGACACGAAGATACGCTGGTTCGGCCACGCGGCCTTCGCGATCACGACGCCCAAAGGCAAGGTGCTGCTGATCGATCCGTGGCTGAGCAATCCTTCGAATCCCGACGTCAAAGCCGGCAAAGATCCGCTCGCGGCAGTCCCCAAGGTCGACTACATACTCATCACTCATGGCCATCGCGATCACGTCGGCGACGCGGTGGAGATCGCGAAACGGACGGGCGCGACGCTCATCTGTAATCCCGAGCTTGCGGGCAATCTCGTGAAGCTCGCTGACTTTCCGAAAGAGCGCGCCGAGACCGACGCCATCATGGGCATCGGTGGCGAGATTCAAATCGCTGACGGCGAAGTGACGGTGGCGATGACGCCGGCGGTCCACTCGAGCAGCGTCTTCAATCCCAAGGCTGGTCCAAACGAACCCGAACGCGCGTATGGCGGGAATCCCGCCGGCTTCGTGCTGATCGTCAAGAATGGTCCAACCATTTATCACTCGGGCGACACTGCTTACTTCAAGGACATGGAAACGATCGGCGAGAGTTATTCGATCGACATCGCGTTGCTGAACATCGGCGGCCACTTCGGCATGGAACCAAAGATGGCCGCCCGCGCCGCACAATCAGTGCGGACGAAACTCGCTGTGCCGCAGCATTACGCGACGTTTCCCGGCATCGCGCAAAACGCAGACGCGTTTGCGGCGGAGTTGAAGAGACTGAAGATAGGTTTTTACGAAATGAAACCCGGCGAGACGCTCGGGTTTCGCGGGCGGCAGTTGTTGACATCAATAAAGTAGTTAAAAGCAATCAGAGGGGTGAGTTCGATGCAATACAGCGGATTGAACCAGTGCCGGCGTGCGGTGCTGTTGATGGTAGTCGTGGGATTGGCCGTGTTGGTGGTCTACAAGATCTCTTCGTCGGCGCGCAGCGAGTACGAGCCGGCCGCGCCGCAGGACGCGATTCGACTCGAAACGCGCATCAACCAGTTGGAGCAACGCTTGTACACGATCGAGACGAATGTGCGTACGCTCGAACAGCAAGCACGCATCGGCAGCGCCACGTCGCGAGGTGTCAGTCCGGAAGAAGTCGCGGCGATACGCGCAGCGCTGCAGACATTTGACCTTCGTCTAACCGACGACGAGTGCGCCATCGCTAAACTCGACGAGCGCACACTCACGCCCGCAGCCCGCGTCGCGCGCGCAAGAAACGCCCCCCGCACCGAGCCTTGCCGTCTGAGCGCGGACACACCCGTGCGTTTGCCCGAGCGCCGTTAGGAAAACGCAACTCGCTCAGTCGCAGCTAGGGAACGAGTCCGATCAGCGCTCTATTGCCGGTGACGCCGCGGAAGGTGACGCTGAGGTTGAAGTCGCCGGCTGCGGGGATTGAGTCAGGGAGGCGTACGACGAGCTGTGAAATGCCCGCCAGATTCGGCACGGGCCGCAGGTCTTCGACGACGAGCGGAATCACGTGATGGGCGCTGTCTTCGAGTTGGACCTGCACTGCGGAGATATTCTCACTCGGCAGCAATTCGATTCCCGTGACGAACAACATGATGCGCGTCCGCTGGTCGACGCTGAAGTTGTGAACGTTCGTGAGTGAGAACGGATCGCGCACGAAGGTCACGGAATCCAGCGCCGCGGCGCGGAAACTGTTTTCCTCCGTCGCGAGCAGCGGTTTGTCGTCATCGAGGATCGTGATCGTGCTCGTGAAGGGACTGCCTAAGACTGTTCCGTTCGCCGCACTCAAGACCAGATTGATGTTCTCTGTCCGCTCGACGAGGTTGTCGTCGACGATCGGCACGCTGAAAAACTTGATCGTCTCACCGGGGGCGAACTGAAGTGAGCCCGACGTAGCAAGATAATCCGAACCGGTTTCGGCGGTGCCGTTGCTGGTCGCGTAATTGATCGTCATCGGCGTCACCACGTTCCCAAGGCGCGTAACACCGATCGTCACACTTCCTGCATTCTCGTTCACCACATAACCAGCGGCGCTGAACTGCGCGCTCTGCGACGACAACGACGTAACGAACTGCCCTCTGATTTCACCGCTCGGAAAATTAAGACTGTGAACATTGATGTAAACGAGACCATTCTTCAGATCCTGCACCTGCGCCGCGGTGAGCGTGATCGGAAAATCGCTGACCTGTCCTGCCGGTAAGTCCACGAGCGGCGGCGCACTGACGCCGGGCGGCGCTGGACCATGAACATGCGCCACAGTCTCTCCACTCGAGAGTCCACTGAAGCTCAACGAGAGCCGCGCGCTCTTTTCATCCGGGCTGAGCAGCAGCGCGGCCGAGCCGGTGGCCGTCGAGTTATTCGGCGGTGTTTCCTGCGCGCCGTTCAGAGTCGCGGTAAACAACAGGCTCGGCTTCGATTTGATCTCGTAGACAGCGCCGTTCGAGAGCGAAACGACAAACAGGTTTCCGTTCGGTCCGGTTTGAATGTCGGTGGTGATGCCGAAGTCTCTGCCGATCACGAGGCTTTCACTCTCGGTCTGGTCAAATTTATCGACGTTGTCGGCGACGCGATCCGCGAGCCGCGGATCGGTAAAAGAAAAGTGTTGGCGGTCGGCAGTCAGCTTGAACCGAAACAGGAAACCGTTGAGCAGAGTGGTGCGCGAGGCGCCGACGAATAAATCCCCCTCAAACTGTGGTCCAAGGCCGCGGCCTTTGACGAAGCCGAGCGGCGAAGGCGCGAGCGCATACTTCCAACTGAACTCCGGATCGCTGTATTGCGCGCCGGGCAAAAGGAACATGCGGGCGAGCGCCTGCTGCGCGGTGGTCGCGGTGTTACTTGGAGGCCAGCGCAGTTGCTGCAGATTACCCGCGCCGTAGCTCATCTCGATCGCGCGAAACTCAGCGACACGATTGACCGGCCCCATCGTTTGAATCCAGCCGCCGTTGAAGCCGGGCGTGACGCGATTGATTTCGTCAAACGCGTCGTCGCCGTTTTCCTGCGTCCACAAGGTGCCGCTCAGCGGATCGAAGTCCACGCCGAAACTGTTGCGGATGCCATAAGCGAAGATCTTTTTGAGGTTGGCGGCGGCTTCGCCTGTCAACGTGGTGGGCGCGTTGAAGAATGGATTGTCGACGGGTGTCGAACCGTCATCGTTGAGCCGCAGGATCACGCCGGTAAGGTGTGCGTTATCGGGTTCCGGTCCACCAAACTGGTCGTCGGGCACCGGACCACCGCTGGCAAGGTTCTGCAACAAGCCGCGACGCCCGTTGTCGCCGATGACGAGATAAACCTTACCGTCGGGACCGATGCGCAAGACGCCGCCGTTGTGATTGCCGCGCGACGGCTGACCCGCGTCCTGTTGAAAGGCGCGGAGCTTGATCAGGTTGCGGTCAAACGTAAGTGTCGAACCATTCCAGACGTAACGATCGACGCGATTGCCGAGCAGCGGTACTTCATCGATATTAGCCGTGTCCGCGCCGGTGCTGCTTTCGGTCCAGTAAAGATAGACGAAGCCATTCTGCTGAAACTGCGGATGCAGCGCGATGCCGAGCAGTCCGCGCTCGGAAGCATTGTTGACGGGCAGATCGAGTGGCGTGCTGTGGAGCGCGCCGTTGACGATGCGTTTCACCTTGCCGGTCGCTTTTTCCAACACGAGAAAATCGTTTGGGCCAATGAACGCGAGACTGGTCGGTTGATCGAGGCCGGTGATGACAGTGCTAACGGTCAGATTGTCGTCGAGCATGACGGGCGACGGCGCTGCCGGTTGCACGAGGGTGGTGACCCCCGCGCTGTTGTTAGTCGCGTCAGGATCCGGTTCGTTTCCACTGACAGTCGCAGAGTTCACGATCTGGCCGGCTGATGAAGGCGTAACAGTGATCGTGACGATCGCGCTGCCACCCGCGGCCAGACTGCCGAGATTGCAATTCACTGGACCACTGCCGCTGCAACTGCCTTGAGTTGTTGCGGCGGATCCAAACGCAACGCCGCCGGGCAGTGTGTCTGAGAGTTGCACGTTCGTCGCGGTCGCGGGTCCGTTGTTCGTAACGACGAGGCGATACGAAAGCGGCACGCCGGCTTGCCCGGGATTTGGTGACGCGGTGTTGGTCAAGGACAGATCAGCGCTCAACGGGTCTACGACGTTTAAGTTTACGGAGAATGAGTGGGATGTGGGATCTGACTGCGCGTTGATGTCGAATGCGTGATTGCCGATCGGCGTGTTCGAACTGGTGGTGACTGTAAGCGTTGCGGTTTTGAAATTCGCGTCAGTGATGTTGAGTGACGCGGGATTGAAAACCGCCGTAGCGCCTGTAGGAAGCCCGGCCGTGCTGAGATTAACCGGTCCGGTGAAGCCGGCGAGCGGAGTGATCGTCACCGTGTAAACTGCCGCACCGCCCGGCACTACGCTGCGCGAAGACGGACTAACAGCCAAAGCGAAATCCGGCGTGGTCGAAGCCGGAGCAGACACGACGAACGTTTTGTAGATGTAATCACCAGACGTATTCCCGTCGTTGTTCGCTTGATTGCCGGCCGCGTAGAAAGTGACTGGACCAACATCAATCGACGGCGCGGTCCAGTTGAACGTCCAGCTCGCACCGTGCTGTTGGCCCACAAACGTTCCAACAGCGGTGTGCTCGATGTATTGGCGCGCGGAGTTTGGCCCAGTGTTATTCAAAACCTGAGCGAGGCCGTCAAGGTTCTGCAACTCCCCCGCTTTTTCATCCGAAGCGTTGTCGAGCACGGTCAACTCAAAGCCCCAACGCAAGCGCGTGGGATCGGCATTCGTATGAGTGACGGTAATCGGATAGGTTTGGCCGGGAACGTAGGTTTGTGGCGCGTCGATCGAGATGCGGCCGGTGCCCGCATCGGGCGGCACGTGACACTCAGCGCAAGCTTCCGGTTCCTCTTGCGGCGCGCCCGTGTAACCGGCCGGTGGTCCAGCGGAGAACGCCAGCACCGGACGCGTTCCCGAGTTGTGAGACAGCAGGAAACCAACGAACCCGACAAGCAGGCAGGGTAAGACGATGAGGCGGAGCCGTTCGAGCATCTTGCGCGCTTAAGCCATGAAACCCAGGTTCGCAGTTGAGAAGTGGCCGATCAAAGGAAACACCGCCGAGAGATCCGCGCTCGACAAGCCGTACCAGGTGGCGAGTGTGGCCGCGTATTGATCGACTGAAGTGGTCGGTATCCAACGGCCGCGGGGATTTGAGCCGCCGTCGGTGTCGTCTGGTCCACCGAGACGCAACGTCGGGTAAGTGCCGTAAAGCGTGCCGCCGAGCACAGAGCCGCCGACGATCAGTTGATGATTACCCCATGCGTGATCGGTGCCGACGGTGGCGACGCCCGAACCCGCGGGCTGCAAAGTGCGGCCGAAGTCTGACATCGTGAACGTCGTCACTTTGTCCTGGATGCCGAGCTCGACAGTCGCCGCGAAGAACGCGTTGATGGCCTGACTGACTTGCGTGAGCAAACCGCCTTGTCCGCCGATCTCCGCGGAGTGTGTGTCGAAGCCGCCGAGTTGCGTAAAGAAAACCTGACGCTTCATGTTGATGCCCGCAGTTGGATCCGTGCAGGCTTTGATCAGGAGCGCCACTTGTTTCAACTGACGGCCCAGCGTGGTGTTGGGGAAAACGGTCGCGAGCGTTGGGCTCACGCTGCTGAGCGCATTGTCGGTGGCGATCGCGCTCGAGCGCGTGTCGCTCGCGGCTTTGATCAGTTTGAAATCATTATCGAGTGGGCGCAGCTCGTTGAATGAAACCAAACGCGATGCCTGTTCGGCCGTCGTGCCCGTCATAGTTAGTTGCAGCACGTTCGCGAGCGAGGTGTTGGAATCAGCGACCGCGAGTTGGCGCGTGTTCGCGCCGCTCAGCAACAGATTGATGCCCGCGATCGAGACGTTACTCGGAAACGCGGCGGCGCCGTTGAGTCCCTGAGTCTTGTCCGCGAGCCGCCCGCCCCAGCCTGTTTGACTCACCGTGTCGGAGATCGCCGTCTGATACAGCCCCACCTGATCGGAATGCGAGAAGAGTTGCAACGGCTTCTTGCCCGTGCCGTTTTGATAGGTGGTGCGCGTCAGCGGCTCAACCAACGGACCATTATTACAGAGCACCGCAAGCTTCCCCTGATTGAAGAGGTTTTGCATCTCCGGCATGTTCGGATGAAAACCGTAAGAGCCGCCGCTGGCGGGTGAAATCGGCAACAAGCTCGCTTTCGCGATCGCGAGACCCGCGGCGTTGCGCACATTCGAATAACCCTCGACAAGACTGCCTGCCGGGCCATCGTACTGATCGAGCGAAACGAACATGTTGTTGCCGTCGTTGCCGCCGTTCAGAAAAACGCAAACCAGCGCGCGATAGTCAGCGGCTGCCTGCGGCGTGAGCGCGTGCACGACGCCGAACGTGTCGATACTCGAGGCGAGCGCCATGCTGCCGAGCGCGCAGGCGGTGTTACGGAGAAAATCTCTGCGAGTGATTGCCATGATGTTATCTCTGAATGTCGTACTGCGAAGAAGTGGCCACGAGATAGACCGCGGCGCGCGCGCGTTTTTGATTACGCGTGGTGACGTTTGCGTCGTTGATGGTGTTCATCGCGGTGACGATCGAGGTGCGCATCTGCGCGTTCATCGTGCCGTGCAGCAGCAGCGCGTCGAGCGCGTTGACGACGTCGATCGGGTTTCCGGCCAGGCTTTCGAGATTACTGATGTCGATCGACGTGCCGCGCGGCCGGTCGGGACTCGCCGCAGTAGGCGACGAATTGCTGCTCACGCCGGTGTAGACGAGCGTGTTGATGTTGTTGGCGCGACGCAACGTGGTCGTAGTAGACAGAATGCCGAACGCCGGACCGAGCAGCTTCGTGCCGGGAACTTCGTAACCGGGTTGGTAATAACTGAACACCGTCGGCGGCTGAAAGATTGGCTGGTCCAGACTGCCGGTGAAATCGGTTGTCGAGCGGTTGCCCAGAACGCCGTCGCTGGTGGAAAGTTTGTCAAAGGACTTCGGGTTGAACGCGCGCAGGAAGCCGTTGATGTATTGGGCCGGCTCGCGCAGCTTGCCGTAGTTTGGATCGGTCTTCACGTCACCGCGCGCTTCCGGATCCAGCAGGATCGCTTGCACGACGAGTTTCAGATTGCCGCGCACGTTCGTGCAACCTTGCGGATAGAGCCCGCTACAGTCGTTGTTGAAGACGCGGGCTACGCGTTCGACATAAGCGGGGCTCGGATTGCTCGTCACGAGATGCTGAATGAGTTGCTTGCTGAGGAATGGACCAACGTTCGGATGATCAGCGAGATGCTGCATAACAGCCGCCATGTCTGACTGCGCACAGGCGACGTTGGCGGCGCTGGTCGGACTCGAGCACGCGGCAATCGTGAAGCCGTTCAAAAGCGTCTTCGCGCCCGCGTCATGATTCTGGCCGCCGCGCGGCAGCATCGGATCGCGATAATTTGTAATGCCGGCGCCGAGCGCGGTCGCGAAGTTCCAGCCCGTGAACACGCGCGTAAACTCGACTATGTCGGCTTGCGTGTAGGTCGGGATCGGATTGCCTTGCGCATCGAGTTGCGGCGTGCCGTCGGGATTTAATTTGACCGTGCCGATAGAGAAAAGTTGCAGCACTTCGCGGGCGAAGTTCTCATTCGGACTCGTGCGCGTGCTGAGCCGCATGTCGAGAAACTCGCCCATCGCGGGAGTGAGTGTCATCTCGTTGAGCAGCGTCTTGTAATTACCAAACGCGTTGCGATCGAGCGTCTGCAAATACACCGTCATCCAGCTCGGACGATTGACTTCGCTGCTGCCGGAGACGACGAGAATCTGGTGCAGCGCAAACGCGACGCGCTGGCGCAACTGATCGTTACCGTAGAGCGCGTTGCTGAAGAAGGTGCGCTGTAGCGGATACATCGTGAAGTTGTCACGCAAACAGACGGTCGGGTTGTAATTCGGATCCGCGGGATTCGTGGTCGGACACTGCTGCGTCGAATCGTCGAGCGGAAACGCGAGGTCAGGATAGTTTGAACCTTTGGCGGGATTGCTGACGGGAAGATTGAACTGTTCGTTGAGATAAGCGAGGAAGCCCATCGCTTTCACGCGCGCGACTTCGGCGGGCGTCGGGCCCCAACTCGCTTGTTCGAGAAAACGAACGGTGTCGGCGTCCGTGGCTGGTCCATTGAATGAATCCGGTGTCAGCGGCGGATCGGCGGGCGGTGGTGTGTCGGGCGCCGGCGTCGGCACGGAACCGGCGTCGTCTGCTGGACCACCGCCGGCATGTCCGATCGCGACGCGCACACGATTGCTCGCCATGCCGTGCAGGTTGAGACGCAACAGAACGTCGCCCACGTCGCCGAGATCGTCGGCGAGTCTCACGACGATCATGGTGATGCCGGGAAAGTTCGGCACCTGGCCCACGTACTCGACGCGCAGCGGATAAAGTGTGCCGCTGCCGTCCTGAGCGTCGGCCGTAAACGCATTGGCGCCTTCGCCCGCCAGCAGCTCGAGGTTCATGGCGAAAATACAAATGCGCGTGCGGACGTCGGGGCTGAAGGGAACGTCCGTCGTGGGCGCGAACGGCTCAGCTCTCATCGTCACCGACTCGAAGGCGACGGCGCGGGTATTCGCGGCCTGGCTGATAAGAACCGGCTTTTTGTTGGTGGCTGCGTGTGCGGAGATGAAACCGCTGCTAAAGAAGGCAGCGAGCACGACGACTAGCGGGTAGAAAAAGCCTTTTGCCGCGCAGCAGGAGAAGCTGGTTTTCATAGGACGGGCTCCGTCGCGATTCCGAATGACTTTTGGTCTTCAGGTGAGGTACTGCACTGATCGAGGGGCCACCGGGCTAGTCACCAGGTGGATTCACTATACCACCACCGACTCTCCACCGATCAAGATTTTAGACGGCGGGCCGGTGCGGATGGTCTAAAATTGTGCGAAGGGTGTCTAAAGCCAGTACTGGGTTGAGCGCCTCCCTGGAGTGCGCCGACTTGTCGGCGCTTTGGCCAAAGCGGTGCTAAGGCACCGCACTCCACGGAGGCGCTCAACCCGAACTGACGCAGTGTCTAACCAGCCGTGAGACTTACAATCCTTATATTGGGCCTTATACTCCTCGGCCTCGCTTTCTCCGCGTGTACTCGCCCCGGAGATTATCCGATCACGACCGAATGCCGGTGGGTTGAAGACGATCACCATTCGTTGGATCTCTCGGTGGCCGCGGATCGGCGTCATCTTCGTAACGACTCAATCACCGCCGAAGACGTGGCGATTCGATGGGCCGATCAGCACTATCACCTGCTGCCGGAGTACGAGAGCAGGCGAGACGAATGCATGACATCACTCTTCAACGGCATCGCGGGCCAGCACGGTGTTGCCGTGGCCACGGTTCGGCAATACAGTTTGAAACGCGACCTCGTTTTCGATCTCGGCGTGATGCTATGCTTCGGTTTCGTTTACGGGCTTGGAGCTTACCGCGTCTGCGGCTGGATCAGTAGCAGGTTTTATGATGACGAACGCGGCTACTGGATCATGGCTGTTGTGCTGTCAGCCTGTGTCGCGCTCGCCGGTGTTATGCTTGGCAACCTCGGTTTTATCGTCGCCGAATCGCTGCGGCTGAATAGCGTGCACCTGAGTTATCGCATGGCGCGGTTGCCGTGGCGAGTGCACTGGGTAATGTTGTTTGTTTGTGGCGTCGTCATCTTCGGTCTCGTCGCTGTAGTTCGTTCGCGAAAAAAATCATGAAAGCAAAAGCATCCGCCGATCCGATCCGCGAGTTTTACACTAACCATCCGTATCCGCCGCCGGTGGACAACCTCGACCGCGCGCGCGAGATGTGGCAGGACCCGAACGTTCATCGCGCCGAGTTTCATTTGTTCTGGCCGCACAAGGAGTATCGCGCGGATTTCAAAGTGCTCGTGGCTGGTTGCGGCACGTGGCAGTCGGCGAAGTTTGCGTTGTGTCATCCGGGTGCGCGCGTCACGGCGATCGACGTGAGTACGACGAGTCTCAAACACACGGACGCGCTGAAGCAGAAGTACGACCTCGCGAATCTCGAAACGCGGCCACTGTCGATCGAGAACGCGGGCGAGTTGGACCAGGAGTTTGATTTCATTCTTTGTACGGGTGTGCTGCATCACCTGGCGGATCCGGAAGTGGGTTTGCGCGCGCTGAGATCGGTGTTGGCGAAAGACGGCGCGATGTACCTGATGTTGTATGCGCCTTACGGCCGTGTGGGCGTTTCGATGATCCAGGAATACTGCCGCCGGCTCGGGGTCGGCACGTCGCCGCAGGAAGTCAGCGAGCTCACGGCTGTGTTGAAAGCGATGCCGCAACATCATCCGATGCTCTCGATGTTACGCGGCGCGAGAGACGCCGCGAACGCCGACGCGCTGCTCGATGCGCTGTTGAATCCACGCGACCGAACGTACTCGGTGCCGCAGTTGTACGACTTGCTCGAACGCAACGACTTAACACTCGGGCGCTGGTACTGGCAGGCTGCGTATTCGCCGCTCTGCGGCGCGATCGCGAGCACGCCGCACGTGCAAAAGCTCGCTGCGTTGCCGGAGCGCGATCAGTTTGCGGAGATGGAATTGTGGCGCGGTTTGATGAGCAACCACGATTTCATTGCTTATCGCAGTGATGCGAATGTCGAGGAGGCGCGGGTTCGGTTTGATGATGAGAGTTACTTGCGTTACGTGCCGATTCGCCGCTCGTGGACCATCTGCGTGCAGGAGCGTTTGCCGCCAGGTGTGGCGGGGGCGCTGTTGAACCAAACGCACGTGTTCGACGACCTGTATGTGTTCATCGACGAGCGTGAGAAACGGATGTTCGAGGCGATCGATGGGCGTCGCAGTGTGGAAGAGATCGTGGAGAACGTCGAAGGTTCAGCAGGACGTGCGGCGCAGTTTTTCGACAAGCTCTGGTGGTACGACCAGGTCGTGTTTGATACTTCGCAGGCGTGATTTTGTAATCACGCTGAACGGGAGGTTCAGCGTGGAGCGGCGACGGCGACAAGGCGCGGGCGTGCGTTCTCTTTGATTTTCTTCCAGCGATAACGAAACTGATCTCGACTCAGCCCGAGCAGCCTGGCGGCGCGTGTTTGGTTGCCATTCGAGTGCGCCAGCGCCTGCTTCATCAGCGAAGTCTCCAACGCCTCAAGCGAGATCCCGTCGGCCGGCAAATAAAAGATGTACTCGGACGCGTCGGTGCTCGCATGCAGGTCGCTGCTCGCATGCGGGTCGCTGCTCCAATGTTCAGAGCGCGTGGTCTTGAATTCCGGCGTCATCAGGATCTCTCCCGGTAAACACTTCGACGAGATCACGGCGCCATCCTCGAGCACTATCGCGCGTTCGATCACATTGCGCAGCTCACGCACATTACCCGGCCAGTCATAAAGCTTGAACGCGCGCGCTACTTCAGGCGACAAGCCGCTGATGTCTTCGCGTCCGAGACGCTGCCCGAAACTCGTCAACCAGTGTTCGGCGAGCAGCAACACGTCATCACCACGTTCGCGCAACGGTGCGATATCGATCTGCACCACAGCGAGACGAAAGTAAAGATCGAGTCGGAAACGGCCACCCTCAGTCTCTTTTTTGAGATTGCGATTCGACGCGGCGATCACGCGCGCGGTAAAGCTCACGTCGCGCAAGCCGCCGACGCGGCGAAACATTCCTTCTTCAAGCACGCGGAGCAGTTTCGCTTGCAGGTTGATGTCGAGCTCGCTGATCTCGTCGAGCAGGATCGTGCCGCCGTCGGCCTGTTCGAGCAATCCTTCCTTGCGCGCTTTCGCGTCAGTGAACGCGCCTTTCTCGTAACCGAACAACTCCGACTCGATCAGGTTCGAAGGCAGCGCTGCACAGTTTATTGCAACGAACGGAGCATCCGCGCGCGCGGACGCGTAGTGAATCGCTTTAGCGAGACAGTCTTTGCCGGCGCCCGACTCACCTTGCAGCAGCACACACGAAACTTCACTGCGGGCCACGCGCCGGGCCAGCCTGATCGTCTGCTGCATCACCGGAGACTGGCCGATGATCTGATCGAAACAAAAGGTGTGGGAAGAGTCCATGATCTTTAAGCTGGTAATCGCGACTGTAGTCTATACCGTAGTTGGTTTTGGTGATGTAGGACTTTAGTCCTAAGGTTTATCGAAACTTTTAGACTCGCGAACTGTCGAGGCCGAGCTTCTGAGACATCCGCACTAATTCGGCGAGTGATTCAGCGTGCATCTTCTGCATCACGTGACTGCGATGAATCTTGATCGTCTTTTCGCTGGTCCCAAGTCGCAAGGCAATTTGCTTGTTGAGTAAACCTGCTACTACCAGCGACATGACTTCGCGCTCTCGCTTAGTAAGGTGCGCAAGACTATTGTGCAGCGTCGCTAACTCAGCACGCGCGATGCGCGCCTGGCGATCGCGATGCAGTCCGGAACGAACCGCGTCGAGCAGATCCTGATCGCGAAAAGGTTTCGTAAGAAACTCGACTGCTCCCGCTTTCATCGCTTGAACCGACATCGGAATATCGCCGTGACCGGTAATGAAAACGACCGGCACGTGAATCCCGCGCCCGACCATCTCACGTTGCAGATCGAGGCCGCTCAAATCCGGCAACCGCACGTCGAGCACGACACATCCCGGCACGTCAGGCAATCTGCTGCTGAGAAAATCACGCGCTGAGGCGAATGTTTGCGTGCGCAACCCGACAGCATTGAGCAGCCGGCTGATCGCTTCGCGCATCGATACGTCGTCGTCAATTACGAACACGACCTGACTTGGCTTGTCGCAGTCCGCGAACATCTTCAGACTACCGGCAATGTGAATTGAATAGTTGTCCCGTGTCCCTTTTTGCCCGGCTTGATCCATAGTCGACCACCATGAGCGTCGATGATAGTTTTGCTGATAGATAGACCCAGCCCCAACCCGCCTTCCTTCGTGGTGAAAAAGGGATCGAAGACGTGTTGTCGATCTTCACTGCAGATGCCAACGCCCGTGTCGGCCACTCTAATCTTGACTTCGCGTCCTGTCTGTTCGGTTTGGATCAGAAGCTCGCGCGGATGGCAGGTGGGGACGCTCATGGCTTCCTTGCTGTTGAGAATGAGGTTGAGTAGTACTTGCTGAATCTGAATGCGGTCTGCAACTACCGGCGGCAGGCCGGTGACGAGTTGCGTCTCGACATGGATTTCATTTCTTGCCAGCTCTACGCTCACCAGCGAGAGCACTTCGCGCACGATGTGATTGATGTTGTGCGGCGATTTACCACCACTCGATTTTTTCGCGAGACGGCGGACGCGTTTGATTACTTCACCGGCGCGAAGGGCATCGGCAATGATGCACTCGACAGCCTGCCGCACCTCTTCGAGATCCGGTTTAGCGCGGGCGAGGAGATGCAGGCAGGCGTGGCCGTTGGTGACGATGGCGCCGAGCGGCTGATTGACTTCGTGAGCGATGGAAGCGGTCAGTTCACCAACGATGGTAAGGCGCGTAACGTGTGCGAGCTCCGCTGCAACAATATCATCGAGCTTATTCATGCCTCACTCCAGTCCGTCGCCGCACAACGTACTCAGAGTTCGCTTATCGATGGCCCAGCTCCTACTCCGAAGCCTTGTTCTGTTGGGATAGGAAGGTAAGAGAGGGATTACGCTTCGCGCCTAATTTACTCTCCTCCCACCCATCTTTACAAACGTTTTTCAGAGCATTTTCAGGCGTGGGCGATTTCGCCCACTTCGATAAGAATGAAATAGAGCGTATCATCAAGACAAACCCCCAAGCGCAAATGTGATCGACGGTGAAGTAAGAAGACCGACACGACCTTTTCATGTCGAAGAACAGAGACTACTACGAGGTACTCGGCGTCAAACGTGACGCACCTGAAGATGAAATCAAGAAGGCTTATCGCAAACTGGCGCGCAAGTATCATCCCGATTTGAATCCGGGCGATAAAACTGCGGAAGAGCAGTTCAAGCTTTTGCAGGATGCGTATGACGTGCTTTCTCGTGCGGAGGATCGAAAGCTTTACGATCAGTACGGTGAGAACTGGCGCGCAGTTAAAGCCGGCGCCGGCGCGCCGCCGCCACCGGGGTATGAGAGTTATCAAGGCGCGGGTCGCTCTGCGCGCGGAGGTGGTGGACCGGGCGCCGGTGGACAAAGCGGCGGCTTCAACTTCGACGATTTTGATTTCAGCCGTTTTCGCGCGACCGGTCGTGGCGGTACGGAACCCGGCGGCTTCGACATCTTCGAAGAGATGTTTGGCGGCGGCTTTGGCAGAAGCCGCACCACCCGCAGCGGTCGCGGCCGCGATATCGAAGCCGAGTTCGAAACGTCACTCGAAGAAGCGCATCGCGGTGGACGCCGTACGCTACAGATGCAGACAGCCGAGCCTTGTCCGACCTGTGGCGGTACGGGAGTGAACGACGGCAAAGTCTGTGAAACGTGTGGCGGATCTGGCGAAGTCATCAGGCCGAAGACGATCGAAGTCAATATTCCTGCAGGCGCGCGCGATGGTTCGACCATTCGTGTGCCGGGACAAGGCGGAGCGGGCAGCAACGGTAGTGAGCCCGGTGATCTCTACTTGCATATCCGTGTGCGGCCTCATCCGGTGTTCACCGTCAAAGGTGACGATCTGGAGACCGAGTTAGCGATCACGCCGTGGGAAGCAGTGCTCGGCGCGAAAGTGGAAGCGCCGACGATCGACGGCAAAGTTGAATTGACGATTCCAGCCGGAGCAAAGAGTGGACAGCGATTGCGTCTGCGAGGCCAGGGTTTGAACAAGCGCAAGGATGGTCGTGGTGATGAATACGTGCGCTTGAAGATCGTGGTGCCACAGGACGTCAGTCCGGAAGAGCGCCGGCTTTACGAGGAGTTGAAGCGAGTCTCGCGATTTCAGCCGCGGAGTTAAATAAATGGTTGCAAGCGATTTCGATATGGATGAACCGTTGACCTTTGACGTAGTGGCCCGCACAGTCGGCACGCGGCGCTCGCTGGTAGTGCGGCTGGCCGAACAGGGCCTGATCGAAACCGTCGCGGGGGACGAGGAAGCAAACGAGCCGCGCGTGCCGCGACGAATGGTGATTCAGCTTCGCCGCATGCAACGGCTGCGGCGCGATCTTGGGGTGAACTTCGCGGGCGCCGCCGTGATTCTCGATCTCGTCGGGCGCATCGAGCAGTTGAATCGCGAACTCGCGGAGATGCATCTGCGGTTGAAGTAAGGTTTGGAGCCCTGCTTCAAGTCTAACGTAGAAGGTTTGTCGAACAAGGGAGGTTTGGTATGTCAACGAGTGCAACAGGAGCGAAAGCCACACTCAACCCACCGGTAAGCGATCAGGATCATTCAATTGGACCAAAGAACGCGGCGGTCACGCTGGTTGAGTACGGCGATTTCGAATGTCCTCACTGCGCGGCCGCACATTTGATCGTGCAGGAAGCGCGGCAAGCGCTGGGCGACCGGCTGCGATTTGTTTATCGTCATTTTCCGCTCACGCAGATTCATCCGTACGCCGAGCCGGCCGCAGAGGCGTCCGAGAGCGCGGCCGCGCAGGGAAAGTTTTGGGAGATGCACAACCTGCTCTTCGAGAACCAGAATCTGCTTGACGAGGGGAACCTCGTGGCCTTCGCCGAACAACTCGGTCTCGACGCGGAGCAGTTCGCGCGCGACTTACAAAATCACACGTACGAGGAACGCGTCGCGCAGGACTTCAACAGCGGCGTGCGCAGTGGCGTCAACGGCACGCCCTCATTTTTCATCAACGGATCTCGTTACAACGGCTCGTGGGAGCTTGGTCCATTGCTGGCGGCGCTGCAGGAAGCTGTGGACAACAGGCGGGCATGATGCTTTTGGCATCAGCGGCGGTCGATTTTATAATCTCGGCATACATTGCTAATTAACCGCTGCGTTAAGTTTGAAAGGAAGAGGGAAGAATGAAGTCTGTGTTGTCGGTACGTTTTGGATTTATTTTGGGCCTCGCAATCGCTCTGGCTTTCTTCACGGGATGCAAGCGCGCGAACCAGGGCGACTTTCACCTCGCCTCATCGAACCCCAGCTCCGGCGGCGCCACCACAACCAACAATCCGCCGTCGATGATGCCGGTCGCCTCGTATGCGGACATCGTCGCCAAGGCCGCGCCCGCCGTCGTGACGATCCATTCAACGATGCGCGTGCGGCAACCGCAGCAGTATCCATTCATGGACGATCCGTTCTTTCGCCAGTTCTTCGGCGATCGCGGTAACCAGCAACAGCAGCAGCAACCGACACGCGAAGGTTTGGGCTCGGGCGTGATCGTGCGCGAGGACGGCTACATCCTCACGAACCATCACGTGATCGACGGCGCCGACAAGATCCAGGTCGATCTCTATGACAACCGCACGCTCGAAGCGCAGGTTGTCGGTTCCGATCCGCCGAGCGATCTCGCGGTGCTCAAAGTGAACGCCGGTGGATTACCGGTGCTGGCGTTGGGCGATTCAGATAAGACTCGCGTCGGCGACGTCGTGCTCGCGATCGGCAATCCGCTCGGCGTGGGCCAGACCGTTACGATGGGCATCATCAGCGCGAAAGGCCGGCAAACGGGTTTGAGTAACGGCAGCTTCGAAGACTTTCTGCAAACTGACGCACCGATCAACCGTGGCAACTCCGGCGGCGCGTTGGTCAGCACGAACGAGCAACTGATCGGCATCAACTCGCAAATTCTTTCCCCCTCCGGCGGCAGCATCGGACTCGGCTTTGCGATTCCGTCAAACATGGCGCGCACGGTGATGGAGCAGTTGATCAATAACGGCAAAGTCAGGCGCGGGCAGCTCGGCGTCACTGTGCTGAAGATTCCTTCCGAACAGGCTTCGCAGTTGGGAGTGACGCAGGGACCGGGCGTGGTTGTTTTCCAGGTACAGTCGGGCAGCGGCGCGGATCGTGCCGGGTTGAAACGCGGCGACGTCATCACGGCGCTCAACGGCGCGACGGTCACCGATCCGAATACGTTTCGCAATGCAATCGCGGGCACGCCGCCGGGAACCGAAGTAACACTCACCATTAAGCGCGACAAAGCTGAACGCCAGGTGCGCGTGACGCTCGGCGAGTTTACGCCGCCGCCTGAGCGTGTGTCAGACGAGCAGTAAACATTTATTGAGAACCAGGGTTTGTTTTTGAGAGGAGCACGAGATGGCAGGTTTTATCGAGCAGGATCGTTGGCAGGATTTTCTTAACGACTTCAGCAAGCGCAATCAGCTTCGCGCGACGCGTTTGGAAGTGGTCGATAGCGAGGCCGGCGCGGGCGAGGAAGAGGAGTTTCTACCGCTGGTCGGTGTGAGCTTTGAGAAGAAAGGTTCGGATGCGGGCAGTGTCGTCGTGATTCTCGGCGATAAAAATGATCGGCACGTCGAACACCGGATCGAAAACGTGCAACGAATTGCGCCGCTGGTCGGAGAGGACACGGGTTTGGAAGCAGGACTCGGTTTTGAAGGCGAAGACGGTTCGCGGACGCTGCTGCTCCTCGCACAACTCGCCGAGCTTCCCGAAAACACAGCGAGCGCTTCCCGAGGCTAGACGCGCGTCTGACCGCGCGCGTCGTCGATTAATCGCGGGACATCGCTTCAACGCGGCGATTTACTTCTTCCCAGTTTACGTTCTGGAGAAACGCGTCGACGTATTTCGCTGCCGCTGCGCCGTAATCCATGTGGTAAGCGTGCTCGTACATGTCGAGCACGAGCAACGGGTGGCCCAGCGGTACGTTGTGCATGTGGTCCCACGACCAGTAATTATGAAACTCACCGGTGTGCGCGTTGTGCGCGAAGATCACCCAGCCTGAGCCGCCGCCGAGCGCGTTTGCCGTTTTCTTGAACTCCTCTTCCCACTGTTCGTAACTGCCGAACCACTGTTTGATCGCGTCGAGTGCTTTGCCGCCGGGCTTCGGATCGCCGCCGAGGTTGGCGAAGTAGAGCTCGTGCAGGACTACCGAGCCGCTGCGCACGAGCTCTTCTCGTTTCAGATCTCCATACATGTATGGCGGCAGATCTTTTACTTTGAGCATCGCGCCGAGATGTTGCTCGACCGCGTTGAGCGCCTTAACAGCGCCGCCGTAATTGTTCTCCCAATGCGAGCAGATCAGTTTTTCGGAAAGGCCTTTGAGCTTTGCCGGGTCGAAGGGGAGCGGACGTGGTTGATGCTGCCCGCGAAACGCGCGCGCGGTTTGCGCGTCTGTTGTGGCCGGCGTCTGAATGGAAGCGTTAGCAAGCTGATCGACTCCGAGCATCAGCGCGACACTCGCACTACCAGCCGCCATTTTCGAGAGAGCTTCTCGTCTGGATATATCGTTCATAAGTGCTCCTTGGTTGTTGCTGAATAGATGTATCTTACCAATCTTCCCAGGGAACATCGTTGCCAGCATGGCCGTATGCCGAATCACAATCCGGTCCGCGAGGAGAACACCCATCAAATTTACGATCCTTCACGACCTGAGATACGCGCTGCGCGCGTTGCGGAAGCACCGCGGCTTTACCACGGTCGCGGTGCTCACGATTGCGCTCGGCATCGGCATCAACACCGCGCTGTTTACGGTGTTTGATGCGTTCGTGCTGAAGCCGCTCCCGTTGCGAGATCCGTCGCGGTTGGTCGCACTCGAAGGCCGCGACAAACAGGGGCTGCGTCATCGTCTCTTTTCTTTTTTCGACTATCTCGATTACCGGCAGCAGGACACAACGTTTTCCGATCTGGTTGCGTGGAACAAAGTCGCGGCCACGTATGGTGAAGCGCCGCCGCCTGATGCCGATGACTACACGCTTGCCGCGGGTTACGAGCACGTCTTCGGACAGATCGTCTCGACGAATTATTTCAGCGCGCTCGGCGCACAGATGAAGCTCGGCCGTGGTTTCACTGCGAACGAAGATCTTGCGAGCGAGTCGTCTGTGATCGTTTTGAACCATGCCTACTGGGAGCGGCGCTTTAATTCCGACCCTTCGATCGTCGGCCGCACGATCGAGCTCCAGGGTCACGCGTTTACAGTGATCGGCGTCGCCGAACCGGGATTCATCGGCACGACACCCGATCCGCCGTCGTTCTGGGCCCCGCTCATGGCACGCGACTATTTCATTCAAGCCGGCGGTTGGGCGCACAAGACGTGGCTGACGGATCGCGACGCGGAAGTGTTTACGATTTTGGCGCGGCTCGCGCCCAACGCTTCCGAAGTTGAAGCGCAGGCGGCCGCGCAACTCACGACCGATCGCCTGGCCCAAAAGTACCCCGGCGAAAATCGCAAGACTTCGCTCGAGCTCGTGCGTGCCGGAACGTTCGTCACGCTCGACGAAGATCTCGCCGCGTTGGTTTGGCCGCTCGCGATCGGCTTCGGACTCGTGCTGCTGGTTGCATGTGCGAACGTCGCGAATCTTTTGTTAGCTCGCGCGCTCGATCGGCAGAAAGAGATCGGCATTCGTATCGCACTCGGCGCGCAACGTTCGCGCGTGATCGGACAACTCTTGACTGAGAGTGTTTTGCTGGCGCTGCTCGGAGGCGCTGCGGGATTGTTAGTGGCTGTTTGGACGTTGCGCGCGGCATACCCGATCGTGCTCTCGTCGTTTCCGGTGCCAGAGCTCGCCGGCGGCTTTGCCCTCAATCTCTCGCCGGACTGGCGCGTTTTTAGTTTCACGCTTTTGATCGCTGTCGTGGCGGGCGCCGCGGCCGGGCTTGCGCCGGCGATTCAGATGTCGCGACCGGACGTTGTTACGGCGTTGAAAAGCGATAGCTCGCAGGGTTACTTGAATAACTCGCGGGTGCGGAGTGGTCTCGTCGTGGTCCAGATCGCGGTGTCGTTGTCCCTCTTGATCGGCGCGGGGCTGTTGGCGATGAACGTGCGCCGATTGCATCAGGTCGACACCGGCATGAACACGCAAAACGTGTTTTCAGTTGCAGCCGGTGTGAACGCGAGCGATCGTTCCAATGTCGATACTGACGTATTGAGACAAAAGCTGGCCGATCGTTTACGCGAGCTACCGGATGTTGCTTCAGTCAGCGAAGCCTACAACCAGCCGTTCTCCGGAAACATGGGCAACCGCGCGGTGCTGCTGCAAAACGACGACCCAACACACCCACGTGAAGCGGGCTTCAACTTCGTTTCCGCGGAGTACTTCCAAACGCTCTTGATTCCGATCATCAGAGGACGCGCGTTCACGGCGGAAGAGGTTCGATCGCGCCTGCCGGTTGTGGTGGTGAGTGAAACTGCAGCGAAGCGGTTCTGGCCCGACCAGGATCCGTTGGGCCAGCAACTCGCCGTAGCAGACGAACCGGATCAGCATGACCAAACTATTGGCCGCGAGCAGTACCGGCAATATCAAGTCATCGGTGTCGCGCGCGACACGCGCAGCCGCCACCTATGGCAACCAGACGAGCGATTCGTTTACCTTCCGCTACCAATGGCGAAGAGTCGCTACCTGCTGGTCCAAACACACGGCAACTCCGCGGCGACAATGTCCGCTGTTCGCGGTCTTGCTATGTCGATCGATCCGGCGCTGCGCACGTCAGTCAGATCGCTGAACGATAACCTCGCCGTGCAAGCAGCTCCGTTTCGTGCGCTCGCGTGGGTATCCGGTGCGCTGGGCGTATTAGCCCTCGTGTTGGCTGCGCTCGGACTCTATGGCGTGACTTCGTTCATCGTCACGCGCCGCACTCGCGAGATCGGAATTCGCATGGCCCTCGGCGCAAGTCGCAGCGACGTCATCGCGTTGTTCCTGCGCGCCGGTTGGCGACTGACTGCCCTCGGCGTCGGCCTGGGCCTCGCTGGCGGCGCGGTCTTATCTCGCCTGCTGGTGACGGTGCTGGTAGACTTGAGCGCGCTGGACCCGCTGGTCCTCGCACTCGTCTCGTTGTTCTTATTTCTCGTCGCGACGTTGGCGATCCTGGCAGCAACGCGCCGGGCGACGAAAGTTGATCCGATACAAGCATTGCGTTACGAATGAATATGGTGAGCGCGCTTCATCACGTGAACGTTACCGTTCCGGCCGAGCTCGAGCAGGCGACGAAGGAATTCTACGGCGCGGTGCTTGGACTGCACGAAATACCGAAGCCGAAGGGCACGCGGCCGAGCGGCGCGTGGTATCAGATCGGCCCGAACCAATTGCATCTCTCGGTCGAGCGCGATGACGCGGGTCCGCTCAGCTCGCGGCACATCTGTTTCACAGTTCCCGATCTTCAAGGGGCGGAAGAGAGATTTCGTAAAGCGGGGGTCGAGATCATTCCCGATCCGCGGCCACAGGAAGGAACCTGGCGTTTCTACGTGCGCGATCCGGGCGGCAACCTGCTGGAGATCGCGGCTGGCTAAAGTGTCTTGATCGAGATCGGTCGTTCTCTGCTTCGTACGTTTTCGCGCCGTCACTCTCAAAAAAACATAGAAAAATAACAGGCGCGGTGTTTGCCTCCGCAGTGATGAGACGATTATCTGAGGAGGCATCAACATGAGATTTTCAGCTTCATACCTCGCGCTTGCTGTGTTCATTTGTCTGGCGGGCGCCGCCAGCCAAATCAACGCGCAGGTCGTGGGACAGCCATACCGGCTCAACGATAAGGAAGTTGAGCGCATACTTACGCGCATAGAGAACCAGACCAAAACATTTCGCAAAAGTCTCGATAGTTCACTCGATCGCAGCCGCTTGAACGGTACCAACCGCGAAGACGACATCAACGGCTTCATGAAGTCATTCGAAGACCAGACGAAACATCTGCGGGATCGCTTCAAGGATCACAAGTCCGTCGCCGCCGACGTTCAAGCAGTGCTCGATCGCGCGGCCGAGATCGACAGCTTCATGGCGCGTCAACGTCTGCGGGGTCGCGCGGAAGAAGACTGGTCGGCGTTGCGCGGAAACCTCGACGAGCTCGCGCAGGCTTACAACGTATCGTGGCGCTGGGGGAGCGGACCGGTCTCGTTGTCGGACGAGCGCGTGGCATATCCGGCGGGTGGCGGCCCTTTGCCTTATCGCCTGACGGACCGCGAGGTCGAGCAGATTCTCGATCGCATCGAACGGCAATCGGATCGCTTCCAGTCGAGTCTGGATTCTTCGCTCGATCGGAGCCGGCTTGATGGCACGCGACGCGAAGACGACATCAATGCGTTCATCAAGGATTTCAACGATGAAGTCAAACGTCTGCACGATCGTTTTTCGGATCACAAGTCTGTAGCTGCTGACGTGCAGTCAGTGCTGGATCGCGCTGCGCGCATCGACGAGTTCATGTCACGCAATCGCGTCGATGGCAGAGCGCGCGAGGACTGGTCGAAATTGAGAGCAAACCTGGACGAGCTGTCGCAGGCTTATAGCGTCGACTGGCGCTGGCGCTATTGATGGTCTAGCCACAAAGAAGCACCAGACGTAAGGGTCTTTAGAAACGTTTTGTGCTTCTTTGTGATCTTCACGACTCCTGTAGAATAACCCGCAGCGTAATCCTGATTCTGTTTGGGAAAGGTGTGTTTGCGATGTCTACTCGTGCGACGTTCGTCCGCAGTCTTGTCTTAACTTGCTTCCTGTTTGCTCCTGCCGGTCTTCTGGCCCAAACGCCGGGTCCTTCGATGAGCCGGCAAACCGGTCCGGACCTCGAGTATCAGGTCGGCACGATTCTGTGGACGCAAACGTCCGCGGAGTATCGCGCGCTTGCTTACCAGGCATTCGATCTGGCAAAGCTGCGGTTGGACCAGGCACTGGCAAAACAGAAGTCGGGCCGCGCCGCTCGGGGCGCCAAAGGGATGGCGATCATTGTTGACGTCGACGAGACCGTGCTCGACAACAGCCGTTTTCAAGCGGAGTTGATCCTGCGCGGAGTTGGTTACACGCCGCAAGCGTGGCAAGCATGGTGTGACCGGGCTGAAGCGGGCGCGGTGCCGGGCGCGGCGGAGTTTCTCAACTATGCCGCGCAACGCGGCGTGCAAACGTTCTACATCACCAATCGCCGCCAACCGGAAAAAGCGGGGACGATGACGAACCTGAAGAACGCGGGTTTTCCGGGTGTGACCGAAGAGACGGTCATCATTCGCGAGAACGCGAGCGCGAGTAAGGAAGCGCGCCGCGCAAAAGTACGCGAGCGTTATCAAGTGGTGATGCTGGTTGGCGACAATCTGAACGACTTCAGCGATAACTTTTCCGGTAAATCGATCGCCGATCGCAAGGCGCAGGTCGATCGTGAGCGGGCGGCGTTTGGCTCGGAGTACATCGTGATACCAAACCCGATGTACGGCGATTGGGAGAGCACGATCTACGGCAATCAACCGCTGAGTGAAAGCGACAGACGCGCGAAGCGCCGCGAAACACTGCGCGGCATCACAGTTCAACCTGGACCATGAGTTCGCGGTTTGGAGCTTGAACTCCGAAGGAGTTCGCGAATTTTAGCCCAGGGTTCCTACCCTGGGTACTAAAAAGAAAGAGCGCGCTAACGCTGAAAGCGTTGGCGAACCCGCTTCTAGATTCTAGTCAACGCTTTCAGCGTTTGCAGGCTCTCTTGATGGCCTTTCCCAGGGTATCGCTGCGCTCCAACCCTGGGCTGGCACTAGGCAACGCCTCCGGCGTTCGGCGTAGTTCGCCCCCAGCATTCCGCGTTTGTGCAAAGCGTCCGCGTGATCATCACGACCACGCACGGGTCCGACGCGATCAGGGAAAAGGGTTTTACAGACACGCTGCCGCTCGATACGTGGGACTCGATCACGATGGAAAAAGGCGGTGCGCGCGTGGAACTCACGTCGATGCCGGGCCAGTATGGTCCAAACGTCACCGACCTGCTGCTGCCGGCGGATGTTCCTCATTTACGTTGCTTTCGATTGAATCAAGCTCCGCCAGCACTGCCGCTGGAATACGGATCTGTGCCGCCTGAAGATTCTCGCGGAGGTGCTCGAGCGAAGACGTTCCCGGAATCAGCAAAATGTTGGGCGAGCGCTGCAGCAGCCACGCAAGCGCAAGCTGCATCGGCGTGACTTGCAGCGAAGCCGCCGCCGCGTTGAGTGTCGACGACTGCAACCGACTGAATCCGCCCAGCGGGAAAAACGGAACGTAAGCAATACCCTGCGCGGCCAGATCGTCAATGAACGCGTCGTCCTGCCGTTGGGCCACGTTGTAAAAATTCTGGATGCAGACGATCTCAGTAATCGTTTGCGCGTGGGCCAACTGCCCGGGTGTAACGTTGCTCAGACCGAGATGGCGAATCAAACCCTGCTGCTTGAGCTCGTTGAGCACGGTTATCGGTTCCTCGATCGATCCTTCCGTCGGTCTACTCATTCCGCCGACACGCAGATTCACCACATCCATCGCGTCGAGACCGAGATTTCTAAGGTTGTCGTGGACCGCGTCGATCAGCTCCTGCCGCGAGCGCGCGGGAATCCACGACTTGTCCGAACCACGACGCGCGCCGACCTTGGTAACAATCACCAGATCCTTCGGATAAGGATGAAGCGCCTGCTTGATAAGCTGGTTCGTGATGTGTGGACCATAGTAGTCGCTGGTGTCGATGTGGTTCACACCGGAAGCCACCGCCTCGCGCAAAACCGCGATCGCCGTATCGACATCGCGTGGTGGCCCATACACGCCGGGACCGGCAAGTTGCATCGCGCCATAGCCCATGCGATTCAAAGTCATCTGTGTGCCGGGCAAAGTAAAGCTGCTTTCGTTGGTGCTCATTTCTTTCAACTCCTCATCGAACCATTCAAGGTACGCTAACGAACTGACCCTGCGCGCATCTTGCTGCTAGTTTCAGTTTTCTCCCACCCAAAAATTTTCAGGACTGTTTAGGTGGAATGATGGATGATCCCGAGAAACTCGGCAATGAGTCAGCCTATGAAGACGCGACGGAGATGAAACGCCGCATCCGTCGTGGTGATGAGTCGAAGGGTGATGCCGACGAAAGAGACGTTGCCGGAGACTATGCGGACGACTCGCCCGAGAATACCGACCCCGCGCGCGACCAGGGGTTAGGAGGCGGGCCCGTTCCCAGCTAAACGACTCGCGTCCTCGTCAATTCAATGCTCACGGGCCGAAGCGCTGTCGATACTCGAGCGCTTGAATGAATGCCTTCACCATCTCCGCGTTGACGAAGTTTCCGTTGAATTGATTCAGCTTCGTCAACCAGAAATCGTAGCCGGTGAAATCCGTGTCGGGCGTGCCGTTCGGATTTCGTCGGAGATAACCGTAATACTGCATCAACACAAACGCGCGGTTGAACTCTCTCGCACCCAGAGCCGGATGTTCGGCTACAGCCCGCAGCACCTCCGCGCGCGTCTTCACGAGGTTCGTCAGGTCCTGCACTAACTGATTTCTTTCCGCCGTTGAGAGCGCACCCCCCGCATTAGCGTTTAGCGCGTCGACAAACTGTGACGGAGTCATCGACGCCGGAAACGCATCTTTGAATCGACCTTTTTGTACGAAGCTGTCGAAGTAAGCTTTGGTGTTGTTTTCGAGTTTCGCTTCCCAACCCGTTTCGCCAACGATCACATCTTTGCCGAGCAGTTCCTTGTCGGTGAAGAAGTCCTGATAGAGCACGATCGGCATCAGGATCTGATGATTGCCGTTGAGAGTCGAATTTCCGAAGAAGCCGCCGAACGCAGCGTCCCACGTCCGTTCCACAAGAAAACCGGTTTGCTGAAATTCGATCGACAGGAAGAACGCCGCGGAAACATTGATCCGCTTGATCTCGATGCAACTCTGATCTGAACCGCAGGACGTGATCTCGTTGGTCCAAAAGTTCAAACCACTCAAATCAGGTTCACGCCCGAGGAAATCAAGATACTGCTGCCGAACAAACAGCCTCTGGTCGTCGAGCAGATTGGCGGCATTGGTAAAGATGTAGTGCGCCGTTTTGACTGGGCTGTTCGCGAAGCCCGAACGAAACGCACGCGCTTTCAGGACCGTGGTGTGGTCCACGACTATCGGAACGTTCGGGTTGGCGATCGGATCGGATTCCGTCGGGTCCTGGCCGTTAGTCGTAAAGTGGATAACGGCGCCGGGTGTGCCGCACGCGACAGACACCTGAATCGTGGAACTGACTCCACCTCCCGGAACACTGAAGATCGGTTTCGCAACCACCGGCAGCTCCATCACCGTTTGCGGACTGCTGTTGGCAAACACGCTCGAGACCGTTCCGACTATGTGACCCCACGTTCTGATCGTGCCGCCATTCGCAACATCACCGACGAGTGCGAAGCTGGCAAAACCTCCCGCGGCGGTGGCAAACACAGAGGAAAGACCGGGAAGTGAAACCGGTATGTTGTGTTGATTGGAATCGATGAAGCCGAGTCCGAGCTGTCCCTCCTGATTGCTGCCGAAAACTTTGACGGTGCCGTCGGGCGCGGTCACGATCGCGTGCACCACGCCGGTTGAAACCTGAGCAGCTTGTAAACCAGGTATCTGCGCCGGCGACGGATGAACACCGAGATCTACTGGTCCAAGCCCGAGGACGCCGAATGCATTGCTGCCAAACGATTGAGCGGTGTTGTCGTTCTTCGCGACGATGGTGAAGTCTGGTCCAGATCCGACTCTCTTCAAGCCACTCAAACTCGAAATCATCGTGGGTGTGTTTGTGAACACTGCCTGCGTGCCGTCGCCCAGTGCGCCGAAGTTAAAACCAAAAGCCCACACGGCGTCGTTACCATCGACGAGCCACGAACGCGCGTTGCCCGCGAACACCGCTTTTACGTTCGCGAAGTTAGGCATCTTCGTCGGCGATGGAACCGGCGCTGATGTGTTTCCTAAACCGAGTTGACCGGAGGCGTTGTTACCCCACGCCCACGCCGTGCCGTCAGACTTCAACGCCAGCACGTGGTCCGATCCCGCAGCGATAGCAACGACGGAATTAAGTCCCGCTACTCTCACCGGCCGGCTGATGATCGTTGGATCGAGACGGCCGGTTCCGCATTGACCAAAATTATTTGTGCCCCACGTCCAAACTGTTCCATCTGCTTTCAACGCAGCGGAGTAGTTGGAGCCGGCGGAGATCTGCGTCACTGACATCAAGTCATCGACTTGCGCGGGATAGGTTCGATTCGTCGTCGTGCCGTCTCCCAACTGACCGGACGCGTTGTTGCCCCACGTCCAGACGGTACCGTTACGCAACACGAGCACGTGCGAGCCCTGCGCATCCATCGCGATCGCCTGCGCGCCCGCAAACGGCAGAGGTTCAACCACGTCGATATTCAACCGCGCGATGCTGTTACTGAGCTGCGGATCGACAAGGTTCCCGGAGGCAAATGCAGACGGCGTCAGCACCGCGCCGCCCGCAGCATTTACCATGACCGTGCTGCTGAAGCTGGCGATGCCACCCGGATCGAGGGTCACAAAAGTAGTGGCTGAGGCGGTTACTCCGCCGGGTGGAATGCACGTTGGACTACACGAAACAAAAGTTGTCCCGTCCGGAGTCACAATCGAGATGCCGAACGTGGCGGTGTTTGGACCAAAGTTCCGCGCGATCGCATTGAACGTCAGCGTTTGCGTGCGCACTGCCGGATTAGCAGAGGCAGTAAACGATTCGATCGCGAGATCGGCAATGGGAGTCGGTGTTGGCGTCGGGCTTGGCGTTGGGGTTGGTGTCGGCGTTGGAGTGGGTGTCGGCGTGGGCGTTGGTGTCACGCCGGTCGCGCTCCAGTTCAGAGTGATGTTGCCAAACTCTCCGTTCCAACCATCAACGACGATTCGATATGTAGTTCCGGCAGTCGTATTGAACTGCACGCGGCTTACGCGATTCACGCCGGCAACGATGTCGTCGTTCTGAGCCACATTCGAGAGCAAGTTGACACTCGAACCCAGATAGACGGCGAGCGTCGTGTCGAAGTTACTGCCAATCGTGTCGATCGTTATCTGTCCGTTCAGACTCGCAGTCCAGTTGTACCAGACAGATTTATCACCGAGAAAACCGACGTGAATCGGCTCGCCTGTTTCGCGCGTCGCGTTTACGTTTGAACCCGTCAAATTACCCGCGTTGCCCGCGAGCGTAATCGCATTCGCGAAGTTATCGTTCGGCGGCCTGACGGGCGCGGGCAAACCGATCGAGTAGCCGAACAGATCGATGGCGTGAATGTCGTTTTCACTTATCGTGCGCCGCAGGCCGTCGTCGAGCGTGGGATCCATGACGCCGATGTAAGGCGCGGTAGAAAGCAGGTCGTCGTCCTTCCAGTGACTCGACTGGCGGCCGTCGCCATCGTTTGGTCCGGGATTTGGACCACCAGTTGATAGTTCGAGTGCCGTAGTGCCGAACGTCGTCACCTGGTTCGGAAAGAAGAATTGCTCGCCGCCGATCGACATCGTACGCGGCGCAGTCGTAAACGAAGCGAGGTTCGCGTTGAAGCGGCTCAAGCGAAACAGATCCCAGACGGCTACTTGCGTGACTGAAGACTGGCCGGCGCGCGAAGTGAAACCGAGCGCATGGCCGATTTCGTGAGTGACAACGGAATCGAAATCCGTTTGATTCGCATTGATGCCGTCATCGGGATTGAAGTCGAATGGAAAAGCCGAATTGAAACCGATGCCGCTGTCGCCTTGTCCGAGCGGCAGTGAGTCAGGATTTGAGATGTCGGGCGACAATCCCAAAGCACGAGCATTCGCGATCGAAGCGCGCACGCTGCTCACATTCGAGATCGCGCCATTCACTTCGACGGGCACTTCGGTCGCGGGCAAGGCATCGTAAAGTTGTTGTTCGATCTGGGTTGACGCGGTGGAGACCAGCCGTTGTCGAACGGTCGTGTACGGACTGGTGACTGCCTGGCTTCCCGTTTGACCGAGGATTGATGGATCGGGGAAGGGAGTACCGAAAAAAGTAGTACCGAAGTCGACATCGATCACCACCGTGATCGGAGTTGAGATGATCGCTTCCCAACGATTCGCGGCGACGATGAACGCGTTCTTGGCTACCGTGTTCTGATTTAACTGCGTCGTTGCATGCAGAACGATATGCAGACCGGCGGAAGGCAGGAGCGTCAGTCCGGTTGTCGGTTCGATCCACGTGGACGAGAGCGAGACTCGTGATTTGACGGGTGCGCCACCGTAAATGACTTTGAACTTTCCGTTCCGGTCGCGGCTGATGATGCGGTCGTGTTCTTCCGCGTTCGCAATGCGGCAAACAGTCTTGCCCTCGCCGTCTCGAAAAATGACAAACGTCTCCTCCTGGTTGTCGCTCTGAGTCGCCGCCGTTCTGATTATCTCGCGGCGGGCAGCAAGAGCAGAGATTGCGTGGAGGACCAGGACGATAGTTACAGAGAGACTAAGTAGTCTGAGCGTGGGTTTCATTATGATGGTGAGTTGCGGTTGATGAATCGCAGCGGCGGCCGCTGCCGTGCACAAGACCCCGGGCCGACCCTCGTGGGAGCGGGCCTCAGGATAGTATGTTCTTCCTCGTCGCGCAACGGTCTGGGCCATTGGATACTAGTGCAGTTTCAACAGGGAGTCTCCCTGGAGTGCGGGGACTTGTCACCGCTTTGGCCAAAGCGCCGACGAGTCGGCGCACTCCAAATTCAAATCGCACCAGTACTGGCCATTGGGCTGTTGCTTTGAAACGTCAGGGGTTGGCGAGCTGCTCGCACAGGTGGGTTATTCAGCTAAGAGTTTCTTGATAGCTTCTTCCGTTTGGTTGTAAGCGCCTTCGCCGACATGCGTCCAACGCACGCGTCCTTGTTTGTCCAGCAGGAACAGTGTGGGCCACGCTTCGACGCCGTAAGCCTTCCACGTTGAGTAGTCGTTGTCGGTAACGATCGGATACTTGAGGCCGAGGTTGGCGACTTCGCGCCGGAGATTTTCGATGTTGCTTTCGTAGTCCAGCTCCGGCGTGTGCACGCCGATGATCGTGAGTCCCTTGTCGCGATACTGCGCGTCCCATTTTTTAATTGTCGGCAACGTGTTTTGGCAGTTGTAGCAGGCGAACGTCCAGAACTCGATCAGCACCACGCGACCCTGCAAGCTCTTGAGCGTGAGTGGTTCGGAATTGATCCAGAAACCGCTCGCGAGCTCGGGCGCGGTGGGCGCTTTGGTTTCCTCAGTGATTCTTCCGGCAGGAATCATTTGTCCTCCAGACGTCAGGCGTGAAATGCCGTTACTCAAAACAGCGAGCGGTCCCGTTCCGTTTACAAAACCAGCGACCACAATCGCCGCGGTGACGATGACGAGCAGTGACGCGAAAATAATGTTCTGTCGGTTCATGGTCGAACTAAGCCTTCTGGAATCAGTACCGCTCGACCGACCAAATGTCCGTGAGCGAAATCGTCGTAAGCCTGCTTCGCTGCGCTCAGCGGATAGCGATCGACAAGACTCTTGATGCGACCCAGTGCCGCCATCTCGACGACCTCCATCAGTGCGATGCTGCCGCCGTTAAGACTCGTCACGAGCTGCGCGCCCGGAGGCTCTTTGAAGAAATCGAAGGGAACTGCGCCGCCGCCCGCGCCGACCATCGCCAGACGTCCGCGCCACGACAGAGCAGCCACCGCGGTGGCAAGAGTCGCGTCTACTCCCACACAATCCAGCACGAACGCCGCCCCGATTCCGCGGCTGAGTTCGCGAATCTGCTGCGCGGCGTCGGGACCACTTGTGACAACGTCATCGGCGCCATAGTCACGGGCGAGCTGCAACCTGGCTTCGGTCGAATCGACGGCCACGGCTCGTGCCGACGTTAGTTGCCGGAGAAATTGAACCGCATAAAGACCCAGTCCGCCGACACCGATCACCACCGCGGTGCTGCCCGGATAGATCTCGGGCAGTGCCGGCTTGATCGCGGAGTATGTCGTGATGCCGGCATCGGTGAGTGGCGCAGCTTCGATCGGATCAAGGTCGCGAATGGGGATCAGGAATCTCGCCTCAGGCACGAGAACGTACGGTGCGTGTCCGCCGTTGTAACCAACGCCAGGCGCGCGAATGGCCTTCTGATAGAGGCAGAAGTTTTCTTCTCCCGATCTACACATGTGACACCGTCCACAACTGGCCCATGACGGATTGACCGCGACGGCATCGCCACGCTGAAATCCTTTCACTCCGGTTCCCAACTCTTCTACCCAGCCGGCGATCTCGTGCCCGAGCGTGAAGGGTGGCGCGTCATGAAGCCAGTAGCCTTGCTCACGAGAGATGACCGTGAAGTCGGTATGGCAAAGACCAGAGCCCGCGACCTTAACTACAACCTGACCCGGTCCCGCGTGCGGCTCAGGAACTTCCTGAAACTCCGGTTGCGTCTGCGCTTTCAGTAGTCGGTAGGCGAGCATCGTTTCTTCTCACTGGAAGCCGTTCGCGAGCCAGTTCAATGCGCTTATGCTGGGCATAAAGAAGTACTCGCCGCCGCGGAGCACATTGAATGTTTCGATGCCGCGGATGAGCCGCCTTACGGGATCTTTGGGAATGGTGAAGGTCGCGCCTTCTTCTTGTAGCCCGATGATGGGATCGCGCTCGTTACCGATGCCGATGAAGTTGCCGTCGTCGATCCACTCCTGTTGCAGGAATTCGATCGTGGCCATCGCCTTCGCGCTGATGAACAGGAAGTAGGCGCCGCGCGCCACTTCGTCATCCGCTTCGGAGACGGCGTTCGGATCGTATGGTGGTCCATACGTGGTGCCACGCCTGATGAGTCGATGGAGTTTGACGTCAGTTAATCGAGTGAGCTTCGTGTCGCGCGGGTTCATGCGTCGAATATGACATCCGAACGGAGCGCGCCGGCCACGCGGGTCGTCCGAGTAATCGAAGTCGTTGTTGCGCTGCGGGTCGGCGCCGAGTGCGGCATCGTCGACGTCGGGCGCGAGCACAAGTGGCGCGCCGCTGCGCCAGCGGCCGACCAGCTTCGCGGCGAGTAGTTCCTGTTCTGCTTCAGTGTTTCCATGCGCGCGGAGGAAGCGATTGAACGCTCCGACGCGCGACTGGTATTTGCGAAAGCCCACATAAGTGCCGTTGCGACCGAGTACGTCCGGCTGCGGCATCGGCAACGGGAAGCCTGACTCACCGGGATATCCCAGGATGAACTCTCCCGCCTTGATCGGCTCTCCCTGCCCTGGCAAAGGATCGACGCCACTGCCCTCGATCGCGGGTTGATCGATGCCGTCTTTGTAACCAAGTGAATTGCGATCGCCGGGCTGCGCGCCGAAATCCTGCATCGCCAAAACGCTCACGCCTGAGAGACCTTGCAACTGCTCGCGCGCGATGCCCACGATGCGTCGCCGCTCTTCCTCGGAATCGCTAAAGGCGCTCAGGCCGATGTGGACTTCACCTTTGCCGTAGTGCGGATCCCAATTCTTTGGATCGTTAACACCAGCATCTCCGAGCTGCCGCGCGCGTGCCGCCATGCCTTCGCGAAACGCCTCGGGAAAACTTTGCAGCGAATCCTCCGGCAGTCCGAGTGCTTTCAATCCTGCATAACTGATCCCGAGGGCAAGCCAGGGAGTCGTCGCGCTCCACCAAGCGGCGGCCGAATCGACCTGAGGCGTCACGCGCCGCAGAAACGCGCGGCCCGCTTCCGCATCGTCCACGCGCAAGAGCGCATGAGTGCCGAAGTACGGCGCGGGCCTCGGCCTGAGAACCGTCGCCTGGATTTCATGTAGTTCAAGCACGGGCGCTATTGAATCTTGTCGAGGAATTCCTCAGTTGCTTCGCCGACGCGCTTCAGTCGCTGGATCTGAGCCAAAGTAAGATCCGGCTCGGCGACGAACCAGCCTTCCGCTGTGATCTGATGCTTCACGAGATAGTCTTTCGCGCCCGGGCTGCGAATTCCCGGCCAGCCTTCCCAGGCAGAATCCATAAGGTCCAGATAATCCGGAATCAAGGCGATGAAGTCGTCGATATACGTGTCCCAATCGCCGTCGAAAGAAGTGGCGAACAGCAGTCTCGTGTCGTCATCGAAAAACACGAACCGCATGTCATGCAACGTGCCGACCTTGGTCGCGCCGGGTGAAAGATTGCCGCCCAGCAACCCAAGGAACGTGCGCAGCCGCTTCGCGCCGCCGGGCACTAACGGAACGATGATGGTTAATTCGGAGCGTTTGCCGAGACGAGCGCCGACGCGGCCGGCGCTCTCGATCGGCGGAGGCGGTTCCGAAACCTGCGACGACAGCTCTTTGATTACGTTCTCCAGCGCTGCCTTGCCCACTTCCGTCGCGTCCGCGAACAAGTCGCGTAGCTGTTTGATCTTCTCCTCGCCAGTCAATTCTCGTTCGGAACTGGTCGCGATCTGTGTTTGCGTAGACATGACTTCTTCTCCTCTCCTTAACTCGAAGTGCTATTCGCTGATCTTGTCGAGGAATTCATCCAACGCTTTTCCGATGCGCTCGAGTCGACGAGTCTCGGCTACAGTCAGATTAGGACTCGCGACGTACCAGGCTTCGGCGGCGATCTGATGACTGGCAATGAAGTCTTTCACCGACGGGTCGTGAATTCCCGGCCATCCTTCGATATTGCAGAACAGCAGGTCCATCGAGTTGGGAATCTTCGTTACGAAGTCGTCGATGTAAGCATCCCAGTCGCCATCGTAAGCAGTAGCGAACAGCAACTTCGTGTCGTTATCGAGGAACACGAAACGCATGTCGTGAAGAGTGCCAACAGCATCACCGCCGCGGAAGTTTCCTTCGAGCGCTTGCAGCAGTCCGCGAAGTCGCTTCGCTCCGCCTTCGGCGAACGGAATGATTCCGGTGAGCTCCGAGACTTTGCCCTGGCGCGCGCCGATACGACCGGCGTTTTGCGTTCCTGTCGACGCTGCGAGCTCTTGCTTGAGATGATCCAGCCCTTTCTCCAGCGCCACTCGGCCCACTTCCGGCGCGTCAGCGTAAAGCTCTCGCAGCTTCTGAATCTTTTGCTCGACCCGGTCATCTTGTAACTGTGTTTGCGTCTGCATTGCTGTGTCGTCCTTTCAATTAGTTGTGCCGCTAACGGCAGTCATCTGCTCGCCGAAAACTTCTGCCAGATTCTTCGGTTCCTTACGCTCCTGATGGTTGGCTTCGTGACGAAGGAGCGACGACTGCCGATAGACCTCTTTGCGCGAACGCATGATGTTGCCGAGCGGTCGGTGTTGTTCAGTAACACGCCAGGGCGACATCGAAGTTTTGTCCATCCGCTGGAAATTATCTTCCCCGCCGATGTCCTGCTGTGGAATCCGCAACTTCGCGACAGTCACAAACGGCGAGAGGCTCTCGGGCCACACAACCGTCGTCTTCTCGACGGGCATGCGTTCGAGGTCGGTAGCGAGTTGGACCTGAATGTCGAACTCATAAGGTCGCTCGCGCAGTTCCGCGACCAATGCCGGCCGGAACACTTGATCGGCGGAATCAAGATCGATCGATCGCTGCACGACGCGATCGGCAAACGATTGCACCGGCGCAACGCGAACTTTAGCGACGTAGTCGCCATGCCGCACCGCACCCATGGTCCAATAGGTCGAGAGCAACAAGTTGACAGGTTTCGTTTGTGCGAGCCGCAGGAAAGCGCCCAATTCCTCCCACGCCCACTCCTCGGGAGGCAGCGTGCCTTTGCCCGTCACCCAGTTGTAGAGAAATTGGTGAATGCCCGCCTGCTTTTGCTCGGGCGTCAGGTTCGCTGGCGGAGCTACTCCAATATGCGCGAACAGCGTCTGAATGTAGACGTAGTGTTTGAGCGTATTCGCGAAAAAGACCGGATGATTAATCAGCGCGTAGTCGAAGGTGTGGCTGTCCGACTCGTCCTCCAGCAGCGTTGGCCCTTCAATGCCGAACAGCTTTAGGCCGATGCCGACGATTGGTCCCAGGAATCGATCGTCGCCAACGTGATTGGTGCCATTCGAGAAGCGAACCATGGCTTCGTAGCGTCCCGGTTTGGTGTAGATGCCCTGCGCGTACGGTTCGGTTAAGCCACTAAGTATTTCAACTTCTGCCCGGGCGAGACCGTAGCCCTTGGCATGGGCGTCGCGCACCATAAGCCCAACTCCTTCGGCTTGGATTGAGCCGCGCATGCGCTGCCTCATCCCGTCGAGGATCGCCTGAAGTGTCTGATCGAAATCAGGCTCCTCCTGTTCAACTTCCGGACTGTAAGGCACGAATTTCTGAGTCATGGTTGCCACTTCCTTTCAGGCGAAACGACAGATTTGTCGTGAGTGCGCGCGGATTACACTACGAAGTGAGCGTATAAATCTATTAGACCAAAGTATCGATCGATAACCTGGTAGTAACATCAATTTAACTTGGCTTTTAGACGGTGGAGGGGCATCCTGACGCGATATGAATCCTCGTCCGGCAAAGGGCGCCACCCCTGCCGATCTCGCGAAGCGCTTGAAGCGGGCCAGGGAAGCACTGCGCAAGCGTGAAACTAAGCTCCAGGCAATGCGCAAACGAGCGGAAGCGCAACTCACCGGTGAGAAGCGCCTGCTCGAGATGGTCGCAGTAGGTTCACCGCTCGCGGACATCCTGATCGAACTGTGCCGGTTCGTTGAAAACACAGCCGCTGATTGCAAGTGCAGTATCTATTTGATCGACGGGACCCGGTTTCAGGTCGGCGCGCATGGTTTGCAGGCCGAATGGTCGACGCCAATCTATTCGCGCAACGGAGATGTGTTGGGAACGTTCGCCATTTTCCAGGACCATCCGGCAAGCCCGACTCAACTGCAGCAGGATCTCATCGGGCAGGTTACGCAAATCGCCAGCATTGCCATCGAGCGCGCGCGGAGTGACGAAGCTCTCCAGCGTCGGGAACGCGAACTCAAACTCATCGTCAACACGATTCCGGTGCTGGCCTGGACGGCCCGTGCGGATGGCAGCGGCGAGTTTTTCAACGAGCACTATCTCGATTACGTCGGACTCTCCGCGGAGGAGGCGAGTGATTGGGGTTGGACCAGCGCAGTTCATCCCGACGATCGTGAAGGTCTGGAGCTCGCCTGGCGGAACATCTGGACTTCCGAACAGTCAGGTGAGGGCGAGGTGCGCCTGCGCCGCCACGACGGAGAGTATCGCTGGTTTCTCTTTCGCGTGAGCCCGCTGCGCGACGAGTCAGGCAACATCGTCAAATGGTATGGAATAAATATCGACATCACTGAAAGAAAGCTCGCGCTCGAGCGTCTGCAATCAAATCAGGACCTGCTCGATCTCGCGCAAAAGTCCGCCGGGGCGATGGCTTTTGATTGGTACATTCAACAGGAGATCAACTACTGGTCCGCTGAGCAGGAAGCTTTGTTTGGTTTGCCTCCGGGTACTTTCGACGGAACCTACAAGACCTGGAAAGGCATGATGTACGCGCCCGACTGGCCCATCGTCGTTGACGCGATCAGGCATGCTCATAAGACCGGCAAGGTAACGGCGGAGTATCGCGTGGTCTGGCCGGACGGAAGTCTTCACTGGCTTTCAACGAACGGTCGCATGTTCTTTGACAACGCGGGCGAGCCGTTGCGCATGGTGGGCTTTACTTCCGATGTCACCCACAGGAAAAACGTCGAGGAGGAGTTGCTGCGCAGCGCCGCGTTTCTGGCCCAGGCGCAACAACTCAGTCGCACGGGCAGTTTTTCCTGGCGCGTCGCTGCTGACGAGATCACCTGGTCAGAGCAGCTTTATCGCATTTACGAATTGGATCCAGCAACGAAGATCACGCTCGACGTGATCCGCACACGCGTGCATCCCGAAGATCTCACGTTGTACGAGAAGATGGTCGAGCAGGCACGAAACGGGAGCGACGATTTTGAGTGGCAGTACCGTTTGCTGATGCCGGATCGATCGATCAAGTACATGCATGCACTCGCGCATGCGACGCGCGACCGGAATGGTGAGCTGGAATATATCGCGGCAGTTCAGGACGTGACTGCGCGCCGGCTCTCGGAAGAAGCGTTGGACAAAGCCCGTTCGGAGCTCGCGCATGTATCGCGAGTGATGACGCTCGGCGCTTTGACCGCTTCGATCGCGCATGAAGTCAATCAGCCGTTGTCCGGCATCATCACCAACGCCAGTACCTGTATGAAGATGTTGGACTCCAATCCGCCCAACGTCGATGGTGCGCGCGAAACAGCGAGACGCACGATTCGCGACGGCCGCCGCGCTGCTGATGTGATCATGCGGCTGCGCGCGCTCTTTAGTAAGAAGGAAGCAGCGACCGAGTTGGTAGATCTCAACGAAGCGACGCGCGAAGTGATTGCGCTCTCGCGCAGCGAACTGGAGCGAAACCGTGTGATCACGCTGACTGAATTTGCCGACGGATTGCCGCTCGTCACGGGCGACCGCGTGCAACTCCAGCAAGTGATTCTTAATCTGCTGCGAAACGGCTCCGATGCGATGAGTAGTGTCGACGATCGGCCGCGAGAATTAAGGTTCAGAACTGAAGTGGAGGAAGGCAACTGCGTGCGTGTGAGCGTGCAAGACGCCGGCATAGGTTTCAGCACACACGCAGTCGACCGGCTTTTCCAATCTTTCTATACGACGAAGGCCGACGGCATGGGCATCGGCCTTTCAGTGAGCCGCTCCATCATCGAGAACCATCGCGGCCGTCTCTGGTCCACCCTCAACGACGGCCCCGGCGTGACCTTCTCCTTCTCGCTTCCACGTGCGCCTCTCAGCGAAGCGACTTGAAGGCCGCGCGCAGGTCGGCGGTCAAGGCTTCGGGTTGCTCCCAAGCCGCAAAGTGAATGCCTTTGTCGTGCTTGTTGAAGAAGAGGAGTTTGGGATAGGCACGCTCGGCCCAGCTTTGCGGCGCGGCGTAGATCTCGCGCGCGAAGGCACTCACCGCCACCGGGATTTGTACGTTACGGACATCGAAGAACCCCGCCGTGGCGACTTGCTTGAACTCCCAATACAGTCGGGCCGAACTGATCGCTGTGTTCGTTAGCCAGTACAACGTAATGTTGTCGAGAATATCGTCTCGCGTTAAGCCTTCGCTGTGGCCGTCAAACACGCGAGCGATAAGCTCATAACTGCGTGCATCATGGTCCAGGATCCAGCTCGCGAGCCCGATGGGTGAATCGACGATTCCATAGAGCGTCTGCGGCCGCAGCGCCATTTCGTTCGCATAGCCAAGACCCTTCTTGTAAAAGAAGTCCAACTCCTCGTAGGCATTCTTCTCATCGTCCGAAAGACCGGCCGGAGCTGGACCACCAGTCGCGAGTGCCTGGGCGATCTCAGGCGGCACAGTGGCCGCCATGTTGGTGTGGATGGCAAGCAGTTCGGGCGGCGCGAGCAGGGCCATCGTCTCGGAGATGACACTGCCCCAGTCGCCGCCTTGCGCGACGTATTTGTCGTAGCCAAGCCGTTTCATCAACGCGAACCACGCCTTCGCGATGCGCTTCGGCTCCCAGCCGGTGGTTGTTGGTTTGCCCGAATAGCCGTAACCCGGCAGCGACGGTATCACGACGTCGAAAGCGTCTTCCGGTTTTCCGCCGTAGGCGGTCGGGTCGGTCAATGGGCCGATGATCTTCAACTGTTCGACAATCGAGCCGGGCCAGCCGTGCGTGATGATCATCGGCAACGCGTTTTCGTGTTTCGAGCGAACGTGAATGAAATGAATGTCGAGGCCGTCGATCTCGGTGATGAAGTGGGGAACGGCTTTCAGTTTTGCTTCGCCTTTGCGCGGGTCGTATTCTGTGCCCCAATAGTGCGCGAGCTTCTGCATCGTTGCGAGCTGCACGCCTTGCGATGCGTCGTCAACCAATTCCCGTTCGGGCCATCTGGTCGCATTGACGCGCCGCCGCAGTTCGTCGAGTTCGGCTTCGGGAAAATCAATTTGAAACGGGCGAATGGCTGTGTTGTCGTTTTCACTGATTTGTTTTGCAGCAGTGGGTTGGGTCATCGTGTCCTTCCTTTAAACCTGAATTTCGATTTGGAGTGGGCGGAGTAGACCACACGCGAGGAGGCGAAGCTATTGCACTAAGGTATCGATCGATACCAAAGTATGATGGACATCCGGTTTTGATAAAGTGCATTCTCCCCGACATGATTCAACGCCCCCTCATAACGGTGGTTGATGACGACGAGTCAGTACGCGAGTCGCTTCCCGACCTGCTCAACGAATTGGGCTTCGAAGCGCAAACGTTCTCGTCGGCCGAAGAATTCCTGGCTTCCGAGATAGTTGCTGACACCAACTGTCTCGTGCTGGACGTTGCGATGCCCGGGATGACCGGACCGGATCTACAGCGAGAGCTAAGACTTCGTGAGTACTCGATCCCGATCGTCTTCATCACCGGCCAGCGCGACGCGACCACGCGGCCTCACTTGATCGCAGAAGGCGCTGTGGATTGTCTGTTCAAGCCCTTTGAGCCGACGGATCTTTTGGCGGCGCTTAACACGGCGCTGGGAGTGAGTTGAATTTTCTGCCGTTGGATCGATATGACGCCCGCAGCACCCAAGTCACAAATCCAGCCGGTCGTGTTTGTGGTTGACGACGACGTCTCCGTGCGCGAGTCGCTCGAGTTGTTGATCCAATTCGCCGGCTGGCATCCGGAGACATTCGCGTCTGCGGCGGAATTTCTTGCGCGTCCGCGCGCAACAATGCCATGCTGTTTAGTACTCGACGTTTCTCTTCCGGATCTCAACGGTCTTGAATTGCAGAAGCTGATCGCGTCGGAACGTTCCGACATGCCGATCATCTTCATCACCGGACACGGCGACGTGCCGATGACGGTCCAAGCCATGAAGGCGGGAGCAGTCGAGTTCTTAACCAAGCCATTCGATGACGAGGTGTTGTTAACAGCCATCCGGCACGCCATCGAGCGCAGCGCGGCAGTGCTCGACGATCAGGCTGAGCTGATGACGCTGCGGGCCAGTTACGATTCACTCACGCCGCGCGAACAGGAAGTGATGCGCCTGGTCGTCTCCGGCATGTTGAATAAACAGATCGGTTTGAAACTCGGGATCAGTGAGATCACCGTCAAAGCTCATCGCGGCAAAGTGATGCAGAAGATGAAGCTCGATTCCGTCGCCGATTTGGTGAAGACGGCAGTTAGACTCGGTCGTGATAACTAAAAACGATTTATAGCAAAACGGAGGTCCGGAATGTCAGATGATCTTGGTCCAGTCGATCGGTCGCGACGTAAGTTTCTAAAATCAACCGGAACCACGGCGGCCGCGGGTGTGATCTCGGCGTGCTTGCCTGTACACGCGACTGGCGCTGTTGAAGAGACACGCGCCAGCGATGTTAGTCATCCGGTCGTCGACGGCGCGGTCCCGATCACGCTGCGGATCAACGGCAAGGACCACAAACTACAACTCGATCCGCGCACAACGCTGCTGGATTGCCTTCGCGAAACCGTGACGCTCACCGGCACGAAGAAGGGTTGCGATCACGGGCAGTGCGGCGCGTGCACGGTGCACGTCAACGGCAAACGCGTGCTGTCATGTCTCAACCTCGCCCTGATGCACGATGGGCACGAGATCACGACGATCGAAGGACTCGGCACGCCGGACGCACTGCACCCGATGCAAGCGGCTTTCCTCGAATGCGACGGTTATCAGTGCGGTTACTGCACGTCAGGCCAAATCATGTCGGCGGTGGCGTTGCTCAAGGAGCCCTGCGGTCCTGACGACGCGGCCGTGAAGGAATTGATGAGCGGCAACATCTGCCGCTGCGGCGCTTACGCGAATATCGTCGCCGCGATTCAACAGGTGCGAAAGAGCGCATAGAACGCGGGAGCAGGAGTGGACCATGCATAACTTCGAATTTATTCGGCCGGCAGATCCCGCCGCCGCGATCGCCACCGCCGCGCGCGCGAAGACGGCGCAGCAGGGCGCAGACGTGCGGTTTATGGGTGGCGGCACAACGCTGATCGATCTGATGAAACTCAACGTCGAGACTCCCGATCGCGTGCTCGACATCAATCGTCTGCCGTTCGACAAGATCGAAGACACAGCGGACAGCGGGTTGATGATCGGCGCCATGGTCCGGAACTCGGATCTCGCGTATCACGCGAAAGTACAACGTGATTACTCGGTGCTGTCGCAAGCGATCCTTCAAGGTGCTTCGGCGCAGATACGCAACATGGCCACGGTCGGCGGCAACCTGTTGCAACGCACACGCTGCGTTTACTTCCGCGACACCGCGATGCCGTGCAACAAGCGCGAGCGCGGCACCGGCTGTCCGGCGATCACGGGTCACAATCGCACGCTCGCGATCCTCGGCACGAGCGATCGCTGCATCGCGACGAACCCGTCCGACATGTGCATCGCGCTCGCAGCGTTGGCTGCGACGATTCACATTCAGGGACCAAAAGGAACGCGCACAGTCGCTTTCGGCGACTTTCATCTTTTGCCCGGCAACACACCCGAGCGTGAGACTGTGCTCGAGCCTGGCGATCTGATCACGCACGTCTCGCTCCCGCCGGCGATGCCCGGCAGCAAGCACCTATATCTCAAGTTACGCGATCGTGCGTCTTACGAATTTGCGCTCGCATCGGCGGCAGTGGTGCTCACGATCGCGAGCGGCAAGATCACGCGTGCGCGCATCGCGCTCGGTGGCGTAGGCACGAAGCCGTGGCGCTCGCCGGAAGCCGAAGCCGCACTAACCGGCAAGCCTGCAAACGACGCGACCTTCCGACTCGCCGCCGAGGCGGCGTTGCAAGGCGCAAAGCCGCAAAGCGAGAACCGCTTCAAGATCGAACTCGCGAAGCGTTGTTTGACTTACGCACTGCGCACGGCCGCGGCTAGCTGAATTTCAGGAGTTGAAATCATGGCGACAACACCCGCAACTTCTCCGCTCGGACGCGACACACAGCGCATCGATGGCCCACGCAAAGTCACCGGCCTCGCGCAGTACACGTCCGACTTCAACTTCCCCGGCATGCTTTACGGCGTTCCCGTTGAAGCGACGATCGCGAATGGCAAACTGCTAACGCTCGATACTTCGGCGGCGGAGAAGATGCCGAACGTCCGCGCGATCCTGCATCGCGCCAACATCGGAAAGATCTTTCGTTCCACTCAAGCGCCGGGCTTCGACCGCGTGTGTCTCGAACGGCGGCCGCCGTTTGAAGACGACGTGATTCGTTACTATGGCCAGTACATCGCGCTCGCTGTTGCCGACACATTCGAAGCCGCGAAAGCCGCCGCGGATGCAGTCCGTGCGACCTACGCGAAAGAAAAACCAAACGTCGCAGCGCATCTCGAAGCGGGCGACGATCCCGACGTTATTCTCACCGCTTATGGACCAGTGCCGCGGCTGCAAAGTAACCGTGGTGACGCCGCAGCCGCTTTCGCGAGTGCGCCGGTAAAGCTTGACGAGACCTACGTCACGCCTGCCGAAACACACAACCCGCTCGAGTTGCACTCCACCACCGCGATCTGGGACGGCCAGATGTTGACGCTCTACGACTCGACTCAAGGCGTGGTCAACATGCGCGGCGTGCTCGCGCAGATGTTCGGCTTGCCTAACGAGAACGTGCGCGTGATCTCGAAGTTTCTTGGTTCGGGTTTTGGCGGCAAGCTCTATCCGTGGACGCATGTTCCCCTCGCTGTCGCGGCGGCGCGCCAGGTGGGCAAACCCGTAAAGCTGGTCGTCAGTCGCCGGATGATGTTTCAGTCGGTGGGCCATCGCGCACGCACGCAGCAGCGCGTGCGTATCGGTGCGACACCCGCGGGCAAACTCGTCTCGTTCGAGCATGATTACATCTATCACCTCTCGATGAGCGATCAGTATCACGAAGACTGCGGTGAAGCGACGCCGTTTCACTACAGCGTTCCGAACCTCCGCGTGACGTTCGGTCGGGCGCGACGAAACATCGGCGCCACCGCGGACATGCGTGGTCCAGGCGCTGTGCCGGGACTCTACGCCACCGAATCGGCGATGAACGAGATGGCCGAACGATTGAAGATCGACCCAGTGCAGTTTCGTCTGCTCAACGAGCCGAAGTTAGACGAGTCAAACAACCTTCCCTTTTCATCACGACACTACGTGGAGTGTTTGAATCTCGGCGCGGAGAAGTTCGGCTGGTCCAAACGCAATCCGGCGGTCGGTTCCATGAAGCGTGATGGTCTGACGCTCGGCTGGGGCATGGCGGGCGCCGCGTGGGTTGCGGGACGTTTCGCTGCGCAGGCAAACATGCTGTTGCGCGACGACGGCACCGTACGTGTCGCTTGCGGCACGCAGGACATCGGCACCGGCACTTACACGATCCTGGCGCAGCTCGCGTCGGAAAAGACTGGTGTGCCCGTCGACAAGATCGAAGTCGAGCTCGGTGACAGCTCGCTTCCCGATGGTCCAATCTCGGGTGGGTCGCTGGCAACGAGCTCGGTGATCCCGGCGGTCTTCAAGGCTGCCGATGAGGCGATCACGTCGTTGCTGATCGTGGCGGTCTCCACGCCCGGTTCACCTTTCCTCGGACACAAACCGGAAGATCTCGCGCTTGAAGGCGGGCGCGTTTTCGTCAAAGCCGAAGGAGTTGGGAAGGGCGTGCCTTTCGGCGATGTGTTACGCAGGGCGAATGCACGGCTGGTTACAGGCAGCGGCAGTGCTGAACAGACGGCTTTTGTGCCGAACCCGAAATTCTCGCTGCATTCTTTTGGTTGTCACTTTGTCGAAGTGACGTGGCAGCCGGAGATCGCTCGCTTGCGTGTGGGCCGCGTGGTGACAGTGATGGATGCCGGCCGCATCCTGAACACGCTCACCGGCCGCAATCAGATCCAGGGCGCGGTGGTGATGGGCATCGGCATGGCGCTGTTTGAAGAGACCTCTTACGATCCGCAGAACGGCGCGCCTATCAACAGCAACCTCGCCGATTACATCATGACGGTGAACGCGGACGCGCCGCCGATCGACGTGCACTTTCTCGACTTTCCCGACAAGGAGATCAACGAGCTTGGCGCGCGCGGCATCGGCGAGATCGGTCTCGCCGGTATAGCGGCGGCGATTACCGATGCGGTTCATCACGCGACCGGCGTTCGTGTTCGCGAGCTGCCGGTGAGGATCGAGAACCTGCTTACGTGAGCAGGTTCACCACTGGCGCTCAAACTCAGCGAAGTACTGCTCGAGTTCCCACTGCAGCTTCGCCTTTTCACTGCCTGCCAAAAACTGAAGGCAAGCATTCGAATTGGTTTTTACTCCCTCGATGTCACGCGCACACTGCGCCACGGGAACAAACTTTCGTCCATCGCTCCACAAACTCTGTCCCGCGATGAAGGCATACTGAAGACTGTTACGCGCCATCGCCTTGAGTTGCAGATACCCGAGGCCCTGGTCCGTCGCCGCTTTCAAAAACTCCATCGACATTTCCGAACGCGCCACACCTTCATCATCCGTCGCCAGCGCGACCGGCACGCCATACTCGAGGTAAGTCGCGAGTGGATGCTGCGCGCCGGAGATGCCGAGAATCAGATCGTTGCTCGACAAACAGATCTCCACCATCACATTGCGGCGCGCCATCTCTTTCAACAGCGCAAACGGCGCCGTCTCATGCAGCAGATCGACACCGTGTCCGATCCGTTCTGCGCCCGCAACCATCACTGACTCGCGAATGTGAAACGTCAAACCATCGGGCGGCACCAGCCCCGGAGCAAGCTCGCCGGCATGTAGGGTGACGTGAGCGCGCGGATAAAGGCCGCGCAGAAACTTCAACATCTCCATGTGCTCCGAGAAGTTCTGCATCGAGTTGAGACCATCTTCGCCCTGCACCAAATTCAAGGCGACGACTTTCGAATTCGGATTATTCGCGAGCGCGAGACCCGTCACCATCTGCGCGTACACCTGACCGAGCGAGCTGTTGCGCGCGACCTGGGCCACGTAACGGATCGTGACCGCGCAACCCGGGTCGGCTTGCGGCGTACCACACTTCAACAACTGGTTCTTCTCGGCCTCCATCGCCTGGAGGTTCTTGATGCCGATCTCGGCAGCGCTATCGATGCCGGCGGCTTTCAGCTTGTTGAGCGTTGCTTCGACGTTTCCGTCCCAGCCCACTTTGTCTCCGATTTGACTGGAGGCGACGCCAGTCGGCGTGCCGTCCGGAGTCAACATAAACTCGACGTAAAGAACCCTGCCGCGCGCAGCGTTCATCACGGCCGCGGCGAGCATGCGGCCGCTGTTGTTGTAGGTCGCAGCGCCAAACTTGCCGAACGCATCGAAGAAATGATCGTGACCGCTCTGGCCCGAGAGCTGCCAGTTGCGCATGGACCACGCGTCGACCATCTGCCGGTAGAGGACGCCATTGGTGAGCGCTGCATTCGCCGGCGTTTGTTCGGAGTTGCACTGCGATGGCGACGCCGGAACAGCGAGCGCCATCGTGCGGTTGTTGACGCATAGTCCTGCTTCCGCGGCCCAGGCGATGTAACTCTCGGCGTAAATCGCGCCGGAAAGATGATTGTGCAGGTCTCCGCCCTTCGGCATCATCAGCAGAAAGGCCAATTGCTGCGGCGGCGATTTGCGAATCGACTCGAAGTAGGCGGCTGTTTTTTGTTCCGCCGCGGCTCGTTGGGCCGTCGACTGTGCTGCCAACGTGAGCGCGCACGACAGAACAACTACGAAGGCCCAGCTAATTTCACGTCGAAGTAGTTTTAGTGGAGAGACCTGGCGCATTAGTGAGTTCCTTTTCTCGGAGGTTCAAGAGATCGCAAAGCGTGATGAGCTGCGCGCTGATGGTACGCTCCGCCTGACTAACACCACAAGGCCCTAAATTAGGTAGTGCGTCAGTTTGAAATTACGCCGAAGGCGTGCGCTAATCTCAGCCCTGGGTTGGAGCGCAGCGACAACCCAGGGTACGGCATTAGAGATCAAATCAACCCTGAAGGGGTTCGCCGCAAGCCAAAACCCTTTCAGGGTTCAACGCATTTCTTTTTTTGGACCCAGGGTTCTCACTACGTTCGAACCCCGGGCTGAAATTAGCGAACGCCTTCGGCGTAATTTCAAACTGACGCACTACCGAGAACCTACACGCAATGATGAGCTTGTATTTCTGCTGGTATAATTTCTGCCGCGTTGACAGTTCTATTCGTTGCACGCCCGCAATGGAAAGCGGAATCGCTAAGCATGTTTGGACAGTGCGCGAACTGTTAACGGCTTAGCGCGGGCGTTTCCTTGACACTCAATGGTACTATTCTAAAAGGCGAAAGCCGCAAGCGGTCTCACTCCGGTTGCGGCCTGTTGGAATCTTTCGACTCCGAGTTGGCCGAAATCATACCAACTCAGGAGTTGACGTGTCTACAAAAATGCGTGACCTCGATATTCGCACAGGCCTCCACAGAGAATTAGCGCGGGTTCATCGACCCTATGCCTGCGAGACCCTATTTATTGACGAGCTTGGTCTGTGTCAGGGCAACGCTCGAATTGATCTCGCGGTAGTCAATGGATCGTTGAGCGGATATGAGATAAAGAGCGAGCGAGACACACTTCAGCGACTGCCTCATCAAGTCGAGGTATATAGCAAAGCGTTGGACTATGTAACCATCGTTGCGAGCGAATTCCACATCAATAAGACGATTCCCTTGATTCCTGAGTGGTGGGGAGTGATTGCGACTTTGTCTGAACAGGGCGATTTATCGTTCCGTCTCGTTCGACAGCCCCAAGAAAACCCCGGCGTTGATCCATATTCGGTGGCCCAATTACTTTGGCGTCCTGAGGTCGTTGCGATCCTCAGTTCTCTAGGAATGAAAAAGGGAGTGGCCGGAAAGTCTCGGCGCGTGCTCTGGCGAACACTTGCCGAGACCCTGCCGATTGATGAGTTAAGAGATCGCGTCCGGCATACTCTCAAAGTCCGGGAACGCTGGCGATCTGAGTTACCACCATTGTTAGATGATGGTTCGTTCCGATCTTCCTCCATATCATCGGGTTTCCCGTCCCGGTTGATGGATTAGCATAATCACTTATCGCGTTGTCGCCCCAGCTAAACGCAGCCCCTCGATATTCGCTACGTCCAATCAACTCCGCACAAATCTCCTTGAATTGCTCGAAACCGAAGTCCCGAGTATTCCGCTTCTTGAATATGAGCCAATCATCATCGATTGTGTACCTAAGCTGTGCGCTCATCTTCATTAGTCGCGGATCGACTTCTGTCCAATCAGGGTGTGCGATTGCGTAATCGCCGAACGTTGGAAGCCTGCGCAGCCTAGCGCGTCTCGCTGCTAGCCAGAGCCAGATTGCCCATTCCGTTCGCGGTAAGGGAGTGACGCTATTGGGAGCTAGTCTGGACAAGTCAGGTGGGAAAGCTGACGCTGCAAAGGTTAACGTCCGCCAATCCATGATCGATGGAAGGGTGGCGATGATCGAGCTTGCGGCAATCTGCATCGGCGTTGCGGATGATGGGTCAATCGACGAAAAGTCGATAATCAGGTCAACGTCATGCTTCATGACACCAAAGAACGCAACAAGCCCATCGAGTTGCGGTTCAAGGATCGTCATGTCATCCAAGTCGTCGCTTTCAAGTCGAATACAAACCCCTCTGCTGTCTGCGTCTATCGCATCCTTCACAGCGTCCTGATAAGCGCCATCTCGATTCAGTCCTGTAACGGGAATCGCCTGCAAACCTTTGTCGCGTGCGCCATCGAAAACGAATTTTAGTGGATGACTGCCGTCAGCTATTCTTTCTGAAGCTGGAATCCAGTCGAGGTCGAAGAAAACGGGATCTGGTCCCCAGTTAGCCTCAATCTTGCTGGCGAAATTTGCCAAGTGTTCATCGACGGTTTTTAAGGGTACGTCGTTCGCGTAGTCGAAGGGAATTGGGATTGGCTCAATCAAGGGCGTCAGTTTACTTCTGACAGCGGGCGTCAGTTCGCGTAACGCTTGGTATTCGCCTTCCTTTCCTTTGAGGATTGGAACGTAATGGGTGTGATCAAATAACATTATGCGGTCTCCCCGGCAGTGAGAAATCAGTAAGGCGTCCGCACTTATACTACGTTTTCAAAAGTGAGTCATCTTCGACCGCTCTCAACGCGTCGCGAGCGCCTTTAACTATTTACCTGTCAATATGATTGGTAACACAGCCGGTGTTGCACTACCCAAAATTCCGGCGACTTGCGCGTAAGCTGCTGGACTTGTTATTCAATAACGAGTCGGTCAGGGAGGTTGGTCTTTGTCTGGGAAATTAAAACTATTCCGAACATTCGGTATTCTCCTTTTTTCATTTACTGTTTTTACAACCGTTGCCGCGCAATTCACTACGCAACCCGGCCGCTTTGCTTACGCTCTCAACTCTGCGCAACAGGTGTTTGCCATAAGCCCGGACAACAAACTCGCGGTCTCGCTCGAGAACGATCCGATCGCAGTTCATCCTGCTTTCCTGACCAGTTTCGACCCGCGGCTGGGAACCGAGTTTGACCATAAGACTTTCGGTTTCGGACCACTGGAAGTGAAGCTGGCCCAGACTTCAGCCGGTCTTCGCGTCGTGGTCTTAACCAGCGAGGGTGGCCCGCGCAAGATTTATCTTTTCGATCTCGCCGCTAACGGTCAACTGACTCAACTCGCAGCGACTCAATTGACAGCCTCGAGCGCCGACGCCGGTTCCAACATGGTCTTGAGTGGAAATGCTGACGTGGGTTTTGTTGTCGTAGCCGGCGGAGAATTCCTGACGTTCAGTTTGCTTGACGGCGCGATCCTCAACCGCTTTCCGAGTTCTATTAGTGAAACGCTCGCGTTGAGCGAGGCAAACGGCAAGCGAGTGGTGGCGCTTCAGGGTGGACAGTCTCTTCGCTTCCTGAACGTGATTAATCCGGCGCAGCCTGTCGCGCTAGGAGATGTCTCATTGCCGCCGAACGGAGAATTCAGCGGCTTCGAGGGCGCTCCGCCGGTCTTTAGTGGTGACGGAAAATTTCTCTTCGCGACGACTCAATTCGCCGATTTTGGTGTGATTGATGTCGATGCGCTGAAAGTTGTTTCCACGATCGGAGGAGCATTCCGCTTCACGCGCGTTGTGGTTTACGAAGACGCTCAGCGCCGTTTGCTGGCGCTACAGAGTTCGCAAAGCGGCAGCGCGGGGTTATCCGCGATTCTGCTGATTGACGCTACCGATCCCGCGCATCTCGTCACTATCAACCAGTTCAGTCCCGCCGAGCCAGTGATCTACAAGAGCGGCGAACGATTCACGAAGGATGGCAACGTTCTGTTTGTTCAGACGGCCACAAAACTCACAGCCTACAACCTGCCTTCGTTTATCAAGGTTTGGGAGAAGACAGCGCCGCAGGCATTTCGCGAGCACCAGATCGAAGTGTACGGCGACGATGAAGTTATCGCGGCGTGGGAAGCAGATGCAGCTTTGGGATTCAACGCGTTGTTTGGAACGTTCCCGCGCAGCTTACCCGACGTTTCGATAAACGATGTGAACGTGAACGAAGGCGACGTGGGTTCAGTGAACGCAGACTTCACCGTGACTCTTTCCGCGGCGTCGACACATCGAGTGACCGTTTCGTATTCCACTGCGGACGGCACTGCATCTCAAGGCGCCGACTACGTTTCAAAAACTGCCTCAGTCGTCTTTCAGCCCGGCGAGACTTCGAAGACCGCGAGCATTGAAATACTCGGCGACACGATCGATGAATTTTCTGAAACGGTGAAGGTGAACCTCACTAACGTTGATGTCGGCACGATCGTTCGCGCGCAGGGCACAGCGACGATCCTTAACAACGATCCGCCACCGACAATCTCCGTGATGGATAACAACGTCGTGGAAGGCGACGGCGCAGGCAACACCGTGGCGTTTCTGATCACGTTGTCGCAGGCCAGTGAGAAACCGATCAGCATCGACTTCGCCACAGCCGACGGCACTGCCGTCGCCGGCGCCGATTATGTCGCGAGCTCCGGCACCGCCACGATTCCCGCGGGACAAATCGGAACGAGAGTCGATGTGCCGATCGTTGCCGACATCAACGAGGAACCTACAGAGGCGTTTACGCTGAACCTGTCGAACCCGGTCAACGCTGTGATTAACGATGGTCAGGCTTCGGCCACGATCTTCGACGACGACCAGCCCGGCATTCGCTTTCAATCCGCGCAGCAGTTCTCAAACGAAAGCATTACGGGCGTCAATGTCTTTGTGCTTCGCAAGGGAGATCTGTCGGTCACAGCCACAGTCGATTACCAGACAAGCGACAACGGGAGCTCGAGTCCGTGCAATTCGACGACCGGCCAGGCTTCTTCACGGTGCGATTACCTGACGACGTTGGGCCAATTGACATTCGCGCCCGGTGAATCGGTGAAGACCATTCGCGTCCCCGTCGTCAACGACGTGTTCAATGAAGGCCCCGAATTATTTACTCTAACCTTGAGCAATCCATCGGGCGCGCCATTGCTTGCGCCTTCGAGCACAACCATAATCATCATCGACAACGATTTCTTTCCAAACCCGAACCCGATCGACCGTGTCGATTTCTTCGTACGCGAACACTACTTCGACTTTCTCAATCGCGATCCCGATGCGTCAGGCTTCAACTTCTGGACGAATGAAATAACCTCGTGCAACGGCGATCCCACGTGTGTCGAGATCAAGCGCATCAATGTTTCCGCCGCTTTCTTTCTGTCGATCGAATTTCAGGAAACCGGTTATCTCGTCTATCGCACTTACAAGACAGCGTTCGGAAATCTCGCCGGCAAACCCGTGCCCGTCCGGCTCAATGAGTTTCTGCGCGACACGCAACAGATCGGGCGCGGAGTGCAGGTCGGCGTCGGCGACTGGCAGGCGCAGCTCGAAGCAAACAAACAGGCATATGCCCTCGCGTTTGTGCAGCGACCGGAGTTCTTGTCGGCGTATCCGAACACGTTGACTGCCGATCAATTCGTGACGCAGTTGGATACGAACGCAGGCGCAGTGCTGACAGCTGCGGAAAAAGCGAACCTGGTTGCGATGCTCGGGGCGACACCGGCAGACATTACGAAGCGGGCGACTGTGTTGCGCGCCGTTGCCGAGAACGCAAACCTGGAGAGCGCCGAGACGAACAAGGCTTTTGTGTTGATGCAGTATTTCGGATATCTGCGGCGCAACCCGGACGAGGGACCGGACACGGATTTTTCCGGTTACAATTTCTGGTTGGGTAAGTTGAATCAGTTCAACGGCAACTTCATTCAGGCGGAGATGGTGAGGGCGTTTATTAGTTCGCTCGAATACCGTCAGCGCTTTGGGCCATGACACGATTCAGCCGTGAAAAAGCACCGCGGAGATAAAGTCGTTCAGGCTGTGCGAGATGATCGGCGCCCACAACGATTTCGCCCAGAGGAATAGGAGCGCCATCAGCACGCCAAACACAAACACGAAGATCAGGCTTTGCAGCGTGAACAGGTGCAGCGAGATCCATCCCGGCAAGTGAATCGCGACGAAAAGTAGCGATGAGATCGCGACCGCGGCTTTTCGCGACATCCAGTCGCACAGCTTCTGAAAAACGAACCCACGATAGGGAATCTCCTCGACGAACCCGATCAGTAAAGTAGTACTCAGGACGCTATTCCACGTGAATGCTCCCGAACGCAGGTGTGGCGCGCCGTGTTGGACCAAAGCCAGCAGCAGGATGAGTATCGAGAAACCGAGGCCGATGAGAACGCCTCGTAACCAACGCTGTTTCAGTTTCAGATAAGATAACGGATCGACGCGATCGACATAGCGCAGGTAAAGAAAGACCGGCAGCACCCATAATAGTGCTCGGACCGTGAGGTTGATCAACGCATACGCGAGCGTTTGCTCGCCTATCGCCCTGAGCTTCGGATACCCGAGTAAAACCCAAACCGTCCAGGTCGCGTTGAAGAGAAAAAGGTAAGCCAGAAAGACAATCCCCGAGGGCCGGGTGCGGTTGCGGCCAAAGTCGAAGCCGTGTGGACCATGAGCATTCAGCGTGTTAATTGTCTCCTCCGTGGCACCTGAGCTTTCTCAAGCGGCCGCTGCCTCATTTTGCGGCTGCTCGATGTCCTCGACTGTAGCACGAAGTAACTCGGCGACACTCCACGCCTGGGCCACGCAACCGCGCGGTGCGTGCGGAGTGTCGCCGTCGAAGATTTCGGAAACCTGACCGAGACAGGCCTCGTTTAGATGGTCCTGAAAGTTCTCGAGCCACATTCTCCCAAATCTTCGACCCGCTGCTGGTCCAAAAGTTTTGCAGTAAGCGGTGAGGTACGGTCCCATCAGCCACGGCCAAACGGTGCCTTGATGATAAGCACCGTCACGAGTGCCCGGGCCGCCTTCGTAACGGCCGATGTAATTCGGATCTGATGGCGAAAGCGTCCGCAGACCGCGCGGCGTGAGCAGTTCGCATTCGATGACCCGCAGAATACTCGTCGCTCGCTCTGTGGGAACCATCGTGTTGGTCAGACTGATCGCAATCACCTGGTTCGGTCTGATGGACGCGTCACGAAGATCGCCGTTTACCACATCGTAAAGACATCCGGCTTGCTCATTCCAAAACAGTTCGTTGAAACTGGCGCGCGCTTTGTTCGCCATCGCGCCGTACTCCTGCTTTGCGTTTAGATCGTCGAATCTGCCCGTAAGATCTTCCATCACGCGCAACGCGTTGTACCAAAGCGCCTGAATCTCCACCGGTTTTCCATGACGCGGTGTCACGACCCAGTCGCCGACTTTTGCATCCATCCAAGTCAGTTGCACACCCGCCTCGCCCGCGGAAAGTAATCCGTCCGCGTCTACGTGGATTCCATAACGCGTGCCTTTGACGTGCCAGTCAACGATGTCTCGCAACACGGCATACAGTTTCGTCCTGATGAACTCACAGTCGCCGGTGTACTCGAGGAATGAACGCACCGCTTCGAAGAACCAAAGCGTTGCGTCAACGGTATTGTATTCCGGCGCTTCGCCTGCATCAGGAAAACGGTTCGGCAACATGCCGCGATCGACGTGCGCGGCAAACTCCGCAAGAATGTTCTTCGCGATTGCCCAACGTCCGTTGACGAGCGTCAAACCCGGCAGCGCAATCATCGTGTCTCGGCCCCAGTCAGCAAACCAGTGGTATCCCGCGATGACCGTTTCGCCCTGTTCGCGACGAACAATGAACTGATCGGCAGCGGCTGTTAACAGCCCAACCAGGTCAGTTTTGTTGGTCGAGCGTCGCTGCACTTCCGCGCTGCGGTAGGCGTCAGCTTTGTTCGCGTCGTGTTGCGTAGTCGAGGCGATGAGGTTCACCGTTGTTCTCGAACCCAGATCGAACGTGAGCGTACACGGATTGAACAGGTCTTCCGCGAAGTCGAGTCCGCGCTCCTGCTCCACTGTGTATTGAAAGTTGCGATACCAGACTCCATTTGGTTTTAAGTCGGCTGAATCGTGTGCGAGATAAAGCGCGGGGAGATCTGCGTAAGGCTTCAGACTCATCTGGCCCGGCTCAGTTTCAAGCTGTGGATTGAGCGCACCGTTTTCATGTGTCGTGCCGTGGTAGTCGCGGAACGCGATGAGTGGGCGAACTTCCAGCGTGATGTTACTTCGCTTATGACCATCAAGCTCATACTGAACGACGGTGGTGTTTTCGCCCTGAACCATGAACACAGTTTTCGTTAAGCGCAGATCATCAATCTCGTAGGTAAAAATGGGAAAAGGATCGAGACGAAAGTTCGTCTGATACTCGAAGCCTCGCGGATGAACCACGCCGGGATACTGATTCGACGACAATTCATATCTTCGCCCTTCAATAACGAGCGTTTCTTCAAGCTTGGAGAGCAATACGAAACGACCGACGGGTGGCTTCGTGGCTGCCGTGAGCAAACCGTGATACCGGCGCGTGTTCAGACCAACGATCGTGGAAGAAGAAAACCCGCCGATGCCGTTCGTTTCGAGCCACTCTCGCGAAAGCGCCAAACTCAGGTCGCGCAAACTTTGCTGGTCGAAGTGAATCATGGCCCACTCACAAGGAAGCGACTTCGCAGAAAACTTTGATTGCGCCGTCAGGGTTAACAAGCTTCGCAAAGAGCTCTTCATAATTCTCCAGACCGCGAACGGGATGCGTCAGTAAACGCGACAGCCAGCCCGGATACTCCGCCTCCGCCTGAGCGAGATCTTTCACACCCATCTCAAAGTACTCGCGATTTGCATTCACGGTCCCCACCATCACCTTGTTACCCAGCACGAATTCGAGATTGATTTTGTCAGCCGGAACCTCGACCTTGCGATCGCCACCAGTGACACTCGACAGCACCAGCACGCCGTTCTTCCCGAGCGCTTGCATGCTGTCGAAAACGACCGGCGAGAATCCCGTTGCTTCGAAAATGATGTCGAATGGCCCATACCTTTTTGCGCCTTCAAGAATCGACATGTCTTCCGTCGATTGATACCTCGCGCCCAGCGCCTCAATCAGATCGGAATTCAGATACGGCTGCGGCGTCTTGCCAAACGTCGTCACCTGCAAGCCCTTCAAACGAAGAACCAGAGTCGCCAACAAGCCAATCGTTCCCGCGCCCATCACCGCCGCGCGCTTCGGTTTCCATACCCTCAGGCGGCGTTGAATCTCGTACGCCTGGGCTATCCCTTTCTCAACCACCGTTGTCGGCTCGAGCAGCACGCCGACTTCCCTGAGACCCTGCGGTATCTTCACGATGAATTCAGCGTCGTCGACGTAATACTCACTCATGTAACCGTGACGCAGGTTGATGCCGCGTTCGAAATACGTGTCGTCCGTCGTCATGTCGTTTGTGCCGATCAGGTCGTAGATGCTCGAGCCTGGCCGGCGCACGGTTGCCACGACGTAATCACCCGGCTTGACCTCGGTCACATTTGGACCAACCGCTTCGACCTGACCAAAACTCTCGTGACCGATGATCAGGAAATCGTATCCGGGCGGTGCCTGGCCATACTCAGCCGCATTGATTTCTTTGTCGGTGCCGTCGACACCGACGCGCAGCACGCGCACCAGCACACCGCGTCCATTCGGTATCTCACCGACCACGGGCGTGGGTAGTTCCGTCAGGTGAACTGTATTTGGCATTCCGGGTTTGACTGCGATCGCTTTCATGACACTCCTCTGTTTTTAGCTTGCGGACATTGCGAGTTCTGATTGCATGCCGATGCGGGCGAGAGTCGATAACACGCGGTTAGGCTCACCGAGATCGCTCCAGCCGACGTCTGCTACTCTCATCACCATTAGATCTTCAGGTCGAGCTGCGAGTACTTCATGCGAGAAGTTTGACTCATCGATGTGCGCGTAGAGCTCAGCGACAGCGCGCGGTTCGTTTGCAGTCTCGAACGTGGGGACGGTGGCGTCGAAAGCGGAGTACAACTCAGGCATGGCAGCTCGCGTCAGCTTCAGTAATGCCGCTGCCGTGCCGACCATCACGAAGCTGTTCCACAAGCAGCCTCGTTCCAGCAGCGTCTTCGCCACGTTTGCCGCCGGTTTTTCCCAAAACTTTTTGACGCGCGTAATGGATCGTGGTGACTGTGACAGGATCGAAGGCTGCGGCTCAATCCAGCCGTACTCTGTTTCCGGTGCGGTCGGAGTGATGCCCAGGAGCAACACCGTCTCGGGTTGGACCTCGACCGCATCGAGCGCAACATCGACGTGCGACATAAATTGTTCGTCATCGGCGAAAAAGTGATCGGAAGGAAATAACGCGACGACTGCTTGCGGCGACTTCGCAGCAACGCGCAGCAGCGCATAAAGAATCGCGGGCGCGGTGCCTTTGTTCGCAGGTTGTTCGACTAACAGGTCTGTTGAGAGTTCGTGGCTGAGCGGTTTATAGAATCGTCGATGCTTCTGTGTGACGACGATCAGCGTGCGGTCAGGTTCGATTGATAACGCGACCCTGCGCCTGGTCTGATTGAGCAGCGTGCTGCGCCCCATGACCGGCACAAACTGTTTCGGGCGATTGTCGCCACTGATGGCGCGCGTCATCGACTGCAAACGCGTTCCGTCTCCCCCGGCTAGTATCACTGCCCATCGATCTCGCATGTTGATTGGTCCTTATTAGTGGAGTTCGCCAAACAATCATGAGTCGTTTCGGGCGGTGATTCCTTACAAGTTCATTCGCCGCTTTGCTGGAGAAGCTTGGCGACTAGGCCGGTCCAACCTGTTTGATGGCTGGCGCCGACGCCTGAACCATTGTCGCCATGGAAGTATTCGTGGAAGGGAATCAGATCGCGCCAGTTGGGATCAGTTTGAAATTTTTCGGCCGCGCCAAAAACCGGTCGACGCTGATCAGCGTCTTTCAGGAAGATGCGTGAGAGTCGTTTTGAGATCTCGCCCGCGACTTCCCAGAGCGTCAGCATCTGACCGGAACCAACCGGGCATTCGACTTTAAAATCTTCACCGAGATAATGGTGAAACTTCTGCAACGACTCGACCAGCAGATAGTTCAGCGGAAACCAGATTGGACCACGCCAGTTTGAGTTGCCGCCAAACAATCCGGTGCTCGATTCGGCCGGCTCATAATCAACGCGATGCTGCGTGCCGTTTACCTGGAGCGTGTACGGACGATCTTTGTGATAACGCGAGACAGCGCGAATGCCGTAGGGCGAAAGGAACTCATTCTCATCGAGCATGAGTCGCAACACACTGCGCAACTGATCCTGGCTCACGATTGAGAGTAAACGCCGTTCGGCATTTCCCGGCGTGCGCATACACGCGACGTTCGCGGTCAGGTCGGGCCGGTTTTGAATGAACCATTCCATGCGCCGCTTGAAATCCGGCAGCGAATCGAGCAACTCCGGTTCGAGTGTCTCGACCGCAAACAACGGAATCAATCCCACCATCGAGCGGACCTTCATCGGAAACGGTTTGCCCGCCGGCAAGTGCAGCACGTCATAAAAGAAGCCGTCCTGCTCGTCCCACAATTTGATCTCATCGTCGCCGCGGTTGTTCATCGCATGGGCGATGTAGAGGAAGTGCTCCCAAAACTTGCTGGCGACGTCTTCATAGGAAGGATCTTCTTTCGCGAGCTCCATCGCGATCGCGAGCAGGTTCAGCGCATACATCGCCATCCAACTGGTCCCATCGGATTGCGCGATGTGGCCGCCGGTCGGCAATGGCGCGCTCCGATCGAAGACGCCGATGTTGTCGAGCCCGAGAAAGCCGCCTTGAAAGATATTCATCCCATCGGCGTCTTTGCGATTGACCCACCACGTGAAATTCAAAAGCAGTTTCTGAAAGACGCGCTTGAGAAAGACAGTGTCGCCGACTCCACGTCGCTTCTTCTCGATCTTGTAAACGCGCCACGCGGCCCACGCGTGAACCGGCGGATTCACATCGCCGAAGGCCCATTCGTACGCGGGTAGCTGGCCGTTCGGATGCATGTACCATTCGCGCAGCATCAGGATGAGCTGGTCTTTCGCGAACTCCGAATCAACCAGCGCGAGGGGCACGCAATGAAACGCAAGATCCCACGCCGCATACCACGGATATTCCCACTTGTCAGGCATCGAAATGACGTCCGCGTTGTGGAGATGTGTCCACTCATGATTGCGACCACGGACACGCTCTCGCGGAGGCTTCGGTGTGTCCGGATCGCCATCCAGCCATTGCTCGATCACGTAGTGGTAGAACTGCTTGGACCAGAGCATGCCGGCGAAGGCCTGGCGCATAACCAGCCGTGCGTCGTGTGAAAGATGTTTGGGAATGACGGTCTGGTAAAACTCGTCGGCTTCGCGCATTCGTTCGGCAAAGGTTTTGTCGAACTGTACGAACGCCTCACGTTTGTCGAGTTGATGATTTGTTAAGCGCAAACGCGTGACTGCGGTGGCGCCGGGCGCGATCGTCAACTTGTAGTTCGCGGCCGCTTTTGTGCCTTGCTGCTCGGGGTTGACCGCGTGTTGATTGCCGTGAACGATGTAATCGTTGATGCCATCTTTGACGTAGTGCGAACCCTTTGTGAAGTTGAAGAGGCGCTGAGTGTTGGTCTCGTTTTCGGTAAAGAGCAACTCGGGGCCGTCGTCGCAGTACAACCAACGTTTGCCGAGCTCAGGCTCGTGAAGTTCGACAGTACCTTCACTCGAATTGCGCAACCATGGCTTGGCAGTCCCATTCTGATGCCACGACCAGGTGTTACGAAACCAGATCGTCGGCAGCAGGTTCAGCGACGCTTCATTTGGACCACGGTTAGTGACGCTGATGCGGATCAGAATGTCTTCGACATCCGCTTTCGCATACTCCACCACGACGTCGAAGTAGCGATCTTCGTTGAAGACACCGGTGTCGATCAGCTCAAACTCCGGCGCGAGCTTTCCTCGTTCGCGGTTCTCAGCAACCAACTGGCCGTAGGGAAACTCCGCCTGCGGATACTTGTACAGATATTTCATGTACGAGTGGGTGGGAGTTGAGTCGAGATAGAAATAGTATTCCTTGACGTCTTCGCCGTGGTTTCCTTCGTTGCCGGTCAAACCAAACAGCCGTTCTTTCAAGATCGGATCGCGGCCGTTCCAGAGGGCGACGGCGAAACAGATCTTCTGGCGACGATCGGAGATGCCGGCGATTCCGTCTTCGTTCCAGCGATAGGCACGCGAGCGTGCGTGATCGTGCGGGAAGTAATCCCAGGCCGTGCCGTAAGGACTGTAATCCTCGCGCACCGTGCCCCACGCGCGCTCACTGAGATATGGTCCCCAACGCTTCCAGTGCTGCGTGCGTTTTCGTGATTCTTCGAGACGCTGGTTTTCCGCGTTCATGGTCTACTCCGCCTGCCGCAGTTCGGTTCGCCCGCAGCCGGGGCAGGTGTGAACTTCCTGCAGCGTCGGGATTTCGCCGCGGTGGTCGAGCTTCATCGCGTGATGATTCATTTCGCTGCCGCAGTCGGGACAAATTATTTTTGGTCTACTCATGGGTAAGACTCTTGATGTGTTTTCTAAAGTACGCTTTCCAACTCTCGGGAAGTGCTTCGGTCGCGATCGCGTGTCGCATCAAAGCGACGTTTTCCCGCTCGCTGCTATATAGTCGTGTGACGTCGACAACCCTTACGCCGGACACGTTTTTCTCGAGCAGTTGGAACTCATCACCGGCGCCGACTTCACCTTCTTTCGCGACTGACAGATAGAACCCGGATCGTTCGCTGAGGAGGAACCGCTTGATGATGTCGGCGCGGCCAAAACGAATCCCGAGTTTGTAACAGGGCATTCGTGGTTGCGTGACCATTACTTCGGCCGTGCCGACGCGAAACTTGTCGCCGATGTTTACTTCTGTTTCGAACAGATCGGTGGTGGTGAGGTTTTCGCCGAACATGCCCCACGGAAGGTCCATATCCGGCAGCTCACGTTTCCAGAACTCGTAATGCTCAGACGGATAAACATAAACCGCCTTTTCTGGTCCACCATGCACGGACAGATCGGACTGTCGATCGCCATCGAGATTCAAGGTCCGCATCATCACTCGGCCGGCGACGGGTTCTTTGAAGATGCCGGTTGATACTGGTTCGCCGTTCTGCAGCACGAGCCGCGGTAGCCCTACGTTGAGCGAGATAATTTTCATGGAAAGCCCCTAGACGGAGATGGTTTCTCGGCCCAATCGTAATACTTTGCTCATCCAGATCAACTCGCCGAGAAATTTGTCGAGGCGCTTTTCATGAGTCGCGCGATCCTTGATGTTGCCGGCTTCGTCGAAGAGTGCGGGTGCGCCGGAGAAGTTGCCGTCCCAAAAGATCGTGACCAGCCCGAGCTCACGCATCACAGGCAACAGGCTTTGAATTACGCGCGTGCCGCCGAAGCCGCCTGCCGATACGCCGCAGATGCCGGCGGCCTTGTGGATGTATTCCTTCAGATTGGAATCGAGGACGTGCTTGAGCATGCCGGGATAACCGTGGTTGTATTCCGGCACGACGAGGACCAACCCATCGGCGCGCTCGCAGGTCGCAGAGAATCCGTCGTGTTTGATCTGCTCTCCCGCATCGGTCGCCGAAAGGTTCAGCTCTCCGATGTCGATTAACTGCGTTTCGACACCTTCGCGTTGTTTGACCTGCTCGAAAACAAACTTCGCGACGTTTTCGCTGGCGCGGCCTTTGCGCACAGTGCCGAGAATGACGGGAATGAAGAGTGGTCGTTGGTTCATCGGCTTATCTTTCAACCAGGACCATCACGTGCCCGTCAGGATCCTGGGCCAAGAGTCCTTTGCTGAAACCAAGACTCTTATCATTCAGAGACACCACGCCCGCAGAAACGAAGCGCGAGTTGTCCGCGCGCAATCGCGCGGCAAACGCGCCGGCAGTGTTTACGATCAGCGTGGTTTGCCAGTGAAACAGATCCGAGGCGCGCGCATCGGCAGGCGCAGGCCGCCCGTCGCGCGGCGCAAGGTACTCGAGAAATTCGATGCCCGGCCCCCCGCTGCCGGCTCGAAGACTCGTGATGCGTAACCTTGCGCCGAAGACGTTGTTGAGATGTTCCTGCTCGGTGCCGTAGTTCTCACTCGTGCCGGCGATACGCAGGCCGAGTGCGTCTCGATAAAACTTCAGACTCGCTTCGGTATCGCTCACGACAATCGCCGTATGGTCGATACCGAGAAACAGTTTGTCTTTCTTCTGCCACTTCCGATCGCCCTTGCCTGCAGGAAATTGCAGAATCTCGAGCCAGTGCTTGTCCGGATCGCGAAAGTAGAAAGCCTTGATGCCGCCGGCGTTCTTGTTCCAATCAGGCAGACGCTGTGGACCAGTCGAGGCGTGTTCGACTTTATTTTGGCGCAGCAGCGCGTAAGCTTTGTCCATGTCGCTGGTGATGATGGCGATGTGTTGAAACCAGCGATCGTTACTGCGCGAATCGACCGGAACCGGACGGCCTTTTGGCGTCAGATACTCCGTCAACTCAATGAACTCATCGCCAAGCCGCATTCGCACCACGCGCATGCGCAGACCGAAGACGCCTTCTAAACGTTCGTAATCGTCACCCGTCACTTCAACGTCCGAGACTTTCTCGAAAGACAGCACTCGCGAATAAAAATCGACGGACGCATCCATGTCTGAAACTGTCATCCCGATTGCGCCGACCTGTTCGACGAGCGGAACAAGCGTCGAGTCGTCATTAAAAAGTCGAAGGAGGGGGACGCGCGTACTACTCAAAGCACGCGCGTCCGTCGGCAGGAACTGGGCCGTCGTCGTCTGAACGAAGACGCCCAGCACAAGCAGTAAACCGAGAACTGTTAACCTGGTCCGGTTCATTTCATTCGCTCCAACAGGTGATCGCCGACGCGCAACGCATTCGCCATGATCGTCAGCGCCGGATTCACCGCGCCGCTCGACGGAAAGAAGCTCGCATCAACGACGTAAAGATTGTCGAGCTCGTGGGCTTTGCAATTACGATCGAGTGCGGATGTTTTGGGATCGTTGCCGAAACGCACTGTGCCGTTCTGGTGCGCCACCGCGGCGAGCGGCAGCCGTTGGCCCAGGTAAAGGTTCCGCGCGAACAAACCCTGATGACATTCGTGTCCATGAATGTCGCAGTTCGTTTGCTTCATCGCCTTTTGTAACTGCGCCTTGAGACGATCGTGACCTTCGACGTTGTTGAGTTTGTAACTGACGCGGATCTCGCCGTCGCGGTCGACTGTCACGCGATTGTCCGCGTCGGGTAAGTCTTCGGAAGTGAGCCAGAAGTCCAGCGAGTGTTTGGCCATCAGATCGAGCGTCCAACCGGGCGCTATCGCGGGCGCGCCGGCTTTCAGTGTGTCGGCGTCGAGCTTGCCGACGAAGGAGATATGGCCCATCGGGTAGTCCCAATCTCTCGATGCGAAATAAAAGTCGTTGATTGCGAGTGTCTTTTGAAAGATGGTGGGATTAGGACATTTCGACAGCGCCATGAGCACCGAATTGATGTGGCCCATGTAGTGACGACCGACAACATCGGAACCGTTGGCGAGCCCGTTTGGATGGCTGTCGTTTGCGGAGCGCAACAGCAGCGCCGCCGAATTCACAGCGCCGCACGACACGACAACGATGTCTCCCGAATACTCCTCGCGCACGCCACCGCGATCGACGATCACTTTGCTGACTTCGCGTGCGTTGCCATTCGTCTCCAGACGCATGACTTTGGCGTTGGTAATCAACGAGACATTCTGATGTTCGAGAGCCGGGTCAACACAGATTGTTTGTGCATCGGACTTCGCGCCGATCAAACACGGATGACCGTCGCACGTGTTGCAGCGAATGCAGAGACTCTTGCGTGCGTTCTTTTCGTCGATGCGAATCCCCAAAGGCACGTGAAAAGGCTTTAGCCCTGCACGTTCGAGATCGTCGTGCAGATGTTGAATGCGCTGCTCGTGACTGACGGCCGGATATTTGTAAGGCGCGCTGGACCACGGCTCCGTCGGATCTTCGCCACGATTTCCGTGCACCTGATAGAGATGCTCGGCCTTGGTGTAATAAGGCTCGAGCTCGTCATAACTGATGGGCCAGGCTGGGGAGATTCCGCCGTGATGCCGAATCTCACCGAAGTCTTCTTTTCGCAGACGAAAGAGAGCAGCGCCGTAGAACTTCGTGTTACCGCCAACGAAATAATTCGTGTGCGGGTGCAGCTCCTCGCCTTCGCTATCGCGCCACGCCTCTTTGGTGTTGTATTTCGCCTCGAGGTTTACGGCGCGCGTGCTCCAGTTGTCCTTCTCGCGCGGCACGTAGTCGCCGCGTTCGAGGATCAGAACCTTCTTGCCCGAGGGCGCGAGTTTGTAGGCCAGCGTGCCGCCACCCGCGCCCGAGCCGATGATGATTACGTCGTAGTGATTGTTGCTGGTCATGATCACACACTCCGTCTGCTGGAGTTACTGCGCGTCCGTCGATAGCATCGATTGCATTGTTGAGTTCAACGGCGCCGTGCCGAAGTTCACACTGAAACGCTTGCACCAGATCGTGACCGCACGGTACTTGGACAAATCCGCGTTTGCCGGCAGGTCGTAGTTCTGGTCACCGATATTTCCTTTCATCGATCCGAGATCGACGACTTCAGCCTTCGTCACGGTGTCGTTGTCTTTTGCGTCCGCCGCGGCGACGAGATAGACGTGAACGTCAGGCCCATTCGAGGTTTGGAAGTTTGTTAGTCGCAGCGTCCGCTTATTGTCGGCAAGCTGAAATACCGTGGCCATGCCCTTGGTCTCATGTGCGCCGCTGTGGAATTGACCTGAAGCGAGTTGATTGGTCGCTGCTGAGGCAGTCGGAAATTGTTCGTTCACTCTTTGATTGATGAAGATCCGCTCGGGCCGGAATGCATACCAGGCGCCGGCGCCAACGATGATCAGGACCAGTAAAGTCATCTTCCATCTGTTCGACATGATTCAGATTCTCCTCTTCAGATTTCGCAACCAACTGTTGGTCGCGGCTGCGGAAAAATCCTTACACGCCTGATTTCAGGCGGCGGCAGCGGGGCGGGAAAACCAGTTGGCTTCGAGCAGTTGTCGTAGTCTGCTGCGACTGCGATGAAGCAGCACCCAGAGGTTGTTTGGGGAAACACTCAGGATTTCGCAGATTTCACCGGACGTGAGGCCATCGATCTCGCGCAGCGTGAAGGCAATGGACATCTGTGGCGGCAACTGCGACAAGCAGTGTTCCAGCACCTCCCAAAACTCGCGCGAGTCCAAACTCTGTGCGGCGCCCACGGTCCAACTATTGGGCGCGCGCTCCTCACGCCAGTGGCCGCGCCATGGTCCAGACTCTTCGAAATCGATCTCCTCGTCACCATCCGTGCTCAACTGAAACTGACCATTCCTCGTGACGCGCCGAAAGTGATCGATCACTTTGTGCTTCATAATTCCCACCAGCCAGGTGCGTTCAGTGCTGCGTCCGGTGTGACTCTGATGAGCACCAACTGCTGCGAGCAGCGTCTCCTGCAATAGATCTTCGGCCAACGCTGCATCGCGGACGCGCACGAGGGCATAGCGATAGAGATAGTCGCCGTGCGAATCCAACCACTTGCTCGGATCGAGTCCCTGCTGATTCTCCGTGGTGGCCTGCATTCTTCGCCCTCCCGGGCTGGAAGCGCTAACTGAGTTTGGAACTGATACCCTGACTGGTTCTCTGAGTGATTAGACGTGACGGGTGTTTTCGGGATGCAGAATTTCTGCTGGTTAGTGGTTTGGTAGTCGAGTATGCTCCGCAGTCAGAAATCTTGGTGGAGAGTTTGTGGTGGGCTTTCTGGCCGAAGTTGATGATGCGCTAAACGCGGAGAGTCTGGCGACGCTGAAGCGAAACTTCGGCTTGGCGCCGCGGGTCTATCGCGCTCAACTACTCCGGCCCGATCTGGTAGACGCACAGGTCCATTTGTTGGACCGGCTTTTGTTTAGTAAGGGTGCGTTGAGCCGCGTGCAGAAAGAATTTATTTTGCTCGCGGTATCCGCTGAGAATAACAACTCCTACTTTCCGGCGCTGCATTGCCAGACATTGCAGTTTCTGGGCATAAAAGCCGACCATTCGGAACAGATCGCTATCGATCATCGCGACGCAAATCTCTCGAACGCGGACATTGTGTTGCTCGACTTCGCGCGCAAGCTCGCCGTTGGTCCGCATTTGTTTACGGCGCACGACATTGATTCGTTACGCAACTCGAACTTCAACGATGAACAAATCCTCGAAGCCGTCCTCATGGTGGGATTAACTCAGTTGCTCAATTGCGTTCAGATGGGCTTGGGCACAGAACCGGATTTCAAACCGCGGCTGACATTTCCTTTAAAAGAACTGAATCCGCCCGTCGCTTCGGAACGTCAAACAGTAGAACCGGAGTTAGCAGACGGTTTTGTGTCTGACGATCCGGACCTTGAAATCGTCGCGCGAGTGCGGAGCGGAGAAACTGAGGCGTTCGAAGAATTGGTGCGCAAGCACGGTCGCCGTGTTTACCGCAGCTTGCTGGCGATTGTCGGTAGTGCGGAAGAAGCTGAAGATGCGCTACAAGACGCGTTCTTAAAGGCTTTTCAGCATCTTGCCAACTTCGAAGGGCGCTCGCGGTTCTCGACCTGGCTGGTTCGCATCGCTATTAACACCGCACTCCAGCGCGTGAGAAGCCGAAAAGAGTTTGACAGCCTCGACGAAGAGAATGAAGAATTCAGGCCACGAAATATTCAGCCGTGGTCCGAGACTCCGGAAGAATTTTATTCACGGGAAGAGCTGCGCAGACTCGTGGAAAAGGAAGTGATGAAGCTGCCGGCCAAGTATCGCGTCGCGCTGATGCTGCGAGACCTGGAAGAACTTTCGACTGAAGAAGCCGCGGCGGCGTTGGGCCTTAGCGTGCCCGGGTTGAAAGCGCGCGTTTTGCGCGGCCGATTGATGTTGCGCGAGTCAATGGTCCAATACTTCTCCACTGCCGGCGCGGGTAGATCATGATTAGCTGCCAGGACTTTATCAGCGAATTGGCGAACCTGCTCGACGACGACGTCGCGAGCGAGATTCGCGAGCAGCTCGAGGCACACTTGGCCCACTGCAACACATGTCAGGTGCTTTATGATTCGACGCGCAAGACGCTGCGCATCGTCACGGAAAGCGGATCGTTTGACTATCCGCAGCCGATTGCCGAGCCGCTGGTGAGTAAAGTTATGGATCGAATTCGTGCTGGTTGTGAGACGAAGCCGCAGGTTGATAGTGACTGACGCGGATGTAACTGCTGCTAGGCGGTGACCGCTTTGCTCTGCTCGAGATCGAGTCGAACCTGATAATCCGGCACCGTTCCCAGGCCGAAGCCGATGTAGTTCGCAAACTTCGCCAGGCCCACGCACATCACTGCTTCCAGGATTTGCTGATCGTTGAAGCCGTAAGTTTTGAGGTCGTCGATATCGTCCTGGGTGATCTTCAAGGGACGATTGTTTAGCTTCAGCGTGAAGTTGAGCAGCGCTTTATCGACGATTGGCAGATCCGTTGACATGTGGTCCAGGGCGATCTGCTCCGGCTCTGGTCCTGCTAGCTTGAGCATGCGAATGATCTCGCAATGGGCCGTTACACAATAAGTGCTCAGGTTCGCAGCCGAACAGACCAGAAAGACGTACTCCTTCAGTTGACGCGAGAGCGCGCCTTCTTTCAGGAGCGTTGCTTCGACGAGTTGCACCTGCGCATCGATTAGATCGGGACGGGCGGTTTGGGCTTTGAAAAAATTCGGAATGAAGCCGTAGTCGTCTTTGAGTAGTTGAAGAGTAGGGAAATCGTTTTCGTCAAAAGGGGCTTCGCGAATATAGGTCATCGGGTCACTCCTCTGGGAGAAATCTGGAGCGGGCTTCGAGTGGCTGTGCGCAATGCTACGACCGCGCGAATGGAGCGTCAAGCGGTAAGCTCTCAATGAATGGACCAACAGCAGCAGAGTCGATGCGCATCGCCGTTTTCGGCACGGGTGGCGTCGGCGGTTACTTCGGCGGCCGTCTGGCACAAGCCGGCGAGGACGTTACGTTCATCGCCCGCGGCGAACACCTGCGGGCGATCAAAACGAGTGGGCTGAAGGTTGATAGCACGAGTGGAAATTTCGTGATCTTTCCGGCGAAAGCGACGGACGACGTTAATGAAATCGGCGCGGTCGATCTAGTTATTCTCGGCGTGAAGGCGTGGCAAGTTCCTGAAGCCGCACGGGCGATGAAACCTCTCGTCGGCGCAAACACGACAGTGCTGCCATTGCAAAATGGCGTCGATGCAGTGCCGCAGCTTGTCGCTGAACTCGGACCGGCAAACGTTATCGGCGGGCTCTGCCGGATCGTCAGCTTCGTCGTCGCACCCGGTCACATTCGCCATGCGGGATTTACGCCTTCAATGATCATTGGAGAGCTCGATAATCGCCGCACGGAGCGCATCGCCACGCTCAACGAAGTGTTCGGACGCGCTGGTTTTGAGATAACAATTGCTGCTGACATTCAAGTTGCGCTTTGGACAAAGTTTCTCTTTATCGCGTCTTTCAGTGGCGTTGGCGCAGTCGCAAACGCGCCGGCTGGAGTGATCCGTTCCGATCCCAGGTGGCGTGCACAGATATTGAGCGCGATGAATGAAATCTACGAATTGGCCCACGCGCGAGGTGTCAAACTGCCGCCGGATTCAGTCGCGACTGTGATGGCGAGTGTCGATGCTCTGCCTGAAGACGCGACGAGCTCGATGCAGCGCGACATCGCCGCCGGAAAAACCTTCCGAACTCGAATCCCAGAACGGCGCAGTCGTGCGTATGGCCCGTGAAGCCGGCGTTGACGTACCGACACACGAACTCATCTATCACACGTTGAAACCATGGAAGAGAAAGCTCGCGCGACAGGTTCGTAAGCGTTATCGTTTGCGAAAACCAGGTCTGCATTCTCGCGTGGTTTGTCCTGGGCCAGGTGAATTCTCTGGGCGGGAAAGTAGATCGTGTCGTAAGCCGCAATCGTGTTTGCCGGAGATAGTCCTTCCTGAGCGTGCGATGGCTCGCGCCAGTGCGGTCGCAAACGAACAGTCAATCCAAATCGTGAGATCGAAATGCTTGCGGTATTGCGGCTTGAAAAGAAAAATCCCTTCGACCAATACCACTGAGACGTCTGTGTAATCGTAAATGTGCTTGCGATATTCTGAGGCAGTCTCCTCGACAAAGTCCGCTATGAGATGAATCGAGCGCCGGTCTCTCAAAGGCAGCACGAGCTGACTAAAGAATTGATCTAAGCGAATAGCGTTTTCATAGAAGTTTACCGCGGGAGCGTTTCGATCGAATCTCTTTTCAGGCAGGTTCAGCCAGCCGTCTACGTTCAGTATCACGGGAATGATACCGTGCAGCGCGAGATGAGCCTGGAGTTGCGCTGCAAGGTATCCTTTCCCACATCCATCGATGCCGCTGACGCCAACGAGCAGGCTGCGGGTTGCAGGAACGTTTGCCTGTCGCTGGAGGATTTCACGAACTACTTCGTCGATATTAGTCACGGTCGTACACCGGCGACGTTCAGACGAATGCGATACAAACCCGAGCGAGCACAGAGGTACAACGTTTTGCCGTCGGCATCGCCCCAGGCCATGTTATGAACATGACGCGGCGTAACGATCGTCCCGAGATGTTTGCCCTCCGGTGAGATCACCCACAAACCACCCGGACCAGACACATAAAGGTTACCGGTGCGATCGACTTTGATTCCGTCGAGACCGTCTTCACCCGCTGCAGTCGTGAAATCGAAAAACAGTTTTCCATTTTTCAGTGTTCCGTCGGCCTGCACTTCATAGCGCATGATCGCTTTGTGCTTGTCGCCGATTTCGCTCGCAGGTTCATCTTCTTTGCGCAGCTCCTGACCGGTTAATGAACGCGGCCAGTTGCCGACGTAAAGATATTTTTCATCCGGCGACAACGCGATTCCGTTTGGTCCGGTGAAGTCTTTGCTAACGAGACGCAACTCGCCTTTGTAAATCGAATAGACACCGCTGAACCCGAGCTGCTTGCGCGGATCGTTGAAGAACCTGGGAAAGCCAAACGGCGGATCGGTAAAGAAAAGCGTGCCGTCCGATCGATAGACGAGATCGTTTGGACTGTTCAGACGCTTGCCTTGATAGCTGTCGGCCAAAACGGTCTGTGATCCGTCGCTTTCGTCACGCACAACGCGATGATTACCGTGTTGATTGATCGTCAAACGTCCTTGCGGATCGAGCGTCAGTCCATTCGATCCAGGCTGCCCATACTCCGCGACGTCCGCGCCTGCATAGCCGCTGGGAGTGCGAAAGACGTCGAGCTTCCCGTCCTGCGCGCCATCAGGCGTGTACTTGTAAATCGTGTTTGCGTTCGGATCGCTGAAGAGTAGATAGCCGCCGTCTTTATTGACCCAAATCGGACCCTCAGTGAATTTGAATCCCTCGGCGAGTTTGAAGACTTTCGGATTAGGACCAACGATTTCATCGAGCGCCGGATCGTTGCGCATGACTTCGACATTCACTTCGCTCGGTGTCAGTGCGACCGGCCCGGGCGCAGACTTGTAGAATGCGAGCCTCGCGTAACGGACGTAGATAAAATTTGTTGGCGGATTCGAGAGTGGACCATTGACGCCGAAAATCGCGAGCTGGATCTGCTGTCCCGGTTTGACGTCGCGGCCGATTACTAAGTGGTTCTCCGCGTTCCAGCCGGCAACTATCGATCCTCCGGATTGGCCCAAAGCCCGCGACAATTCGCCGTCAACCCAAATCTCGGCATAGTCATCCAGCGAAGTCTCAAACACGACCAGCGAGCCTGTCGGATCGAAATCACCGATGCGATCCGGTACCGTCAGTTTGAGGCGATACCAGTTGAAGCCCAGCCGACCACTACCGCGTCGCTGATCCAAAGTTGTCGGACTGATAACTTCCCACTTCGAATCATCGAAGTCGGCGCCACCTGCATGCGGTGTGTAATCGTACGTTTTGACTGGCGCGCCTGTCGGCTGCTTGTCCGGTCCCGGTCCGCGGAAGTCAGCTTCGACGATCTTCGTATCGCTGTAGCGCCACTCACCTTTCACGAGAGCGACGCCGCGAGTTGAAGCCAAATCGATCATTGCTACCGGTTTGCCTGCCGGAACGTCGGCCGATGTTTTGGCGAGCGCCGAGTTAGACGACACACCAACATAAACGACTCCCAGCAGCAATATCAGACCGGCAATTCGCAATCGCGCCATGCGTCGGTGCGGCTTCATTGGCTGCCTCCTTTGCTGATCGCCAATACGCTATCCGCCCCGGTCTTTGCGATGTCTTCATCTTCCTGTGGAGAGTTTCCACTGACACCAACGGCTCCAATGACCTTGCCGTCGAGAATAATCGGAACGCCGCCCTTCAATGCGACCGCGCCGGGAAGCGCGAGAGCAGCAATGCGACCGTTCTTTACCTGATCTTCAAACACTCCGCTTGGCCGGCGAAAGATTGCCGCGGTTCGTGCTTTCGCGATTCCCACATCTACGCTCGCGACCTGCGCATCGTCGAGGCGCTCCAACACGAGCAGGTAGCCGCCGTCATCAACAACCGCGATTACGACGGTCGCGCCGCGTCTCTTGGCTTCGGCTTCTGTAGCCGCCGCAATCTTCTTCGCGGCCTCAAGAGTCAGGACTTGCTTAGTCGGAAGTTGCGCTTGCATTGCGGTTTGCGCGTTTGCGAAGAGCGACACGCTCAAGAGAATCAAAGCTGTGAATGCGATTTTGAAGGTGGACTTCATGACTTACATACCTCCTTCAGGTGTGATGGTGACGCGAAAGAAGTGAGAGTTTATTCCCACCCAGCGTTGATCGTTGACGCGATGCACGACGCCATGCTCGTCCGCACCCGTGTTCGGACCTTTTTGTCGTGGTCCCTGGTTTGGGCCAATGCCGCTCTCTTCGTCTTTCTCGGTGCCGGCGTCCCACAAGTAAAACTGATCCGTGACGTCACCACTGATCGGATTTCCTTTGCTGTCGAACAACGCAATCCCACCTGGACCAGGCGCGTAAAACCAATCGTTTGATTGCCCAAACATCTGGGTCATGAACAGCTTCATTCCCGGCGCGGCGGTAACGGTGAACTCGTATGAATCGCCAGGCCGGATCGGGCCCGCCGTCATTGCGCCGATGGGTGTGTTGAAGACGCCGTGCAAGTTCGAACTGTGATGCATCTCCATGAGGGACGCTACTAATCCCGACGGGTCTCCATCTTCCGCCTGCATCTCGAGGCCGTTCTTGCGCGCCGGTTTACCTTCGGTGAAAAGCGCGGCGTTCTTCTCGCTTAAAACAAACATTCCCGGTGACAAGGCAAACGGAAACTTTTGTCCGTTGGAAGCAGTCATGCCTTCGGGGTTGGAAATGTTTTCGATGCGAACTGTGAATTTGGTTGCTTCGACTCTGCGCGTGGCGGTTGCGACCGTGAACTGGGCCAGGTAGCAAGCGGCCAATAGCGCCAGAGCAATTACAAGCCTTGTACGTTTCATGATCTCGGTTCTCCTTTTATTGGTTAGGTTGAAAGTTGCAGCGAAAGATGCAACGGCGGTTGTTGTAGTGGTGCAGCTTCGCGCAGACGACTGCGCGCTGCCTGTTCAGTCGCTGATAAACTTCGGCCGCCAGCAACATTCCCACTGGCGGCGCGACGAAATAGATCCAGAGAGACATCCAAACCTCTGCGCCGACTGCGGAACTCAAGGTCCGCGCCGGATTCATGCTCATGCCGGAGATCGGCGCTTCGATCGTGATGTAGGTGGCGACGAGAGCTCCCGCGAACATTCCCGTCCAGCGCGCTAACCGCTTCGTGTTAGAGACGGTGAGCACCACCATCATCAGCACGAAAGAGATGATGATCTCGGCGCAGAACGCCACGACTGGTCCATTCGGGCCGGGCAGTGTCACGGCATAGTTGACTGAGTGATGTGCGACCAGCGCGCGAAACGTGAGTGATGCGACTATCACGCCGGTGATACCGCCGGCGAATTGAAACAGTGTGTAGAAGGCCGCGTCGACCGCTTCGATTTTTCCCAGCCGAAAGAAGGTCCATGTCACTGAGGGATTAAAATGCGCTCCCGATCGCTGGCCCAGCGGTGAAAAGATGATTGCTATTGCGGTTGCGCCCATCGCCGTTCCCATCAGCAATCGTCGCCACACGCCGTCGTGAATTGTTTGGGCCAACGGCGATGACGGGTGATAAAGCAGGACCGTGAAGGCGCAGGCGGAGAACATGAATAGTCCCAACTCGACCGCTTCCATCAGGTATTCGGGCCAATGTTTTTTCAGTGTGTTGCTCATCCTGCTGGGTAGTCGCAGGTGATGGGCATTCCTTACAGCGGTCGTGAAGTTTCGGAGTCGCGCAGAAGTTGTCGGAGGAATTTGATCTGCTGGAGATAACGCGCGCACCAGACGCAAACGCGCAAATGCAATCGGAGTTGCAGCCACTCTAAAACAGTGAGCCGCCGGTCCATCGATTCGGATATCAATGGGACCATCTTGCGGCACGGTTGCAGCGCACGCAGCAGCCGGCGTCTGAATGCTTTTCTGATTGTGAGAAACGCTTTCAAGTTTTCCTTTTCATTCGATCACGAGCACCGAATTCAAGCCGCCGAAATTGTCAGGAGCTTTCATGCCGTTGTTTGGATCTTCAAGCCAACGGCGGCCGTTGATGATGAACTTGTATTCGAAACGCCCGGCTCGGGGGACGGCGATCTCCGTGAACCAAAGACCGGAATCGTTTCGTTTGAGCGGCGTGGCGATGTGGCTCCATTCGTTGAAGTCACCCGCGACGGAAACGCTATGCGCGTTATCGTCATGAAAGATAAACATCAGCCGGCCATTCTCGATTCGAGGTGGTTTACAGCCGACAACGTTCAAGGCGTGGTTTTCGGCTTTTGCCAGTTCCACTGCACGTCTCGCGTTTACGACACCGTAACCCTGTCGAATCACAGGCTCCGTCAGGATGCGGTCGGCTGTAGAAACCAGAATATTTTTGATTGCGCCCGGTGTTAGTCGCGGATTCGCTTCGAGCATTTGTGCGACCACCGACGCCACGATCGGAGCCGCGAACGAGGTGCCGTCGACGTGCTGGTAGTGCGCGGCTACGATCTTCTCCTGCTGCAAAGCAGCTTCGACGAACGCTCGCATTTCTGGTTCATAGGCTGCGGCCGCACGCGATAATGCTTCGGCGCGTTCGTAGAATTCCGTTCCTGGCAGGATCGGCGCAGCGACCCACATCGCAGGCGCCACGATTTCCGGCTTCACTGTGCCATCGGCAGTCGCGCCGAAGTTTGAGTGATAGAGATTGCGTTCGTTCAGTTGGTTGTGGTCCGTGTACCCGCCGACCGTAATCACCGACGGCGAGTTCGCGGGCGGAATGGAATGACGGCCCTCAGCACCGGAGTTTCCCGCCGCGGCGATAACTACGATTCCGTGGCTGATCGCTTCCTCGGCGGCTTGGTCGACGATGCTCTGCGAGCACGGAACGTCATCATCACCGCCGAGTGAGATATTCAGCACGCTAATGTTGTAGCGTTCACGATTTTTAATTGCCCAGTGAATACCTTGCGCGATCTTGTCTTCTGTTATTCGGCCGCGTTCACTCGCTTTCACCAACACCAGTTCTGCATCATGGGCCAGCCCACGATACACACCATCGCTGAGTTGTCCGTTGCCGGCAGCGACAACCGACGTCTGCGTGCCGTGCCATTGCCAGGTCTCGCTTGGCTGATTCGTAAACAGATCGCGCCGCTCTCCCGCGAGATCTTCATAAGCGAGCACGCGGTTCACAGGTGTTATGAGATCCGGATGCGGATAGAACCCGGAGTCGAGAAAAGCGATTGTCACGCCTTTGCCCGTGTACTCCGGAGTTGCATTTAGCCGCACAGACGTCGGAATGACGCCAAACCGGTTCGGCGAGTGTTGATGATTGTGATCGGACGAATCCATATAGCGCTCTCAGAGAGTTGTCGCTAATGGATGGTCGTGCCTTACAGTTTTTAGTTCTGGTTTGTGAGGCGGCGGCGAATTCGTTCCCGTGCTTCGTTCGAAAGACCGGCGCCTGAGGTGAATTCGGGCGGCTCATCGGCCTTGCCCCGGGCTGTTTCGCGGATGAGTTGCAGATGTTCCAGGTACCACTGGCACCACGCACAGATCCATAGATGAAGCTTTACGTTGACTCGCTCTCGCAAGCTAAGCGATCGGTCCATCGACTGTGAAATCTTTTCGACGGTCTGCTCGCAGGTAGGCAATCTCCGCAAGAGCCAATAGCGGATCGAGTGTTTCAGTTTGTCGTAGAGTTTCAGCGCCATTTATTCTTCTTGTCTGAACCAGTTTAGCTCAAGACAGTTGCGCAGATGCAGTCGCGCGCGGTGCAGCATGACCCAGAGGTTGTTTACTCGAATGCTCAAGATCTCGCAGATCTCTTCACTTTTGAGACCGTCCACTTCGCGCAGCGTGAAAGCGCTGGCAGTGCGTTGCGGCAGCGGCGAGAGACAGTCGTTAAATACTTTCCAGAAGTCGCTGCGCTCGATCAGTTCCGCCGGCGTCGCATGCCACTCGTTGGGCGCGTAGTCGTTGTTCCAGTGGCCTTGCCACGGCTCCGGCCGTTCGAAGAACTCGCGGTGCTCAGGACCTTCATCAGGCTCTTCGCCGAGCGGAGCCTCACGGACAGCGCGCCGAAAGTGATCCACTATCTTGTGTTTGAGAATCCCGACAAGCCACGTTCGCTCCGAGCCACGCCCTTCGAATTGTTTGTAGGCCTTGAGCGCGGCGAGAAAAGTTTCTTGCACGGCGTCTTCGGCGGCGGTATTGTCGCGCAGACGAAAAACGGCGTATTTGAAAAGATAATCGCCGTGGTCGTCGAGCCAACGACCAGGATCGGGGGATTCATCGGGGGAATTACCCTGTGGCGCGTTCATACCAATGTATAGATCTTGGACCAGTAGAGTAGTGCATACGCTGGTCCGCAGCAAATCATCGCCGACTACTCTTTAGATCAATACTATGACCAGCAGAACCTGTCGCGATTGCGGTAACGTGCTTCAACAAACGGCGCGCGGCTGTCCGCGCTGCGCGATGAACGTGGAAGCCGAAAACATGATCGACCGCTTCATCTGGCGGCGTTTTGTGCCGTCAGTGTTCCTGCTGGCTCTCGTCGTCGTTGCTTTGGTCTACCTGTTACGTTGAGCCCAAAGCACACGCGGCCCCGTTACTTTCATTAGTCGTATTGAGTTGTAGAAAACTTACAAAGGGTGAGGCGCGCATCACGGCGATCCGCTTTTTGCTAGGATCTTTGTGTCATTGATCACTGCTCCCGGCGCGGTAGTTAAATAGAGCTGTGGTGACAACACGATCTGATCGATCGACAAGCCATCTTCCCGCGGCTGCATCCGCAGCGTGTGCGTGCCGCTATTAGCGAAGTAGACCAGCGGCCCCAACACGCCGACGCCCCAGCCATTGTCCTGCCAGCCCCAGCCACTCAAGCCACACGCAAAACAATCTTCAAGATTGATCACTTCCGCGCTCGTGCTGCCGATGCGACTCTTCGCCGTGCCTTGCTCGTCAACACTGTCAGCAAACTGCACGAAGATCGAATCGTTGAACGGATTGTCATCCTGCGCCTTGCCGCGAATCCACAGCCGGTAAGGTACGCCCGCCTGCGCAGTGAATTGCAGTTCGACGTAGGTGCCGGGATTCGCCAACGCATTAGTCAGCTTCGCAGCGCCGGCATCGGGATTATCCAGACGGGTGCCGCCTGCGGCTGTCGCATCGCTGGTCACGAGGTAGTTTCCAACGCGCACTCCTTCCGACGCGTAGAGCACCACTTCGACTGGACCAGAAGGTGGCGACACCGCTGCTGAGGTTTTTCCCGCGTGGTCCCAAGTCGCATGGCCGCCGAAAAGCGTGAACGCCATTCCATTGAGCACGTGTCCTTCAAGACCTACGGCGCTGGCGGGCACTTCCAATCTTACCCATTGCCCCGCCGGCGGCACTGGTCCCATGAAGCGCAAGCTGTCAGTGCCGTCATTGCCCCAGTCGATGTTGTTCGCGCCCCAGTAAGCCCGATGTTCCCAATTGCCGTCGTTCCACTGCAGCATCACCTCGCTCGGCACATTCGCCGGATCGAGATACACATACGCGATGAGAGTGTCTCCCGTATCGATCGCGAGTGTTGTCGGCGAGTTGTAAAAGAAATGCTGGTGCTCACCGTTCGCTATATTTGACTGACTGGCGAGACTTCCCGAGAACGGCGTTGGATTACTACCAACCCAATTCCAAACATCGCCATTCGACGTGTCCAGGGTGGCGCCTGCCGGTGTCGCATCTTCCACCCAAACGACGTCTGCTCCGGGTGATGGAGTCGGTGTAGGAGTTGGCTTCGGAGTTGGTGTCGGCGTCGGTGTTGGAGAGGCGTCCGACTTCGGCAGGATCGTGCTGTCGTTCGTCACTGCTCCCGGCGCAATATCCAAATATAGCTGTGGCGATAACACCACCTGATCGAGCGACAACCCGTCTTCGCGCGGCTGTATGCGCAGCGTGTGCGTGCCGCTGTTGGCAAAGTAGACCAGCGGTCCCAACACGCCGACGCCCCAGCCATTGTCCTGCCAGCCCCAGCCACTCAAGCCGCACGCAAAACAATCTTCCAAATTGATCACTTCCGCGCTCGTGCTGCCGATGCGGCTCTTCGCCGTGCCTTGCTCGTCGACGCTGTCAGCAAACTGCACGAAGATCGAATCGTTGAACGGATTGTCATCCTGCGCCTTACCGCGAATCCACAGCCGGTAAGGCACACCCGCCTGCGCAGTGAATTGCAGCTCGACGTAAGTGCCGGGATTCGCCAACGCATTAGTCAGCTTCGCTGCGCCGGCATCGGGATTGTCCAGACGCGTGCCGCCCGCGGCTGTCGCATCGCTGGTCACGAAGTAGTTTCCCACTCGCACGCCATCCGACGCATACAGCACGACCTCACCCTGCGGAGTCGAACCCGCAAGCTGATAGTTGGCCACAAACGTTCCGCCGTGATTCACGGTGTGAGTCGCCGCGCCACCATCAGACCACGATACGAACTCATACGTTTGGCCATTGAACTGCTGCGGCGAGACAGCACTTAGCGTGCGATCGATGCCCACGACCGTCGACACAGTTTCAGGCGTATCTTGTGGTTGCTCGTCGAGCTTGATCTTCAACCCCGACGGATTGGTGTTAATAGTGATCGTTTCGATTACCGGAAAGATGTCGGTAAAAGTCGTGGTCGTCAGTCCCGTCGAGTCGCGCACGGTCAGGTAAATGCGGTACCAGACGTCGGTCGCCGTTTCACCATTCGTCGGTATCGTAAATTGTCCAGACGTGGTTCCCGAAAAGTCCGGAATGAAAGGATGCGTGTGCGTGTTGTGATGAAAGTCGACGCGCCACGTAAACGCGCTCGCGGGTATAAAGCCGTCGTCAGGATCAGAACCCGTCCCCGAAAAATGAATGACGTCGCCGCCGCGATACTGAGCGCCACTCGCGGGCGACGTTATCGTCGCCGATGGCGGGCTTCCCGGAACAACCGTGAGCGTCGCCGCATCAGACGTAACGCTGCCTAGTCCGTTGAAGACAACGCACGCGAATGTGGCCCCGTTATCAGCGGCTGTGGTAGCAGCAATGTTGAGCGTCGGCGAATTCTCACCGGGCATGTCGACACCATTACGTTGCCATTGATAATTCAGTGTCGCCGCGCCTGAGGCCGTAATTGTGAAGCTTGCAGGTTGGCCCGTACCCACCGTTACGCTTGTCGGTTGCGTGGTGATGTGCGGCGCTTCGCTGTGTGTGTATTCGATCTTGAAGACGGCGCCCTCTACATTCGCATCAATACCGCGTTCAAGGTAATAAAGCGTGCCGTCATTCGCGACTTTCATATCCACCGGAGATTTCGTGAAGAGCACGAAAATTTGCGGCGTCAAAGTATTAAGGTCCAGCGCGCGAATCCACCCGTTGCAAAAGTCAGAGTAGAAATATTTCCCTCTGTACGAAGAGGGAAACTGCTGCGTCTTCGGTTCATAAACAACGCCGCCGGTAATTGCACAGCCGAGGTCATCGGTGTCGCCGTGTGCGTACACCTGAATCGGACTTTGAAACCGTGGATCGCTGGTGGGACCCTCCGTCTCGGGCCAGCCATAGTTGCCGCCGGCCACTCCTCTGTTGATCTCTTCCCACGTGTCCTCGCCGACGTCGTTTATCAGCATCTGCGTGCCGGCGCTACCGAAAGTGAAGCTGTAAGGGTTTCGCAGTCCGAGTGCCCAGATAGCGCGGTTGTTTCCGGTCGTACTTGCGAAGAACGGGTTATCCGTCGGAATCGATCCGTCGCTATTGATGCGCAGGATCTTGCCGAACAGATTTGTTAGTGATTGGGAGTTGGCGCCGTTGCGATCGTCTCCGGCAGCGATGTAGAGCTTGCCGTCCGCTCCGAAACGCAGCGTTCCGGCCTGGTGCCAGCCAAGCGGCCCGGTCAGTGGATCGAGTTCAAAGATCACCACCTCGCTCGACGGATCCGCATTGTCACCGTTGATGGTAAACCGGCTGACACGATTGTGAAGAAACGGAGTCTTCGCAGTGTAGTAAATGTAGAAGAAGTGATTAGTGTCGAAGGCCGGATCGAGTGCGATACCGAGCAGGCCATGCTCGCCGAAGGAGTCGGCGTCGACTGTCAAGAACGGCGTCGACCGCAGCACACCATTTTCGATGACGCGTATGTTGCCGCCTTGTTCCAGGACGAGTATGCGGCCGTCCGGCAAAAACTCCATGCGCGTGACGCTGGTCATTCCCGTCGCGACCTGCGTCAGCGTGAAACCGTCAGGAAGCTGTACGGCGTTGGTTGTGATTTGAAGTAGGAGAATGAGAGCGAGCGGAAGAAGCGTACGGAGCGTGTAGGAGAATTTCATGTTGGTAAAGTTCGGTCAATGCAGTCCCTGGGTCGTAGTGTTGGGGGCCGTCAGCGAAAGTTTGCGAAGGAAAGTCGAAAGAATCGGTTCGAACTCGTGAGCATACTACAGTGTCGGTGACAACACTTCCAGAAAGCTCGTCTGTATGGTCAATGTGCTTCCGGCGCTCTGGTGTTCATAATAAGCCCCTGTTCACAATTCGTGAACATATGTATAGTGTGAACGCATTCCCTGGTACTTAAATGGACACCGGACTGATCCTGACATTGCGCAGTTCACCGCGCCTCCGCCTCCGAAAATCTCTAATAGCTAAATTGACGGTTTCTGGAGAATGCTGCGTACCGATCCATCGTTGCCGCAGCGCGATCGCTCAACTTCGTTAACGACGCTCTGTCTGCTCTTTCTGCGACTGGGAACCACTGCATTCGGTGGTCCCGCTGCACACATAGCGATGATGGAAAACGAGGTCGTGCGTCGCCGGCGTTGGCTGACGCATGAGGAGTTTCTCGATCTCCTTGGCGCAACCAATCTCATTCCTGGTCCAAACTCCACTGAGCTGGCAATTCACATCGGTCATCGACAAGCAGGATGGCGCGGACTATTGGTTGCCGGTGGCAGCTTTATTTTGCCAGCAGTATTAATCGTCGGCGCCTTCGCGTGGGCTTACGTTCGATACGGCTCGCTCCCCGAAGTTGCTGGAGTGTTGTATGGCGTTAAGCCGGTGATCATCGCCATCGTGCTCCAGGCGTTATGGTCGCTCGGCCGTACCGCTATTAAAACGAAGTTTCTGGCGTTCGTCGCTGTGGTGGCAGTTGTACTTACGGTTCTTCGAGTTCACGAACTACTCGTTCTGTTTGGCGCCGGTGTAATAGTCGGCTTGACGCGCATGGTTGCGCGTCAAATCAAAAGCAGCCGCAATCTTTTCTTACCGATCTCAGCATCACCGCTGGTGTTGTTCCTGCAGGCGAGTGTAGTCGCCGCCCCGTTCGGTCTGTGGCCTCTGTTTCTCTTTTTTGCGAAGGTCGGCGCAGTGTTGTACGGCAGCGGTTACGTGTTGCTTGCTTTCATTCGCGCGGACCTGGTCGAGCGTTGGCACTGGTTAACTGAAACACAATTGCTCGACGCGATTGCTGTGGGCCAGGTGACGCCGGGGCCAGTCTTTACTACGGCAACCTTCATTGGCTACGTGCTCGGTGGAACTCGCGGCGCGCTGGTAGCGACATTGGGAATATTCCTGCCGGCGTTCTTCTTTGTCGCTGTGAGTGGCCCACTCGTTCCTCGTATTCGGCACTCGCCAACCGCGGGAGCGTTTCTGGACGGCGTAAACGCGGCTGCACTCGCATTGATGTTCGTAGTCACCTATGAACTCGGCCGTGCTGCGCTGGTGGATATCAAGACCGTCATACTCGCCGTAATCAGCGCGGCCATACTTTTCCGCTTTCGCCTGAACTCCGCCTGGCTGGTCCTTGGAGGAGCAATCATCGGGTTGCTTCTGTACAGAGCTGCATAAGAAAAGAAGAGTAGCGAGAATCAAAAGGACGAGGTGAGATCAACTGCGGGCTTTCGCGCTTGAGTTGGTGAACTTTCCGCAATCCGATCGCGTCCAGACCAATTTTTTCTGGCGCATTCCTCAACCTTCTCCCGGCACGTACAATCTGGAACGCTCAAAACAGAAATACGCGCAGCGATTTGCCGGATTGCAGGCGTCGAGTAACGGACACGATGTTCTCTGTCGCAGCTCGTGTATTGAGCGAGTTCTCGCCGGCGTTGAGCTCAGGATGCGCCACTGTTTCCACCTTTGGAAATGGTGGCCTGAACTCACTGGAACGTGCGGTTAACCAAAAAATGTGGAGCCCGCAATACCTTCCCCTGAAACATGTCGTCGATTGATTCAATTCAATGGACGATACGAATCCAGCATCTTCATATAATTAGCTCTTTCAAACGCGGCGGGCTCGGCGCAATGTTTTTGGCTCATCGCGCCAATCATCTGCATCACGCTCTCATACTCATGCTCGTGCATCCAAATGGACAGTTCCTCCAGAACTTGTCTCACGCGGCCGACGCCCTTCTGCAATAGCTCGGAGGCCATCATCGTAACTCTTGCACCCGCCATCAAGCCTTTTATGACGTCAGTAGCAGTATGGATCCCGCTGGTGATCGCGAGGTCAGCGGTTAACCGGCCGTACAAAATTGCCACCCAACGTAACGGCAAACGCAGATCATCCGAATTACTCAGGACCAGGCGTGGCGCTACTTCGAGTTTTTCCAGATCAAAATCCGGTTGGTAGAAGCGATTGAAGAGAACCAGCCCATCAGCACCGGCCTCATTTAAGCGACTTGCCATATTGGACAGGGAGCTGAAGAAAGGACCGATCTTGACGGCCACGGGAATACTTACCGCCTGTCTCACTGACAAAAGAATGTCGAGATATAGTGCTTCGACCTCGATCCCTGAGAATTGCGTGTTCGTGGGAAGGTAATAAATATTCAGCTCAAGCGCGTCAGCTCCGGCGTCTTCGATCAAAGCAGCGTAGTCGGTCCAACCACCAACCGAAGCGCCGTTCAAGCTGCCGATGATGGGAATATCCACCGCTTCCTTGGCGCGTCGAATCAGATTCACGTATTGGTCCGGCCCGACGTTATAGCTCTGCATGTCAGGGAAATAGCTGATCGACTCCGCGGAGCTGTCGATGCCTTGAGTTAAGTGATAGTCGAGGTAATAGCTGTCGAAACCGATTTGCTCCTCGAACAGTGAATACATAACCACTGCCGCTGCGCCGGCATCTTCAAGCCGGCGGATGCTGTCGACGGTGTGTGAGAGTGGCGATGACGAAGCGACGATGGGATTATTCAAAACCATGCCGAGGTAATTTGTTGTCAGGTTCATGACGGCCTCTCTTCCCCGATTACACAGACTGCGCAGCAGGAGCCTGCGCTAATTGTTTGTACTGTTGCCAACGTCGTGTCACGGCCTTTTGCGCCTGGCCCAGGAGAAAACCGGCTACGGCTGGTTCACTCTGCTGCAACATGCGATACCGACCTTCGGTGTAGATGTAATCCCGCAGCGGAATCTTCGGATCGCTCGAGTCGAGCTGGAAAGGATTTTTGTTCTCCTCAACCAATCGCGGGTTGTAGCGGTAGAGGGGCCAATAGCCGGAATCGACAGCCAGTTTCTGTTGGTGCATTCCTTTGGCCATGTCGATACCGTGAGCGATGCATTGACTGTAAGCGATGATCAGCGAAGGTCCGTGGTGCGCTTCGGCCTCCAGAAACGCTTTTATCGTGTGCGTATCGTTGGCGCCCATCGCCACTTGTGCGATGTACACGTCACCATAGCGAATGGCCGTCATTCCCAAATCTTTCTTTGCGGTTGTCTTTCCCCCAGTCGCAAACTTCGCTACTGCTCCGAGCGGTGTTGCTTTCGAGGCCTGGCCGCCCGTGTTTGAATAAACCTCTGTGTCGAGCACCAGAATGTTGACGTTTTGACCACTTGCCAGGACGTGGTCCAAGCCGCCGTAGCCAATGTCATAGGCCCAGCCGTCACCGCCAACAATCCAAACACTCTTCTCGACGAGCGAATCAGCCAACGTGAGCAAGTCGCGCGTTTCGAGCTCGTCAGCCGAACTGATTTTTGCCTTCAAGGCCGCGACCAATTCACGCTGAACGTTGATGCCGTCGTTATTTGACTGGTCGGTGTTCAGCAGGCCGTTGGCCAATGATTCTCCAATGAGGTTGCGCATACGATCGACGAGGTTTTTCGCGTACGCCTGCTGCTGATCGAGAGCGAGTCGCATTCCTAATCCGAATTCGGCGTTGTCTTCGAAGAGCGAGTTACTCCACGCCGGGCCGCGGCCGTCAAGATTCTTCGTGTAGGGAGTCGTAGGCAGGTTGCCGCCGTAGATACTGGAACAACCGGTGGCATTCGCGATTATGGCGCGATCGCCAAAGAGTTGAGTCAGTAGTTTGATATAAGGAGTCTCACCGCAACCGGCGCAAGCGCCTGAGAACTCAAACAGCGGCTGTAACAACTGCACGTTCTTGACGGAGTTGAAGGCGAGTAGCCCATTCTTGTGCAGGTCAGGAAGCTTCAGGAAGTAATCCCAATTAACTCGTTCACTATCTCGCAACGGCAACTGCGGTTGCATGTTGAGCGCTTTGCGCGACACGTTGCTCTTGTCTTTCGCCGGACAGACTTCAACGCAAAGTTGGCAACCGGTGCAATCTTCAACTGCTACCTGGATCGTGTACAACTTGTCGGGAAACTCGCGCCACTTTGCGGGCATGGACTTGAATCCCGCCGGCGCGTCAGTGAGATCGCTTGCTGAACAAACCTTCGCGCGAATCGTCGAATGCGGACAAACCATGACGCACTTGCCGCACTCGATACATAAATCGGGTTCCCACACCGGTACGTCTTGCGCGATATTGCGTTTCTCCCAACGCGTCGTACCAACCGGATAGGTTCCGTCTTCGGGAAAAGCACTAACCGGAAGCAGATCGCCGCGGCCGGCAATCATTTCCGCCGTCACCTCACGCACAAACTGCGGTGCTTCAACCGGTACTTTGGACGTGAGTTCAATTGTGCCGCTCGCCGTTTCGGGAACAGCAACTTCAGCTAAGTGAGCGAGAGCGGCATCGACGGCGGCGAAGTTTTGCCGGATGACCGGCTCACCCCGTTTTCCGTAACTCTTTCGTATGAACTCCTTGATCCGGGTCATCGCTTCCTCACGCGGCAACACACCGCTGAGCGCGAAGAAACAGGTCTGCATGATCGTATTGATCCGTTTGCCAAGCTGACTCTTTCGCGCCACACCGTTCGCATCAATGGCATAGACCTTCAGGTGCTTATTGATAATCGTTTCCTGAACGGTGAGCGGCAGATGATCCCAGAGCTCCGCCGAGTTATATGGACTGTTGATTAGCAGCGTTGCGCCCTCAACGGCTGTCCCCAGAACATCGTACTGATTGAAGAAAGAAAACTGGTGTACAGCGATGAAGTTTGCGCGCTGAATGAGATAGGTGCTTTTAATTGGTCGCGGCCCGAAGCGCAGGTGCGACACAGTCATCGCGCCGGCTTTCTTCGAATCGTAAACAAAGTAGCCCTGGGCGTAATTCGCAGTCTCTTCACCGATGATCTTTATAGAATTCTTATTGGCGCTGACAGTTCCATCGGCGCCGAGCCCCCAGAAAACAGCGCGCACCTGATCGTCGGGCTCGGTGCTGAATGATGGGTCAAACGAAATGCTGGTGAACGTAACGTCGTCTTCGATCCCGATCGAGAAATGGTTCTTCGGCTCAGGTTTGTTCAGCTCGTCGAAAATGCCTTTGACCATTGCCGGCGTGAACTCTTTCGATGACAGGCCGTAACGGCCGCCAACGACGTGGATATTGCACTTCGCTTCTGACAATGCCGTCACCACATCCTGATAAAGCGGTTCGCCGATACTCCCAGGCTCTTTGGTACGATCAAGGACCGCGATCGCTTTCGTTGTAGCGGGAAGAGCATTGATGAAGTGTGAGATCGAAAACGGCCGGTAAAGCCTGACTTTCAAGAGGCCGACCTTTTCACCGCGCCGGCAAAGTGCGTCAACCGTTTCTTCCGCGGTCTCGCAGCCTGAACCCATCATTACGAGCACTCGCTCGGCGTTCGGATCGCCGACGAACTCAAACAAACCGTAACGGCGGCCTGTGAGTGCAGCGAACCTTTCCATCACCTTCTCAACGATCGCGGGAGTTTGCAGATAGAAGGGATTGGCCCGTTCCCGCGACTGAAAGAAGACGTCCGGATTTTGCGCAGTCCCTCTCATGATGGGTCGATCGGGAGTCAGTGCCCTGGCGCGATGCTCGTGTACAAGCTGCTGGTCCACCATGCCCGCAATCTCTTCGTCGCTGAGTTTCGTAATCTTCATCACTTCGTGTGAAGTGCGAAAACCATCGAACACGTGCAGGAAAGGAACCCGTGCTTCCAGAGTGCTTGCCTGGGAAATCAACGCAAAATCCATTACTTCCTGGACTGAATTAGCAAACAACATGGCCCAGCCCGTCGATCTGGCTGCCATGACGTCACTGTGGTCGCCGAAGATCGACAGGCCGTGAGTGGCGATTGTTCGCGCTGCGATGTGGAAGACGGTGCTGGTTAGTTCGCCGGCGATCTTGAACATGTTGGGGATCATCAACAGCAATCCCTGGCTCGCGGTAAACGTGGTAGTCAACGATCCTGACTGCAAACTGCCGTGGACGACGCCCGCAGCGCCGCCTTCCGACTGCATCTCGCGCACGAGCGGTTTCATGCCCCAGATGTTTTTCGCACCAGCCGCCGACCAGGCATCGGCCGACTCGCCCATCGGCGAGGAAGGCGTGATCGGATAAATCGCGATCACTTCGTTTGTCTTGTAAGCAACGTACGCCGCTGCTTCGTTGCCGTCGATGGTTACCGTTTGTCTCATTCACAGAATCCTTCGCAGTGCTGATGATTGACTCCGTAAAAAACAAACGAGACCAACGTACCAACATCGATCTCGTTTGTGTGAAGGCCTCCTTGAGAGACCTAATTCACCTTGACCTCGATCTGCTTGGGAATTGCGGCTGTGTTCTTTGGCAGCGTCACAGTCAGCAGGCCGTCTTTGAATTCGGCGAAGATCTTGTTGCCGTCCACGAAAGTCGGCAGGGTGAAGGTGCGGAGGAATTCACCGTAGTAGCGCTCGATGCGATGAAAATTCTCGCGATCGAGTTTTTCGTCAAACTTGCGCTCGCCGCGCAACGTCAACATGTTGTTTTCAACCGTTACGTGCACGTCCTCCTTCTTCATCTCCGGCAGTTCCATCTTGAGAACGAGCTCTTTGTCCGTCTCATAGATGTCACACAAGGGCGTCCATGCGGAAAAGGGCATGGTCTCTTCCGTCGGCAGGAAGGGCCGGAACGTGGTGAATGAGTCCTCGAAGAACCTCATTGGGTTAGTTTGAAAGAGCCGGAACGGATCCATTGGTAGAAAGCTTCTGGTCCTGGTTGGGCTCAAAAAATTTCCGGGTGTCATGATCAATCTCCTGTTTACAACGTGCCTAATCAGGCAACGTTTTCTTATGGATCTCGACGTGGCGTAGACAAGCCGTCTACGCCGCCGAAGTTGTCATTCAGCCACGGCCGGTAAACGACCATGTCCGGATGGTTCGGGCGAAATTCCTGCGCCAGGTAGCAGTTCCAGCAGACTGGAGAATAGGTAGCCAGTACAGTTCTCAGCTTGTCCGGGTTGACGGCGTTCCAACTCAGCCACTTCCCCTCAATATCCAGAAGCGCCGGTCGGTGGTCCAACCAATGAATTTCTGAAAGCTGCTTGCCGCAATAAACGCAGTTCTTGTCGCGATACCATCGCATTAGCACGCCGCTAACTAGACATCTACCGGGTGCTACGTCGAGATCGGTCAAACACGCTTGCCCGCACTGTCCCTGGATGGGCCAGCGCGAACAGTTTTGAAGTCGAATGTCAGGGAGGGCCACAGTTGAAGTTAACGATGCACGTAGCGAGTCAATCTCAACGATTGCGGGCCTTTTAGTTTCCGGACAAGTAACCAGACGGTTACCGCGATACCTGGAGGAGGAGCGAACCAGCCAACGGAGGCCGAACCAGAGAGCCGCAGCTATTAGGGTAATGGCTATCAATAAGCCTGGTGCGGTTTCCATGTTTAACCTCTCTTCGGCGTCACGCTTTGGCGTGTTCGGCTCCTGCCTCCTCGATTTCTTTAATCCGGGCCCTGAGCCACTCGGCAAGTTTCCGCTCGAGCTTTGCCTGATTGTCCTGCGACTCCAACTCCTGGATGGTTTCTCCATCATCGTTCAAAGGAATGAAATGACAGGGTATGTCCTGCGTCCGGTGTTCCGGGCTGACAAATTCGAGCAAATGACATTCGTTGCATGGATGAGCGCGATATGGGTAGCCGTAGTTAATACAGGTCAGGGAGTCCTGAAAGGCGGATTTGCTTTGCCACGGCGTATGGACCGAGCGTCCGTATCCGCCCTTCTCGATGAAGTCCAATTCCTCTTTGAGGAGTTCGAGTAAATCGCGCTCATCGGTTGCCATGGCAGTAAACCTCCGCTTACCTGATTACGTCTTCCGTCAACTCTGCTGTTGTCGGTTGGCATTTCCACTTCGCGAACAGCGCAAGAGACATGCCACCTGAAGCAGCGAGTGTTTCTCGAATCGTGCTGGTTTTGTTGGCCGTAACTGTGAGTAAGCTTTCGCACTCGTTGAGGAAAAGTCCTCAGGTTGGGCCAAACCGGCGACTACTTGAGGTGAATACAGCCGGGTATAAATCTTGCGGGTTCGCTGGATGATTAAGTGACTCAAGGCCTCCGGGCCGGAGGTGAACTACGATGAAAATTCTGATTGGCTACGACGGTTCCGAATGCGCGGACGCGGCACTCGATGATCTGACACAGGCCGGACTACCAGAGACTGGTGATTTTCACATCATGTCGGTCGCTGAGGTGTGGCTTCCACCTCCGCCACCTTCGAGTTACGAAATTATCCAGGAGGCGCGAACTGCCACGTCGCCTGCCGAATTGCAGCGCGACTTTGCCAAACGATGTCCTGCCGCCAAAGAAGCGTTCGCTCTCGCCGAACGCGCACGCGACCGAGTGGTGGCCAACTTTCCAAACTGGAAAGTCACCGTTGATTCATCATGTGGTTCAGCAGCCTGGGAACTGGTTGCGAAGGCTGACGCATGGAAACCCGATTTGATCGTTGTCGGATCGCATGGACGCACAGCTCTCGGCCGGTTCGTCCTCGGCAGCGTCTCCCAACGCGTGCTGACTGAAGCTCTGTGCTCGGTGAGAATCGCTCGTGGGCGCCTGGACGAGCCACGTTCACCCGTGAGGATCATCATTGGTACCGATGGTTCGCCGGCAAGTGAGGAGGCTTTGGTCGCGGTCGCGCATCGTAACTGGCCGCCTAAAAGCGAAGTGAAGGTCGTGATGGTTGACGATCCGTTAGCGCCTGAGATCCTCGGAAAATTGATTCGTCCGCTCGGAAAAATGATCGAGGAGGATCGACAGGAGGAGCGAGCCTGGCTCGAAAAGATATCGAAACGATCGGTTGATTTATTACACGGCGCAAAGATCAAGGTTACGTGCGTACCGCGAGAAGGTGACCCCAAACAGGAACTCTGCAAAGCAGCCGAAGAGTGGAATGCAGACTGCATCTTCGTCGGCTCTGCCGGTTTCAGTAACCGCTTTGAAAGATTTGTGCTGGGAAGTATCTCGGCGGCCGTTGCCGCACGCGCGCACTGTTCGGTCGAAGTCGTCCGCAAGGGATCGAGAAGGTCGAGCTGGATTCGGAGTCACTGATTTTGGGAGGCTACACACATGATGAAGACGCTGAGCAATGAAGAGGCGCGCCACTTGTTTCAGTCGGCACGAGTTGTTCGACTCGGTTGCATTGTGAACGGTGAACCGTATGTAGTCCCGATTAGTTGCCTCCTGGAAGGTGATTACTTGTATAGCCACTCTCTGCCGGGAATGAAGATAGGCGGCCTCCGTGAGAATGCTCGTGCCTGTGTTCAGGTGGATGAAATCGAAAGCGACTTGCGCTGGCGCAGTGCCATCGCCTTCGGCGACTACGAGGAAATTACCAGGCCCAGTGAGCGCTCGGATATTCTCAACAAGTTGCTGCGCAGGTTTCCTATGTTAACTCCGGTGGAGTCCGCTATCGCCGTTGACGGCTACGCCCCCGCGGTGATCGTCTTTCGCATCAAGATTGAACGCCTGACCGGAGTTTCAGAGGGCTAAAACATCCGCTAGACTCTCTCGCGAATGAACGAGGATCAAACTGTTACTCAAGCGAGCTCGTCCACGCGCCGCGATGGCGATGTCGTCTTGCGTGACGGTTCGACGGTTCATATTCGCGTCATGACTCAGGCCGATGAAGCGGGCCTCTGCGCGTTGTTGAACTCGCTGTCGGAAGATTCACGCTGGCTGCGATTCTATTGTTCGCAGAACAGCGCCGGCCTCGCCGCCGAAGCTCATCGAGAGGTAAACCTGGACCATGCTTTTGGCTTGATCGCGTGCAGTGGCGACGAACAGCGCGTAGTGGGCCATGCTTTCTATGTCGCCATCGACGAGCAACGGGCTGAGGTCGCGTTTACGATCGCGAACGATTTTCAGGGACGCGGACTCGGCGCCATTTTGCTGTGCCAACTTGCGGATGTTGCCGCGGCAAACGGAATAAAGATGTTCGAGGCGGACGTGGTTGCCGCGAATCATGCGATGGTACACGTCTTTCGGGCGTCAGGATTTCCGATCGAAGTCACTGCCAACGCAGGACAACTTCAGGTAGTTTTCCCAACCTCTTTTACCGACGAAGCGCGCAAGCAGTTCGAACGTCGCGAGTCAATCGCCTCCGTCAACGCTCTGAAACTCTTCTTCGAACCGCGAGCCATGGCGGTAATCGGCGCTTCGCGCCAACGTGGCACGATCGGCGGCGAACTCTTCCATAACCTGCTGAGTTATGGGTTTAAGGGCGCCGTTTATCCGGTCAATCCCGCCGCCAGTGAGATTGAGAGTGTTCGTGCTTATCCATCGATCGAAGCGATTCCAGTTCCGGTAGATCTCGCTGTGATCGTTGTTCCGGCGGCGCAGGTGATTGAAGTTGCGAGTGCCTGTGCGCGAAAAGGCGTGAAGGCGCTGGTCGTGATCTCGGCGGGGTTTTCGGAAACGGGTAAGGAAGGCAAGGCTCGTCAGGTGGAACTGATGAATGTCTGTCGCGGCGCCGGCATGAGGTTGATTGGTCCAAACTGCATGGGCATCACCAACACGAACCCGGCGGTGTTGCTCGACGCCACGTTCGCTCCCGGTGTGCCGCCACGCGGGCGAGTCGGTTTCTCTTCGCAGAGCGGCGCACTGGGCCTGGCAATCATGGAGTTTGCCGGTTCACTTGGTCTTGGTATCTCCACTTTTGTTTCGGTGGGAAACAAGGCTGACATTTCCGGAAACGATCTCCTGCGTTACTGGGAAGCCGATGACGACACGGACGTGATTCTTCTGTACCTGGAGTCGTTTGGAAATCCGAGAAAGTTTTCAGAGATAGCGCGCCGCGTTGGACGAAAGAAACCGATCGCGGTGGTGAAGAGCGGACGCTCTGCCGCCGGCGCGCGCGCGACTTCTTCGCACACCGGCGCGCTGATCGCAGCTTCTGACGTGACAGTCGACGCGCTGTTTCGACAAGCCGGCGTAGTTCGCACCGACACGCTCGCGGAACTGTTCGATGTGGCGGCGTTGTTGTCCAACCAGCCTCTGCCCGCAGGACCTCGCGTCGGAATCATTACCAACGCCGGTGGTCCGGCAATTCTTTGCGCCGATGCTTGCGAGGCTCGCGGACTCGAGGTTCCCGTCTTGTCCGAGAGTAGCCAAACAAGACTGCGTGCGTTTCTTCCGCCGGGAGCAAGCGTGGGCAATCCGGTAGATATGATCGCCTCAGCCCCGGCCGATCATTACCGGAAAGCCATCGAGATTGTCGGCAATGACGACAATATCGATTCGCTCATCGTGATCTTTACGCCGCCACTCGTGACGCGTGCCGATGACGTCGCCCAAGCAATCGTCGAGGCCGTGCCGCACATCGATAAGAGCAAGCCGCTACAGAGTGTTTTTCTTTCGGCGGAACCAGTACGCGTGGAGTTGAGAGAATCGGGTATCCGCATTCCTTCCTATTCATTTCCGGAAACGGCAGCGATCGCTTTAGCTCGCGCGACGCGCTACCAGCAATGGCGTGAACGCCGCGAAACTTATCCCGCGCGGTTCGAAGATATCCGTGCCGACGAGGCAGCGGCGATCGTTGCTGCGGCGCTGGCGCGCGGCGAAGGCTGGCTGACGCCGGATGAAGTCGCCGGACTTCTTTCCTGTTATGGCCTGCCGTTGATCGAGCAGCGAATTGTCACTGACGCTGAAGAAGCTGGTGCAGCGGTGGAACGGATCGGTGGCGAAGTGGCACTCAAGGCCATCGCTCCCGATCTGCTCCACAAGACCGAAGCGGGCGCAGTCAGGCTTCATCTCACCGGCGCAGACGCAGTGCGCGCTGCCGCACGCGAGATGAATGAGATCCTGAGTTCAAGAGGACACACACCTTCAGGCTTTCTGGTGCAGCGTATGGCCCAACGCGGCGTCGAAATGCTGGTTGGCGTAGTACACGATCCACAGTTTGGGCCGGTGGTCGCTTGCGGCGCCGGCGGTGTGCAGGTGGAGTTGTTGCGAGATGTGGCGGTGCGGATCACGCCTCTTTCAAACGAGGACGCTGCGGAGATGATTCGTGATCTAAAGACTTATCCGTTACTGACTGGCTTTCGAGGCAGTGCGCCAACCGATGTTGCGGCTCTTGAAGAAGGACTGCTGCGAGTTAGCGCGATGGTTGAAGACATTCCGCAGATTGCGGAACTCGATTGCAATCCGTTTGTGGTCCATGAGTCAGGCGCAACCATTCTCGATGCCCGGATTCGAGTGACTACGGTCGCGCCGCGGCCATTAGTCGGTGTGCGTCGCTGAGGGCGTTCGACTGTGAGCGTTTCCGTTAGCCTGCCACGCAAACTTCGTCAACTCCACAAGGCCAATTGCCAACAAGCCGCAACTACCGATCACTAGCCAATCAGTTGTCGAGGGCTTAACGGTTCCGAGGACTGCTGCAAGTGGAGCTAGGTAGACGGCACAGAGCTGCAAGATCACAACGATAACTACTGCCAGCCAAAGGAAAGGATTTCTGAAGAGCCCCTCGAAGGCCGAGTGCGTTCGGGAGCGGCAATTGAACGTGTGCCCGAGCTCAACCGAAATAAGCGCAAAGAGGGCAATCGTGCGCGAGTGAGCGCCTGGTCCATAAACTTCGAGCGCCCACAGGTAAGCGCCGAGTGCAATCGCGGCCAGCATCACAGCCTGCCAGCCAATCAGGACGAGGAATGGCTTTGACAGCAGAGTTGCACGCGAGCTGCGCGGTGGCTGTTGCATGATGTCCTTTGCGGCAGGCTCGACAGCGAGGGCGAGCGCGGGAAAGACATCGGTGACCAGGTTCATCCAAAGAATTTGCAGTGGTAATAAAGGCAGCGGCCAACCGGCAGCAATTGCCGTGAAGATCATCAGCACCTCGCCGAGGTTGTGAGAAAACATCATGTGCACAAACTTGATGATGTTCGCATAGATGGTCCGACCGCCTTCGACGGCCTTCACGATCGTCGCGAAGTTATCATCGGCCAATACGACGTCAGCCGCTTCTTTGGCGACTTCCGTTCCGCGCTGGCCCATCGCAATGCCGATGTTTGCGCGTTTCAGCGCCGGCGCATCGTTGACGCCGTCGCCGGTGACAGCCACGATCTCGCCCGCCTGTTGCAACGCTTCCACGATCCGCAGTTTCTCTTCCGGCGAAACACGAGCAAAGACATCGGTGCGGCGCGCAAGATCGGCGAGACGGCTGGGTTCGGTATCTCTAAGAGCGTGTGCGTGAAGGGCCGCGGGCTCCTCCTGACCCAGGCCAAGCTCGCGCGCGATTGCAATACCGGTATGCAACTGGTCGCCGGTGAGCATAACAGTGCGAATACCCGCAGACTTTGCACGTTGGATCGCTTCCGCGACACCGGGACGCGGCGGGTCGATCATTCCCACTAATCCGACGAACGTGTATCCACTCTCGAGCGCTTCTTCCGATGTGTGTTCCGCGTCGGTCTCGAATTGCTTTACGGCCAGCGCGAGCACGCGCAAAGCGCGGTTGGCCATCTGCTCGTTAGCGGCGCTGAATCTGTTGTATGAGTTTTCGTCAAGCGGCGCCTGGTTACCCTGCGCATCGTAATAGTTTGCGCAGGCCGCCAGCACAACGGCGGGCGCCCCTTTCAAAGCGGCGAAGTGCCGCCCATCGACCTTTCGATGCAGAGTTGTCATGCGCTTTGTCGACGCGTGAAAAGGCTGTTCCGCAATCTTTGGATGAATCGCGCGTTCGTGCGGAATGTCCAGCACAAGCGCATCCGCAACCACCAGCAACGCTGTCTCCGTCGGATCGCCAATCGTGCGCGTTTCGTCAGTCGCGTCGGCGCGAAAAGAGGCTTCGTTACAGAGCACGCCAATGCGAACGGCCTGCTGTAGCAATGAATCGTTCTCGAGGGCATGCTCGCAGTCCGCGATTTCTATACGGCGTTCATCCGACAAGTAGTATTCACGCACGGTCATCCGGTTCTCCGTGAGTGTTCCGGTTTTGTCGGCACAGATTACTGTCGTGCTGCCGAGTGTTTCGACAGCGGGCAGCCGGCGCATGATGGCGCGTTGTTGGGCCATACGCAGCACGCCGAGAGCGAGAATTAAGGTGGTCACGGCGGGCAGACCTTCGGGGACGGCCGCTACGGCGAGGCTGACGCCGACTTCAACCATTAACCAGAGGCCATCGCTACGCAACCATCCGGTCACCATCACGACCGCGGCGATCGCCAGCACCAGATAGACAAGGCGTCGCCCGAGCTGAGCGAGTTGTATTTCGAGTGGGGAGCGCTCTTTGGTTGAAGTCGCAACCAGCCGGCCGATCTTGCCGAGCTCCGTGGCCGTGCCGGTGCTCACAATGATCGCCACGCCTCGACCCGCGGCAATCGCGGTCCCGAGATAAAGCATCGAGCGCCGCTCAGCCAAAGGTGTTGGCGGAGAGACTGCGCCGATGTTCTTTTCGACGGTCGTACTTTCACCCGTGAGCGCTGACTCTTCCGTTTCGAGGCGCACCACTTCGAGCAGTCGTGCATCAGCCGGAACACGATCGCCGGCGTTCAAAATTACGATGTCCCCAGGGACCAATTCCTCGGCATCGACAGTTGCTTCGAAGCCCTCACGTCGAACACGTGAGAGCGTGCGCGATTGGCGGCGCAGTGCGTCCAGCGCGCGACCCGCTTGCCACTCAGTGGCGAAACCGACGGCGGCATTAATGATGAGAACAACGATTATCGCAATGGCTTCCGGAACGTCATTAGTGGCCCAGGAAATTGCAGCCGCGATTGCGAGAAGCGCAATCACGATGTTCGCGAACTGATCGATGAGTACGCGCCAGGCGGAGCGTGATTGAAGTTCCTGAAGAGCATTGCGGCCGTACTCAAGTTGTCGCTCGCTTACTTGCGAGCGCGTGAGTCCGACGCTCGGATCGACATTGAGGGAGAGCGCGACGGCGTTCGCTTCCAGCGCGTGCCAGTCTGTTGGGTTCACAACCGGCGACGCCGCTGCGGGTTCGAGAGTTGTTTCAGAACGGATCGTGGCCGCACTCATAACGTGCCTCGGTAGTAATCTCACGCGGCGGACGCTTTTTGCCTTCCTCGATCACGTCTGCAATCAAACTCAGAACGGCCGTGCGCACAAACGGAATCATGATCTTGATGTTCGTCAGGCCCATCTCTTTGCGTGCGCGCAGCAAGGCCGCACATTCAAGCGCGAAGCCGTCCGCATAACGCGGATCGTAGTAACGCTTGCAGCTCCTTCGAGTTCGGAACGGGCAAGGTCTGTGCCTGCGGAGAGGAACACGCGATACCGACGACAAACAACCCGGCTGAAACATGCACACTGTTGAAACGCGAGTTTCCACGCATGTTATTGCGGAACTTTCCGCAAGCTGCTGGACCAATCGATCGTGTCCACGGAGGTTTTCTTGAACTACTTCGCGGCATGTTCATTGCCCACCCAGGTGCGTAAGGAAGGAGACTGGCTATGAAAGTCAAAGACGTAATGACGCCACACGCGCAGACGATCTGGTTGACGGAGAGTTTGGCGGACGCGGCGCGAATGATGTGGGAAAACGATTGCGGCGTGCGAGTTGGAAGGCGTACGGTCGATGAACGACATCGTGCTTCACGCTAAAGCGCCGGATGATGCAACGGGCGATTCGATCGCCTACAGCGACGTGGTGACGTACCAGCGACAGCAAGGGCGAGTGTTTCTGCGTAATGCATTAGCGCTTGACCGTGAGATTCGAGTATGGCGGCGTCGATTGCCAACCTAATCAACTGGCGGTTGATTGGTTGTACGCAAGTCTTTCGCAAGTCTGGCAAGGTTGAAAGATGCGTGATCTGTGGACTACAGAATAGCTTCTGCTGGTTGGCGTCTCTGGTCCCATGGATCAGAAAAATGCGGCTCATGCGAGTGGTCATGACGATCGAGTGTCGATAGCTCCTGGATCGCTTTGAGTTCACTCGTGGCAAACTCCGCCGCTGATCCAGTGAAGACAATCTTGCCGGCATCGAGAACCATTATCCTCGTTTTGGGCGGATTTGTTGCCGGAGCTTCGACGATTCTGATCTCACCGTTGTTCAGAGCCTCAGCACGCCAGCCGGTCAGATAAGGAATCTCATGGATCTTCTTGGTCACGTACAGCGATGAGATCTGATTGATATCACGCGCGCGAATCACAAGGTCGAGGACTTTTAGAGCAGCCAGCGGATCGAGACTCATCGTCGGCTCGTCAAACAACATAATGCGCGGCCAACCGATCAGGGCGCGGGCAATTTCAAGCCGGCGCTTCATCCCGCCTGAAAGCTCTTCGGGAAACTTGCTTTCCTCTCCTTCGAGACCGACAAAACGCAGTGCTTCAGTGACTGCTCTTTCGATATCGTCCTCCGGCCAGCCATGCTCCTCGAGGCGGAAGGCGACGTTATCGTAAACCGGCAGTCCGGTGAAGAGAGAGTCTTCCTGAAACACCATGCCCATGAGACCGCCACGTAGATCTATGAGTTCTGCTTCCGTGAGCTCCTGAATCTCTCGACCTTCGACAAGTATCTCGCCAGAATCTGGTTTTAGTAGACCCATCGCCAGTAGGAGCAAGACGGACTTGCCCGATCCGGAGATGCCGGTTATGAGAATCATTTCTCCGTGATCGAGCGTGAAATTGATGTCATTAAGCACGACGTTGTCGCCAAAGCTCAGGACAACGTGTCGAAACTCGATTGCCGGTAGTTGAGTGTTCATGGCGATCTGTTCGTGCAACGCACATGCCGCCAGGACACACACTTTTCGCAGCCGTCATTGCAGTTTGCAGCAACAAGCGTCTGGGTAAATTTCAAGCTTTGCTGCGAAATACCTCGCAACTCTTTCACTCTTCAGCCTAAAACCCGCGACCATTCCTAATGGTACAGGCGGTGCACAGACGCGGGGTGACGGGGAGGTTCGTCATGAAAATACTTTTAGCAATCGACGGTTCGCGTTGCAGCGATGCTGCGGTGGCGGAAGTAGCTCGCCGGCCCTGGCCCGAAGAGTCTTCGGTGAAGGTACTTACTGTTCTGGAAACTCCGCTGCCACCGACACCGGAAGCCTGGGCCATACCACCAAATTACTTTGACGAGCTGGACGCGGCACTTCGTAAACAGGGCGAGAACATCGTCAACCGCGCGGTGGAAAAACTCAAATCCAATACAGCTCTTTCTGTGGACGCGGTCTTAGCGCCTGGCTCCGCCCGATCGGTGATCCTCGATGAGGCAGAAAGCTGGAAAGCTGATCTCATTGTGTTGGGTTCGCATGGCTACAGTACGTGGGAACGATTTCTGCTGGGTTCCGTTTCGCAAGGAGTTGTCTCTCACGCCAAGTGCTCGGTCGAAGTGGTTCGTTGTCCGGCCTCTGAGAAGATCTCCCAGGATCAATCTGCAGAGAAAGCGAAAGGGCACTGAGATGGGAGACGCGACAGCCGCGGCTGCACTCAGGAAAATCTTCGAGGCCCGTGAGATAGAGTTCCTGCCAATTTGTGATCGATGGAGTGGGAAGGGACAGTCTTTATCTTCACAAAGATCTTCGGACGGACGTACCAGCCACCGTCGGGCACGGCCGCTTCTGGAGTTGCGCCAAACGCGTTCAGCAGCCATTGGCAATATGCGCATTCATAGGGAGCGTTAGGGAGGTAATAACCATGAACGAGAACCCCACAATCAAGTTGGCCGAAATCCCGCTTGACGGAAAAGGCGGATTTGCCTGGAACTGTTTGCATGGAGAACGTGAAGACATTTGCGAGGCTCTACTCAAGCCTGTGTCTCACGCACGTCAGGAATTGCTTCAGGCGCAGCTACGGAGACTCGATGACGCACTCGATCGCTTGATGTCCGGGTCTTACGACGCTTCTGCAACTTGCGGCCGTGCAATCGAGAACGCCGCACTGAGGTAAGACGATGAAAATACTTATTGGCTACGACGGTTCCGAATTCGCAGAGGCAGCGCTCGAAGACTTGCGGCGTGCCGGATTGGGTGATGACGTTGAGGCGTTCTTGATGACGGTAGCAGATGTCTTCGTGCCGCCGCCAATCAACGAAGAAGTGGACAACACTTTTCCGTTGTATGTTCCGGAGGGTATCAAGCTCGCGCACAAACGGGCGCAACAGAAGCTGGCGGAAGCAGAAGAGCTTGCTAAACAGATCAGTGGCCAAATTCAGTCGCTCTTTCCAGGCTGGCATCTCAGCTTCCAGGCGGAAGCCGATTCACCAGCCTGGGCGCTGTTACGCAAAGCTGATAGCTGGAAACCGGATCTCATTGTCATGGGCGCTCGCGGTCACTCCGTTTTAGGTGGCCGGCTGATACTCGGCAGCATCTCGCAACGAGTTCTGTACGAAGCGCGCTGCTCCGTTCGTATCGGACGTGCGTCAAACAACAATCCTGACAGGCCCGTTCGACTGTTGATCGGCGTGGATAATTCGGCTGACTCGAATGCCGCCGTGAAGGCGGTTTGCGATCGTCACTGGCCCAAGGGAACAGAAGTCGGACTGCTGGCGGTGGTCGACACAGTAATGCCGATCGCTTCCAACCCTTCTGAACCGGCAGCCATGAAATGGATCGAGGTCGCTGATGAGCGCAACTGGTCTCAAGTGCGTGAGATCTTTGAACCCGCGGCACAAAGAATTCGCGCTGCGGGCTTGCATGCAGAAGTTCTCATCAGACGTGGTAACCCCGCGGATGAAATACTTGAAGAAGCCGCCACTTGGGGCGCAGATTGCATTCTCGTGGGGGCGAGAGGAACCCGGGGCATTGATCGCTTACTGCTGGGCAGTGTTTCATCGGCGGTTTCGGCTCGTGCTCATTGCTCCGTTGAGGTTGTCAGGTGAATAAGTAGGTAGCAGGCCGCGTACAGTGGCGTGCCTTCCTTGTCGGCACATTCCGTTCGCCGTAGATGTCATATCGCAGCGGATCGTGAGTCTCGGGTTGCGTTAAATTGCACAGTCGCCTGAGCAAGAATTCTCAACGACAGTCAAAGTCCCTCGTCAATTCCTCACAAATATCTGGAACGTCGCTTGCGCTTTCGGTGGTAAACCCGCGAATACCACAAGGAGGCGTTGTTCCATGCAATCGCCATCACTTCACAGAAATCGCTTGCCGGCGTTTATGGGCGGTAAAGTCCGTTTATCTTTCGCGGGCATATTAACGATCGGATTGTTATTCATAGTCTTTTCACCCGGTGCGCATAGTGCGAACGCTCCGGTGGTCGGCATGGCGCCGGCGGCTTGCGCGGCGGAGTTGCTCAAGAATGGTAGCTTCGAACTTCCGCTGCAAACGCCTGGTGCGAGCGCGCTCGACTGGACCACAGACCAATGGCGGCCCACTGCGAGCTTTGCCCGCGACGACAGCACCGCTCGTTCAGGCGCCAGCAGTGTCAAGATCACGGCGACCGAACTCAACGATGCCTGGTTCTTGCAGGAACTAACGGTTGAGCCTGAAACCCACTACATGCTCACTGGCTGGATCAAGACGGAAAATGTGTCCGAGGGCACAGGTGCGAACCTCTCGCTCATCGGCACCTGGACGCACACGCCGGGCGTGTTCGGTACTAACGATTGGACGCACGTCAGCGTGAGGTTCAATTCAGGTTCCAGCACGCGAATCACCATTGGTGCGCGACTGGGCTATTGGGGCGGCATCTCGAAGGGGACGGCGTGGTTCGACGATCTGCGGCTGACGCCGATAAAGCCTGATGGCACGCATCCGAGTTGGAAAATTCTGGTGCTCATCTATGACAAGACTGACGCTCTTCTGACCGACACCAGCGGAGTCAGCCATCATATGGTTGCCGCGATGACGCCGGCTGAAGTCGAGCAGGCGACTCTGGCCGCCACTCAATTCGTGAACACTGATATACCGGCGCTCACCAGTGGGAATATGAATCCCGAGTTGACCATACGTTACCCGGACCACGTCTTGTCGCAACTCGATCCATTCGGTGACAAGTGGTGGCCCTCCGCCGCAAACACCGCACGCGATCTCGATCCCGCCTTTGACTCCGTCATCGTGATCTGGGATCCGAGAGCTGTGGACCAGTACACGGGCGTTCGCTACTGGATCGGCGCCGCAGCGGGCCTGACGCCCTCGATGGGGTTGGGCCAGACCTACGCCACAATCATCATCGAGGCCACTGCTTACGGCCATCGCAACGTCTTCAAACACGAGTGGGGGCACTCCATTCTTTCTTACTTCGACGCGCTGGACACAGCACCCAAGCCGACAGTCGTCAATCACGCTAACGTCGGCCAGTATGTCCATTGGCCCACGGGAGATCCTTACGTGTGGCTTGATGAAACGGACGCAAACCCGATCCCAAACTCGATCTATAGCAACGAGTCGGGATTCACGCACGACTACTATTCGGGAACCACGGCCACAGCCGACGAGCCTACGCGCAGGCTGGGTATCACGCCCGAGGCGTGGTCGTACGGTGGACCGATAACAGCCCCAGTCGGGCAATCTTCGATTGCACCCGTCATCACTTGCAGCGGAGACATCACGGTCGAAAATGAGCCGGGCACGTGCGCAGCCAGGCTGACGCTGCGGCCGCCGACCGTATTTGACGCGTGTGACAGCAATCTCATTGCGGTCGCTACTCGCAGCGACGGCGCCGACGTCGACGCTCCGTTTTCTTGCGGACAAACTGTCGTCACCTGGACCGTAACAAACTCGGCGAATGTAACGTCGTCATGCCAACAGGTCGTGATAGTAAAAGATGAAGAGCCGCCGACGTTCATCGCCACGCTTCCGTCTGTAACTATGATGACTGGGCCTGACGCGACTTCGTGCGGAGCTTTCGTTGCTGATGCGGCGCTCCGCGGCGCGGCGAGCGGTTTAAACCCGGTGGTGCTCGACCCGATTGGTGACGTGCGGCCCGGTCCGTCGCCTGGACAAGAGGCGGACATCGCCTCCGTCAAGTCCACGTATGATATGGAATCGCTGAGTTTCACGGTGAACTTCGCCGGTCCTATCTCGCCTCCTTCCGCTACGGGTTTAGGTCTCTTCGGCTTCATTGACATCGACACGGACCAGAACCCCGCGACAGGCATCAACTCGAATGCGAACGTCTTTTTCACTCCACGCATACCACTCGGCGTTGATTACTCTATCGATGTGTTTAGTGAGTGGGTGCATCCGGGGATTGTTGACGTGATTTCGAGAAGGGAATCCAGGTTAACAGTCGTGGGTCGAGTGCCGATTACCTTTACAGAGACTTCACTGTCCGTCACGGTGCCGCTCAGTGTTCTTGGCGGCGACAATGGCGCCGTCAACTACGTCGCTTATTTCGGAGTCGTCTCTACTACGACAGACAGAGCGCCAAACGGACCCGAACCGGCTACGAGCGTTCCTGGTCCGGATGTAATCGCGGTCGACAACTGCTCCGAGCTGGTATTGAGCCGCAGTGGCGTGCCTGCTAACAATCTCTTTCCAGTCGGTGAGACGCTCATCACTTACACGGCTACAGATGCCAGTGGCAACCTCGCATCGGCAACACAGACTGTCACCGTCGTCGACAACACAGCCCCGATCATCTCCAACGTTTCAGGAAATCCGTCAAAGCTCTGGCCGCCGAACCATGACATGGTGGACGTGACAGTGAGCTATGACGCGACGGACAACTGCGGCATCTCCGAGACAACGTTGACCGTCACGAGTAACGAGCCGGCTGATCAGAAGGGAGTCGATTGGGAGGTAGTGGATGCTCATCACGTACGGCTGCGAGCAGCGAAAGCGGCGCACAGTGACGAGCGGATCTATACGATTACCATCACCGCGAAAGACATTCACGGTAACTCCTCCGAGCGGAATTTGATTATTGGAGTGGCACGCAATAACGGGAATCCCAGGCTATAAGACGCAATTTCACACAAGATTCTGCGGAAGTTTTCGCAGAGAGGAAACCATAAGTTGCGGATCTGAGCGGCTTATTCAGGGTATGTCTCTTGCTGAATATAAAGGTGTAGCGGTGGCGAGAAATCCAGGTGGTCCATTCGCTACAAGGAGGCGTTTATGTATAGCGACACTCTTTTCGGTTTTCCCGTGGCTTTGACCAAATTCCTGGCGCGGCTGGGCAGTATAACCAGCATAACTCTATTGCTTTTGCTCTTTCAGGCAGAAGTACTAAATCCTTCAGAGATCTCGCGCGGCGAGTGGTGCGGCCTAATCTTCTTTCCCCTCGGCGTGATCATCGGATTGATCGTCGCGTGGAGGAGGGAGGGCTTGGGCGTTTCAATCACGCTGGGCAGTCTTATAGCGTTTTACCTGGTCTACGGTTATCTCCTGAGATACCACATCGCAGGCTGGGCATTTGTGATATTTGCCTCGCCGGCGTTCTTGTTCCTGCTGCATTGGCTGCTGCATCGTGTGGAGGAAAGGCATTCCTATGCACATCAATAGACCATTGACCAGCGTAAGACCGCATATTCTTTTTGTGGACGACAGTCCTGACATGCGGGCGTTAGTCGAAGTGATCTTGCAGCGCGCCGGCTTCCGCGTTTCTACGGCTGAGACCACTGCGGGCGCTTTGCAGCTTGCGCAAAGTGAACAGTTTGACGCGCTCTTATTGGATTACTGGATGCCGGATTCAACAGGAGTCGAACTTTGCCGCCGCATTCGCACCTTCGATCAAATCACTCCGATATTAATTTGCTCCGGCGCAGTGTCCCAGGCAGAAAAGGAAGCGGCCATTTCGGCGGGCGCACAGGGATATGTGAACAAGCCTTTTTATTCACGTGATCTGATCGAGGCGTTGAGTTCTTCGCTTAAAGCCAGGATTGCTGATCCGAACCTGAATTGAGCGGAGGTGCTTATGTTCAACTTAAAGAAATCACTAATTGCTCTCATTGCCGTGCTCACGCTCTATGGTGTTGAAGCTCGCGCTCAGTCGTTCACGATCCCGGATGTGCAAGGCGCAGTCTATGTATCAACATCCGTTGACGGCGGCCCTCCCACTCTCCGGCTTGGACCTGTATTCAATCTCTCCGGGCCGGGGCTGGCGGTCTTCACTCAGTCAATTCCCACCGGCGATCCCGGCACGGTAGAAGCTCGTGACACCTGCACGCCATGCACTCAAGGTCAGGTGATCGGAAGCAACAGCAGTTTTTCCGGACTGCTTGGCTCGCAATTTTTCACCAGTGCGAGAGTAAACGGTGTGTTCTACGATATGGTGAGAGTTACGGGCTCCCTTAATTTCGTTAGCTCGCCTATCGTAGTCCCGGGCTTGAATAATAATTCAGTTGTGACAACCCCGTTTGTTTTCTCAGGACAACTCACGGGTGAGGCTTCGCACTTCGGCGTGGTGGAGACCATCTTTACCGCAACGCTCAGCGGTCAAGGCCGAGCAAATTTTCACTTCACGACCCCTGGTTTTGATGTTACCCACTTCAAGCTTGACTACATTGAGTATCTGTTCGAACCGCTGCTGATCTCGATCTCGCTCGACATCAAGGGAGGCGCGTTCCCGAATAGCATCAATCCGAACAGCAAAGGAAAGATTCCGGTGGCCATTCTGACTACACCTTCTTTTGACGCAAGCACCGTCGATCCGGCCACGATACGCTTTGGCGCTACCGGAATTGAGACCGTGCCAGTGCAGTTCGCGATGGAAGATGTGGACGGAGACGGAGACATCGACATGGTCCTTCACTTTGTCACGCAGGACACGGGCATAAAATGCGGGAGTACATCTGCCTCGTTAACAGGAGCAATCTTTAACGGGATGAGGTTCAGGGGTTCTGACTCGCTCCAAACGGTGGGCTGCAAGTGAGAACGAAACCGTCTGAAAATCTGGTGAACCGATTGGACCAGTGCGGAATCGGTGACAATGAAAAGGCAGGGTGCCCGCCCTGCCTTTTAGTCATTGATTCTTTGATGGAGCAGAGGGTCGAACCCCCTGACCTCCGCATTGCGAACGGGGTTGGACCACCATTGCATGGTTTGTCATGCAGTGACATGCAGTAGCATTAACTTACAATTCTTCAACAGGTTGCAGCCGACGCAGGAGCAATTCTTTGGCAGTCTCTTACATTGATTTTCATCGATTCGCAGAAAGTCGAGTGACGAATCAGTGTCATTTTTTTCGACCCGCGCGCGTGACCTCCGCATCCACTGATCGACGATGGCGGCCCATTCACTGATCTTCTCCTCGCGAAGTTTTATGATCAGCGGTTTTCAAACTGGAATCGCGGCACTACCTGCAATCGCGCCAAATTAAGTTGGTCACATACGAAATTCTCTAACATTGCGATTTCAAACCGTCCATCCGTGTTGCCTATGGCTAACCATTCAGCATTTTGAGATCGCAATTTGTGATCTGAAGATACCGATCTGAACAGCGAGTGAGCGAGGGAGACACTTTCTGGAAAGGGGTTGGAATTGTTGTCAGATCTATCAACGAACGCATGATTCGGTTAGAATCTCAATTCTGACACGAAGGGTAGTCTTATGTCCCTATCCCGTAAGTCGGGACGGGCTTACTCCTTTAAATCTACAGCAGTGTTGGTGATGTCGCCTCGGTTAGAAAATGGATGTTCCTTTAAGTACTCCATCTGCTGTTTTAGATATTGTCTACATTTTTGTATATGAAGCTGCCTGTGCCATATTTCTGCCTCTTCCTTCCGAGGCTCCCATGTTCTTGTTTCCTAGACTTTCTCGGATAACGGTTCTAATTGCCTGCGCCTTGGGTAAGGGATTTGGCTCCTACATCGTCTTTAGATCAGGAGGCCTTCTCAAAGAATCTAAGGCGTTCCTTAAATTCCTAGCCTTTATCCGGCTCGACTCTCTCTGGGTTAGGTTTTTCGCGTGGTCTGAAGGCGTTATGAAGACATATGGGTTACTCGGATTTCTGGTGTTCATGTCTGTTCCTGGAATGCCCATGCGCAGTAGTATCTATTCTGCCTCCATGATGAAGATAAATGCTTTTCAGTTTTCCTTGGGATCAGCTATAGGAACGATCATTCGGTGCTCTCTGGTGTACGGAGGCTATAAGTTGATCTCGTAGATATTTTTTCATGTATGAAGAAAACCATCATCATAGCAGGGTCGTCTGTCGGTTGGGGACACATGCAAGCCGCCATTAATCTTGCTAACACTCTTCGGGCTATCGACCAAAACTCTCACATCGAGGCAATTAACATATTCGACTATTTCCCTAAGGCCTGGAGAATGTTTTATGAAGATGGGTGGCGCCTCGCGTCTACGCACCTAAAGTGGGTTTACAGTCCCTACTACAAAGCGTCGATGAAGCGAACCACGAGCCAAACTAAAATGAAGGGTCCGATCAAGGTTGCTGTGGACAGACTGGCGATGGAGTTTGACCTCCAAGAAAGCAGCATCTTTGTGGCAACTCAGGGTATAGCAGCATGTGCAGGTTCGGTTTTGAAAGAACTGTTTGGATCTAAACTATGTGTCGCGGCAACGGATTTTGTCCTTCACGCGTTACAGATATTCCCAAACGTTGATCATTATTATTTGCCGCCACAGTGTGAAATCATTGGTGAATCCTGGGATTCGATGGCCGCAAGTGTTTGGATAACCGGCATACCTATCGCAGCCGAATTTGCAATGAGAAAAGATATTGCCATGCTGCGGAATCAATTCGGACTCGTCAAAGATGTTGAAACGGTCCTGATTACTTTTGGAGGTGATGGACTGCGAGCGCACAAACACTTGCAGGTTCTTGAAGAACTGTTGGCTTCGAAACTCGCTCTTCAATTCTTGGTTTTAGCGGGAAGAAACGCGCGCTTCGCCCAGCGAGTTCGCCACCGGTACTGTCAGGGAAAGTATAAGGAGAGAGTAAAGGTTTACGATTATCGTGAAGACATCAGTGACTTTTATGCAGTTGCTGACATTCTTGTTGGTAAGGCAGGCGGGCTAACAGTAAGCGAAGCCTTAGCATCAGGACTTCCAATCGGTATCGTTGATATGTTGCCAGGCCAGGAAGAGTACAACGTTAGAGTAATCTCTGATTCAGGAGTAGGTCGCTATAATCGTAGTTCAACGGACTTAGTGCGGTGGATAAAATCAGTACTAGCGAACAGAGGAAGTGAGTTCTTCACAAACAAAATAAATAATCTAGCGAGGCCTCACAGCAGTATTCAGGCGGCGAATTTAATTGCTTCACTACCTGAATAGCCGTTTTCGACATGAATAAGCGCTGCGTGGGACTCAGTAAGGAGATACTGTGTGGCTTTTTAATCAATGGAGGGACACGCAACTCCTGCTTGCCAAGAACATTGATAGGTCTTCCGACCTCCTCGAACAGATTAACCTCGCGAAAGTAACAACGGATGCGGATGCCCTGAGGAAGCAAGACTATCTAACTCTCCACATTCAAGAATACAACGCCCTTCGCGCCGAACAGCGAACTCGATTAGATGCCGCGAATAGACTCATTCATTACAATGTGCTGGTAATCGGGTTCGTGATTGCCGGTTTGTTAGCTAGCTACAAACACGACAATATTAATGAGTTTATGAGCGCATTCCAGACTGCGTTGTTAATGCTCCCACTCCTGTCAATGCCATTCACATTTACTCAGTGGAATGATGAGATCATTGTAGACAACATAGGACAATACCTCGAGAAAATGACAACCAAGATTACCTCAGAGACGGAAGTGAATTACTGGGAGTGGGAAAGGGAACACAATGCGACTAAACCTTGGGTACTTCAAGTGACTGCGATTATCCGCTCAGGTTTTTTTACGTTCTTCTCGATTGCTAGCTTATTGGCCTATCAAATTTACTTCCGTTCTGGCATTCTGGGCTTACCTGACGGTGTTTTACCAGTTGATAGGCTCCGACGGATACTATTCCTAGCCGATCTCATCCTTCTTGCAATTGCGTTTGTTACCTTGCTGGGAATGGGATGGCGGAAGTTCCAGCGAGGGAGACTATATGGATAGGTTCAACGCTCAAGTATTCCGGCGTCCTATGATAAAGCTAACGGAGTTGCACCGTAATAGACCGTGACCATTGTTCAAAAAAACGGGTCGTTCCATGCCGAAATGAATTAAAAGATTCCAGCGCGATGTCACCGTTTAAAAAGCAATCGACATTGAAATTGAGTCAACTCGTCCAGGTATTGAAACGGAAGGAATATAGTTAGTCTTTCCTTAAGTCCGGAATTACAGCAACGGGATGGAACACGATTAGTGTTGAGCGAAGCGCACGTTCAGGATCTAAATCGATTACAAGTCCAACAGAGCTACCGTCAAGTATACAGCCGGTCGAATGATTTCAGCTTGCCAGTAGTTCTGAGCACGGCTGACCCTGCATTAAGTTCAAGAGACACGGACCAATTGCGATAAAGACTCGGGAAAGAACTAACAACAACTAGAACACTTTGGCATTTAACATCCAACTAGCATGTGTTGGGGTAAACGAGGCGATGATTCAGGTCTGAAAAGGAATAGTTAATGGACTTGCCGCAGTACTTTGCCAATATAGCTGAGGAACTCGACACCAAATCCAAGGCGATTCGTCGCGATTTTGCGTCCCATCGCCCCACGGCGGGCGGACACCGCGAGTCACTGCTTGCAACAATGCTTCGCAATTACTTACCAAGGGAATTCGGAATCGATACTGGACTTGTCGCGTCATCCGATGGCCAATTCTCTAACCAAGCCGACCTGATTGTGATTGACCACAGTTGGAATGCTCCCTTTTATCCGTCGGGACCTAGTCGAATTTGGCTAGTTGAAGCAGTTTACGCAATGATCGAGGTCAAAACTAACATCTCACCAACGGAGCTTGCGGACAGCATCAACAAATGTCGAAGGTTCAAACAACTGCGACGAAAGTTCTCCGAAGCACCCACTTCGCCTGCAATACAAGAGTCGGTATTCGTTCTGTGGTCATTTGAAAGTCCAAAGGCTGAGACCTTGAAGCAAAACCTGGTGGAAGCCCTCCGTGATCTTCCTGTGACGGAGCAACCTGATTTTGTCGTTGTTCCTGGACAGTTGGTAGCAACATGCGGTAGCTATCGAGAACTCTCTGCACTTGGTCAACCTGGGAGTTCCTATCGACAGAATCTAGAAAAGCAATACGGTCCACACGTTCGGGATTTGGTCGATTGGGTTCAAATTGCTGAGTGTGGTAAGGACTCCTTGCTAGTGTGGCTCATTTGGTTCTTATCTTGGTTAAAACGAGCTGGCTCCCGTAATTCAGAGTTGTTGAGTTATCTACCCGCAGAGAAAGCGTGGGGAAGAAGGCTATGAGTTTACATTGTGTAATTCTTGAACTTCGTTCTCGGCTGCGGCAGCGAAAGATCTCGGATGCCATTAAGCGACGAGGGCTGCAACAACAAGCGGCCAGATAAGGCCGGTCGCCTGATAACAGCGGAATATGGTTGTCCCGTTATCCCCAAAGCCCCGAACATAATCGTTGGCATCATAAGCCTCGCCGTCTATTCCTTTTGTTTCCGACCCACAGTAGTTGCTTGAACGAGCGTCAGTCGTATGGACCGCACTCAGGCGTCCGTGCTTCTTCTGTGTTCAATTACCCCCCGTCCGGAGGAAGATGCCGGTCAGAATGTTGACGGCTACTATACGGCGACAATTTTCGCCGTCTCCGCATCGAGAGTGGAAGAGCAGTTCTTGAAAGCAAAAGCGCTGATCGGAAGAACGAGTTTTGCCCAATGCGAGACCAGCCATCCTTTCAAGTCAATAACCCTGATTGACACGGCGACAAAAAAAGATACGATACTACTCACGCCATCCCAACTAGTTCTGCCCAGAACAAAAGAATCGCTTTAGAAAGTAGCGGGCATAGCTATGTTTGCACAAAGGCAACTGCAACTAAGTACTGGGAACAGAATTCTCGACGCTCTTCCGCATGAAGAGCTGGCGCGGCTGCTGCCGTCGCTGGAAACGGTCGAGCTCCAAAAAGGTGAGAACGTATATCTCACTGGAGATGACATTGAATACGCATATTTCCCGGAGAACGGTTTATTGTCCCTGGTTTCCATAACTGAAAGCGGTTCGCTGATGGAAGTCGCAATGGTCGGCAATGAAGGGGCAGTGGGACTACCGGTGATCTCGAGAGATCATATGATCCCGTATGACGTTACGGTTCAGTTCACCACCAGGGCGCTCAAGATCAAAGCGAAGGCGTTGCAGGAAGAATTTGCTAAGGGACAAAAAGTACATGAATTCGTGTTGCGTTATGTCGGCATCTTGATTGCACAAATCTCGCAGGGCGCCATCTGTAATCGTTTCCACTTTCGCGAGCAGGCATTCAGGCGTTGGTTGCTTACAGTTCAGGATCGGGTGAATGCCGACAGTCTGGATCTCACACATGAGAATATTTCAAACGCGCTCGGCATTCCCAGAACCGCTGTAACCAAAGCTGCTGCCACCATGCAAAGAGACGGTCTGATTCGCTATAGCCGCGGCAAGATCACTATACTCGATCGCGCCAAACTTGAAGCTGAGTCGTGCGAGTGCTATCACATAATCCACGATCAGCTGCGGAGCTTTCTGAACAAATGAAAACTTTCGTCACACATCGTCTCTGGGCTTGTGTAGCGTTTGCGACAGACAGGTCAAATGACCGCAAATAAAATGGGTGCTATCGCCCGCTTATCTCAACGACCCCCCGGTGACTCTCTAAGAGTAGTAGTAGAGTTTTATCTTGAGATCCAGAGAGTGTGGAACACTGCTCGGTTCTCATCATAAGAGCTCGGTTCAAAAAAATCCCCATTCGATGTTGAGCTCACGGCTTAAATGGCGGTAGCCTGCTTTCCTCACGGATAACACGACGACAAACGACATAACGCGCCGCCAACCGAGTTTTCTTCAACCCATGCAAGAAGATCGTTAACTCTGACGTACAGGAGTCTTTGCTATGAGTGATTTGCAGTTAATCGACGCTGTGAAGACAGGTCAGCCGGCTAAAGTCGAAGCAGCTTTGAACGCAGGCGCGGACATACAGCAGCAGGATGAGCAGGGCTGGACGCCTTTGAACTGGGCCGCCGGAAAAGGAAGCGTGGAGATCGTGAGACTGTTGCTTGATAACGGCGCCGACGTTTTCCGGACGGGCCGAGATCAAAGAACGCCTTACAAAATTGCGTTGGCGGCAAAACATACAGATGTCGCGCGACTGTTGAAAGAAGCCGAGCAGGCAGCAAACGGAGCGAGCGGTGACTCGACATCGCGAGGTTATGCGCGGGCTTATTTATTAGGACAACTGCGGCAGTTCAGTGATTGGCGCGAGGAAAAGATTAATTGGAAGGAGACTGCTAACGTGAATGAGAATGGAAATTCGCGCGAGCTCTCCGACGACGACGTGGTCTTCCTGCAGGAAGATTTCACCGTTACCGAGCTTATCTGGCCCGGTGAAAACGTGATCTTCAATCGAACCACGCCGGAGTGGATAGATTTTTGTACAAAAGAGTTGCAGTTCAGAGTTCCTGACGACTTTGACCTGATAGCCTCAACTACTACAGCAGCCAAATCGGCTGAAGCCAACTAGTCGAAGTCAGGTCAGATGAATCTCGAATACAAGAACCTCGTCGAACTCTTGCGCGCACGCGCCGAGTCGCAGCCCGACAGGAATGCCTACACGTTCCTCATCGACGGTGAAACAGAGGAAGCTCGTCTGACTTATGGCGAGTTGGACCAGCGAGCACGTGCGATCGGCGCGCGGCTACAGAGCCTGGGCGCTAAAGATCAGCTTGTACTCTTACTCTATCCGCCAGGGCTCGAATATATCGCGGCGTTCTTCGGCTCGCTCTATGCGGGCGCGGTTGCGGTGCCTGTGTATCCGCCAACATCGCGACGGTCTCTGCCGCGGCTCTGGTCCATCGTTAAAGATGCCAGCCCTCGAGTGGCCCTCACGACAACTGCCATTCTTTCCAAGGTCGAGCAAACGTCCGGCTCGCCCGAGCTGCAGCCGCTGCGCTGGCTGACAACTGACAATCTCGATATCGATGTTGCACGCGAGTGGCGCAGTGAACGCGTGGGAGCCGAGTCGCTGGCGTTTGTTCAATACACGTCCGGTTCCACGGCCAGACCTAAAGGTGTCATGCTCACCCATGACAACCTCTTACATAACCAGCGCATGATCCAGACTGCGTTTGAGCAGACCGAGCAGTCGATCATCCTCGGCTGGTTGCCGCTCTACCACGACATGGGTTTGATCGGAAACGTGCTGCAATCGATCTACTGTGGCGCGCCGTGCATTCTGATGTCGCCGGTCAGCTTTCTGCAAAATCCGGCGCGCTGGCTGCAAGCGATCTCACGTTACCGGGCGACGACCAGCGGCGGGCCTAACTTCGCGTACGACCTCTGCGTGCGCAAGATCCCGTTGCCGGAACGAGCGAATCTCGATCTGCGAAGTTGGACCGTCGCCTTTAACGGCGCCGAGCCGATACGCGAGGCCACGATCGATCGCTTCTGCGCCGCATTTGAGCCGTGCGGTTTTCGTCGCGAGGCTTTCTTCCCGTGTTATGGCCTGGCTGAGGCCACGCTCTTTGTTTCGGGCGGACCGAAGTCTGCATCACCGGTCGTCGCGAGGGTGAAGCGGGCGGCGATCGAAATGCATCAAGTCGTTGCGGCCGGCGATGCTGATGACAACGCCACGTCTTTCGTCGGTTCAGGCCGCGCCTGGTTGGACCAGGAGATCAGGATTGTAGATCCCGTTTCCTTACGCGAGTGTTCTCCCGGTGTGATTGGAGAAATCTGGGTGGCCGGTCCGCACGTCGCCCAAGGCTACTGGGGCTGCCCGGACGAGTCGGAGTCGACTTTCAAGGCCCATGTCGCAGACACCGGAGCAGGACCATATCTCCGGACCGGCGATCTTGGTTTCATGCGCGACGGAGAACTGTTTGTCACTGGCCGGCTCAAGGATCTGATCATCATCCGCGGGCGTAACTATTTTCCGCAGGACATTGAGCTAACGGCAGAAATGAGTCACGCCAGTCTCCGAGCCGGCGGCGGTGCGGCCTTTTCAATTGACGTGTCGGGCGAAGAACGCCTCGTAGTGCTGCATGAACTTGATCGACATCACGACTCGGATTTGACTGACGTGATAGGCACTATCCGACAGGCCGTAGCCGAAGAATTTGAATTGCAGGCTTACGCCGTCGCTTTGCTGAAGCCCGGCAGTCTGCCAAAGACGTCGAGCGGCAAGATTCAACGTCATTTATGTCGTGCGAGTTTTCTGAAAGATGAGTTTGCCGCGCTGGCGACGTGGCGCGCGAGCACAGAGCCTTCAGTCAGCAAGGACGATGACGAGCTGCTCGCAACTTCGATTCGTGTTTCCCCAGACCAGAGTTTGATCGAGCAGTGGTTGATTGACGCGCTGGCGACGCGACTGCATATCAATCCTGCCGAGATCGATAGCCATCGCCCGCTGGTTTATTACGGCGTCGATTCACTACTTGCAGTCGATCTCACACATGCGTTGGAAACAACTCTGGGCGTGAATTTGACTGTTGTGGATCTACTGCAAAGTCCCAGCCTGGCCGATACGGCAGAACAAGTATTCTCTTTATTAACGGCTCCTCCAGCGGAGTTGCGAACGCCTGCCACGGTCCAACAAATAGATGCGCCACTCTCTTACGGCCAGCGTGCTTTGTGGTTCCTGCATGAGCTCGCGCCTGAAAGCGCGGCCTACAACATCGCCGCTGCCGCGCGGGTCCACTCGCAGCTCGACGCCGGCGTACTCGAATCGTCGCTGCAGAAATTGGTCGAGCGCCATCCGGCATTGCGCACCACGTTTCCCCTCGTAGCAAACGCACCAGTGCAGCGCGTCGACGATTCCGCCACTATCAGTTTCCACTACGAAGACGCTACGCATTTTAGCGAGGACACAGTGGCGGAGTATCTCCGCGAGCAGAGTGTGCGTCCGTTCGATCTCACGACCGGTCCGTTGCTGCGTGTAAGTCTCTTCAAGCGAACGCCGGACGAACATGTGCTACTGCTCGTCGCACATCACATGATCGTGGACTTCTGGTCCCTCGCGCTGCTCATCAACGAGCTGGGAACGATCTACGAAGCAGAAAGAAATAGCTCGAGCCCAAATCTGCCGCCGCTGTCGGTCACGTATCTCGACTACTCTCAGGGCCAGGCGCAGATGCTCGCCGGCTCTGAAGGCGAACGACTCTGGAGCTACTGGCAAAAACAGTTGAGCGGTGCGCCGCCCGTCCTCAACCTGCCGGCTGCACGACCGCGGCCCGCCGTGCAAACGTATGCCGGCGCAAACGAGCGTTTTCATCTTGGTAAGGAACTCGCCGCAAAACTCAAACAGTTTTCACGCGATCACAACAGCACTGTTTACACGGCTTTGCTCACCGCGTTTGAAATTCTCTTGTATCGCTACACGGGCCAGGATGATTTTCTCGTTGGCTCGCTCACATCCGGCCGCAGTGCTGCTGCATTTCGTTCTGTAGTCGGTTACTTTGCGAATGCGGTTGCGCTGCGGGCGCGAATCTCACCGGAGCTGAGCTTCGAAGCAATGCATCAGGAGGTGCGCCAGACAGTACTCGAAGCGATGAATCACGACGATTATCCCTTCGGCCTGCTGGTTGAGCGGCTGCAGGTTGAACGCGATGCCAGCCGGGCGCCGTTGTTTCAGGTGATGTTCTCGTGGCAGCAGCCGCCCTCGCCGCAACAACGCGAGTTGTCGGCGTTTGCTCTCGGCGAGCACGGACGGCGCCTGGAGATCGGCGGTCTGGTGCTCGAACCGCTGGCGCTGGACCAACCTGCGGCACAGTTTGATCTCACCTTGATGATGGCCGAGGACGAAGACGAGCTTGCTGGTTTGCTGCAATACAACAGTGATCTCCTTGACGCGCCGGCGATGAGACAGATGGTGCAGCAGTTTGAAGTCCTGCTCACTGACATTGTCAGCCATCCGCAAAAGAAAATCTCAGAGCTGCAACTGCTGACGCGCGAAGACGAACAGCTATTGCTGCACGACCGCAACGCTACGCAAACGGATTACGCACGCGAGAGTTGTATTCATCAACTCTTTGAGGCGCAGGTCGAGGCCGCGGCCGGCGTCGCTTTAGTCTTCGAGGATCGACAATACACTTATGCGCAAGTTAATCGCCGCGCAAACCAACTGGCCCACTATCTGAAGCAACTGGGTGTAGGACCTGAGGTCTGTGTCGGTATCTGCCTGGAGCGTTCGGCGGAAATGGTTATCTCGATGCTGGGTGTGCTCAAAGCAGGCGGCGTCTATCTGCCTCTCGATCCGAGCTACCCACAAGATCGCCTGCGCTTCATGTTGTCAGACTCACAAACACACATCGTGTTGACGCAGGATGGGATGCTTCTCGACTTACCGGAAGATGTGCACCGCGTTTCTCTGGACAGCTCGTGGCTGCGGTTTGCCGGTGAGAGCGAAGAGAATCCCGCGTGCGAGAGCACGGCGGAAAATCTCGCTTACTTGATCTACACGTCCGGTTCGACCGGGTTGCCGAAGGGCGTGATGATCTCGCATCGTAACGTCGTCAATTTCTTCGCGGGCGTCGATCGCTGCTTCGCACCGGGGGAGACGGGTACGTGGTTGGCCGTGACGAGCATCTCGTTCGACATCTCCGTGCTCGAGTTGCTGTGGACTCTGACGCGGGGCTTCAAGGTCGTAATACAGTCAGAAGCAGAAACTGTATCCGGCGCGATCGAACAGTCGAAAACAATCTCACCAAACCGGAACATCGACTTCAGTCTTTTCTACTTTGCGAGCGAAGAGAGTGGACCAGCCGCAGATCGCTATCGTCTCCTGATGGAAGGCGCAAAGTTTGCCGACCAACATGACTTCACCGCGATCTGGACGCCGGAGCGTCATTTCCACGAATTCGGTGGTCTATATTCAAACCCTGCTTTGACCAGCGCTGCGCTCGCGATGATCACCAACCGGGTTCAATTGCGCGCCGGCAGTGTGGTACTGCCGCTGCATCATCCGATTCGCGTCACGGAAGAGTGGGCCTTTGTCGACAATCTCTCGCGCGGCCGCATCGCGGTTTCGTTTGCTTCGGGCTGGCATGCAGACGACTTCGTGTTTGCGCCGGAGAAATATCCGCAGCGCAAGCAACTGATGTTGCAGCAACTCGAAACAGTGCGCAGCCTCTGGCGCGGCGACGCAATTAACTTCAAAGGCGGCGCGGGCAACGACGTCGAAATCAGGATTCATCCGCGACCGATTCAACCGGAGTTACCGTTCTGGATCACGACCGCCGGACACCCGGACACGTTTCGCGCGGCGGGTGAAGCCGGAGCGAATCTGTTAACTCACCTGCTGGGCCAGAGTGTTGAAGAACTGGCGGAGAAGATCGAGATCTATCGGCGAGCATGGCGACCGCGAAAGGGAAGCGCAGCAAAGCCGTTCGTGACGCTCATGCTGCACACTTTCGTCGGTCCCGATCTCGCATACGTCGCCGAAAAAGTGCAGGGACCTCTCTGCCGCTATCTCGCCAGCTCGATCGGCCTGGCAAAGAACTTTCTGCGCAGCCTGGGCCATGAAGTCGCAGACGAATTGACGAGTGACGATCTCGAGGCACTACTGGCCCATGCGTTCGACCGCTACTATCAAACGAGCGGTCTGTTCGGCACGCCGGAAACGTGTGTGCAGATGGTTGATCGCCTGAAGCTCGCAAACGTCGATGAAGTTGCCTGCCTGATCGACTTCGGAGTTGACGTTGACACCGTCATTTCCAACCTGACTTATTTGGACCAGCTCAGAAAACGCAGCCGGATAACAAAGGAAGAAGCTGACTACTCAATCGCAACTCAACTGGTGAAACACGGCGTAACGCACCTGCAATGTACGCCCTCGCTCGCGCGTCTGCTCTTACTCGACTCTGCTTCCCGCGCGGCAATGAAAAACCTGCAGCATCTTTTGCTCGGCGGCGAAGCAGTCGCAAGCGAGCTCGTCGCCGAACTGGAAACACTCACCGGCGCGCAGGTACACAACATGTATGGACCAACGGAAACGACGATTTGGTCCACCACTTATACCGGCGACCGTGGTGTGCAAACGATGGCGATCGGCAAGCCGCTCGCAAACCAGAGGGTCTACGTGCTGGACACGCAATTGATGCCTGTGCCTGCGGGAGTGACGGGCGAACTCTACATCGGCGGCGCCGGACTCAGCAGAGGTTACTGGAAGCAGGCTCATTTAACTGCCGAACGGTTTGTGCCGGATCGGTGGAACCCGCAAGGCGGGACGCGCATGTACCGGACCGGCGATCTCGTCCGCTATCGGGCTGACGGCAGTCTGGAGTTTTTAGGACGCGTGGATGAGCAGGTGAAACTGCGCGGTCATCGTATCGAGCTCGGCGAGATCGAGACCGTTTTGCGACAGCATGCTTCCGTGCGTGAAGCAGTCGTCGCCATCAAGGAACTCACGCCCGGCGACAGCAGTCTCGTTGCTTACATCGTTCCGCAGCTAGCGCAGGGCGGAGAAGTTATAGACGCCAATCAATCCGGCTTCAGACTGCCGAACGGAATGATCGTGGCGCATCACGGGAGTTTTCAAACCAGTATTATCTGCAAGGAAGTGTTTGAAGACGAGGTCTATTTGAAGCATGGAATCACGCTGAACGACGGCGCCGTCGTCTTCGACGTGGGCGCGAACATCGGACTCTTCACGCTGTTTGCGCGACGAAAGTGTCCGACCGCGCAAATCTATTCTTTCGAGCCGCTGCCGCCTAACTTTGAGTTGTTGCAGGCAAACGTCACTCGTCACGACGCTAACGCACAACTCTTCAATCATGGTCTGTCCAGTAATTCGACAATCGCCAGCTTTACGTTCTATCCGGAAGCGGCGGGACTGTCGGGCCGCACCGCAAACAGCGCCGGCGATAAACAGGACACGAAGGCGATTGTGACTGACTGGATCCATAACGCAGCGCGAGAGAACGAACAGGATCTGCTGCCGTCTTCACAACTTGATGAGCTGCTCAACGAATACCTGCGTGGAGAGACGTACAGTTGTCAGGTTAAGACGCTTTCGGAGGTCATTCGAGAACTCGGTGTCGAGCGAATCGATCTGTTGAAGATCGACGTCGAGGGAAGTGAGTTTGACGTTTTATCGGGCCTTGAGGAAGAGGATTGGCGGTTAATCAAACAGATTGCGATCGAAGTCCACAGCCGATCGATACTCAAACGGATCACGTCGTTGCTCGAAACACACGGTTTTGAATTCGTCGTGGACGACTCGATGGTGGTAAACGAAAACGGGAACGGACACGACGTTTATGTCGCGATGCTTTACGCCTTTTCGGAGGCGAGGACGCAGCGCCGCAGCGTACCTCACGCGATCCCGGAAACGATTCAGCCTCAATTCTCGGTGACGGAGATTCAGAACTTTCTCAGACGCAGTCTACCGGCGCATTTCATACCGTCAGTGTTCATGGTCCTCGATGCTTTGCCGCTGACGCCGAATGGAAAGATCAATCGCAAGTCGCTGCCGCTGCCCGGTCCGCAAAATGCGCGTCCGGTCGGGGAATTTGTGGCGCCGCGAACGTCGACTGAAAGCGAGTTGGCGGCACTTTGGAGTGAAATACTCGGCACGGACCGAGTTGGAATTCACGACAACTTCTTCGACTCTGGCGGACATTCACTGACTGCAACTCAACTCGTCACTCGCATTCGCAAAAACTTTGCCGTCGAATTAAGTCTGCGTGACTTCCTCAAATATCCGACGATCGCCGGTCTCGCGGAGTTGATTGAAGAGTCGATTCTCTCGAAGGCTAGTGATGAGAAGCTCTTCGCCCTGGTAGAGATGCTCGAAAGCCAGAGTCCCGCTTAGCAACAAACCATGTCCAAAACAATCGATCGCGCCGAGTTACTGAAGCGGCTATCGCCTGCGCAACGAGCGCTGTTGCTGAAAGAGTTGCAAAAAGAAGCAGCTCAAACCAACGGCAGCCACGAGATCCCGCGCCGCCCGCAGCCCGGGCCCATACCGCTCTCCTTCAGTCAGCAGCGACTATGGTTTGTCAGCCAGGTCGATCAAACCACACCACTCTATAACGTTCCGGAGGCCGTTGAGCTGAAAGGACCACTCAACGTCGCCGCACTGGAGCAAAGCCTCAACGAGATAATTCGCCGCCACGATGCACTGCGAACGGCTTTCAACGTCGTCAACCGAGAACCGGTGCAAGTGTGCGCTCCGTCACGCAGTCTCACGCTGAAGATCGCGGACGTGAGTAGCTTGTCGCCGGGCGCGCGTGAGGCCTGTGCGCGCCGTCTCCTCCAAGCAGAAGCACGGCGTCCTTTCGATCTGAGCCACGATCTGTTGCTGCGAGCGACACTCGTGAGGCTCGATCGCGAACATCATTGGGCCATACTCACGCTGCATCACATAGTAGCCGACGGCTGGTCCATGGGTGTTCTGATCGCAGAAACCGCGGCACTCTATCAGGCATTTGCGCAAGGCAAAGTCTCGCCATTGCCGGAGTTATCCATCCAGTACACTGACTTCACGCAGTGGCAACGCGAATGGATGCAAGGCGCTCAGCTCGACGCGCAACTCGAGTATTGGAAACAGCAACTCACCGGCGCGCCGCCGTTACAGTTTCCCAGCGATCGACCGCGTTCCACACAAACGACGCTCAACGGCGCCAGATTGAATTTCACGATCCCGCGAGCGCTGGGCGATGCCGTTAAGCGTCTGAGCGATAGTGAAGGCACGACGTTGTTCATGACGCTGCTGGCGGCGTTCAAAGTGTTGCTATACAGGTACACGCAACAGGACGACATCGTCGTCGGCAGTGCGATTGCGAACCGGCATCACGGTCAAACCGAGAACCTGATCGGATTTTTCCTCAACATTCTCGTGCTGCGCACGAAGGTCTCAGGCACGCTCACGTTTCGCGAATTGCTGCAACGCGTCCGCGAAGTCGCGCTGGGAGCGTACGAACACCAGGATCTGCCGTTTGACAAGCTTGTCGAGGAATTGCAACCGGAGCGCGAGCTCAATCGCAATCCACTCTTCCAGGTCGTCTTCGCCGTACACAGCGGCCTGGCGCCGGAGCTTAACCTGCACCAGCTCGAGGTCCGACAGTTACCCGCAACGAGCCAGACCTCGAAATATGATTTTTCACTCGAATTTGTCGACACCGAAAACGAGCTGACAGGCTTTCTCGAATACAGCACTGAGCTCTTTGACGCGGAGACGATCGAGCGTTTGCTGACTCACTATCAAACGCTACTCGAGTCCATCGTCAAAAATCCGACGCAGCTCGTCGCGCGCTTGCAATTGCTGCCGCAGCATGAGCGACAGCAACTGCTCGCTTTGAACAACGATCGCGCATACGCCGTCGAGCACTGCCTGCACGAGCTCGTCGCAGCGCAGGCCGCTCGCACGCCAAACGCGATCGCGCTCGACTTTGAAAACCAACGCCTCACTTATCGCGAGTTGGACCAGCGCGCCAATCAACTGGCGCATTACCTGCGCACACTCGGTGTCGGCCCGGACGTCCTGGTCAGCATCTTCATGGAGCGTTCGGCGGAAATGGTGGTCGGATTGCTCGCGGTGCTCAAGGCCGGTGGCGCGTACGTTCCGATCGATCCGGCCTACCCGCCCGAGCGTGTCGCTTTTATTTTGGAAGACACAGCCGCGCCGGTGCTGTTAACGCAGCAGTCATTAGCGCCGAGCCTGCCGTCGCACCGGGCGCGTGTGGTTTGTCTGGACGAACAGCAGCAGGAGATCGAGCGCGCGAGTGAAGAGTCGTTAACCGCAAACGTCTCCCCGGAGAATCTTGCCTACATCATCTACACGTCAGGTTCGACCGGCAAACCCAAAGGCGTGATGGTGACGCACCGCAACGTCTGCCGGTTGTTCAGCGCCACGGAGAACTCCTTCGGCTTCAATGAGCGTGACGTGTGGGCGCTCTTTCATTCTTATGCGTTTGATTTTTCCGTCTGGGAAATGTGGGGAGCGCTGTTGTATGGCGGGCGACTCGTCATCGTGCCTTACCTGGTTAGTCGCTCGCCTGAGGCGTTCTACGAAATGCTCGTTCGTGAAGGTGTGACGGTGCTCAACCAAACGCCTTCCGCGTTTCGTCAGTTGGGCCGGATTGATGAAGTGGCAAAGCGCGAGGTGCAGCAGTCGCTGGCGTTGCGCCTGGTGATCTTCGGCGGCGAGGCTTTGGACTTTGAAAGTCTGGGCCAGTGGTTTCGAGATCACGGCGACGAACTGCCGCAGCTCGTGAACATGTATGGCATCACCGAAACGACCGTGCACGTCACCGAGAGGCGTGTGCGCCTCGCGGATCTCGCGGCAAACGCCGGCAGCCTGATCGGGCGCCCGCTCGGCGACCTGCGCGGTTACGTGTTGGACCAGCAGATGGAACTGTTGCCACAGGGCGTACCCGGCGAGCTTTACGTTGGTGGCGCAGGTGTCACGCGAGGTTATCTCGGGCGTCCTGCGTTGAGCGCGGAGCGATTTGTTCCCGATCCGTTCAGCGGCGTGCAGGGCGCACGGCTTTACCGCACCGGCGACCTCGTGCGTTACCGCGCCGGAGGGGAACTGGAGTATCTGGGCCGGGTGGACCAGCAGGTGAAGATCCGTGGCTTTCGCATCGAGCCGGGTGAGATTGAGTCGGCGCTGGAACAACACGCAGAGGTTCGTGAAGCGGTGGTTATCGCGAGCGGAGACCCCAGTGAGGAGCCTCGACTCATCGCTTACATCGTTCCTGAACAGAATCATGTGCCCCAGAACGGCGATCATGAGCTGAGTGCCGAGCAAGTCGCACAGTGGGAAATGGTTTTCAACGAAAACTACAGCCAGCCCAGCAGCGAACCGGATCCCACCTTCAACATCACCGGCTGGAACAACAGCTACACGGGCACACCGATCGCCGCCGAAGAGATGCGCGACTGGTTGGACCAAACGGTGGATCGCGTGCTCTCGTTGCGGCCGCAAAAAGTTTTGGAGATCGGTTGCGGCACCGGCTTGTTGCTGTTTCGCCTCGCGCCGCATTGCGCGCGCTATGTCGCCACTGACTTCTCACCCATCGCGCTTGATTACATTCAGCAGACCTTGAGCCTTCGCAACGAAAACCTGCCGCAACTCGAACTGCTCCAAAGGCACGCGGATAATTTTGCCGGTCTCAACGAAGGCGCGTTTGACCTTGTCGTTCTCAACTCTGTGGTCCAGTACTTCCCGAGCATTGATTATCTGCTGCACGTAATCGAAGGCGCGCTCAGGGTCGTGAAGCCCGGCGGCTCCATTTTCATCGGCGACGTACGCAGCCTGCCGTTGCTCGAAGCTTTTCATCGTTCCGTACAGTTGCAGCAAGCGCCTCCGTCACTGCCGGCTGCACAACTCGAACAGCGAGTGAAGCGGCACATGGCCCAGGAAGAGGAACTGATCATCGAACCCGATTTCTTTTCCGCTTTACGAAAAGAGTTTTCGCGCATCGGTGATGTCCGCGTGCTCAGCAAGCAAGGGTGTTATCAGAACGAGATGACGCAGTTTCGGTACGACGTGATTTTGCGTCTGGATGAACTCGTCGACCCACAACCGGAGTCGAATGGAAATCTCAAGCCGTGGGCGAGGTACGCGAATAACCCGCTTGAAGGAAGGTTCGCGCGCCGGCTGGTACCGAAGCTTCGCGCCTTCCTGCACGAGCAATTGCCCGATTACATGGTGCCATCGGCATTCGTGCTGATGGATGCGATGCCGCTCACGCAACACGGCAAGATCAACCGCCGTGCGCTGCCCGCGCCCGAGCAGGCGCGTCCCGAGCTCGAAGACATTTACGTCGCGCCCCGAACTCACTGCGAGAAAGAGCTGGCGGCGTTGTTCGGGCACGTACTCGGCGTGATGCAGGTCGGGCTGCACGATAACTTCTTCGATCTCGGCGGCCACTCGCTGCTGGCGACGCAGTTGCTGTCGCGGATACGCGAGACATTTCCCGACAAGGAGATCACGCTTCGCCACATCTTCGAGTCGCCCACAGTTGCCGGATTAGCACAGCAGATCGAAGCAACCAGCACAGTCGGGCAAAACCTGCCGCCTTTAACCCCAGCGCCGCGCGGCCGAGAGAGTTGCGAGTTACCGCTCTCGTTTGCACAGCAACGGCTCTGGTTTCTGCATCAACTGGAGCCGGACAGCGCGGTCTACAACTGTCCCGCCGCGGTGCGGTTCACAGGCGCACTCAACATCGCGGCTTTGGCACAAAGCTTCAACGAAGTAGCGCACCGTCACGAAGTATTACGAGCACGTTTCAGCATGCGCGATGGTAGTCCCGTACAGATCATCGTGCCGTCGTTGCAAGTGCCGCTGCCGCTTATTGATTTGAGTGGTTTGCCGGCGGAAAGAATGGAAGCGGAGATCGAGCGCTTGTCGCGGTTGGAAGCACAACGTGGGTTTGACTTGAGTAATGACGTGTTGTTGCGGACGAAAGTGTTGCGGGTCAGTGTGGCTGAGCACGTTGTGCTGGTAACAATGCATCACATCGTCAGCGATGGGTGGTCCATCGGGGTGTTGATGAAAGAAGTGGGGACCCTTTACGAGGCGTATGCGAAGGGTAGCGCCGTAACGCTGAAGCCGCTGGCAGTCCAGTACGCGGATTACGCGCGTTGGGAAAGGGAATGGCTGCAGGGCGCGGTGTTGGAAGAGCAACTGGACTATTGGAAACAGCAACTGGCGGGAGCGCCGGTACTGGAACTGCCGGCCGACCGGCCCCGCCCCGCAGTGCCCAGTTACAGCGGCGCGTATGAAAGTTTCGAGTTGGCCCAGGATTTGACTACGGCGCTGAACGAATTAAGCCGGCGGTTGGACGCGACGCTGTTCATGACACTGATGGCCGCATGGCAGGCGTTGCTGCACCGGTACAGCGGGCAGAGCGATGTTGTGGTGGGCACGCCAATCGCGAACCGGCATCACGCGGAGACGGAAAACCTGATCGGGTTTTTCGTGAACATGCTGGCGCTGCGAGTTGATGTGAGTGGGAACCCGACGTTCGCCGAGTTGGTGCAGCGGGTGCGCGAGACGGCGTTGGAAGCATACGCGCATCAGGCGCTGCCGTTCGAGAAGTTGATTGAAGAGTTGCAGCCGGAGCGTGATACGAGCCATTCACCGCTGGTGCAGGTGGTGTTTGCGTTGCAAAACGCACCGCAGGGTGATCTGACGGCGTTGGATCTGAAGCTGAACTATGTGGAAGTCGAGACCAGCACGGCCAAGTATGACCTCGTGGTGAACGTGTACGAGATCGACAACAAACTGTCGATCGTCTTTACCTACAGCACGGATCTCTTTGACGCCGCGAGCATGCAGCGGCTCGGCCGGCACTTCAAGTCGGTGCTTACTGCCGCAGTTGAGAAGGTAGACAGACGCGTATCCGAACTCGATTTTCTCAGCGCCGCTGAACGCCGTGAATTGATCGTTGAGCGTAATGCGACTGCGGCAGTTTATCCGGTCGAGAAGTGTGTATCCGAGCTCTTTGAGGAGCAGGCCAGGCGTTCACCAGCAGCGGTCGCACTCGTTTACAACGGCACGGAGATCACCTACGCCGAATTACAGAAACGAGTGGAGCTACTCGCCGCTCATTTACAGCAACGCGGCGCCGGCCGCGGAGGCCACGTTGGTATCTTTCTGGACCACTCAATCGAGACGATTGTTGCGATCCTCGGTGTTTTAAGAACAGGCGCTACCTACGTGCCGCTCGATACGGATCATCCGCGCACCCGCCTCGCCTTCATCTTTGCAGATGCGCAACTGGAGTTTGTGCTGGCGCAGCAGGCATTACTCGAACGCCTGCCGTTGCATGAAGGCGTGCGAGTGATCTTGATGGATCGTGATGATTGGCAGCGAGTGTCCGCGGAAGGCCACAGTCCGGTTTCAGTAGCTGCTTCGGATACGGCGTATGTGATTTACACGTCCGGATCGACCGGGCGAGCGAAGGGCGTAAAGATCTCGCACCGCGCGCTGGTTAATTATCTGTCATGGTGCAGAGACGTCTACGTTAAGGATGAAGAGGCATCGTTTGCTCTCTATTCTTCGCTCGCCTTCGATCTGACAGTCACATCGCTCTTCACCCCTTTGCTCACGGGCAATCGTCTGATCATCTACGGGCGTGCGGATCGATTTCCGGTGTACAGCATCGTGCAGGACGACCTGGTTGACGTGCTCAAACTGACCCCGAGTCACCTGGCCCTGATAAAGGATCGCGATAACCGTAACAGTCGAATCAAACGCCTGATTGTTGGCGGTGAATCGTTCAGCACGGAACTGGCCGCGCAAGTACATCGCAGCTTCGGCGGCCACGTCGAGATCCTGAACGAGTATGGACCAACGGAAGCGACTGTCGGCTGCATGCTTTACCGGTACGATCCGCAACGCGACCGGCGCAGCGCGGTGCCCATCGGCCGGCCCGCCGCCAACGTCCAGATCTACGTTTTGGACGAGCACCTGAATCCCACTCCCGAAAACGTCATTGGTGACTTGTATATCTCCGGGGCCGGACTGGCTGACGGCTATATCAATTCCGCGGAGCTGACGGCGCAGAAGTTTATCTCGAATCCGTTCGTCGCCGGCGAGCGCATGTATCGCACCGGCGACCGCGCGCGTTGGCTTAACAATGGCGAACTTGAATACCTCGGCCGTGGTGATGAACAAGTTAAGTATCACGGTTATCGAATCGAGTTGAGCGAGATCAGCAGCGCGCTGAATCAGCATCCCCAAGTGAGAAACAGTGTGGTGCTACTGCGCAAGGATCATCGCGGTGAAGACACGCTGGTGGCCTACTACGTGGCGCGACGTGAGATTGAAACCGCGGTGCTGCGCGAGTTTCTGCGGGACTATTTGATTAAGGAAACGATACCGAACGTGTTCGTGTACCTGTCGCGCATGCCGTTGACGCTGAACGGCAAAGTCGATTATCGCGCGTTGCCGGAGTTGCAGGAGTCGAAGCAGAGTAAGGGTGAATATGTTGCGCCAGGCACAGTCGTGGAAGAAGTTGTGGCTGACATCTGGGCCAACCTGCTGGGGCTGGAGCGAGTCTCTTTGCACGACAACTTCTTCGAACTGGGCGGGCATTCGTTGATCGCGACGCAGGTGATGGTGCGGGTGCAAAAGACGACGGGTGTGGAGTTGCCGTTGCGCACGTTGTTTCAGAATCCCACGGTGGCGCAGCTCGCCGCCCAAATCGAAGCCGCCATGCGCAAGGGCGTTGTTTCGTCTGCGCCTCCCATTGTCCCGGTAGCGCGCGCTGGAGAGTTGCCGCTCTCGTTTGCGCAGCAGCGTTTGTGGTTTCTAAACCAGTTGGAGCACGGCCAGGCTACTTACAACGTTCCCGCAGCGATGCGGCTCACCGGCAAGCTCAATCTGCCCGCGCTGCACCAGAGTTTGACTGAAATCGTCCGCCGTCACGAAGTCTTGCGTACGTCCTTCGCCGACGTAGACGGCCGTCCCGTCGCCACCGTGACGCAGGCGTCTGAGTTGCGTCTGAGAGTCATAGATTTACAGACGATTGACCGCGACCGTCGCGAAAGGCAGGTGCTACGGTTGGCGCGTGCGGAGGCGGACCGGGCGTTTGATTTAACAGAGCCACCGCTGCTGCGAGTCACTTTAGTGCGGTTGGAACCGGAAGAGCAGGTAGTGCTCTTTACCATGCATCACATCGTCTGCGACGCGTGGTCCATCGCCCTCGTGATGAAAGAAGTGAGGCGGCTCTATGAAATGTACAGTCGCGGCAATCCTTCGCCGCTACCTGAGTTAGCGATCCAGTACAGCGACTATGCGGTGTGGCAACAGCAATGGCTGCAAGGCGAGGTGCTGGACGAGAAGTTAACCGCATGGGAGCGCCAGTTTGGCGACAATCCGCCACTGCTCGAGCTCCCCATAGATGATCGGTCCAGAGCGAGCCTGCCGGCTCGTGCGTCGCGGCAAAAACTATTGCTCTCACGGGAATTGATCAAAGAGCTGAAGGCTTTGGGACAGCGTGAGAATGCAACGCTTTTCATGACCATGCTGGCGGCTTTTCAGTGCGTGCTGCACCGGTACAGCGGGCAGGTGGACATGGTTGTGGGTACCGGAGTCGCCAACCGCAACCGGCGCGAAATTGAAGACTTGATCGGATTCTTCATCAACATGCTCGTGGTCCGGACAGACCTTTCCGGCAATCCGACGTTCACTCAACTATTGGCCCGTGTTCGCCGGGCGACCCTCGCCGCCTACATGTTTGAAGATCTGCCTTTTGAAAAATTGGTGGAAACGATTCAACCCGATCGCAATGTGGCCGCGACCTCTTTGCTGAAGCTGTCGTTCTGGCACCAAAGCGTACCGATGACTTCGTTTTCGTTGGAAGGCCTCACCTTCACGCCTTTGGAATTGAACAACGAGCGGGTTTACTTCGACCTCATGGCCGAGCTGGTAGAAGGTGACGAAGGCTTCACCGTTCGGCTGAGCTACGACACGAACCAATTCACCGCTGAGACCATCGCGCAACTGCTGACAGACTACGAAGCGCTATTGCAAAGCCTCGTGGAGCAGCCTGAGCTGCGGTTACTCGATACGTTCAGCACGCCGGAATACGAGGCGGCAACGAGATGAGCGAACAAATCGACTGTGTCGTAATTGGATATAACGAGACTCCCTTCGAGGAGTATGAAGCCTTATTGAGAGGCTACGGCGCTGATTCGGAAGCCTATCGAGATCTGCGGTTCAGTTTCGTCAATATCAATGACCGAAACATGAACTACATAGGTTTGCTCAATCACGTCCTGCAACTTGCGAAGGCTAACGGCGATGAGCTCAAGTCGTGTGACATCCCAAACCTGGCCGCTGTCTACCTGACTCACTATCTGCGAATGCGGGGTTATCAAGCTCGCTATATCAATCTCTTTCAGTTTGAGAAAGACACGCTGGCTGAATATCTCGCGTGTGGCCCGTTATGCGTAGCGATCACCACCACGTTCTACCTGCTGAATCTGCCGGTCAACGAGATGGTCAAGTTCATCAGGGAAAGAAACCCGCAGACAAAGATAGTAGTCGGTGGTCCGCTGATCGCAAACCATCTTCGCAATTACCACGATGATGAGCTGACGGTAGCGCTCGAAGATATCGGCGCTGACATATACGTCAACGAAGCGCAGGGTGAGCAGACCCTGACTCAGATCATCGAGGCCCTCAAGAACGGCGGTGACTTGAGCAAAGTACCGAACATCGTCTATCACGAAAACGGAAAGCTCAGCCGGACGGCGAAACAGCCGGAGCTAAACAACCTCGACGAAAACTTCATCAACTGGCAGACCTTCGCAAGTGAAGATCTTGGTCCAACCGTGCAAACGAGAACGGCTCGTAGCTGCGCCTTTAGTTGCTCTTTTTGTAACTATCCCGCACGTGCGGGAAAGCTGACCCTGGCGTCGATCGAGACGATCGAGAAGGAGCTGGATTCGCTCGCCCGACTCGGCTACGTCAAGAACCTCGTCTTTATCGACGACACGTTCAATGTTCCTTTGCCGCGGTTCAAGGAAATCTGTCGCCTGATGATTGAAAAGAATTACCAGTTCAACTGGTTTTCATATTTCCGCTGCAGTAACTCCGATGAAGAAGCCATCGAGCTATTAGCGAAGAGTGGTTGCAAGGGAGTGTTTCTGGGCATTGAATCGGGCTCGCCGACTATTCTCAAAAACATGAACAAGGCTGCGACGCCCGAGAAATATGTGCGCGGCATGGAGCTGCTGCATCAATACGGTGTCCTCACGTTTGCTTCATTCATTATGGGGTTCCCCGGAGAAACCGAAGAGACGTTCAGGGAGAGTGTCGATTTCATCAAGTCGACGAAGCCTGATTACTACCGCGCTCAATTGTGGTATTGCGAGCCGGGCACACCGGTAGACCGTCAGCGCGAGAAGTATCAAATCGAAGGCGAAGGCTTTGTCTGGTCTCATGCCACGATGGACAGCATGGAGGCGATGGACCATATCGATCGGGCTTTCCTCGAGATCAAGGAATCGACCTGGCTACCGCAGTGGTCTTTTGACTTCTGGACCATTCCTTACCTGCTGGGCAAAGGTTATTCGCTGGAGCAGTTCAAGAAGCTGATGACGTTATCGCATCGCCTGCTGGCCCTCGAGATCGCCTACGTTCCCGAACACGAAAAGAAGTCGAAGCAACAGGAATACCTGCTCAAGATGGTCGAAGCCGTAAAACCTCAACAGGCGGCAGTCTCAAGTATTTAGTCACCAAGTAACACAAAGGCATAAAACTTATGAAAGGCCATACGATCCTGCTCGGAGGTGTCGGCGGCGACTCACATTCAGTGGGTCTGACCATTCTGCGCCAATCACTCTCCGCGCACGGTTATCAGGTTCGCTATCTCGGCACACAGAACACGCTCTCTGATTTCTTTCAAATGGCGGGCATGGCAAACCTCGTCATGATCTCGAGCATGGACGGACACGCGCGCTATTACCTGCGTGAGTTTCCTGCACTTAAACGGGAGTTCAAAACGAACGGCACGCTCTGGTATCTCGGCGGGAATCTCGGATCGAACAGTGGTTCCGAGCGCGATTATCTCGACATGGGTTTCAATCGTGTCTTCCTCAACTTCATCGAGCTGGAAAGTGTGCTGAACATGCTGGAGCGCGATTTGAACGGCACGGAGGCAGTCGCGAATTATCCCGCGCTCTGGGAACAATCATTGCCGGCCACACGATCTTTGCCGGGGACGGCGTCAGATGAGTTGCTTGATAACGAGACGTTTGAGTCTGCGCGTCGCGAGGTGCTCGAACAATGGAAGACCGGGAGCGGCGCGCGCGGGCTCGCCGCGAATGCTCACTTTCTGCTGCGGCAACCGTCGTTTTCACGCATTCAGGCACAAACAAGAATGGACGGTGGAGAGCTCCTGGTTCAACCACGTTCCGGCGTCGCTCTGATCGGCGAGCAGATCAAGCTGTTCAAAAACTTCAAGCGAGCAGGCGTCAAAGTGCTCTCGTATCAAGTCGACTCGTTGACGCGCAACAACAACTACGTTGGCGCGGAAGAAGCGATTCGCGAAAGCAGCCTGTCAGGCATTTCGACGATCAACGGTTTTCCGGTCGTCAATCATGGCGTCACCGGACTGCGTCGAATCGTGCAGCAGGTTCGCGTGCCCTTGCAGACGCGCCACAGCACGCGCGACCCGCGTCTGCTCGCGGAGATCTCCTACGCCGGTGGTGTGACATCGTTCGAGGGTGGCGCCATCTGCTACAACATTCCTTATTACAAGGACTATCCCCTCGCGGAATCGATTCGCAACTGGCAATACGTCGATTACCTCACGGGGCTTTATCACAAACTGTTTGGCGTCGTTCTCGATCGCGAATTTTTTGGCACGTTAACGGCGACTCTGATTCCACCATGCATCGCGATTGTGACAAACATTCTCGAGACGTTGCTGGCGGTGCGGCAGGGTGTGAAGTGCGTCAGCCTCGGCTACGCCGAGCAGGGGCATCGTTCGCAGGACATCGCCGCGATTCGCATGATGGGCGAGATGACGAGCGAGATTCTCGCCAACATGGGCTACAAAGACGTGCAGCTCAACACGGTGTTTCACCAGTACATGGCTGCATTTCCGCCCTCGCAGAATCGCGCCGACGAATTGATTCGCAACTCCGCGATCACCGCCGCCCGCTCCGGCGCGACGCGCATGATTGGCAAGACTCCGGTCGAAGCTTTTCGCATTCCGACACTCACTGACAACATCACGGGAATCGAGCTTATTAAAAGCGGCCTGGCGACTGCGGCTGATTGTTATGTTGACGAAAAGCGCGTCGCGGAAGAGTGTGCCTTAATCAGGCGCGAGGTCGAATCGATTTTCGAAAGCATCGTCCTGTGCGGACACGGTGACATCGCTCAAGGCGTGGTGACGGGGTTCCAAAAAGGATTCATCGACATTCCGTTCGCGCCGAGTGTGCACAATCGCGGCGAGGTGATGACGACGCGCGACGTGGAAGGCGCAGTGCGTTTTCTGTCTGCCGGTAACCTCCAACTCGATCGCGAGACACGCCAGTTTCATGATGACAAAGTGAGTGAGCGCCGGCGGTCGGAGGGAATACATTCGCGTTTGCAGGATCCGCTTCTCGTCGAGCGTGACGTGATGCAAGTCGCTTGCTGCCGCTACGATCACTGGCCGTTGAGCAATTAAGCAATAACATGTGTGGTCTTACAGGTTTCGTTGATATGCGCGGCGAGCACAAGCCGGACCGAGAGCTGTTGGTGCGTATGACCGACAAGCTGGTCCATCGTGGCCCTGATTCCGCCGGATATTTTGTAGACCACTCTGTGGCGTTGGGCTTCAGGCGTTTGAGCATTATCGATCTGGAGAGTGGCGACCAGCCGATCTACAACGAAGACGGTACCGTGGTGTTGCTGTGCAATGGCGAGATCTTCAACTACGTCGAGCTGAAAAAGGGATTGATCGGGAAGGGCCACAGGTTCCGGACCAGGTCTGACGTCGAAGTCCTGCTTCATCTCTACGAAGAACATGGCGTGGACTTCCTTGACAAGATCAACGGCCAGTTTGCCTTCGTCATTTACGACCGAAAGAACCGGCGACTCTTCCTCGCCCGCGATCATTTCGGTATCAACCCGCTTTACTACACGATGGTCAATGGCTCGTTCATCTTCGCTTCTGAAATCAAGGCCATTCTCGAGCATCCGCAAGCGCCGCGCGAAGTCGATCTAACAGGTTTGGACCAGATACTTTCGTTTCCCGGTCTCGTGAGTCCACGCACGATGTTCAAAGGCATTCACAGTCTGAAGAGCGGGCACTACATCCTCGTCGAGAACGGAGCAGTCTCGGTCAGGGAATATTGGGATCTCGATTACCCGCCGCTTGGCGCGAGTTCGATCAGCAAGTCCGAAAACGAATATGTAGACGAGTTAAAAGAACTGCTCACTCGCTCCGTGCGGTATCGGCTGCAATCCGATGTGCCGGTGGGTTTTTATCTCAGCGGCGGCCTGGATTCTTCGCTGATCGGAGCGTTGATTAATCAGCTTGGGCCAAACACTCAACGACATTCGTTCTCCATCGGATTTACGGACGCGGACATCTCGGAAACAAAACATCAGCGTTTGATGGCCCAGTTCACGCGCTCGATTCACAACGAGATCATTTTTGACTGGTCTGAGATCGTCGAGCGATTGTCGCAAATGATCTATCACAGTGAGTGTCCCGTGCGGGAAAGCTACAACACCTGTTCGCTGGCGCTTTCCGCGGCGGCAAAGAATGCCGGCGTCAAAGTGGTCCTGACTGGTGAAGGCGCCGACGAGTTGTTTGCCGGTTACGTCGGCTATCGCTTTGACAGTTTTCGCGATCGCGAGGCGAAGAGTTATGACCTCGAGACGGTGCTCGAGGATGAGTTGCGCGAAAAACTGTGGGGCGATCGAGACTTCTTCTACGAAAAAAATCATCTCGCCGTGCGCGAAGTGAAGCAGACGTTGTACTCGAGGCACGTGAACGAGTTGTATCCGGAGTTCGATTGTTTCAAACACGGCTTGATCAATAAAGAACGTTTGCGCGGCCGGCATCCGCTGCATCAGCGCTCGTATCTGGATTTCAGGTTGCGACTCTCAGACCACCTGATCTCGGATCACGGCGATCGCATGGCGCTCGCAAATTCAGTCGAAGGTCGTTACCCGTTTCTGGATATCGATCTCGTAGAGTTTTCCACGAGAATTCCGCCTGAGTTGAAGCTTCACAACTACATCGAGAAATACATTCTCAAGCGAGTGGCCGGTGATCTGCTGCCGCGAGAAATCGTGCAGCGCGAGAAATTCGGTTTTCACGCGCCGGGCAGCTCTTACTTGTTACAACACGGCGGCGAGTGGATTAACGACATGGTTTCGCACGAGCGCATCAAGCGACAGGGTTATTTCGATCCGGACGTGATCGATCGTTTACGAGCCGAATACACTCAGAGCGGTTTCAAGCTTAATCTGCCGTTCGACGACGACCTCCTCATCATCGTCCTCACGTTCGGCATCTTTCTGGACACGTTTAATCTCCCGAACTTGAACTAGCCACAAAATTTGAGAAGACCGGTGCTTGGCGTTTTGGGTGGTATGGGTGGACTCGCGTCGGCGGAGTTTGTGAAGACTCTGTATGAGCTCACTGGTGAGGTTTGCCGGCGAGAACAGGACGGCCCCGCCGTGCTGATGTATTCGGATCCGGCCTTCCCCGATCGAACCGAGGCCTTTCTGCGTGGCGAAACTCAACCGATACTCACCAGATTGATCGACGCATTGCAATTGCTCGATCGCATGGGCGCGTCACACTTCGTTATCTGCTGCATGACGATCCATTACTTGCTGCCGCAACTACCCGGCGCGTTGCGAGAGCGAATTATCTCACTCCCGGACGTCATCTTTTCCGCGGTCGAGTCGCGAAAGAAGAAGCACCTCGTGATCAGCTCAACCGGCACTATGAAGCTCGAGTTACTGCAACGACAGCCGCGTTGGGAACACGCCCGGAACTACTTTGTCTTTCCGTCCGAAAGTGAACAGCACGAGATGCATGAGCTGATCTATGAAGTGAAGCTCAATCGCAACCTGAAGGAAGCGTGTCAGTTTGTCGAAAAGCTGATGACCCGTCACAACGTCGATTCATTCGTTGCGGCCTGTACCGAAATTCATTTACTGGCCAAACAGTTCGCACCGTCAGCTTGCATAGATCCCCTCTCGATCATCGCGCAGAACCTGGTGGAGCAAAACAGATATGAAGCATGAACCCGTACAGCACTTATTCGATCGTATGGCTCAGAGCATGCCTGAGCAGGTAGCGATTTCGTCCGGCGAGACGCGCATCAGCTACCGTGAGCTGCAACAACGCACTGACAAGCTGGCCCATCTACTGATCTCCGGCGGCGCGAAGAAGGGAAGCATCGTCGCCATTCTCCTCGACAACAAGCTCGACGCGATCACTTCCATCATCGCAGTGCTGAAAGCCGGCGCGGTGTTCGTTCCGTTCGATCCGCTGCTTCCGGACCTGCGGCTGCAAACGATGATCGAGGACGTCACGCCTGACTTGTTCATTAGCGACGCAAACCTGAAGCAGCGACTCAACGGTTTCACTCACGGCAAGGTGCTCAATCTCGACAAGTACCGCCGGTTGGATCAACTGGCGCTGGACGGCGTCCTCGCAGCAAAGACAGCCCCGCCGCCGGCGCCGGATGACTTTTGTTACATTTATTTCACTTCCGGTTCCACCGGGCGCCCGAAGAGCATCGCGGGCCGGCTGAAAGGCATAGACCACTTCATACGCTGGCAAATCGAGAACCTGCGCATCGGCAGGGACGATCGCGTCAGTCAGTTGTTACCGCTGTCGTTTGATGGCTCGCTGCGCGACGTCTTCGTGCCACTTTGCGCCGGCGGGACGATCTGTGTTCCCACCGACAACGAGCTGGTCACGGACGCGAAAGAGCTGGTCGCATGGCTCGAGCGAGAAGCGATCAGCGTGATCCATTGTGTGCCGACATTGTTCCGCGCCATCCTCAACGAAGAGCTGCAACCAGATCAATTTCGTGCCCTGCGTTATGTGCTGCTGGCCGGAGAAGCTTTATTGCCTGCCGACGTGGGACGTTGGAAAGCCATCTTCGGCGAACGCGTGAAACTCATCAACCTTTACGGCACGTCCGAAACGACGATGGCCAAATTCATCTACGAGGTGCAGCCGGGTGATGAGAAACGCTGGTCCATACCGGTCGGAAAGCCGATGCCCGGCGCGCGCTCTCTAATCGTTGACGAAGAGGGACGTATCTGTCCGACTGGCGTAATCGGCGAGATCTACATCAGCACTCCATATCGCAGTCACGGTTATTACAAACAGCCGGAGTTGACCGCGGAAGTCTTTATCCAAAACCCATTCAGTAACGATCCCAAAGACATCGTCTACAAGACGGGCGACCTCGGCCGCCTGTTGGACGACGGCAACGTCGAGCTGCTCGGACGCAAGGATCAGCAAGTGAAGATCAGAGGCGTACGAGTCGAGCTGGAAGAGCTGAACAGCGTGATGCGCAGTTTCCCCGGTGTGAAAGAGGTAGCCGTAATCGATCGCAAAGATACGACCGGCGGCAATTTTCTGTGCGCGTATGTGGTGGGCGACGGGGAGCTGAAGCTGGATGAGTTGCGCGCTTACTTACAGGAGCGCTTGCCGAACGCGATGGTGCCGTCGGCCTTTGTAGTGATGGAGAAACTGCCGCGCACGGTGAGCGGCAAGATCGATAAGCGCGCGCTGCCGCATTTGAAGGAGCGCACGGGCAGAGGAGAGTACGTGGAGCCGCGCACGGCCACCGAGCAGACGGTCGCCGGCATTTGGGCCAACCTGCTGGGTCTACCGAAAATTTCTTTGCACGATAACTTCTTCGAGCTCGGCGGCCATTCGTTACTGGCGACGCGGGTAATGGTGCGGGTGCGCAAGACGACGGGTGTGGAGTTGCCGTTGCGCGCCCTGTTTGCGCATCCCACGGTCGCGAAGCTCGCGGCGCACATCGATTCCTGTGTGCCCGAAAGCACGGCCTTACTACCTCCAATCGTGCCCGTCTCTCGCGATCGAGAGTTGCCGCTATCGTTTTCACAGCAACGACTCTGGTTTCTGGAGCAGTTGAAACCCGGCGATCCCGTGTACCACTCGTTCCAGGCGCTATTGATCGAGGGCCCGCTCGACGCCGCTGCACTCGAGCTGAGTCTCAACGAGATCGTTCGCAGACACGAGGTTCTGCATACAGTTTTCGAGACTGTCGCTGGGCGCCCCGTGCAACGCGTTGCGCCGTTCACTCCTATTTCGTTACGAAGCATGAACCTGGGTGACGTTCCGTCCGCAGAGCGTAGCGCGACTCTAAAGCAACTTGCCGGCGAGGAGCGTCAACAGCCGTTTGACCTCTCGCGTGGTCCATTGATTCGAGCGCTGCTCGTAGTGCTCGGTGAGCAGGAGCATGCGTTGCTGTTGACGCTACATCACAGCGTCAGTGATGGGTGGTCCATGGGTATTCTCTGTCGTGAGATGCAAGCGCTTTACGAAGCCTTCGCGAGTGGCGCGCCCATGCCTCTGCCTGCTTTGCCCATTCAGTATGCCGACTTCGCCGTGTGGCAGCGCGAGCATCTTCAGGGCGAGGTACTCGACGAGCAGTTGGCGTACTGGCGGGAGCAGTTGGCGAACGTTTCGTCCGTGCTGGAGCTGCCGTCAGATCGTCGCCGGCCGGAAGTCGCGAGTTTCCGTGGCGCGAGGTTGACGTTCGAATTGAACAAAGAGCTTACCGACCGGCTCAAGGCATTGAGCCAGCGCGAAGGAGCGACGCTGTTCATGGTCCTGCTCGCCGCGTTTGACGTGTTGCTCTATCGCTACAGTAATCAGACGGATATTGCTGTCGGCACGGCCATCGCGAATCGTAATCGCGACGAAACTGAAGGTTTGATCGGGTTCTTTGTGAACATGCTGGTGCTGCGCACAGACATGAAAGGTAATCCGACTTTCATCGATCTGTTGCAGCGCGTGAAGCAGATGACGCTCGCCGCGTACCAGCATCAGGATGTGCCGTTTGAGCAGATCATCGAGATGCTCCAGCCGCAACGCAGTTTGAATCGCACGCCGCTCTACCAGGTTGAATTCGTTTTACAGAATGCTCCACTCGAGCCGTTGGAGGTGCGCGGTTTGCGATTCACTCCAATCGACGTGCAGGAGGTCTCGTCAGAGACCGATCTCAACCTGGTAATGACTGAAAGTGAAAGTGGACTCGCCGGCGATGTTGTCTATGCCACGGAGTTGTTTGACGCGACAACCATCGAGCGGATGATGGGCCACTTTCGTAACCTGTTGGAGGAGATAGTCAAAGCTCCGGAACAGCGCCTGCTCGAGCTGCCTTTGACCTCCGGCAACGAAACCAGAGCACTACTAGCAACTTGGGGTGTAACTGATATGAATGCAAATAAACTTGTTCACCAGTTATTCGAAGAGCAGGTCGCGCGCAAGCCTGAAGCGATCGCGATTGCTTTCAACGATCGCAAATTCACGTACGCGGACTTGAATCAGCGTGCCAATCAACTGGCTCGCTACTTAAAACGTCACGGGGCAAAACCGGAAACGCTGGTCGCTATTCACCTGGAGCCATCGCTCGATCTGGTGGTTGCGCTGCTGGCGATCCTGAAAGCCGGAGCTGCGTTTGTGCCGCTCGATCCATCGTACCCGGCGGAGACACTCGCTTTCATGCTCGCGGATGCGAAGGCCTCGATCCTGCTAACGCGAGAAGCACTCCCCGCGAATGTTCCGCAGTCAGGCGTAAAGGTGATCGGCCTTGACGCTGCGGCCGCGGAAATTGCGGATGAGAGTGTGTACGACCTGTCTGTCAGGCCTAACGGCGATAACCTCGCTTATGCCATCTACACGTCCGGCTCGACCGGACAACCAAACGGCGTGCTCATCACGCACGATGCACTGACGAAGTACAGCCTGGCTTTCAGCGAGCGCATCGGCTTGCGCGCCAGCGATCGTATTTTGCAGTTTGCTTCACCGAGTTTCGACGTCGCGCTCGAAGAGATCTTCCCGACGCTGTTGTGCGGCGCAACCATCGTCTTCGGCAACAACGAAGAGTCTATTGCGCCGATGGATCTGCTGCGCGTCATCGAACGGCAAAAGATCACGGGCCTCGAGTTGCCCACTGCTTACTGGCACGAGTGGGTAAGAATCCTCGCCGCACGCTCGACGCAGATGCCGGAAACACTGCGTTTCGTGATCATCGGCGGCGAGAAAGTCTCGAGCAAACTACTGGCGGCGTGGCGGAGTTTCGGCGTGCCGTTGATTCACGTTTTCGGCCTTACGGAAGCGACGATCACGTCGACGGTTTATGACGTGCCGGACTCCGATCAACCAATCGACGATCTACCTCTGGGCCAGCCGCTCAACTACACGCAGATTTACCTGCTCGATCCATATCTGCGACCGGCGCCGCCGGGAATCGCCGGTGAGATCTATGTCGGTGGCGAATGCCTCGCACGCGCCTACCTGAATCGTCCCGCGCTCACCGCCGAACGATTTATTCCCAATCCTTTCAGCCAGACTCCAGGCGCGCGCATGTACAAGACCGGCGACCTCGCCCGCAGTCTCGCAAACGGCGACCTGCTGTTCATGGGGCGAGTCGATCATCAACTGAAGATTCGTGGTTACCGGATCGAGCCTGACGGCATCGAGACGCTCTTGAAACAACATCCGCTGGTCCAGGACGCAGTAGTTACCCTGACGGCAAAGGCAAACGGACACAATCACCTGTTCAAGCGAGGCACTGACGGTGCGGTGGTGTTTGCGGATCAAAACGTCATCACGGATAAACTCGCGACGCTGAGTGCTGACGAACGCGAACAGCTCTTCGCCAGGCTCGAAGCACTTTCCGAGAATGAGAGTGAAACGATACTCGCGATGGAGTTGCAACTCGATCAGGAACGCGAGCGCACCACCATCAGGCGGTACCCGCAATTCGAAGTGCAGCTCAAGCTGAAAGACGAAAACTTTATCAAACCACCAAAGGAAGCACAGCGAAACTGGTTACTCCGCCGCACGCTCGACGAGCTTACTTCCGATCTCAAACACCTCGACGCCGTTTCGAGACGGTTTGTTGAAGGATCGGCGCGTCCGCGTTTGGAAACGGTTCCGTGGGGTTCACATCATGCGGAATACGACGAGCACAACCTGTTCATCGCCGGACAACAAGTGATGCAGGATTGGGAACTGCCTTTGATGGACGCTATGGCGAAGGTCGTAACCGAATCGCATGGCGACATCCTGGAGGCGGGCTTCGGCATGGCTCTCTCGGCGACGTGCATTCAGAAGTATGGCGTCAGGTCATACACGATCATGGAAGCGAATGACGAGGTAGTGAAACGTTTCCACGAATGGAAGAAGCAGTTTCCCGGCCGCGACATCCGCCTGCTTCACGGTCGCTGGCACGATACTCACCACCAGGTGCCTGACGAATCAATGGACGGTGTGTTTTTCGATACCGTGCCGACGTTTGAAGACGAGTACCTGCGTGAGGTCATCGACAACGTTGTGATGGCGGAAGATTTTTTCCCCGTTGCGGCGCGGGTCTTGCGACCGGGCGGCATCTTCACCTGGTACACAAACGAGATCGACACGTTGAGTCGCAGGCACCAGCGGCTGATTCAAAAATACTTCCGCTCATTCGAGGTCACGGTATGCCGGCCACTCTACCCACCTGAGGATTGTCACTACTGGTTTGCCGACTCAATGGTCGTCGTCAAGGCCGTCAAATAGAGCCTTTTGTGGCTAAGAAAGGTTGAGAATTCTATGAACACAATGGAACGTTTTGCGAAGCTTACGCCGAATAAACAGAGTCTGCTGGCTGTGTGGCTGGACCAGCACAAAAATGGATCGACTGCCGATGCGGACAAGCAACTTGTCGCCTACGTCGTTATGAAAAACGGCACGCGGGATACCACGCCGCTGCGCGAATATCTGAAAGGACAAACGCCGGCTTACATGGTGCCGGATACTTTCGTTCCGCTCGACTCTTTGCCGCTCACAACGAACGGAAAAATCGATCGCCAGCGTCTCTCCGAACCGCCCAAGCGCGCTGCGATCGACGACAACTTCGTCGCGCCCAGAACGCAACTGGAAGAAGAGTTAGCGGGCCTCTGGAGCGAGGTCCTGAAAGTCGAGCGCGTTGGTATCACCGACAACTTCTTCGATCTCGGCGGCCATTCACTCCTCGCGACGCGCCTGATGTTTCAGTTGCGGGAACACTTCCATGTCGATATTCCGTTGCGCGCGCTGTTTGAAGCTCCTACGATCGCGCTGCTCGCGCCGGTGATCGTACAGAGCCAGATCGAACAGATCGACAGCGAAGACATGGCCCAGGCTCTCTCCGCCCTCGGCCAGGCATAACCAACACCCAACAACTAAATCAAAACGAAAGGCGGTGTGCTCATGGAAGTCGTACCGGCTCATCTCGAGTACTGGATGCGGGCTTATTACTTCGACACGGAGCTCGATCTCAGCTCCAGTGGGGTTCAGCCTTTTTCCATCGGAGAGTTACGGCAGCTCTTCAACATCACGCCGGATGATCTCGATCGCATAGAGCTGCATGACAGCAGGACGCTCGGCGATCCGGAGTTGCGCCAGGCTATCGGCAACCGTTGGGCCAACGGCAACGCGGAGCGCGTGATGGCTACGAATGGTTCGAGTGAAGCGAACTATCTCGTTATGCACTCATTGCTTAAGCCCGGCGATGAAGTCGTCGTGCTTGACCCGTCTTACCAGCAACTGTTCTCGATTGCTGAAACGATCGGATGCAAACTGAAGCGCTGGCGACTGCGCTTTGAAAACTCGTTCCGGCCGGACTTGAGCGAAGCTCGAGATCTGATTGGACCACAAACGCGCATGATCGTCGCGAATTTTCCTCACAACCCGACCGGCGCGTCACTGACACCGGCTGAAATGAATGAGTTGATCGCGCTGGCCGCAGGCGCAGGCGCCTATCTGGTTTGGGATGCGGCCTTCGCCGATATCACTTATGACGATATCGTGTTGCCGGATCCGGGCGAGCGGTACGATCGTTCCATCACGCTCGGCACGCTTTCCAAAGCATACGGCTTGCCGGGACTGAGAGTCGGTTGGTGTCTGGCAGCGCCGGACGTGCTGGAACGCCTGATTCGCCTGCGCGACTACACCACGCTGCACCTCTCACCTTTGGTCGAGTACGTTGCGACTCGTGCGATCGAGAACGGCGATCTCCTGCTCAAGCCGCGCCTGGCCCAGGCACGTCACAATCTGCAACTACTCTTAACGTGGGTCGACAGTCACAGTGAGTTCGTCAGCCTCGTTCGCCCGCAAGGCGGCGTCTGCGTCTTCATGAAGTTACATAACATTGACGACGTCGAAGAGTTCTGCCGGGAATTAGCTCACGAATACAGCGTGCTTCTAGTACCGGGAACGAGTTTCGGTTGTGCAAACCATGTCCGGCTGGGATTTGGCTGCGCGACTGCGGAATTAACTGAAGGACTGTCGCGTCTGTCTGCACACTTCCACGCCTATGGCGGTTCTAAACAAACAGCAGCAGTAGCGGTCTGAGTATTTCGCTACGCAAAGAATCCTCGCCTCAATCGGCTCAACACTAAGGAGGAAATATGTGGGCACTGTCTTTAGCCGCCCATGAAGTCGCGGCTGTGCAAGCTCTGACGCAGGAGATTGCGTTGGAACATAAGTCGGTTGAGGAGCCGCAGTTCATACGGCGCGCAACTGTTTACGCACACGAGTTGCCGCGACGCATTCGAGAGTTTCTGACTGACTTCAAACTCCAGGAGCCTGCGGACGGAGTGTGCGTGATCTCAGGCTATCCGATCGACAACACGAGACTCGGCAAGACCCCGGCACACTGGAAATGGAAGGAGGACACCGCAGTCTCACTGAGAGAGCAGATCATGTTTGTGCTGTACGGTTCGCTGCTCGGTGACGCGTTTGCATGGTCCACGCAACAGGACGGCTATCTGATGCACGACGTGTTTCCGATCGAGGCCGACAGATACGACCAGCTCGGCTCCGGCAGCGAACAAATGCTTTGGTGGCATAGTGAGGACGCCTTTCATCCTTACCGCGCCGATTACCTCGGACTGATGTGCCTGCGCAACCCGGACAGCGTCGGGACGTTGATTGGCGCCCCGGACGTCTCGCGGCTGTCTGAGGAGCAGCTCGATGTTCTGTTCGAGCCGCGTTATCTCATCAAACCGGACGAGTCTCACCTGGAGAAGAATGAGTCAGACTTGCGCAAGCAGGAGCGAGAGCATGGTGGCAATGAAGTTCTCGACACTGCTTACGAGAAGATCAAACAGCTCAACAGCGCACCGCCGCCAGTGCCGATGCTGTTCGGCAGCCGGCAAGCGCCTTACATTCGTCTCGATCCGTACTTCACAACGCCACTCGACGATGAAGCAAAAGCCGCGCTGAATGCTTTGGCCCAAACCATCGATGACAATCTGCAGGAAATCGTTTTGCAACCAGGCGACTGTTTCTTCATCGACAACTACCGGATCGTGCACGGCAGAAAAGCATTCAAGGCGCGGTATGACGGCACGGATCGCTGGCTCAAGCGAATCAACCTTACGAGGGACCTGAGAAAGTCACATGGTTCACGTGGCGGGTGCGAAATGCGAGTGATGGTGTGAAATGAATACTCTGTCCAGTCAAATCGCTAATCTCTCTCCCGAGCAGTTGGCGAAACTTGCGTACGAGCTGAAAGCGAAGAAGGCAGGCAAGCAACAGGCAATCCCGAAGCGCGTTCCGGGAGAGCCTTGCCCGCTCTCATTTGCGCAACAGCGTCTCTGGTTCGTCGCGCAGTTGGATCCTAACAATCCCGCCTACAACTGCATGGAAGCGTTGCGGATGACTGGAAAGCTCAACCTTCCGCTGCTCGAGCAGGTGTTGAATGAAGTGGTAAGGCGACACGAAGTACTGCGGACGAAGTTTGAGCTCGTGGCCGACGAACCAATGCAGATCTCTTCGGAGATCAAACTGAAACCCCACGTTATCGATCTGGAAGGATTACCCGTAAGTGAACGCGAGAGACTGGTAGCAAAACTCTCACCTGAACAGCGACTGCGGCCCTTCGATCTGGCGCATGGTCCATTGCTGCGTGTGGTGGTGCTGCGAGTCAGTGAATACGACCACGCGATCGTGCTTACGACACATCACATCATCTCCGACGCCTGGTCGCTGGACATACTGACCCGCGAAATCTCCGAGCTCTACTCAGCCTTCGCCGCAGGTCGCCCATCCCCGCTCGCCGAATTGCCGTACCAATATGCTGACTTCGCCATTTGGCAGCGCCAATGGATCACTGGACCAGTGCTCGAACGACATCTGGACTACTGGCGACAACATCTGGCGGATGCGCCCCATGTGTTGGCGTTGCCGGCCGATCGCCAGCGTCCCGCGGTATTCACGGGACATGGAGCGCATGAGTCCGTAATGCTCTCCGCCGAGCTCACGCAGCAGTTGCGAGCCTTAGGGCGAGGCAAAGGCGTGACGCTGTTCATGATGATGCTGGCTGCTTACGAGATTTTGTTGTCGAGGTACAGCGGCCAGACGGATTTTCTGGTGGGCACAGACGTCGCTAATCGTAATCACGACCTGACCGAATTGCTTATCGGCTTCTTCGTGAATCAAGTTGTAGTGCGCGCGGATCTCGATGGTAATCCAACCTTCAACGAATTGCTCGACCGGGTGAAAGAAGTGACGTTGAACGGGTATGCGCATCAGGACGCGCCGTTTGAGAAAGTGGTTGATATGTTGCACCCGGATCGCAACCTCAGCCACGCGCCTATTTTCCAGGTGAAGCTGGTGATTCAGTACGCGCTCACGGACCACCTGGAACTACCGGAACTCGCCGTCGGTGGCGGTATCGAAGAACAATCGTTATCAAAGCTGGATCTGACTCTCCTGGTCGTCGACGGAGAGCGGATCAGGGTCGACCTGCAATACAGCACTGACATCTTTGAGTCGAGCACGATCCGGCGCATGGTGACGCACTTCGAGCGGTTACTCACCTCGGCCGTAAACAATCCGGAGCAGCGTATTTCACAACTCGAGCTCCTGAGCAGCGACGAGCGGCAGCAACTACTCGTCGACCGCAACGACACCCAGGCGACGTATCAGCACGCTCGCTGTATTCACCAGCTCTTCGAGGATCAGGCGTTCTTCTCTCCCGAGGCGCCGGCGCTTAGATTTCAGAACCAGGACGTTTCCTATGACGAGCTGAACAGCCGCGCCAACCAGTTGGCCCACTACTTACGACAACTCGGAGTCGCGACGGAAACGCCGGTCGGCGTTTGCCTGAATCGCTCCAGCGAGATGGTGGTCGCGATGCTCGCCATTCTCAAAGCAGGCGGCGCTTACGTTCCACTCGATCCCGAGTATCCGACCGAGCGCCTCGCGTTTATCGTCAACGACTTATCGCTTCCGATCATTCTTACGCATTCGGCCATCGTTCCTCGTCATTCGTCATTGATGGTCCACGCGCGACCGCTGTGTCTGGACACCGAGAGCGAGTTGTGGTCTGCCTTACCGACGACGGATCTCGACAGCAACAACTCCAGCGAGCACCTCGCGTACGTCATCTATACCTCGGGTTCCACAGGCCAGCCGAAGGGCGTCGCGGTCACACACGGCGCGGTTCACAACCTCGTCCGCGGCACGAACTACATCACGCTTGACGATTCGGACGTGGTGGCCCAGGTCTCGAACAGTTCCTTTGACGCTGCGACCTTCGAGATCTGGGGTGCGCTGTTATCGGGCGCGCTGCTCGTCATCATCGAGAAGGACGTGGCGCTCGCGCCGCAAGCGTTGGCTGCACAACTCGAAGCGCACGGCGTCACTGTTCTGTTCCTGACGACGGCCCTTTTCAACCACATGGTGCGTGAGCTTCCGGCAGCCTTTCGCGGGCTGAAGCACCTTCTGTTTGGCGGCGAGGCAGTCGAGCCGATGTGGGTCAGGAAGGTTCTCGAAACAGGACCACCGCAGCGGCTCCTGCACGTCTATGGTCCAACAGAGACGACGACCTTCGCGACCTGGTACGAGGTCGCGAGTGTCGACGAGCAAGCGCATCTCGTTCCCATCGGTCGGCCCCTCACGAACGTCCAGGTTTATCTTTTGGACGAACAACTGCGGCCCGTGCCGGTCGGGGTGCAGGGCGAACTATACATCGGCGGAGCCGGACTGGCTCGAGGTTACGCCAACCAACCTGCATTGACGGCCGCGCGGTTTGTGCCGCATCCATTCAGCACGAGAGGTGGCGAGCGGCTGTACCGGACCGGCGATTACGTGAGATGGAGTGCCGAGGGCGCGCTCGAGTTCGTTGGGCGAGTGGACACGCAGGTGAAGCTTCGCGGTTACCGGATCGAGCCGGGCGAAGTCGAGGTGGTGCTGAGGCAACACGCGTCGGTGAATGACTGCGCGGTGGTGATGCGACAGGAAGCTGACGGCCAGAAATATCTGGTGGCTTACCTCGTGGCCAATGCCGCCGCCGCCAATGGATATGGTGAGAGCACCGCACTGGATCAGTTTGCGTTGAGCGCCTCCTTGGAGTGCGGTGCCTTAGCACCGCCTTTGGCTAAAGCGCCGACAAGTCGGCGCACTCCAGGGAGTCGCTCAACTCAACCTGAGAGCACGGTGGAGTTGCGGTCTTACCTGCGCGAGCGGCTGCCGGAGTTCATGGTCCCCGCCGCAATGGTCACGCTCGAGTCGTTGCCAATGACGCCCAGCGGTAAAGTCGATCGGCGCGAGCTGGCGGCTTGGGAAGTTCACGTTGGCAGTGAGCGGCCATACGTGCCGCCGCGCACCACCACTGAAGAGCTGCTTTGCGATATCTGGCAGGCGGTATTGCATGCAGAGCAAGTCGGTATTGAAGATAACTTTTTCGATCTAGGCGGCGATTCGATCCTGACGATCCAGGTGATCGCGAGGTCGCGCGCAGCGGGTTTGGAGTTGAGCGTCCGGCAACTCTTCGAACACCAGACTGTGCGCGAGTTGGCCCAGGCGTTGGATTGTGCCCACGAAAGTTGCGCGCCTGTTGTAGAGACAGCCCCGTTCAGTATGATCAGCGATGCGGATCGCGCGGCGTTGCCGGCTGGAGTAGTGGATGCGTACCCGCTGACGGCGATGCAGGCGGGCATGCTCTTTCATAGCGAATTAGATCCTGAGGCCGGACTCTATCACGACATTTTCAGCTTTCATCTACGGACGGCATTGAACAGCGACGCTTTGCGAGCAGCGTTGCAACGAATGATCGATCTGCATCCGGTGTTGCGGACCTCGTTCAATCTCAGCGACTTCAGTGAGCCGCTGCAACTCGTGCACGAGCAGGTAGCAGTACCACTGCGCATCGGAGACTTGCGCGGGCTCTCGCCGGCGGAACAGGAAGAATACCTCGCGGAGTGGCTGGCCACGGAAAAGCAGCACCGCTTCGATTGGCGTAACCCGCCGCTGCTGCGGTTTCAAGTGGACCGTCGTAGTGCAGACTCGTTTCAGTTCTCGTTTAGTTTTCATCATGCGATTCTGGACGGCTGGAGCGTCGCCACGATGCTCACGGAATTGTTCAACGACTATTCCGTGGTCCAAACAGATGATCGCGCTCCGCTGAGTGCGTCGTTTCGAGACTTTGTCGCCGCCGAGCAGGACGCGCTCGAGTCGGCGGAAGCGCGGCAGTATTGGACCACGGTGCTCAGTGAGTCAGAGCCATCCCGCGTGCCGCGTGTGGGAGACAGTGCTGGTCTTTCACGGAACGCAGGAATGGCCGGTCACGACGTTGCTATCTCACCGGAGCTGTCATTCCAATTACAAGAACTCGCGCGCACGGCAGGTGTGCCGCTGAAGACCGTGCTGCTGGCCGCACATCTCAGGGTCTTGAGCCTGCTCACCGGTAGCAGTGACGTGTTGACGGGAATTGCGTCACACGGCCGGCCCGAGACGGCAGACGGCGAAAGAGTGCTGGGGCTTTTCCTTAATATGTTGCCATTCCGGCGCAAGCTGGCGAGTGGCACATGGCTGCAACTGGTCCAGGACACATTCGCGGCTGAACGTGAGTTGTTACCGTTCCGGCGTTATCCGATGGCGCAGATGCAGCAGGACCTGGGGAACGATGCGCCGCTGTTCGAAATCATTTTTAACTTCGTGCACTTTCATGTTTACGAAGAGCTACAGAATGTCAGCGGCCTTGAGGTGCTGGGGTTCAATGGTGTTGCCGATACAAACTACACCCTCGCAGTCGATTTCTCGCTGGAAGCCGGTTCGCAGATCAGACTGGAACTGCGTTACGACGCAGCGGAGTTGAGCGGCGAACAGATTCAGGCCATGAGCGGCTACTACGAACGAGCGCTGCAGGCCATGTCGACTAACCCTCACCTACGATACGATTCGTGCCAACTGCTGTCGGAATCAGAGCTGCGCCGGCAGCTCGAAGATTGGAATCACCGCACACCTGCTTTTCCGCACACGCGCTTCATTCATCAACTTTTTGCAGAACAGGTTGCCGCCACTCCCGAAGCAGTGGCCATTGAGTTTGAAGGGGACCGGTTGAGCTATGCGCAATTGAATGAGCGCGCTAACCAACTGGCCCATCACCTGCGAGCCGGCGGTGTCGGCACGGAAAGTATTGTTGGCGTGATGCTGGAGCGCTCGCCGGACATGATTGTGAGCGTGCTCGGCGTGCTCAAAGCCGGCGGCGCCTACCTGCCGCTCGATCCTGATTATCCACAAGAGCGTCTGGCCTTCATGCTTCAAGATGCCGGGGTTCGTACTGTGCTCACGCACACAGCGTTGTCCCATCGTCTGCCAGATAATGAAGCGAACGTGATCTGTCTCGATGAAGCCTGGGCCGAGATCAGCACCCTCAGCAAAGAGAACGTTGAGAGCTCGATAACTGCCGACAATCTCGCCTACATCACTTACACCTCCGGCTCAACCGGGCAGCCAAAGGGCGTTCAGGTTGTGCATCGCGGTGTGGTTCGTCTCGTCAAAGAAAACGATTACGCGCACTTCGGAGCGGATGAAGTCTTCCTACAGTTTGCGCCGCTGACGTTCGATGCTTCGACATTCGAGATTTGGGGAGCGCTGCTGAACGGCGGGCGCCTCGTCATTGTGCCGCCGGGTCAAACGACGTTAGCTGAGCTGGGCCAGGTACTCAAGACTCATCACGTGACTGTGCTCTGGTTGACGGCGGGGCTGTTCAACCTGATGGTCGACGAACAGCTTGATGAGCTGCGCGGGCTGCGGCAGTTGCTCGCCGGTGGCGACGCGCTTTCCGTGTCACACGTCGAGCGATTCCTGCGGGAAGCGCACCTGTGCAAACTCATCAACGGTTATGGTCCCACTGAGAACACGACCTTCACGTGTTGCTACTTAATGAACGCGGCTACTGAGTTTAGTCGCAGTGTTCCCATCGGTCGTCCGATCGCCAACACGCAGGTCTATATTCTCGATGAGAACCTGCGGCTCGTCGCAACAGGTGCGCGGGGCGAGCTTCTCACCGGCGGTGATGGCTTGGCGCGCGGTTATCTCAATCATCCTGAACTTACCGCGGAGCGTTTTGTGCCGCATCCATTCAGCTCACAACCGGGAGCGCGACTTTACCGGACGGGCGATTGGGCGCGCTTTCTAGCAAACGGCGATATTGAATTTCTTGGTCGCGTTGACAACCAGGCGAAGATCCGCGGCTTCCGCATCGAGCCGGGAGAGATCGAAGCAGTGCTGCGAGGACACGCGCAAGTGAGAGAAGCAGCGGTAGTGCTCAATGAGATGGATGGAGATAAGCGCCTGGTCGCATACGTGGTTGGGGATGCTCAGACGGTGGAGTTACGTGAGTATCTGAAAGAGCGTTTGCCTGATTACATGGTGCCGTCGTTCCTGGTTCAGCTGGACGAGATACCGCTGACGCCGCACGGAAAGATCGACCGGCGCGCCTTGCCGGAGCCGGAGAGCATCTTTGCGGAAGAGACAGAGTATGAAGCGCCCCGCACGCCGACGGAGGAATTGCTCGCGGAACTATGGGCGAATGTCCTGCGCGTGAGTCGAGTCGGAATAAACGACAACTTCTTCGCCCTGGGCGGCCATTCGTTATTAGCCATTCAACTCGTCTCGCGGATTCGAGAGACATTTGGCGTGGAATTACCGCTACGCGAGCTTTTCGAGCGTCGCAATATCGCTGAGCTGGCGCAATGCGTCGACGATCTGATTCGCGCCAGCCACGAACTGCTAATGCCGCCACTGCAGCCGGCGAATCGTGCAGACGCCGTACCGGTCTCTTTTGCGCAGCAGCGACTCTGGGTCCTGGACCAACTCGTGCCGGAAAACATCGCCTACAACGTGGCGGATGCGCTACGGCTGCGCGGTGATCTCAATCTCGTCGCTTTAGAACAAACCATCAACGAGATCGTGCGTCGTCATGAAGCTGTACGCACAACCTTCCCGGCGGTCGCTGGTGCTCCGATCCAGGTCATCACTCCTTTCCAGCGTCTGCCTTTGCCTTTGATCGATCTGAGCTCGTTGCCGGACGAGGATCGTGAGGCCCAGGCTGTGAGGGTTGGTTCAGTCGAAGCACAGCGTCCCTTCGACTTGCAATCTGGTCCATTGCTGCGGGTAACACTACTGCGGCTGCGAGCAGACGATCATGTGCTGTTGTTCAGTATGCACCACATCATCACTGACGAGTGGTCGATGTCTATTCTTGGCGGGGAAGTGGCGACTCTATACGACGCGTTCACGAGCGGCAATGCATCACCCTTGCCTGAGCTCGCGATCCAGTTCGGCGATTACGCGGTATGGCAACGGCAGTGGTTGTCAGGCGACACGCTGGCGCGTCAGCTCAATTACTGGACCAGCAAGCTGCGGGATGTTCCGGCGCTATCGGGCTTACCCTCTGATTACCCGCGACCAAAAGTTCAACTGACCGAAGGCGCATTAGCCACACATATTCTTGACGCCCAGTTGACGGCAGATCTGAAATCGTTGGCCCAACAGGCCAATGCGACGTTGTACATGACGATAATGGCGGCGTTCCACGCGCTCCTGCATCGTTACTCACAACAGCCCACGGTCGTTACCGGAACGGTGGTGACGAACCGTCCGCGAATCGAGACGGAGTCACTCATCGGCTTCTTCGTCAACACACTTGCGATCCGTTCTGATTTCGACGATGACCCGACGTTTGCGGCGTATCTGAGCCGCTTGCGAAAGCACGCGCTCGAGGCCTACGCGCATCGCGACTTACCGTTCGAGGTGCTGGTAGATGAGCTCCAGTTGGCGCGCGATCTCAGTTATCACCCGCTGTTCCAGGTGATGTTCAGTTGGGAGGAAGCAGCGCCGGATCGTTTGACATTAACCGGACTGGAGCTGGGTACGATCGAGGTCGAGAACCACACGTCGCAATTCGATCTAACGCTGAAGGTTGGGGAAGTTGATGGCCGTCTACGCTGCACTATGCAGTACAACACTGCGCTCTTCGAGGCGGGCACTATCCGGCGAATGCTGGTCCAGTTCGAGCGGTTACTTGCATCGGCCGTAAGCAATCCGGAGCAGCACATTTCAGAACTCGAATTATTGAACAGCGCTGAGCGGCGGCAGTTGATGGACCAATGGAACGACACGCGCGCAGCCTACGATCTAGATCATTGCGTGCACCAACTCTTCGAAGCGCAGGCAGCGCGTACGCCCAATGCCACAGCCGCGATTCTAGACGGTGAGCAACTAAGCTACGAAGCACTGAACAGGAGCGCGAATCAACTGGCCCATTACCTGCAGGCCAGGGGAGTTGGGCCGGATGTGCCGGTGGGAGTGCTGCTGGAGCACTCGCTGGAAACGCTGATCGTGCTGTTGGCGATCTGCAAAGCCGGGGGAGCGTACGTGCCACTGGATCCGGAGTACCCGGATGAGCGGCTGCGGTTCATGGCGCGTGATGCCGGGCTGGAACTTTTGGTCACGCAAGCGAAACTCACAAACCGTGTCGCCGGCAAACTGCAGAGCATTCGCGTGGATCTGGATTGGCCGGAGATTGCCAACGAGAGCGAGACCAACCCGCCGCATTTGGCCGGTACGTCGAATCTGGCCTACATCATTTACACCTCGGGATCGACGGGCACACCGAAAGGAGCAATGGTCACGCACGGCGGCATGCTCAACTGTTTACAGTGGATGCAACAGCGCTATGCGCTGACTGAGCACGATGCGTTTCTGATGCACACGTCGCTGAACTTCGACCCGTCAGTCTGGGAAGTGTTCTGGCCGCTGATGGTTGGTGGACGAGTGGTAATAGCCCCGGCAGGAATGCTGGAGAGCAGCGCTTTGCTGAGTTACATGGCAACGCAGTCAGTGAGCTGTGCTTACTTCGTGCCCTCACAACTGGGAGTGCTAGTGCAGGAGCAGCGGCTGAGTGAATGCCGGAGTCTGCGTTATGTGATCAGTGGGGGAGAGAAGTTGCCGCTCGTGGTACTGCGGGAGTTTCAGGAGTTGAGCGGCGCGGAGTTGCATCACTCGTATGGGCCAACGGAGGCCTCGATAGCAGCGACGGAGTGGACCTGCGAGCCGGGCGCGAAGCGGGTGTTGATGGGGAGACCGATAGGGAACACGCAGGTGTATGTGCTCGACAGGCATATGGAGCAACTGCCGGAGGGAGTACCGGGAGAACTCTACATCGGTGGACTCGGAGTCGGGCGCGGCTACCAGGGACGGGCGGAGTTGACGGCCGCGCAATTTGTGCCGGATGAATTCAGCGGGGAAGAGGGAGCACGTCTGTATCGCACTGGCGATCTGGTGCGGTATCTAGCAGACGGTCAGATCGAATTTCTGGGCCGTGCCGATGGGCAGATCAAAGTGCGCGGCCACCGCATTGAGCTCGGAGAGATCGAAGCGGCGCTGAGGCAACTTCCCGGAATTAGCAACGCGGCGGCAGTGGTTCAGGATGACAAAGCAAGCGGAAAGAGAATTGTCGGTTATGTGGTTGCGGAGGCTGGTGTTGATGTCAAGGTGGACCAGTTGTCGGGACAGTTGAAGCAACTGCTTCCGGACTTCATGTTGCCCGCGGTTGTGGTGGCCCTTGAAGCATTGCCGTTGACGGCCAGCGGGAAAGTAGACCGGCGCGAGTTGGCCGCGAGGGAGGTGCACGTTGAAAGCAATCGCGCTTATGTGGCGCCGCGCACCCTCACGGAAAAACTGCTGGCGACCTTGTGGTCCAGCGTGCTCAAAGTGAATGAAGTAGGAGCCAACGATAACTTCTTTGAGCTGGGTGGCCATTCGTTGTTGGCGATTCAGCTCATCACGCGCATACGAGAGACGTTTAGTAAAGAGATTGCCGTGCGTCACTTTTTCGAGAAACCGACGCTGGCTGAACTCGCTGAGGTCGTTGATGCTGCGTTGCGCCAGATCGAGCCGATGTCTATTCCGAAGCTGGCTCCGGCGTCGAGTAACGTTGACCTGCCGTTGTCATTCGCTCAACGGCGGTTATGGCTGCTCGATCAACTGGAAGCAAACCGTAATATCTACAACCTTCCCGGTGGCCTGCGGTTCAGCGGCCCACTGAATTTCATCGCCCTCGAACAGGCGCTGGCCGAGGTATTCAGGCGGCATAAAGCATTGAGCGCTCGCTTCGTCACGCGTGACGGACAGCCAAGACAGTTGATCGCTGCCACAGATCCGGTGTTCCTGCCGATCGTTGATCTCTCCGGATTGAGCGAGACGAACCGAGCGAGCACGGTGGACAGGTTGTCAGTTGAAGAAGCACGCCGTCCGTTTGATCTGGCACGTGGTCCGTTGCTGCGAGTGTGCCTCATCAGGTTGAGTGACGAAGACCATATCGGATTGTTCACGATGCATCACATTGTTTCCGATGCGTGGTCCATGAGTTTACTGTTGAATGAAGTGACGAGGCTCTACACCGCGTTCAATCGCGGCGAGGTATCGCCACTGCCCGAATTGAAGATTCAGTACCACGACTTTGCCGTGTGGCAGCAAACGTATCTCGCCGGTGAACTGTTGGCGGAGCAACTGAATTACTGGCAGCAGCAGTTGGCGGATGCGCCCGTGCTGTTGAACTTGCCGGTGGACAGAGCGCGTCCGGCTATTCAGAGTTACAACGGCGGACAGCAGTCGTTGATGTTGCCGGCGCAAATAACAGACGACCTCAATGAGTTGTGCCGGCGCGAGAACATGACGCAATACATGATCACGCTCGCCAGTTTTCAGTTATTGCTGTCGTGGTACTCAGGACAGGACGATATCCTCGTTGGCGCTCCTATCGCTGGACGAGATCAAATTGAGACCGAAGCCCTGGTCGGTTTCTTCGTCAACACGCTGGTGTTGCGCACAAGGCTAAGCGGCAATCCGGACTTCCGCGAGGTTTTGCGCCGGGTTCGGGAAACTTTGCTCGGTGCGTACGCTCATCAGAACGTTCCGTTCGAGACGCTGGTGGAAACACTGATGCCGGAACGCAGCCTCGCGCACAGCCCGCTATTTCAGGTGGTCGTTGGTTTGGAGAACATACCCGTCACAGCGAAGACGAATGGAGATCTCGCGTTTGCAGACTTCCCGCGCAAGCTCCAGGCGACGCATTACGATCTCGAGCTGACGATCGTGCAGGCACAAGAAGGTTTGTTCACGACGCTGACCTACAACACGGACTTGTTCGATGCCGCCACGATCAGACGAATGTTGAATCTGTGGCACCGTTTGTTAGCGTATCTCATCGCTCACCCGGAGGCCGACCTCACAGTCATTTACGAGCAGCTCAACGAGTTGGACCAGCAGGAGCGGCTGGCAGCCGAAGTAGAGTTCAAGCATGACGCACTTCAACAATTGAAGAAGACCAAGCGACGCGTCGTCACGCACGTCCAGTAAGGCCAACACACCAACAAAGCACAGGAGCACTAACCGGTATGAAGCCGATATCAGTGCGACGAAGATCTATTCGCATCGCGGCGCCAGCGCTGGTCACCGCGCGGCCTTTGTACGCGGATAAGGATCTCCCTTTGCTCGTTGAACCCGCCGTAGACGGTGTGGACCTGGTGGCTTGGGCTGAAGGCAATCGCGCGCTTATTGATGAGTACCTGCACAAGCACGGGGCGATACTCTTCAGGAACTTCGATATCCGCACGACTACAAACTTCGAGCAGTTCGTCAGGGCCAGCGCGGGTGAATTGTTGGAGTATGCAGATCAAACTTCGCCGCGTCACAAAGTAAACGGTAATGTTTACACGTCGACCGACTATCCCGCGAGACAAAGCATCTTCCTGCACAACGAGAGTTCATATGCGGCAGTCTGGCCGCTGCGGATCTTTTTCTTTTGCGTGTCGCCCGCTGACGAGGGTGGTGAAACGCCGATTGCCGATGTGCGTAAAGTGCTCTCGCGGATTCCGACTCACATAAAGCAGCGGTTCATCGAGAAGGGATGGATGTTAGCGCGCAACTTCGGCGCGGGCCTCGGACTGCTGTGGCAGACAGTTTTTCAAACCACCGATCAAAAGACGGTGGAGGCTTATTGTCGCGAGGCGGGAATTGCTCTCGAGTGGCAGGACAACGGTCAACTTACGACGCGCCAGATCCGTAATGCTGTGGTTAATCACCCGCGAACTGGTGAGCCCGTCTGGTTCAATCACGCCACGTTCTTCCATAGCTCGACTATACAGCCGGAGATCCGGCAGATGTTGCTGACACAATACAGCGAGCGACAACTTCCTTATCAAACTTATTACGGCGATGGCTCCGACATCGAAGACTCAACCGCAGAGATGCTGCGCGCTGCGTATCGCGAGGAAACGGTGAGCTTTCGTTGGCAACAAGGCGACATCCTCATGCTCGATAACATGCTGGTGGCCCACGGCCGCAACCCATTCACCGGGCCACGAAAGATCGTTGTCGGCATGGCCCAACCGTTCAACTACACGGACGTTTAGCAAGCAACAATGAACGAACTCTCAGTAGTACAACAAGAGATCAGCGAGGGGTTTAGTCTGTCGCCCCAACAGCGGCGCCTGTGGTTGTTGGCGCAAACCTCGGAGACGCAGCCGTATCGCACTCAAGCTGCAATTCTGATTGAAGGTGTGCTCGATCGGAAAAGACTCGATCTGGCCTGGCGGCGCATCGTGCAGCGTCATGAAATTTTGCGCACCACTTTTCATACTCTGCCGGCGATGACCTTTCCGGTGCAGGTATTGACCGACGATGCCGGCGTCATCGAGCAAACACACGATCTGAGCGACCTCGATCCTGAAAACCAGGAGTTGATGATTGAGAGGATCGAGCAGGACCTGAAGCAACAGCCTTTCGATCTGGAACATCGTCCGCCGTTGCGTCTGTCGCTCGCGAGATTGTCTGCGGAACGTCACCTGTTATTCATCAGTGTGTCGGCCTTTTGTGCGGACGCGTTCACCTTGCGAAAGCTGGCAACTGAAGTCGGTCGTTTCTATGCAGATGAAACCGTTGCTGAGCCCGCGCAATATGCCGACCTTGCCGAATGGCAGAACCAGGTGTTGGAACAGGAATCAGCCACAGTCGGCCGCGAGTTCTGGCGTGAGCAAGCGAGTGAGGCGCTCTTCGCTGGCACCCTGCCATTTGAAAAGAGGATGCAGGAGCGGAAGGAATTTCGACCGCAGCTTGTGAGAACAAAGGTTGAGCCCGAAGTGTTTGCAAAGCTGGTCGCGTTGGCGCGTGAGCACCGAACGTCCTTGAAGACGTGGCTTCTGACGTGCTGGCACGTTTTGATCTGGCATCTCACCAGGCAGCCGGACGTCGTTGTCACCGTGTCCTTTGATGGCCGCAACTATGAAGAGCTGGAAGAAGTGTTGGGTCCGTTCGAGAAGTTCCTGCCGGTTCGCTCTCACGTAACAGGGGAAAAGAAGTTCCGTACGCTCGCGCGAGATATTGATGAAACACTGCAGCGGGCGACGAGGTTTCAGGAAAGCTTTGCCTGGGAGGTCTTGGATAACTCGAGCGCCGATGGCCCGCGCTTAATTCCGTCGCTGAGTTTCGCATTTGAGCCGCAACCGGAAAGATATGACGGCGACGCAATCTCGTTCTCACTTACGAGCCGCTATGCATGCACGGATCGCTTCAAGGTAAAGCTATGCTGTGTCCAGGACGAAGAACAACTCTTCACTGAGTTTCACTACGATCAGGATCTGTTCTCCAGTGAAACGATTCACACCTTGAGCGACTATTTCCATCGTCTACTCGAAAGCGTCGCTGAAACTTCGGACGCATTCATTCACGAACTCGAAATTCTCAACAACGCGCAACGAGAACGACTGCTGCTCTCTTTCAACAACTCTGAACGAGAGCTGCCTCGCGTCGACTGCATTCAACAGCTTTTAGACGTGCAGACAACCCGCTATCCGCACGAACAGGCGGTCGTCTTCGAGGATCAGCAGCTCACTTACAAAGAGTTGGACGGCGAGGCTAATCGACTCGCACATCACCTGCGGCGCCTCGGTGTTGGTCCGGAAGTGCGTGTCGGTTTCTGTGTTGAGCGCTCGCCGGCCGCGATTGTAGCGATGCTCGGCATTCTCAAGTCGGGCGGAGCTTATGTTCCACTCGAAAGTAATCAACCCGCGACAAGGGTGATCGAACAATTGCGACAGTCCGGCGCGCGCATCCTGCTGACGCAGGAAAGTCTGCTGCACTTATCGTCTGAGTTTGCAGGGACGGTGTTGTGCCTGGACCGTGACCGTGAAAAATGGTCCAACTGCCCGGAAGCGTCACCGTCCATCGTCAACGTCCCCGATGACCTTGCTTATGTGCTTTTCACGTCCGGTTCGACGGGTACGCCGAAAGCGGTCGGCATCTCGCACCGGAGCCTCATCAACTATGCCGATAACATCTGCCGCAGAATCGGCGCACCCGCTGCCGGCAGGATGAAGTTTGCCATGGTCACTCCGCTTAGCGCGGATCTTTGCATGACTGCGCTTTACGGTGCGCTGGTGTCCGGTGGCTGTCTTCACCTCATCAGTTACGACGTAGCGACAAATGGCGCCGCGATGGCTGCTTACATGCGCGCGCACGAGATCGATGTGCTCAAGATCGTGCCGTCACATCTCAGCGTACTGCTGGCGGTGGGTGGCCCCGATGTGATTCCGCGGCGTTATTTGTTCCTCGGCGGCGAAGCGTTGAGTGTTGAGTTGGCGCAGCGCATCAAGGAACTGAGAAGAGACTGCGAACTGATAAATCACTATGGTCCAACTGAGGCCACGGTGGGTTCTCTTATCAATACTTTCGCTGAAGAAAGTGAAACAGCGACGACCGTGCCGATTGGCCGGCCGCTCGGAAACACACACGCTTACATTCTGGACCAATGGATGCACCTGTTAGCGCCCGGGGTCGCCGGTGAACTGTATCTCGGCGGCATGGGCCTGGCACGCGGTTATTTGAATGATGCGTCGCGAACTGCCGAACGATTTGTGCCGCATCCTTTCGGCCGCGTTCCTGGCGAGCGTCTCTACCGCACCGGTGATCTGGCTCGTTACCTCGCTGATGACTCGATCGAGTTCATCGGGCGCGTCGATCATCAGGTGAAGCTGAGCGGCTACCGTATCGAACCGGGCGAGATCGAAGCCACGTTAAGACAACACGAAGGCGTGCGTGAAGCCTTCGTAATGGTGCGCGAAGATGCGCCGGGACATAAACGACTCGTCGCTTACGTCGTGCCTGAACGAGCACACGCGCCGTTGATTGCAGGCAAAGCACGTTACGGCCTGCCGAACCAGATGGCGATCGTGCAGCAGAATCAGTACGAAACAGACTTTTTCTACAAGCAGATCTTTGTCGATCAGACCAATACAAAATATCTGCGCCTGCCGGCTGGCGCTTGTGTTTTCGACGTGGGCGCAAACATAGGTCTGTTTACGCTGTTCATGTCGCGGGTTTGTGACGACGCAAAGATATATGCGTTTGAGCCGGTCCCTCCCGTTTTTGCATTGCTGCAAGCCAACGCGAGGCTTTACGGGAATAATGTCAAACTCTATAACTGCGGCCTCGCGGACGAGAGCAAGACGGTGACCTTTACCTATTACCCGCACCTGTCCTGCATGTCGGGTTACTACGCCGACGAAAAAGCAGATCGCGAAACATTGTCGTTGATACTTCAGCACCAGCAGGAGGAGCGGCCTGAGCTGGCCCCTTTGACTCCGTATCTCGACCAGCTTGCCGACGATCGGACCAGAAGCGAATCGTTTGTCTGCCGCTTGAGAACCGTTTCCGAGATCATCGCAGAGAATGACATCGCCCACATCGATCTACTCAAGATCGACGTCGAAAAGAGTGAGCTTGATGTGCTTCAGGGCATCGCCGATCGCGATTGGCCCAAGGTGCGAAACATCGTTATCGAAGCGCATGATGTTGACGGTCAACTGCAACGCCTCACCACGCTTTTAGAGAACCGTGGCTACCACGTGCAAGTTGAAGAAGACGTGTCGCTGCGTCAGACCGGTCTTTTCAACGTCTACGCTTCGACTGTTCCGTTTCAACCTCAAGAGTTTCGCATCAGCGATGAGCGGCTGATGGTCTCAAACAGTCGACCACTTTCGGCCCCGGAGTTGAATGCGTATCTGAAGGAACGACTGCCGTCTTATCTCGTCCCCGCCAACATCATCATGCTCGATTCGCTGCCACTGACAGCTAACGGCAAAGTCGATCGTCAGGCGCTCCCATCGCCTGAACAATCACGGACCGGCGGCGTTGAATACGTCGCACCGCGTGATGAGATTGAGAACTTCATTGCCGGTGTTTGGGGAAGAATGTTGGGCCTGGAACGCATCGGCGTCTACGACGATTATTTTGCGATTGGCGGTGATTCAATTCGTGTGATTGAGATCGTGCATGAGTTGAATCAACGGGGCCTCGCGCTTACCGCCATCAACGTTGTTCAGCAGCGAACCGTCGCTAAGCTGGCCCAACACGTACGCGAAGCAGCAAATAGAGAACGAGTTGGTGATCCCGTTCTCAAACTGCCGCCGGCGCCAAAAGAGTTGCTGGACGAAGGAATCGAGGATGCTTATCCCGCGTCGCAGATGCAGGAATACGTTAGTAGCCATTACCTGAGCGATAGGCAACAAGCCGGGGTTTACCACATTCAGCAGTCGTATCACGTTTACGACGATCAACTATCAATACCGGCATTCAAACAAGCGATCGATGTTCTGGTGCTGCGCCACCCAGTGCTGCGCACGACGTTTGTGGTTGGACCAGGCGGACGAACATTCCAACTGCTGCACAAAAAGTTACCGGTTGAAATTCGCGAGGAGCACATCGAGCATTTAACGCCTGTGGAGCAGCAGGATTATCTCTCCGCCGCTCTTGCCCGCGATAGAGAGGCGCTTTTTGATATTACTTGTCAGGACCGCGCGCTGTTTCGGGTGACAATCTTTCATCGCTCGAAGCTCTCCGCGGAACTTCTGCTCTCATTTCATCATGCAATTACCGACGGCTGGGGCAACCAACAATTCTTGAAGGAGTTGGTGGAATTTTATGTGGCCTTCAAGAATGGGCACGTTCCGCAGAACAGTTCGTTACCAAATACCTACAAGGAGTTCGTTGCCCTTGAACACGAGATCACCTCGTCCAGAGAAGCTGCTGATTTTTGGCGGCGCCATTTAAGTAATCATGAGCTGCATGTCTTGCCGCGACGCAGTCCTTCGCATACCGGCCAAGCAATTGAAAGCAATCACACTGAGGAGTTAAGCCCTGACCTCCTGGCGCATTTGAAACGAGTGCGCTTAACGCAGCGGGTCTCACTCAAGTCGATCTTTTTGACTGCCTATCTTGAGTTGATCGCCGGCATCACGCGCGAGCAACAAGTCACAGTCGGAGTTATTTCGAATGGCCGTTCAGAGCGACTAACCGAGCCGTTGAAAGCCATCGGACTCTTCTGGAACATCATTCCATTCAGTTGCTCAATCGATGGACCAGATTCCGCTTCACGAGTTAAACGAGTGCAGCAGTTGCTCATCGATACCGACTCATTCGCCGCGTATCCATTGCCACAAATCCTGAAGGATCAACAGGTGAATGAGTTATTTTGGGCGACCTTTAACTTCATAACTTTTCCAACCTCCGACAGTGACACTGTGGATACCGGCCTACGCCTCGTGAGTGCAAAAGGGCACGACAAATTCCATTTCCCGCTGAACTTCGTCATCTCGGTTGACCCGGCGAGCGAAAAGACCCTGCTGCGCATCGAGTACGACAAATCCTACTTCGATCACGACCACATTCGCGCACTAACTCGCAACTACCTGGATCTCTTACACCATGACCGATCTTTTTAGAGTTGTAATCCTATTACTGCGGCTGTCGAAAGACATTGCCTACTCGCGGACGCTGGTGGCGATCATAATTGTTGCGGGCCTGATCAGCGGCCTCAGCAACACGCTATTGATTGCCACGATCAATTCCACCCTGAACCACACAGCGGTTCCAACATCCAGACTCGTACTGACTTTTAGCGTGCTCTGTCTGGCATTGGCTTCGCTCAGGTTTGTTTCCGGCGCCGTATTGGTCCACCTGATGAAAAAAGTCATGGCGGGTTTGCGTTTGAGCCTGTGCCGCAAAATATTAAATGCGCCCTTGCGCCTGCTGGAGCAGTATGGTTCCCACCGTTTGACCGCCACGCTCACCGGTGATGTACCAAGTATTGTCAATGCCTACATCTTTCTGCCGTTGTTATGCATGAACTTTGCAATCCTGCTCGGGTGCTTGATCTATCTCTGTTGGCTCTCGCCGCTGCTGCTTGTCGCAGCGCTGGGTTTTATGGCCGTCGGCATCATCAGTCATCAACTTCCGGTGATGAAGGCAATGCAATATTTTTCGCGGTCGCGCGAAGCAACTGATGTGGTTTTCAAACACCTGCGTGGATTGATTGAAGGTATCAAAGAACTCAAGATGCACCGCCGGCGCCGTCACGCTTTCTACTTCGAACTGCTCGAGCCGGCTACACGCACGATGCAACAGGAGAGTGCTACCGGAGAAATCATTTGGACTGCGGCCGGAAGTTGGGGACAGATTCTGTTTTTCATCTTTATCGGCCTCGTGCTCTTCCTCGCTCCGGCGCTGAGCCAGGTCAATGCGAAGGTCCTTACCGGCTACACTTTGACCATCATGTACATGATGGGACCACTGGAGTTTGTGTTGAGCTCTTTGCCGAATCTGACTCGGGCCAACGTGGCGATGAAGGCGATCGACACGCTCACCAATTCGCTCGATGAGCAACTCGTAGCGGAAACGGCGGGGGATGCGGAAGCGAAGCCGGCCTGGAACTTACTTGAACTCGCGGGCGTGCAACACGCTTATCGCCGCGAGAGTGAAGAGGTGGAGTTCTCTCTTGGTCCAATCGATCTAAGCATACGACCCGGCGAGCTCGTCTTCATTACCGGCGGAAACGGCAGCGGCAAGACCACGCTCGCGAAGTTACTCGTCGGTTTGTACACGCCGCAACAAGGTGAGATACGTCTGGACGGACAGACGATCACCGACGAGCGCCGGGATGATTACCGGCAACTCTTCTCGGTTGTGTTCTCGGATTTTTATCTCTTCGAAAATCTCCTCGGCTTGAACGACTTCAATATCGATACCAAGGCACAGGAATACCTCACGAAGCTTCAGCTCGATCGTCGCGTTCAGATTAAGGAAAAAACGCTCTCCACGCTTGAACTATCCCAGGGACAGCGCAAGCGACTGGCGCTGTTGACGGCTTATCTGGAGGACCGGCCGATTTACGTGTTTGATGAGTGGGCGGCAGATCAGGATCCGCAGTTCAAGGAGATCTTTTATTTCGAGTTGTTACCCCGGTTGAAGGCGGAGGGGAAGACTGCGATCGTGATCAGTCATGACGACAAGTATTACCACGTGGCGGACCGCGTAATAAAACTCAATTACGGCCTTATCGACTTCGATAATCCGATTCTTCCTGGTCTTGAAGAAGAGGTCTTAGCGAAGCAGGCGTAAGCATCATGCAGCTCGAGCAAGTCAGAGCGGTTGTGACTGGCGCCGCCGGTGGGTTGGGCCGTTGTTTTGTAACGGAATTAGCACGTCATGGCGCGTCAGTCGCAGCAGTGGATGTGAACAGCAGTGGTCTCGAAGAGCTCGCTGCGGAGACCAAAAATCTCAAAGGGAAAATAGTCACAACTCAACTCGACGTCACTAACGAAAGCGCCGTCGTGTTGTTCATGAACAAGACCTCAGAAAAGTTTGGCGGCGTGAATGTCCTCGTAAACAACGCCGCCATTCTTCGTGACGGCCCGCTCGCAAAAAAGGAGGGCGGCTGGACCAGGAAACTGCCCACTGCCGTCTGGAAGCAAGTGCTGGACGTTAATCTCACCGCGCCTTATTTTCTCGCACGCGAGCTGGTTGCGGATGCACTCCAGCGGCAGCAGCAAACCAGTCTGATAGTGAATATCTCTTCGCTCTCTCGTGCCGGTAATCCACACCAGTCAAACTACTCGGCTGCGAAAGCCGGTCTCGACGCCTGCACGCGAACCTGGGCCCTTGAGCTCGCGCAGTCCGGCATTCGCGTCGCGGGTATCGCGCCCGGCCTGGTCGACACGCCGATGTTGGGCCACCTCGCCGAAGAAACGCGCAACTCGCTCATCGCCGGTGTTCCTTTGCAACGGATCGGAACCCCGTACGAGATATGGTTGGCGCTGCGGTTCATCATCGAGTGTGACTACTTCACCGGACGCGTAATCGAAGTCGATGGTGGTTCGACTTTCTGACCTTACTAAGGAAGCGTTATGTACAAAATCATCCTCATCAACATGCCGTTTGCTAATCTGTCGCTACCTTCAATTGCTCTGACACAGTTGAAAGCAGTCGTGGAAAGCCAGTTCACCGAGCAGGTCTCAGTTAAGCTGCTCTACTTGAATCACGATTTTGCCAACTATCTCGGGTTGGATCTGTACGACCTCATAGTCAATTCGAAAGAGTCGCAGAACTCCGGCCTGGGAGACTGGCTCTTTCGACAGACCGCCTTTCCTGACTTACCTGACAACGCCAGTGTCTACCTCTCGCGGTACTTTCCGTTTTACACAGAGCAGATGAACCAGCTCAGGGAGTTGGTCCTGGAAAAGCGCAGCGGATTGAATAGTTTTCTCGAGAGCCTGATCGCGAAATACAGTCTCGATCAAAGTGAGCTCGTGGGATTCACGTCAATGTTCATGCAGAATGTGGCGTCGTTCTCACTCGCCAAAAAGATCAAAGATAAAAATAAAAACATCACCATAATCATCGGCGGCGCTAACTGCGAATCGCCGATGGGTCAGGTGATCGTTCGCTATGTCGACGCGATTGATTATGTGTTTTCCGGTCCGGGGCTTAAAAGTTTTCCGGAGTTTGTGGAGCACCAGTTGGCCCAGGAGGCGTGGAAGTGTGGTTCGATAAAAGGAGTCTTCACGAAAAAGAATTACCTGTTCCACTCAGGACCGGAAGCTATTGGTGAAGAGCTGAGCATTGACGTTCCGATACACCTTGATTATGGACCATTCGTTAACATGGTCTCAACAAACTTCCCGAAGGGTCAGCTCGATCCCGTTTTGTTGTTTGAGACGTCACGTGGTTGCTGGTGGGGTGAACGCGCCCACTGTACGTTTTGTGGCTTGAACGGAACGACGATGGGTTATCGAGCGATGACTCCCGAGTTGGCCCTCAAGCAGTTTGATTCACTCTTCACGTACGCCCCGAGAGTATCGCGTCTGGAAGCCGTCGATAATATTCTCCCGAAAGAATATCTCAAGGACGTCTTGCCTTTCGTGCGGACGCCCGAAAACGTCGAGATATTCTATGAAGTCAAAGCTGACCTAACCGAGATCGACGTGCAAGTTCTCGCGAAAGCACGAGTCAAACAGATTCAACCGGGAATCGAATCATTAGCTACTTCAACCTTGAAGTTGATGAAAAAGGGAACTTCGGCCTTTCGAAACCTCGCGTTGCTCAAATTCTGTTCGATGTATGACATTGCGCCGGCCTGGAACCTGCTCATCGGCTTTCCCGGTGAGGGGGCGCCGGTCTACGAAAAGTACATTAACGACCTGCCACTGTTGGTTCATTTGTTTCCGCCAAGTGGCGTCTACCCGGTACGCTTTGATCGATATAGCCCTTACTTCGTGAAGGCTGAAGAATACGGATTGGATTTGCACCCACTGGATTACTATCCCTTGATCTATCCATTTCCGGAGGACGCGCTCGATAACCTCGCTTACTATTTCAGTGACCTGCACATTTACAGCGAATACGCTCAGACAATGTCTCAGTGGATAATGAAGATCAGAGAGAAGGTCGATCGCTGGATAGAATGTTGGGAGAGCGATCGCGTCCGTCCGAAACTCTTTCTGCGCCAGAAGGGAAATCAAAGTGTGGTTCACGACTCGCGCTCGAATGAAGTTGATGAATATCCTCTGGGCGCAAACAGTACCAGGGCGCTGAGATACCTGGCCGTTAAGCCACGAGACATTGTCGATCTGGCCAGAGAATTTCGTGATGTTGAAGGCTTCGATGCCAAACAAACGCTCGCGTTCTTCACGGAGAAGGGATTAGTATTCGAGGAAAACGAACGCTTCTTCAGCCTCGTTATTGACAAGGGCGAGCGTTAGAATGGCGCTCAAATAATCGAACACTCGGGGAGGTCCAACTTGCTGGCTGATTTCCTTCATGACCTGCGTTTTGCGCTTCGGCTGCTGCTGAAGAATCCCGGCTTCACTATCGTTACCGTTGTTGCTTTGGCGTTGGGCATCGGCGCGAACACCGCAATCTTCAGTGTTGTAAATGCCGTGTTACTGCGGCCGCTGCCTTACAAAGATCCGGAACGGCTCGTGATGGTTTGGGAGGATGCAACCAAGACCGGCCGTCCGCGCGACACTCCCACCGCAGCCAACTTCATCGATTGGCGTAATCAGAACCAGGTCTTCGAAGGCATGGCCGCCATCAACGAAGAGAGTTACAACTTGACTGGCGCCGGCGATCCTGAGCGACTCGATGGCGTGCGTGTTTCGGCCAGCCTGTTTCCGCTGCTCGGAGTTGAGCCGCAGCTCGGCCGCGTGTTTACCGCTGCCGAAGACCAACCGGGTTCACAGCGTGTGGTGCTCTTGAGTTACGGATTGTGGCAACGCCGTTTCGGCGGCGATCCGAGCATCGTCGGCAAGCCGATAACTCTCAACGACCAAAGCTACGTCGTCATGGGCGTCATGCCGGCACGGTTTCAGTTTCCGACAAACGACAATCAGATCTGGGTGCCTATCGCGTTCAGTGCGGAAGAAGCTGCGGACCGGGAGCTTCATAATCTTCAGGTCGTTGCGAGACTCAAGCCTGGCGTAACGTTGGCGCAAGCGCAGGCGGAGATGAGCACGATCGCAACTCGTTTGCAGCAGCAATATCCGGAAACGAACAAGGATGTCGGCGCCGCAGTCACGTCATTACGCGAGCAGTTAGTGGGTAACATCAAACCGGCCCTGTTGATTTTACTTGGCGCAGTCGGGCTTGTGCTTTTGATCGCGTGTGCCAACGTCGCGAATCTGTTACTGGCGCGTGCTGCGGTGCGGCAAAAAGAGATTGCGGTGCGAGTCGCGTTAGGTGCGCGACGAATGCGATTGATCCGGCAGTTTTTGACCGAGAGTATTGTGCTGTCAGTGTTGGGTGGAGTTATAGGCTTGGTGCTCGCGTACACCGGCCTGGTTTTATTACGAACCTTCATTCCTGAAGACATTCTTCAGGCGCGTGAGATCTCGATCGATCTGAAGGTGCTTGGTTTCACAGTCATTGTTTCAGTCGCAACCGGTGTGATTTTTGGTTTGGCGCCGGCGCTCCAGGCGTTTCGCGTTAAGCAAAATGAGACGTTGAAAGAAGGTGGGCGTGACGCAGCCACGGGCGGCAGTGGCAAACGTCTTCGTAGTGTGCTGGTGACGGCAGAGGTCGCCACTTCTTTAGTGCTTCTGATTGGAGCGGGTCTACTCATAAACAGTTTTGTGCGGCTGCGAAATGTGGATCCCGGATTTCGCTCTGACCATCTGTTGACGATGAGGATCGTGATGCCGATGTCGAAATATTTAGATCGGCCGCGTCGCATTGCGTTTTACAACGATGTGCTGCAGCGCGTGCAGTCGCTGGCGGGAGTTAGATCCGCGGCGATTACTACAAATCTTCCGCTGTATCACCAGGGCAACGAAATGGCAGTTCGCATCCAGGGCAGGCCGGAGCTGCCGCCCGCGCAGCAGCCTACAGTTGTTATTAGAATTGTCAGTCCCGGTTATTTCGACACGATGACCATTCCGCTTTTGAATGGAAGAAAATTGAGCGATCAAGATATAGATACAACGCCGAGAGTGGCAGTGATTAGTGAGACGATGGCGCGTACTTTCTGGCCTAACGAAGATCCTGTCGGGAAACGCTTTGGCATTGGAGAAATTGAATCTGGTCCGCGTTGGTTCAATATTGTTGGCGTGGTCAAGGACGTGCGGCAAATGCGGCTGACTGCGGATCCAAAACCGCAAGCCTACCTGACCTACCTGCAAGTCGGGTTCTTTGATTCGCGAGATCTGGTCGTCAAGACTGACGTCGATCCGGCCAGTATGGCGGCGACGATTAGAAACGCAGTTTGGGAGATTGATAAGGACCAGCCGGTATCGAATGTTCAGACGATGGAGACGATCCTTGCGGACTCAATTGCGCAACAACGTTTCAGCATGGTGTTGTTGGCGATCTTCGCGGGCGTCGCGCTGTTCCTTGCGGCGGTTGGGATATATGGCGTGATGAGCTATTCGGTGGCCCAGCGGACACGCGAGATTGGAATTCGCATGGCGCTCGGGGCACAGACTGCGGCTGTGCTGAAACTCGCCCTCGGATACGGCATGAAGCTGGTGCTCATCGGTATCGCAATCGGCCTGATCGCTGCTTTCGCGTTAACTCGCCTGATGTCGACATTACTGTTTGGTGTCACCGCGACCGACCCCATAACGTTCACGCTGATCTCGCTACTGCTCATCTGCGTTGCCGCGTTAGCGAGCTACATCCCCGCGCGCCGCGCGACAAAAGTGGATCCAATGATCGCGTTGCGATACGAGTAGGGTTGGGTAAAAAGATTGCGAGATCTCTTTTAGGAATGACGGTAGTCTGCCCGGTCAAGATCGTCGGCGCTTTATTCCTTACGGTTCTCAGTGTGCCCTCGCTCCGCGGGCAGTCGTCGAAATCGGATCCGTGGGTCGACTTCCCCTCATTCGACCAAGTGTTTGTGTGGTACTTGCGCCAGGGCGCAGACGCCAAAGAGGGCAAGCGACTTCTCGCGCAGAACTCCGCGTCTGTTGACACTTTCAGGCGGCTAGTCGCGGCTGAACGGCGTGGCGATGCCTTGTTGGTACTGAAACGACTACTCGAAACAGCCGATGCCCAGCAAACGATCGCGGCACTGCAGGCGCTTAACCAGAACCTATTCAGCTTTCAGCAGGATGGAACCCGCTCGTATACGGAAACGATCCGGCAACTGCTCGAACCTGCGCGTGCGCGCATTGCGCAGGTACCACGTGAAGACGCTGCGCGGCTGGCATTGGAATTTTTACGGATCGACGCTTCGCTTGATCGCGGCCGCAGCCAGAACGGACCCGAGCGGCTGACGCAGTTTCTCCGAGATTACGACGGCACCGAGGCGGCACTACTCACGCAGGTTGACCAGCTCATGTCCGATCCCAGGCAGATGCTGAAACAGATCGCCGATCTGGATCAGTTTGCGAAGGACCATCCCGGCACGAATGCGGGCGCCAAGGCGCTCCTCCAGGAAGGCTTCCAACTCCACGTCAATGTCCCGATAACCGGCATCGAGCGACGCGGCTCGGATCCGACGGAGCGTCTGTTGCGCATAGCGGCCATTGTTAAGGAATTGGAGAGTGGCAAGTTCCCGCGGAGCGAATGGGTGGAAAAGGCGCCTGAGTTATTGATCAACTTCTTCGTGTCGGATACGCCTCCACCGCGATATTCACCGGGGAACATTGATCGGTCCATCGAGACATACGCTGACTTCGTACGCACGCATCTGCAAATGCCGGACGCCTTGCTATCGATTGAAAACAGTCTCGGCTACGTTATCGCCAGCAGGATGGGCAACTTGTTCGAATTGAAGGGCGACCGGATCGGAGGCCTCGAACGGTTCCTCGACGATCTTGAAAAGACCGCATCAGATCCGGCTTCCGTACAACTCTTCCGCGCGCAGTTCTACCTGCGCCAGTCGTCTGCCGGCCCTGAAGCGGATCGGGCATCCATGGCGGCTAAAGCACGCACGACACTGACGAAGTTGGTGTCGGCGAATCGCGGCGAGGCATCTCGGCACGCGCTCGCGTTCGCGGCTGCGTTTGATTACTACCAGCGCGATTACGCTCGGGCGCTGCCGGAGTATCAGAAATTCGTCTCGCGGTATCCGTCGAGTTCATGGTCGCCGATCGCTGCGCTGCGCACTGGCGAGTGCTACGAACAGATGAAAGATTGGCCCAAAGCTTCTGTTGCTTACCACCAGGCCGCCAGCTCATTCGCTAATGACGCGTACGCCCGCGTGCTCGGCGGAGCATTTGCCTCACGCACGCTCGCTGCGCAAGACCGATTCGAAGATTCGCTGTCTGCCGCCAAGGCTGCGCTGAATGGTTGGGACGCTGACTACGGATTTGAGTATTCGATCCGTTCGCCTCAGGCGCCGCTGTCGACCGTGTTCACCGGACCGTTTGTTGACACGCTACGCGTCACTCGTGACGATCTCGCCGCACGCGTGGCCACTCTCGATCATGAACTCCGCCAATCGGGCGGTCGCGCGCTGGCGCGCGGACGCTGGCAGCTCGATCAGAACCAATTCACCGACGCGATTGCTACGCTGACTACGTTCCTCAAGCAGAAACCCGGATCGCCGGCGCTGACTGAGGCGCGGTCACTACTCCACCGCGCGCAACTCGAGTCAGCTCTCGATCTCGCTGCCGTGGAAGGCGCGCATTACGATCCGGCGAAAGCTTTAGTTGCTTTGGACGCGATCACTAAGGAGCCGTTTGATTCTTTCGTAGCCACCGCTGCGGTGGCAGAGGCCGCGCTGAAGCTGACACAAGGACAATCGAGCGAAGCTGAAACACTGCTGGAGAAGACATTAGACGCGTGGCTAACAACGCAGCGTGATCTCACCCGGCAACCGCCTATATCGAGTATCGACGCTGACGTCGCGGAGATTCGGCAAGTAGTGTTTCGGCCGCTCGGTGATTTGTCGGTCTACAGCGGCAGCGGTTGGAATGCCTTCAACTTTCCGACGGCACTGCCTCGCTTCATCCTCGTGCGTGCCGACGTCCGTGTGAAGACTCCGGACGGCCAGATGGCTCGGCACACCGTGTATCAGAGATTCCCGGATCTCGATCACGTGCTGTTACTCAAGTCGGATGAGCTAGCGCTTTTGGGGCGGCTGTTGCCGACGATTGGTGGAACGAAGCGGCGCGCATGGACCCAGGTAATGGAAACACCGAATCAGCCAGTCGGCGATTCGATGCAGATCCTTTCTCTATTCGAGCGGTTCTTCGAGGCGAGACCGGGCCACTGGGGCGGCTGGGAACTGGAGACGTATCCGCACGTGACGCAAATCGAATTCGTCAATGCAGAGCGGACGAAAGCGAATGCCAACGTCACGATCGGTTATTCAGGCGCCACGGTCGTGCTCGAGAAGGTTGACGGTAAATGGCGTGCGGTTCGATTAACGAACCAATGGATCACGTAATTCCGTTGCACCTTCACTGCTTAATCATCTCACCCTGTTGTTCACCAATAATCATGGCTCAGATTACAGCGAGTCGGTGGGATCCAAAGCGGCGGCACGACGGTACAGTCAGCGCAGCACGATTGCCGGTGCGTTAATGGCCCCTTCCGCATTGAGGCCTCCTCGCGTCATACTCGCCGGAAACCTCTAGTTTCAAGGCGGTGTTTAAGGAGGCTTACAAAGGCAAGATCCGACATATGCCCTGCGCTGTGTTGGGACAGAAAGGCGAAAGCCCGGTGATGGTAACTGTTGCCTGAACCGCGTCAGCAGCGCTATCAGCGGTGACCGTGATCTCACTTGGTTTCGATCCGGGAGCAAAGGTTCCTCCGGTAACTTCCCATTTAAAGGTCAGAGCTCCAGCAGGCTGCGGCTGGACAAGTACTGCAAATGGGATCTTGCTATTCCGGGGTGACGTAGTCGGATGGTCAAGAGTCAACGTTGGACAGCATTGCGCGGCCGGTCCAAAGTGATGCCGAAGATCGGTCGTTGCAAAGGATTGTTTGGCGGGACCGTTGTTCTTGAAGACCAAGGCTAGTGGAGCATAGTGGTGCTCGACCCCGTGAGGTGGCAGCGCTTCCGGATTGTCGGCCAGACCGGGCCATTCGACATCGCCGGTCTCCGTACGCGCCGGAATCAACCAGTAATCACCTGCGCGATATTTCCCGCCCGGTTGAAATTGGATCTGAATTCCATCCTCAAGATTGAGCCAGACGCCTTCTCTGACCAGCGCTGCACCGTCCTGAAGTTCCAGTCCCCCTGAGGCCGGCACCCCTGCCTGGTGATCCCAACGCCGCAGCAACGCACGATCAACCGCTCCCTGTATCGGAGAAGGGGCACTGAGCGTGACTTCGATCCTGGTGGGTTCAATATCTTCGACTCTCAGCAACGGCGCGGGCTCGCTGCGCAACGTGTAGCGTTCGTCGACTACTTCCACCCAATCACCGACTTCGAGCCCAAAGCGATCATCCCGGCCAAGGTTCTCGAGCGTGATTCTGCGATCACTAAAATTTTTAATCGCAAAACTTACCGCGCCATTTTCTCGTGAGTATACGAAAGTAGCATTGCCCAGTTCGCCACCACGATGAATCTCGACGCGGTAAAGTTGATTTTCAGCGCCTCGATAGCGCGCCTCGGGTGCCACAATACAAACGTTATCTGAATCCTCAGGTAATTGAGCCCGCGCTTTCAAAAACCCCCGCTCGGCAGGTTGTAAGGAATTCCTCAGGTCTTTCCAGAAGGTTGTTTCTTCAAAGTTAGCGCAGGTCAGATCAACAGTCGAACCCTCCAACTTAACCAGCTTCACCTGCCAGACGATTTTTGCTCGGGCAGCAGTGTCTGGTCCACCCAGTGCAACTTCTCGAATACTGTCATCTTCCAACGCGCAGATGTGACGTTCCCAAACATCAAGATAGACCAGCAGCGGCAAGTCGGGGAGTTTGTCTTCAGGTTTCTGGCGATCGCGTGGAAGAAAAGGCTGTGAGAAATAACTTAGAGGAGGGGTAGCCTCGAGGTCATCCGTTTCACATAGGATACCGTCAACATAATACCGGCCTCGTCCAATTTCCAGATCCTTTACGTTCAACGACGTGTCATCTACGAGGATGCTGATCGCAAAACCAGGCGACTCTTTCGGACCGCCGTGCGGGCCAATCAGATCGCGGGCGAGGCTTTGAAGGTAATGTAAGAGGATCGACGTCTGTTCATTCCAGTCGGAATCCAGTTGAACTCGACCCTGTTGCATCAGCACGCGAGTAAAATGTTTAGCTGGATCGTAGCTGTCCTTTGAATAATCGCCTTTCATGCTCGCTCCTCAATTCGCAAGGATGATGCCGGCATTGATCCCGGCGGGAGTAAACTCGTCCAGCCGCGTGCGCAGGTTGGCTTCGCGCTGCGGCTGAAACAGATCGTGGAAGACTCCCATTTCTGATTCGTCTTCGGCGCCGCGAGTAATCTCTGCGGCGCACGAGTTAGAGAGTTGACAATAGGTTGGCCTCCCGTAACGCAGGCTGTTAAAGCGGGGACGCACGCGCATCTCTGCCAGCGCTTTTTGATCGGGATCTTTGATATTGGCCGTTACGACATCCGGTTGGCAGTTGTACCGGCGCGGCGTGCGCGAGTCCGAAGTTACGTAGCAAAAGCGCATGCAGCCCAATTGACTGCGCGCCACTTTTACCCGGCCCATGAAGATCGAATTCTCGGCCAGCTCGATCGCGTGAGTATTGATCTGGCCTAGGACGGTAGTGCGCACGACTGTCAATAACACATGGGCCACAGCTCTTCGTGGTCCGCTGACGCCAAGGGCTTCATAGTCAAACCGGGTCGCGTCCAGAATGCTATCCACAATTCTGAGACGCAGGGGATCCGTCATCACTTCGTCCTGATCGACGAGGACGGTCCCGATAATGCTGTGCTCAATGCTCAACTGAGCGCTTGTATCGATCAGCTCCAGGCTTGCTGCCATCTCGTTTTTAGGCTCGCAATCATGGCCAAGCGACCAGCCCGGAACGAACGTGCAATGACGAATGACAATTCTCGAAAGATGATTCCTGAACTTGAGACCAAGTCCGGCTACGAGCAGGCC
>CAMLLD010000001.1 GCA_946480785.1 uncultured Blastocatellia bacterium | reverse complement strand
TCGATCGAATACACCTCGCCGCCCAGCCGGCACAGCACGGCCGTCTGGTAGCCGGAGCCCGCGCCGATTTCCAGCACGCTGCCGCCACCAAACGCTGAGCGGCCGGTCAGGCATTCATACATCAACGCGCCGAGCGCGAAGAGATCGCTGCGACCGTCGATCGGTCTTCCGGTTGCTTGTTCCGGGGACAAATAAAGCGGCGTGCCGACGATGACGTCGCTGCGCGTTTGCGTGGAATAGATCGTTTGCGCGTCGAGATCGACCTCGCTCGACGGTGGATCAAACAAGTGCTTCACGAGCCCGAAGTCGAGCACCTTCACTTGGCCGCGTTCGTTCACGAGAATGTTTGAGGGCTTGATGTCACGGTGGACAATGCCGTGGTGATGAGCCTCGGCGAGTGCTTCGGCGATTGACGAAACGATCTCCAGCGAGCGGCGCAGCGTCAATCCTTCTTCGAGCAACTCGCTCAGCGACTTGCCTTTCACAAACTCCATCACGATGAAAGGCTGGCCCGACGTTGTTTCGCCGTAGTCGTGAACAATCGCGATGTTTTGGTGCGTGAGCGCGGAAACAGCGCGGGCTTCGCGGATGAAGCGCGCGCGGTAGTGATGATCGGTCGAGGTCAGAAACTTGATGGCGACACGGCGCGCGAGATGCTGGTCTTCGGCCAGATAGACCACGCCCATGCCGCCTTCGCCCAGTTTTTCGAGGATTCGATAATGGGAAACTGTCTGGCCGATCATGCCGGGGGCTTTACCTAACTAAGGCTCAGGTCAGCTTTGTCGCACGGATCTTTGCCTCTTGTGATTCGCGAAATTCGTGGAGCTTTTGGCGCAGCTCGGGACGGCTGTTGGCCAGGATCGCGACGGCAAACAACGCCGCGTTGATCGCGCCGGGTTTGCCGATGGCCAAAGTGGCGACCGGAATCCCGCCGGGCATTTGCACGGTGGATAAAAGCGAGTCGAGACCGTTCAAAGCGTCACTCTTCATCGGCACGCCGAGTACGGGCAGGGTCGTATGCGCCGCGAGCACGCCCGCGAGATGTGCTGCGCCGCCGGCCGCGGCGATGATGACTTCAAGCCCGTTTTGTTCGGCCGTCGAGCCAAGCTCCGCGGCCAGCGACGGCGACCGGTGCGCCGAGATCACGCGCGATTCGTGCGCCACGCCAAACTGCGACAGCGTCTCGTCCGCGTGCTTCATCGTGTCCCAGTCTGACTGACTGCCCATGATTATTGCTACGAGTGGTTTTTCTGTGCTCATCGTTTGATTTAACTATTCCCCTTGGTCCAGCGAAAACCCGCGCTGCCCGTCAAAAGTGTACAAACCTTCCGTCTTGATGAAATCATACCCGTCGCCCGCCACACGCCCTAATAAAGAGATCACCTGAGCGTGCGAAACATTTCCGCCGTCCGACTCCGGCAGGAACCGGCAGCGCCAATGATCCGAGCAAAACGTCTCCGTATGACCGCCGGGCCAAACCTTCACGCCGCGGTTGCTGATCATCGTTAACTTCAAACCGTCGCCACTCAAACGGCTCAAACCATCGCCGAGATCGTTAGCCGAGCCTTTGGTCCAGTCGAGAAAAACATCCACGCCGACGAGCTCTTTCTTCGGGGCCGGTTTGGTCGCGGCGGCAGCGGCAGTCGGCGCTGTTTCCTCGGCCTTGCGATATTTGCGCGCTTTCAGAATCTGCGGCGTTTGGCCCAACCGCTGAATCACCGCGTCAGCAAATTCCTTCGTGCCGACCTTCTCTTTGCTGACTTGCTCATCGTAGATGTCGTACGTGTGAATACCGTCCTCGATCGTACGCAGCCACGCGTTGTGAACCCGTTCGGCGTGATCAGTCAGGCCGACGTGGACCAGCATCATCACGGCGCCGAGCAACAGTCCCGACGGATTCGCCAGGTTCTGTCCGGCGCGTCGCGGCGCGGAGCCGTGAATCGCTTCAAACATCGAAACGTGCTCGCCGATATTCGCCGAACCAGCCAAACCAACCGAACCCGCGATCTGCGCGGCGACGTCTGACAGCACGTCGCCATACAAGTTCGGCATCACGACCACGTCGAATGCTTCCGGCGTATCCGCCAGTTTCGCCGCGCCGATGTCGACGATCCAGTGTTCGTTCTCGAGGTCCGGATACTCCGCCGCGATCTCGTCGAAAATCTTATGAAACAGACCGTCAGTCAGTTTCATAATGTTGTCTTTCGTAAAGCACGTGACTTTCTTACGATTGTTTCGCCGTGCATATTCAAACGCGTAGCGAACGATCTTTTCCGACCCGGGACGCGAGATCAGTTTGAGACACTGCACGACCTGGTTCGTCTGTCGATGCTCGATGCCGGCGTAAAGATCTTCCTCGTTCTCGCGCACGATCACGACGTCCATCGACGGGTGTTTGGTCTCGATGAAAGGGTGATACGCGACACACGGCCGCACGTTAGCGTACAGACCAAGCACTTTGCGCACAGTAACGTTGAGGCTCTTATAGCCGCCGCCTTGCGGGGTTGTGATCGGCGCTTTCAGGAAAACTTTGGTCCGCCGCAGCGACTCCCACGAGCTCGGCTCGATGCCGGAAGAGTTTCCCGCGAGGTAAACTTTTTCGCCAATATCGATGGTTTCGATTGCCAGCGGCGCTTCGGCGGCTTCGAGAATTCGAAGGGTCGCCGTCATGATTTCGGGGCCGATGCCGTCGCCGTGCGCCACGGTGATAGGGATAAGTTCTGCCATTTACCTAACCTTTCGGGTATTTCGCGACAGTTTACACGGATATAGCGAAATTGTCCTTGACGCGTTTCGGAACACTCCTGCATACTTTTGGCTACCAGATACCTGCTCTCGCGCATCAACGGTGACTGCGCCTGTCCGTGATCGTAAAGCGACGAGGTTCGGCTGATAGAGAGTGAGGCAGTTGTCAACTAGTTAGAAGCCGCTCTCGAGTTTTTGTTAGAGCATCGGGTTCGTCGCAGCTCGCCGAAAGTATCGGATCGTCCCCCCCGAACTGGATCAGCGATTCCAGCAGCCCGCGCTTCCCTTCGAAATTAAGGATAGTAAGAATGGCTACCAAACTATACGTAGGAAACCTCTCGTTCCGTACTACGAGCGAGGAACTCCGCGAAGCTTTCGCGGCAGTTGGTACAGTGGAATCAGCTTCGGTGATTGAAGATCGAGAAACCGGACGATCACGCGGCTTTGCTTTTGTGGAGATGGCAACCCCTGAAGAGGCAGCAGCAGCTATCGAGGCATTCAACGGCAAGGATTTCGGCGGCCGCAATTTGACCGTCAACGAAGCCAAGCCGAGGACTGATCGCGGCGGCGGTGGCGGCCGCGGTGGTTACGGTGGTGGCCGCGGCGGCGGCGGTCGTGGTGGTTACGGCGGTGGCCGTGATCGCGATAACGATCGTTACGAGCGCGAACCACGCTGGTAACAGTTCAAAGGCCACGGATTTACACGAATCCGTGGCCTTACTTTCTGGCCTCCGGTTTCACCCTCAACGTCAATTTCTCGTCTCCGCGCTTTACTTCAAAGACATACTCTTCGCCCGCTTTCATCTCGCCCAACGCCGCGGTGTAGTCGTAGACATTACGGATATCGTGGTCGCCGATCTTGACGATCTTGTCGCCCGCTTTCAGTCCGGCTTTGGCCGCGGGTGAATCATCGCGCACACCGTCGAGCAATAGACCATCGTTGCTGTCGGCGTAGTTGGGAATCGTTCCGAGATAGACGCGAAAGCCGCCGGTGCGTGGCGCGGGATCCGATTTGGCGGTCGTGTAAGTCACACGTTTGTCGGCGGCGTCGAGCTGATTGACGATGCGCGCGACCATCTCGAGTATGCGCGCTTCGTCGTCGTAGTTGATCTTGTCGAAGGTGTCTGACGGTTTGTGATAGTCGTTATGTGTGCCGGTCCAGAAGAAGAGCACCGGGATCTGTTTCGCGTAAAACGACGAGTGATCGCTTGGGCCAAAGCCGTCTTCTGTGAGCGTGAGTTGAAACGACTTGTCTGCGTCTGTAGTCATCATGTCGCGCCACTCCTTCGCGGTGCCGACGCCGCCGATGATTAAGCGGCTGTCTTTCATGCGTCCGATCATGTCCATGTTGATCATGGCGACGGTGTTCGCGAGTGGCAGCAACGGGTGATTGACGTAGTAGTTTGAGCCGAGCAGTCCTTCCTCTTCACCGCTGAACGCCATGAAGACGATGGTTCGTTTGGGCCGTGGTTTTTGGGCTGAGAAGAGACGGGCGAGTTCGAGCACGCCGGCGGTGCCGGAGGCGTTGTCGTCTGCGCCGTAATGAATATCGCCCGAGCGTGGCGCGAGACTGCCGCTGCCTTCGCCGCCGCGGCCCAGATGATCGTAGTGCGCGCCGATGATTATCACTTCGTTCTTGAGCACGGGATCGGAGCCTTCGAGCATGCCGACGACGTTGTAGGCTGGTGTTTCGTTGCGCACGATGTCAGTTGTGAGACTGATTTCACCTGCTAATCCGCGGCTGTTGTTCGGAAGCTTTGTTATTGAAGACTGCTCGACGTCTGCGAGCGACAACTTCGACAGCGCGAGTAGTCGTTCGGCGGCTGCGCGTGACAGGACGATCACTGGCAGACCGGCGTCGCCGGCTGAGTTGTCGTAAGCGAGTTTGGTCAGGCGGTCGTCTTTGAAGTTGTTGTCGCGAGCGATGAGGATGAGGGCTTTCGCGCCGGCGTTGCGGGCCGCGACGGCTTTCCAGCGCACGCCTTCGAAACGTGCGAACTGGCCGTGTGGATTGTCGCCGTCGGGCGTGCCTTGCAGTGCGACAACGATCCTGCCGTTTGCGTCCACGGCGCTGTAGTCGTTGTAGTTCAGCTCTGTCGCCATAATGCCGTAGCCGACGAACACTGCATTGCCTGTGACTGTTGCCGAAGACGAAAACCCGAGCGGCACCCAGTCTGGGCCGGCCTCCAGTTTAAGTTGGGCCACGTCTTCTCCAAACGTGAGCGCGTTGCGTTTACCCAGACTCACACCGGAGACGTAAGGAAACTCCTGGAGATAAATCAATGGCGAGGAACGCCACTCCGTTCTGTTTGCTGCCGCCCTTCTCGCCAGCGGCTTCAATCCCACTTTCCTGAATTCGTCCGCTATATAACCCGCCGCGACGGTAGCGCCTTTCGAACCGGTGAGACGACCTTCGAGCGCGTCAGACGCGAGGTACTTCACGTCTTGTTGAATGCGCGCGGGCTGTTGGGCCACCACGCCTACGGCGAAGATCAGAACAAGGGGAATTTTTAAAAAAGATCGTTTCATAACTACTCAACCCAGTCAGCAATGAACACGTTCGTGTCACCTTGCTTCGTTGCGTTGCGATTAGACGCGAACACGAGTTTCTTTCCGTCATGTGAAAACATCGGGAAGCCGTCAAACGTGTCGTTGTAAGTGATCCGCTCGAGTCCGGAGCCATCAACGTTGATCTTGTACAGATCGAAGTTTCGTCCGCGCGGGTCATCCATGTTCGAAGCGAAGATGATCCGCTTGCCGTCAGGAAAGAAGTACGGACCAAAGTTCGCCTTACCGTTGCGCGTCACCTGGCGCTTGTTCGAACCATCCGCATTCATCACCCAAATCTCCAGCGTCGTCGGCCGAATCAAGTTCTGTTTCAACAGACTCAGGTAATCAGCTTTCTGCTGTTCGGTCTCGGGATGATACGCGCGATAAACGATCTGCTTCCCGTCATACGACCAGAATGGTCCACCATCGTAACCAAGCTCGTTCGTCAAACGGCGCACGTTCTTCCCGTCAGCGTCCATCGTGTAGATATCGAGGTCGCCGTCGCGCATCGAGGTAAACACGAGCTTCTTGCCGTCGCGTGTGATCGTCGTTTCGGCGTCGTAACCGGGCGTGTTCGTGAGTTGTTTCAGATCGCTGCCGTCGGGTTTCGCAGTGAAAATGTCGAACGTCGGATAGACGGCCCAAACGTAGCCCTTCGAGAAGTCAGGACGCGGCGGACACTGCTTATCGCCGAGAAACGTCGACGAATAGAGCACGCGCTTGCCTTTCGGAAAGAAGTACGAACACGTCGTGCGGCCGTCGCCGTTGGAGATCAGCTTCACGTTCGAACCGTCGATGTTCATTGTGTAGATCTGATCGCAATCGTGACCATCGCGCGTCGACTGGAAGATGAGTTGTTTGCCGTCGGACGAGAAATACGCCTCGGCATTTTCGCCGCCGAAAGTCAGTTGCTTCAGGTTGCGAAGATGCTTTTCGTTCGGCAGTGCGAGCGAGTTAGCGGGCTTCTGAACGGGCGCTAAAGTTCCCGACAGTATGAGCGCTGTGAGTAGGAGAAGTAGGATTTTCACGCGTTTTTCGTCGAACTATCAAAATGATAAGCGAGCTGATTCCAACCACGATACTGATCAACTGCGACGTCGAAAGGCCGGTCAAACTCGTCAAGCCGAGGATGTCGCCGCGCGGATCGTCGCGCACAAACTCGATCGAGAAGCGAATCGCTGAGTAGAGCAGCGCGTACGCCAGAATCACCTGGCCGCTGAAGCGTTTGCGTTTGTGCAGCCACAGCAGAAAGAAGAACACGAGCAGCATCGCGAATGATTCGTAGAGCTGCGTCGGATGCAGGTAAGTATCAGTCGGCACGCCCGTGATCTCATGGCCCAACTCGCTGAACTTCACGCCCCACGGCAAGGACGTCGGTTTACCCCAACAGCAACCCGCCGCGAAACATCCCTGGCGCCCGAAGAAGTTTCCGATCGCGATTCCCGGCGCGCACGCGTCCGCAGTTTTCCACCACGGCAACTTGTAGTGGCGCATCAAAAAGTAACCCGCAAGGAGCGCGCCGATCAGTCCACCGTAAAAGACGCCGCCCGAACGCAGGAAGTCGAGCGAGAGCAGTTGCAGCGGATGGTCGCGATACTCCGGTTCGGTAAAAAACATCAGCACCTTCGAACCGATGAGCGATGCGAGCAGCATCCACAAGCACAGGTCGTAAATTCGTTCGCGCGGCAAACCGTCGCGCGCGCCGAGTTTCACTGTGATTAAAATCGCGCACAGAAATGCGAGGGCGAGAAAAACGCCGTAGGTGTTGATGGGGAAACTACCGATGCGAAACAGTTCCGGGTACATCTTTTGTTTTTGATCTGTGACTGAAAATCAGGTCGAAAGCCAGTAACAGTGCTCCAATTGTAATGCTCGCGTCCGCGACATTGAACGTGGGCCAATGATAATTGCCGGCGTGCAAGACGATGAAATCAATCACGTAACCGAGGCGAATGCGATCGGTGAGATTGCCGGCGATACCGGCGAGCAGCAGCGCGCAAGCTCCGAGCACGCGATCGTCGTTTCGGGGAGTACGAAGGAAATAGTAAAAGACGGCGATGGCGGCAGCAACCGCGAGTACGACGAAGAACCAGCGGCCAAACGAGCCACCTTCCTGAAGCTGGCCGAAGGCGATGCCGGGGTTTTCTGTGTAGTAAAACTTGACGAGCCCGGGGACCATCACGCGCTCGTCGGCGTAGCGCAGCGTTCGCGCGGCCCATGCTTTCGAGCCCTGGTCGGCGAAATAAACACCGAGCGCGGCCAGCAGGTAGCCGGCGCGGCAGGCGAAGCGCATGCGCACTTCGTGTGCTGGATTATCGATGCTCGCTTCCATCTTCGATTTCTTTCAGCGCGGCGGCGCAACGCTCGCAAACGGTCGGATAACGCTCAAACTCTCCAACGCGAGTCGAGTAGTTCCAGCAGCGTTCGCACTTCTGACCCTCAGCGCGCCGGATTTCGATCTCGCTCGCTTGCGACTCCGATCCCAACTCCACTTGAGACACGATGAACAAGTAACGTAGCTGTTCAGCGTACCGTCGCAACAGCTCTGCGTCTTTCGCGCTGGGGCGAATCACGACCGCTGCTTCGAGCGAACTGCCGATTAACTTGTTGGCGCGTGCCTTTTCGAGTTCGGCAAGTACTTGTTCGCGAACAGCGAACAGGCGACTCCACGTCCTTATGAGTTCAGACTCATCCTGCTCCGTTGACTCGGGAAACACCTCAACGTGAACTGACGGGGCAGTTTCATCGTTAGCGCCGCGCGGGATGTGTTCCCAGATCTCATCCGCCGTGAACACGAGAATCGGCGCGAGTATGCGCGCGAGCGCATCGACGATCTGGTAGAGCGCAGTTTGCGCCGAACGCCGCGCGCCATTCTTCGGCGCATACGTGTAAAGCCGATCCTTGATGATGTCGAAGTAACGCGCCGACAGCGTCACGGTCGCGAAATTGTTCACGATTTGCAGCACCGAGTGAAACTCGTATTTATCGTAAGCCTCGCGAACCGACTTGAGCATCACAGCCAGCTCAGCCAACGCCCAACGATCGATTTCTTCAAGCTCGTCGACGCCCACCGCATCCCGCGCCGGATCGAACCCGTGCAAATTACCGAGTGCAAACCGCGCCGTGTTGCGCAACTTCCGATAACCATCCATCACGCGTTGCAGGATCTCGTCCGACGCGCGCATGTCGTCGAAATAGTATGACGACGCACACCACAATCGAATGATCTCCGCGCCCGACTGCTTGATCACCTTGTCAGGCTCAACCGCGTTGCCCGCCGACTTGTGCATCGCACGGCCCTGCGCATCGAGCGTCCAGCCGTGCGTGATCACCGTGTCATACGGCGCGCGATCGTGCGCCGCGACGCCGATCATCAACGACGAATTGAACCAGCCGCGAAACTGATCGCCGCCTTCGATGTAAACATCAGCCGGCCAGCGCAACTCTTCGCGCCGCGGATTCTCGAGCACGGCAACGGACGACGTGCCGCTGTCGAACCACACATCGAGAATGTCAGTCTCCTTGGTCCACTCAGTGCCGCCGCAGCCTTTGCAAACGTAACCCTCGGGCAGCAACTCCTTCGCGCTCCGCGTGTACCACGCATCGCCCGATTCCTTTTCGAAGATGTCAGCGACGTGATTGATCACCGCCGGCTCGGCGACGGCTTCATTGCACCGTGCGCAATAGAACACCGGAATCGAGACGCCCCAAACGCGCTGGCGCGAGACGCACCAATCGGGCCGGCCTTTAAGCATGTTGCGCATGCGATCGCGGCCCCACGCGGGAATCCAGTTGACGCGATGCTCCGTTTCGTCGAGCGCGCCTTCGCGCAACGATCGTCTCGCGGTTTCAGATCCCGACGCCGCCTCATTGTCGTCCATCGCGATGAACCACTGCGGCGTCGCGCGAAAGATCACCGGGTTCTTGCAGCGCCAGCAGTGCGGATAGCGATGGTCGTACTTCTCGCTGTACAGCAGCACGCCGCGCTCGCGCATAAACTCGACAATCGCATCGTTCGCTTCAAACACGCGCATGCCTGAGAAGTGTTCGACGTCGGGCGTAAATCGTCCCGCGTTATCAACCGGACAATAGATGTCGAGACCGTAACGTTTGCCGATGACGAAGTCGTCGTGACCGTGACCCGGCGCAGTGTGCACACAGCCCGTGCCCGCTTTGCTGTCGGAAGATTTCTTCTGCGCCTCGCTGACGTCGAGCTCTGTTTCCGCATCAGCTTCGCCGCCGAGCGTCACGTGTTCGCCGACCATCAACAACGACGGGCGATCTATCCACGGATGGCCGGCTTCGAGTCGATCGAGCTTCGCGCCGGGAAAGCGTGCGAGCACTTTCGTCGCGACGCGTTCCCCCGCCTCGTTCTGCGCAGCAAGACCACATTTCGTTGCGACTGCTTCGACGAGCTCACTCGCAACGATGTAAACCTCATCGCCGTGCTCAAACGCCGAGTATTCGAAATCAGGATGCACGGAAATGCCAAGGTTCGCCGGCAGCGTCCACGGCGTAGTGGTCCAGATCAGCACGAACACTTTTCGTCCCGCGAGCGCCGGATCGATCAAAGAAGGATCGCTGCGCAACGGAAACTTCACGTAGACCGACGGGCTCGTGTGCTGGTGATACTCGACTTCCGCTTCAGCGAGCGCCGTTTGATCCACGATGCACCAGTAAACCGGGCGCGCGCCTTTGTAGACGTAGCCGCGTTCGACGAAGCGGCCAAACATGCGCGCGGTCTCGGCTTCGTAGTGGTTCGACATCGTCAGATACGGATCGTCCCACTCGCCGAGAATACCGAGCCGTTTGAAGTCGCGCGTCTGGCTCTTCAATGCGTTCTGCGCGTGCTCGCGACAGGCGCGCCGAAAACTCTCGATACTCAGGTCGCTCTTCTTCTTGCCTTTTTTCTGTAGCGCGCGTTCGACGTGTTGCTCGATCGGCAGCCCGTGGCAGTCGTAGCCGGGAACGTAAGGCGCGTCGAAGCCCATCATGTTGCGCGACTTCACGATGAAGTCTTTGAGAATCTTGTTCATCGCCGTGCCGAGATGGATGTCGGCGTTGGCGTAAGGTGGACCATCGTGCAGGATGAACTTGTCGCGGCCGGCGCGCGCCTCACGGATCAGCCGGTACAGATCGAGCTCCGCCCACTTCTGCAAACGAGCGGGTTCGCTTTGCGTCAGGTTGGCTTTTTGCGAGAAGCCGGTCTGCGGCAGGTTAACAGTCTTCTTGAGATCGAGCGGCGTTTCTGTGGACATAAGCGTAAGTCGTAGATACTAACATCTATGAAAAACCCGAGCCATCGACGGATGCGATGACTCGGGTCGCTAAAACCGGGTTGGCGCGTTTGCTCAACCGATAAACATCTCATCCTCTCCGTACGTCTGATTAACGGGCTTCGGCATGGGCGCTACGAGAACCTCGAGGCCGCGGCGGAAGCCCGCCATAATCGCGGCCAGCTCGCGCGCCGGCTCTATCACTTTCGACTGCACGAAGTCAGTCGTCAGCGCCACCTGCTTGTGCGTGCGATCGATCGTGCGGCTCACGAGCTCGACCTTGTCGCGTGCCTCGACCGCCGTGTCGCTCACGAGGGCCTTCAACTCGGCAACCTCGCCCTTGATGATCGCGAGCGATTCCGAGAAGTGCATCGTCGCCGTGGAAAGATGACCCGAGACAGCAGTGAACTGCTCGGCAATCAGCTTACCCTGCACGGCGATTTGCTGGCCTTGTTCGCTCATGGCATTAACGCGTTCCATCAGCGGCTCGAGTTTCTGTTCCACGCGGCCAACAGTCTTGACCGCGCGGTTAACGAAAACCGCGATCGCCACCATGGCGATCGCGATCACGATAAACGACAGAGCGACTACAACCATGACCCAGAACATCGGGTCTCTGGTGCTCATCTGTAACGCGAGGAACGTCATCACCCTTGATTAACTAGTTCGCCTTTTCTCCGTAGTTCGGCGAGGCTTCGATGCGGCCCGACATTTCGGTCTTGCGCTTCTCTTCCTGGTAAGCCTTCTTACCGGCCTCGATCGCGGCGGAGACGGTTCCGGTTTGCCGCGCCGCTGCATCGCGCGCGTTTTGGGCCACTTCACCGACGCGCTCGGCTGCCTGCGAGTAAAGCTCACCAGCGCGGGCGCGGGTCGCTTCGTAGTATTCGCCGGCGCGATCGCCGAGTTGCTGCGCCGCTTCGCGTGAACGGTCGATGCCTTTGCGCGTTGCATCGGCGATGTCGCCGCGCAATTCCTGGCCCGACTTGGGCGCAAACAAAAGCGCCAGAATGGCGCCGATACCGCCGCCGATAAGCAGATAAGTTAAACGGGAAGAGACGCTGTCACCGCTCTCTCTCCGATATTCGTCATATCCCATTTCAATGGGTCCTTTCCTAAAGAATTAAGGCGTTGGACTATAGCACAGATTATCCCGCTCCCGCCTATTCCCTTGGTCCACCTGAGCCGCCGTTATACTGCTCCAGCTTGCGATAGAGCGTCTTGCGGCCGATGCCGAGAGCGCGGGCGGCGTGCGATTTGTCGCCCTCGGTGTAGTCGAGGGTGGCTTCGATGGCGAGGCGTTCGATCTCTTCCATGGACGACGGCACCGTCACTTCCAACGTCGTCGTGCGGCCTTCGCTCGCGGCTTTTGCGCGTTCGACTTTGACGCGGTCGCGCTGGCGCAGCGAGACTTTGCTGATCGCTTCGGGCAAGTCTTCCAATTCGATCTGGCGGCCCGAAGCGATGATCACCGCGCGCTCGATCGCGTTTTCAAGCTCACGCACATTGCCCGGCCACTCGTAAGTGATCAAGGCCTGCAACGCGTCTTTCGAAATACCCGAGATGAAGCGGCCGGTCTTCTGTTTGTAGTGCTCGATGAAGTGGATCACGAGCGGATGAATGTCGTCCGGGCGTTCGCGCAACGGCGGCAGCATGATCGGAAACACCGACAAACGATAAAACAGATCCTGCCGGAACGTTCCGAGTTCGACCGCGCGTTTTAAATCAACATTCGACGCCGCGACCACGCGCACGTCAGTCTTGATCACTTCACTGCCGCCGACGCGCGTGAACTCTCCATCCTGCAACACCCGCAGCAAACGCACCTGCGCCGACAAACTCATCTCCCCAACTTCATCCAAAAACAACGTCCCGCGGTTCGCTTCTTCAAACCTGCCGCGACGCAGCGCGCGCGCATCCGTAAACGCGCCCTTCTCGTGGCCAAACAGTTCCGTCTCCAGCAACGTCTCCGGAATCGCGCCGCAGTTTAACTTCACGTACGGCTGGTCCTCGCGGCCGGAATTGAAGTGAATCAGGTTCGCGAGCAGTTCCTTGCCGGTGCCCGACTCGCCTTCGATCAAAACCGTCGTCTGCGTATCAGCAACGCTCAAAGCGAGTTCGATCGCGCGTCGAATCGCCGGCGTCTGGCCGATTATGCGGTCTTCGCCGTAACGCTCGTGCAACGCGCTGCGCAGGTGCATGATCTCGGCCGACAACTGATCGCGCTCCAGCGCGGTGCCGATTTGGTCGGCGATACCTTCCACGAGCGCTACTTCATGATCGTCAAAACCAGCGCGGCTTTCACTCCAAACCAGACCGAGCAAGCCAAACGTCTGTCCGCCGACCCGCACCGGCGCAACTAGCGCCGCGCGCCCGCCGAGCACTGAATTGAACAGCAGTCGAATCGGAAACGGCAGATCGGTTTCCAGCAGCCGCAGCGTTTTTCCTTGCGCGAGCACTTCGACCATCGCCGGAAACGCCGTCACATCCAACGACTGCCCGTGCGCGTCAAACAAACCCTGAATCGAATCGGTCGTCGCGTGTGGCGCGGCCTTGAACGCCGCCAAACTGATCCGGCTAGCCGCCGGATCGAGTACGCCCAACGCCGAATAGTCCGCACCGAGAAGCGCAATCGCGCGTTCCAAAACGAGCCCCGACACTTCGCGAAAATCCGAACGCGCATTCAACGCATTCGCGATCGACAGCAACGCGCGCTTCGTCTCGGCTTCGCGTTCTTTGTCGGTGTAAAGCCGCGTGTACTGGTAACCAATCGCAAGCTGGCCGGCGATCGATTGCAGAAACGAAACCTCATCGTCGAGCCACTCGCGCGGCGTGCGCGTCGTATGCAAGCCGACTAGACCAAGCACGTCGTCACCGAGCATCACCGGCACGACAAGCAACGATCGCGTGCCGAGGCTTTCGGCGAGAAAGCGGACTTTGTGATCGAGACCGGCGGCTGAAATGTCGTCGAGACGAATCGTTTTGCGCAGGTCGATATGATCGGAGAGTTGTTTCAGATCGAGCGGAATTACAGTTCCCAAACTCGATGGCACGTCGCTCGACGCGCGCCATTCGTGACTGATGCGCAGCTCGCTCTCAGACTTTAACTGAATCACGTCGCACCGGTCGACGTTCATCATGCGGCCGAGCTCCGACACGATGACCGTCAGAAAGCGGTCGAGATTGATGGCGTTTGGGAGGGTCATCGCGAGGCGGTTGATGATGCCCTCGCGCGCCTCGTGCATTTTGATCTTGCGTTCGAGCGAAAGCGATTGAGCGGTGTTAGACATGCTTCGCGAGAGAGCATAGACGAAGGCTGCGGGAAGTTGCAAAGCAGCCGTCGTTTGTCCGTATAATCCGAGTATGCCGATTTATGAATACGAATGTCGTAAGTGCAAGGCGCATACGGAAGCCTTTCAGAAGGTGAGCGACAAGCCGCTCACGAAGTGTCCGAAGTGCGGTGGCCGCCTGGATAAACTCCTCTCGGCGCCCGCGATTCAGTTCAAGGGCTCGGGTTGGTACGTCACCGACTACGCCGGAAAGGGAAAGGCAACGAAAGGCGAGAAGTCCGAATCCGAGGCTAAGACCGAAAAGTCCGAAAAGAGCGATACCAAAACAACCAAAGAAAGCTCCTCCGCGAAGAAGACCGAGAAGCCTTCCGCTCCGAAGGCGTCCAGCGGCGACTAAACGGTTCAGCAAGTTCGAACGATGCGCTCGCCACGAACTCACATCACCTTACCGGCTCTGCTAGTCATTGGCCTTGTGGCTATCACTGTGATCATTCAATCCGGTATGGCCCAATCCGGCGTCCGGCCGAACGCAAACGCCGCCGGTGGCGTGCAGGTCGGAGTGATTGCGCGCCGCGACGACAATCGCGAAACACCAGTCACCAGCAAAGAAGTTTCGGTTTACGACAACGGCGTCGAACAGTCGATTCGCAATTTCACGCCCGATCCGTCGCCCGCGAAGATCGTGCTATTAGTCGACAACTCGTTGACGATTCGCGCGGACGTGGAAAAACTCGAACAGGCCGCGCGCGAGTTTGCTTACGAGATCTATGAAGGCGACAAACTGCTGATCGTCGGCTACGACGAGCAGGCGGAGATCGTTTCGGATTGGACTGACGACGCGAAATCGATCGAGAAGTCGTTGAAGCTGTTTCGGAAAAAAGGCCAGCCGTTTTTGTTCGACGCGATTCGAGCGGTGGTTGACGAGGCGCTCAGGCCGTTGCCGAGTCAAAAGCGAGTCATCGTCGTGATCAGCGACGGGTTGGACCGTGGCAGCAAGGCGACGTTCGAGCAGACGCTTGCGGAGTTGCAGGCGGAGAACATCACCGTTTACGCAGTGCAGGCGGTCGATCGGACACGCGGTGCGATCCGGCGCGACGTCCCGAAACCCAAAGTCGTGATCGACAAACTCGTGGAAGGAACAGGCGGAAAAACCTTTGCGATCGACGAGCCTTCAGTAGCTGCAAAGGCGATCTGTGACGAGTTGCGGAAGAACCGTTACGTGCTTTCTTACGTGCCGTCGAGTGCGCCGTTTGGCCAGGCGCGCGCGTTGCTCGTGTTGGGGAATGATGGGATCACGGTGCGCGCGAAGTCGATGCAGCAGCCGAACTAATTATTTTTCTTGCGTGAGTATAAGTAGAAGAGTGTTGCCATTATCAGCAGCACTAACGTTTCGAGAAAAACAAAAAACCTTACGCCGAAAGCGCCGTTCTCATCCAGCGAGTCAGAGTAGGCGATGTAGGTTCCCATCACCAGCCCGCCGATAATCCAGATCGCTTGCCCGCTTTCGATCCCAACCCGGCATTACTTCTCTTTCAATAACCCCGACAACCAGTGCATCACGTTTAGCGCGTATTGCTTGTTGTCGTTTCCCGGCACGTTCATGCCCATTTTGGATTTCTCCGGACCGGAGATTTGTGCGGAGAGCATCGCCGCTTCGCCCTGGACCACGACGCGGCCTTTACCAAACTTGAACGCCAACGCTTCCGCGCGTCCCGCGGCGGAAACGGACGCATCAGTGTTTTGATCGGGACTGTCCTTCGCCGTGTCGGCGAGCTTGAGAATCGCGACGCTGTCCGCCGGCCCTTTCAACGATTGCCCGGTGAAACTCTGCACGCGATTGACGCGCTCCTTTTCATCGCGTCCTTCGGTGATCGGATGCGTCGCGAGCAGTTTGTTGTCGCGCGAGAAAATTAGAACCGAGGCATTGCCTTCGACGGAGTTTGCCGGGTCGTACGTGAAGCCTTTGCTCATATCGACGTCAAAACGCTTGGCCAGTGACGAGGCCGCGCCGCCGAATGGCGCGTGATCGGCGATGAGCAACAGCGAGCCGCCGCCCTTCACCCAGTCCTGCACGGCCTGGCATTCTTCTTCAGTAAACGCGGCTGCGTCGGCGCCGTTGTCGTCCATGTCTTCCGCACCGAGCGCGTTTGCGATCACGAGCACTTTGAAGCTGTTCAGAGTTTCTTTGCTGAACGGCTGGCGATTGCGGACGACGCGGTAGCCGTCGTTGCGCAGCAGATCCGCGAACGGTTTGTAACGGCCGTCGATGGTGTGGAAGTTGTGATGCGCTTCGTCGAAGAGAACGCGCGGTTCGGTTTTCGTGTAAGCCGGGTTGGCGACGGTCGTGTTGAATTCAGGATCCGGGAGTTGTTGCGCCCCGACCACTACAGACAAACACAAAAGAAAGAGAAAACCGGTTAGGGCGCGTTTCATTAGAGGCGTGACTTCAGTTTAGATAATCGCTCCGCGGCTGCGTGGAGCGTCTCGTCTTTTTTGCAGTAACAGAACCGCACCTGCTGATGGCCCAACGCCGGCACGCTGTAGAAACTCGATCCAGGCACGCACGCAACACCGACTTCGCGAATCAGGTGCTTTGTAAACTCGACGTCGTCGTTGAAGCCGAACGCCGAGATGTCCGTCATGATGTAGTAAGCGCCGTCGGGCAGGAACGTCTTGAAACCCGCATCTTCCAGCACCGGCAACAACAGATCGCGCCGCGCGCGATATTCGATTTGCAGCTTGTCGTAATACTCCTGCGGCAGCGACAGCGCATAAGCTCCCGCCGACTGCAACGGCGCCGCGGCGCCGACGGTCAGAAAGTCATGAACCTTGCGAATGCCGCTCGTGATCTCCGGCGGCGCGATGCAATAACCCACTCGCCAACCCGTGACTGAATAAGTCTTCGACATCGAGTTGACGATCACCGTTCGCTCGCGCATGCCGTCGATCTGGGCCATCGAGATGTGCCGGATGTCGACGCCCTCGCGCGGGTAAAGAATGTGCTCGTAGATCTCGTCGGTGAAACAGAGCGCGTCAAACTCCTGGCAAAGCTCGGCGATGAACTCCATCTCGTCCTGCGTGAAAACTTTGCCGGTCGGGTTGTTGGGGTTGCAGACGATGATGGCTTTCGTGTTGTGATTGAACGTGCGGCGCAGCTCCTCGCGATCGAAACTCCAATCGGGCGCGCGCAGCGGCACGTATCGCGGGCGCGCGTCGGAGAGAATCGCGTCCGGCGCGTAGTTTTCGTAAAACGGTTCGAAGACGATCACTTCCTCGCCGGGATCGACGGTCGACATCATCGCCGCGATCATGCCTTCGGTCGAGCCGCACGTGACCGTGATTTCCGTTTCGGGATCGATGTCGAGCCCGAGATACCAGCGCGTCTTCTGCGCGATCGCGTCGCGAAAATCTTTCGCGCCCCACGTGATCGCGTACTGATTGACGTCCGCGGCGATCGCTTCCATCGCTTTGCGCTTGATGTCTTCGGGCGCGGAGAAATCGGGAAAGCCCTGCGACAGGTTCACCGCGCCGTATTTCATCGCTTCGCGCGTCATTTCGCGAATAACGGACTCGGTGAACGAACTTGCTTTGTGTGAGACGTGTCGATGTCTTGAGACTGAGGGGGTGGCCATGATTTTTTACTCCCAGTAAGGCCACCAGAGTACATTCAGGCAGGCTAAAACCTCAAGGGATGATCTGTTCGCCTTCGGCTTCGCGCTTGAGTTGCTGAATGATCGAGCGAATCGCGGCGGCGTAACTGCCGTTGGGCGCGAGCTCGAGATACTTCTCGTAAGCGGCCACGGCTTCCTTCGGCTTGTTGACCTTTTCATACGCCGCGCCGAGCATCTGGTAAATCACGGGTTCGCTGTCGGAGAGTTGGTCCAGGCCTTTGCGAAACTCGATGATCGCGGCGGCGAAGTCGCCCTGGTCTTCGTAGAGGCGTGCGAGACCGACGTGCGCTTCGGGTTGAAAGCCGTTGCCTTCGCGGATCGCGCGGCGAAACGAGCGAATCGCGTCGTCAGCGAATGCTTCTTCGCGATAGATGCGGCCTTCGACCGCTGAGGCTTCCGCGTAGGCAGGTCTGGTGCGGCGCGCGGCTTCGATCTCGGCGTGGGCTTCTTTGAACTGGTTCAGATCGAACAAGACGCGTGCGAGTCCGACGTGGGCAGCGGGAAATGCCGGTCGCAGTTTGAGCGCGGCGCGGTAAAGGTCGGCGGCTTTGTTGCGCGCGTCGTCGTCGCGTGCTTGTTCGCGTGCGGTTTCGGCTTGTTGGAACTTTAGTTCGGCTTCGTCGGTTGTCGGGATTAGTTTGACGGTGAGTGTGCGCCGGCCTGGTAGCAAGGCGGCGGTGGTTTCTTTGAAGCCGTTGGCGCGGACGCGAACTGTGTGACGGCCGGGCGAGAGCTTTGTGAGTGCGAGTTTGCCGGAAGCGTCGGTCGTGCCGCGGCGTACTTCGTCGATCCAAACTGCGGCGTTTGGTTCAGTGGTAATTGTCAGAGCTACTGGTTGCGCGTGTACTACAAAAACAACCGCTAGAACACACAAATAAACGCGGATAGAAGCAGGGATCATTCCTCGCCGCCTTCACTTACTCGGCGCTTGCGGACGTTGGGGTTGGAATCGGTGGTGGCGCGGGCGCCGACTTCCGGACGGAAGTTTCCTTTCTCATCGTAGAGCCGCAGGTACTGCAAACGGTTTCGCACCAGGCCCTGAATGTAGCCGCGCGTCTCTTTGAACGGCACCGCCTCGGCCCACTCATCGATGTCCGGCGGCAGCGTTGCCTGCCATTGCGCCACTCGCCCGGGTCCAGCGTTGTAAGCCGCCGCCACATACTCGATGCGGCCATACTTGTCGATCTGGTCGCGGAAATACGCCGTGCCGAGTTGGATATTCAAACGCGGCTCGTACAAGGTCTCGGCAGTGATCTCACGGTTCACGCCATATTTTTTCGCCGTCAGTTTTCCGGTCGGCACGATCACCTGCATCAAGCCGTACGCCGCCGCGGACGAGTGAGCGCGCGTGATGAAGATCGTTTCCTGTCGAATCAACCCAGCGACCTGGTACGGATCGAGATTTCGCGCGCGCGACTCCTGCACGATGATGTCCCAGTAAGCGAGCGGGTAGAACACGTCCCACTGCTCGCGCGTCATCTCTTCGGGTTTCATCTGCGAGTAGTCGGGGAAGCTACGGCGAAGCGTGTTGAGCGCGCGAACGTTGTCGTCGTTTGAGCGATAGATCTTCGCGATCGCGAGATTGACCTTCGGGCTGTCGGCGGCGTTCTCGCCTGCTTTGGCGAGCTCTTTGAACGCGAGCTCATCGAGACCGACATTTGAAAGCTCGTCCGCTTTGATGATGCGCGTGTCGGCGTCGGCGTTAGTAGTTTCCTGGGCCACCGTCACGGTTTGAAGGTTTGCGATCGCACGCGCGACGATCGAATCCGGCGGGAACGTCTTCGCCGGCGTCGTCTTGCTCAGCACGTCAAGACGCTGCTTCGCGAGATAGCCGTACCAGTTCGCATCGTAGCGGCCGAGGACGGCCTCGTAGAGCGCGCGCGCTTCCGCGAGTTTTCCGGCGCGCTCGGAATCGCGCGCTGCCCAATAACCGGCGCGGCCACGATTGTCGGTGTTCTTGTCGGCGTAGAACGCGAGGTGCTCGGTGAGCATGCGCGACGAATCGGCAAAGTTGCGCTTGTCGTGTTCGTCCCACGCGAGATCGAACTGCGCCTGGGCCACCTCGATCGAGTTTTGAAAACCGTTCACCGCCGCGCGCAGAAAATAATTCGCGTCCGCGTCGTTCTTCGCGTCTTTCGCGATCTGGCCCACCGCGACAAAAGCGCGCGGCGTGAAATTGCTCGTCGGAAATGTCTTGCGTAACTCTTCAACGGTCGCGCGCGCCTGTTCCCACTGCCTCGCCCGCGCATAAGTTTGGGCCAGGTAGTAGAGCGCCTCGGCGCGTGTTTCGCCGGCGGAAGCAGGAATGTTGTTCAGCGATGCAACGGCATCTGTAGTCTTGCGCACGTTGTAGGCAGCGATGCCGCGGCGCAGTTGGTTCTCGGGTGTTGCGGTCGCGGGAAACTTACCGAACGCGTCGGTGTAGGCTGTGAGCGCGTCATTGAATCGCTTCGCGGAGTACAAACGATTGGCGCGCGTCATCGCTTCTTCGACGTTTGCCGGCGATGTGGTCGAACCGAGTTTTGCGATCGCGGTGGCGGCGTCCGCGCTTTCAGAAGATTCGGGCGCGTAGAAATAAAGCCGACGATACGACGCGAGCGCGCGTGTCGTGTCACCGGTCTGCTCGTAAGCTTTTGCAGTAGCGAGCAGCGCGGCCGGATCGTCCTGCTGATTCAGATCCTTCAACGAGAGCGGAACAGCAGCCGTCTCGCCGCTCTTCGTTAGTAGATCCGCAACGCGCAACGACGCTTCGCGCGCCCGCAGCGAACTGGGATACGTCTGGATTAATTGCTGATAAATGGCGCGGGCTTCGGCAACGCGATTCGCTTGTTCGAGAGCGCTAGCACGCAGGAAGAGCGCGTGATCCGCGATCGACGTTTGCTCCGCGATAAGCTTGGTATCAAGGAGTGTCGCGGCGCCGGCGAAGTCTCGCGAGTTAAGTCTGATGCGTGCACGCAGCAGACGCGCGAGTGCCGCAGTCTTCGTGTTGGGAAACTGATTTTCGAGCGCGGCTACTGCGTCTTCCGACGGCAACACGTCGTTGCGCGTCATGCTGCGCAGCGTTTCAAGCGCTCGTTGCTCGGCTGGGAGCTGCTGCCGCGAACGGCAGCTTGCGCTCATGAGAAAGGGTACCGACGCAAGGCCGACTAATGCGATCGCGATGGAAATCAGAAGTAAGCGATGCTTGGCCAAAACACTAAAAACCGTTCTAAGCGTTCACAGTCGCGCCGGGATAATTCGCGCCGAGTTTGGCAACGTCGCCTTCAGCGAGGGTGTTCACGAGCTCGCCGTGGAAGTAGTCGTAACGATTCGCGACCTCGGGGCGCACGCGCTTATCATACATCTCGCGCGAACGATCGATGTATTCGCGCAACCGGTCGTAAAGATCGTGCTCGATTCTTCCCTCAGCGACTTTCTGCTCGTTGTACAACTTGATCTCCGAGATCAGCAGCCGGGCGAAGCGGCGCGCGTCCTGGTGCAAGCGGCGCTCTTCGTCGCCCGTAACTTCCACCGGCAGTTCCGCGTCTTGACCGTAACGTCGTCGCGGCGGCGCGGCCGGAGTTGCTTCAACTGGAGTCGCGGTCCAGGCCGGAGTCTCTTCACCGAAGCTATGCGACGGTTCTGTTGCTTCGACTGCGGGCGTGGTTGCTTCTTCGGCAACCGGCGCGTCCATAAGCGAGCCAGCTTCAGCGTGTTCGGTGTCGTAAGTGGGAACAGTTTCCGCGCCTGAGAACGACGGCTCAGCGGAGTAAGACGGTTCGGCTGAGTATTCGGGTTCAGCGGAGTACGTTGGCTCAGCGGAATAGGTTGGTTCCGGAGCGTAACTTGGTTCGGAGTAGCTTGCTTCAGGAGTCGCGTGCGGCGCTTCTTCGTATTCACTCGCCGGCGTGTACTCGCTGGTCGGAGTGTAAGCCGGTTGCGGCTCCGGTTCAGCCGGCGCAGCTTCTGCTGCTGGAGCTGCTTCTTCCGCTGGCGCACGTTTCGGAGCAGCAGCGCGTGAGACTGACAAAAGCTCAACCGCCATGCCCGCAACTGTAACGAGCGTTTCGAGTGCTTCGAGATTGATCGACTCGGAATCGAGTCCGGCGGAATCGGCATACAACACCGCCACGGCGCGTCCGCGCACTGTCAACGGAATCGCGACGATGCGTTGCGGTGGTTCTTCACCGAGACGATCAAATAAAAGATGATCTTCCGCGTGCGAACCCGAGTCGCCGCTCCAGGTCGTCAACGACTTCACTGCGCTTCCGATCACGGTATCGGCGCTGAGTGGCAAAGAAATCTGCTGAATCGCGTTATCGCCGATCGTCCCTTCAAAACCACGTCCCCGCCAGCCAGTGGCCTGCTCGCCCTTGATCACGAAGAACGCCACGCGCGGAGCAAACGAAGAAGCGCGGTTCACGAGTGCCTTGAGTATTTCGGCCTGCGACTTCTGCTCGTTGATCTCGCTGATGCCCGCCTTCACGATGGCCATATCGCTCGACGCTTTGGCGCGCGACGTTTCGGAGGCGGCGTGTTCGATGCCGCGTTCGTGCGCGGCATGGAGGTGCTCGGTTATCGAAGCGACCAAACTGCTTTCCACCTGCACGTCTGACTGGCGCTCAAGAAAGTTGGTGAGCGATTCATTGAGCAGGCTTTGCAGCGTGGCGATCTCCTGCTTGACGGCGTTGAGTCGACTGTCGAGATAACTTTCAATCTCCCGCCGCAAACTGTCTTCCAAATGTCCGTTGACCACAGTTGGGTCCTCCGTGTCGTGGTGTTGAAGTGACGAACCTAAGGTCTTCAGGTAGGGAAACTAACCCAAGGTCTTTGCGCAAAGAGAGCCTGGCAGGGGGCACGGGCTCGAAATGATTATGGACGTGCGGTATTGACGGAGTCAATACTTACTTTGACGGGCCTTTTTGTTTGCGCTTGATCGGTCTGGTATCTTGTTTGCACCCGCAGTAGAGCAGTGGAGGAACCCACGTCCGATGGCTCCCAGGATTCTCATTGCCGAGGATTACGACGACAACCGCGAACTTTTGCGCCTGCTGCTCGCGGGTGCGAATTACGAGGTCCGCGAGGCCAGGAACGGGCAGGAGTGCCTGACGCTCGCCTGCATTGACCCACTGCCGGATCTAATCATGGTCGATCTCTCGATGCCGGAACTCGACGGCTGGGAGGTTTTCCAGCGGCTCAAAGCCAACGCGAATACGGCGCACATTCCGTGCGTCGCGGTGACGGCCCACACAGATCGCGACCGCGTGCGCGCGCTGCAATCTGGATTCAGCGCGTTTGTCGGGAAGCCGTTCCGGACCGAAGAGTTGTTGAAGACAGTAGCGCGCCTGGTCAATACGGAATAGGTCCCATCGGTCCTATTGCTTGTAGATCTGGCCGTTCTTCATCACGAATTTCACGCGTCGCAACGCGCTCACGTCCTTCGTCGGATCGCCTTCGACCGCGATCAAATCAGCAAACAGCCCGGCTTTGACGCTGCCGATCTTGTCACTCATGTGCAGCACGCGCGCGTCGATGCTCGTCGCCGACCGCAGCGCGTCGATTAGCGGCATGCCCCACTGGACCATCGTTTCGATCTCGCGCGCGTTGTCGCCGTGGGCATATACGCCGACGTCGCTACCGCTCGCGATCGTCACGCCTTCCTGCAACGCCAGCTTGAAAACCGCGCGCTTCTTTTCCGCGTTCGCGCCCGCGACCGCGAGCGTCGGACAAAGCGCAACGCCGCGTTCCTTCATCAAGCGAAACAGTTCGGCCGTGCCGCCGTCGCCGTGCTCGATCGTTTCTACGCCGGCGAGCACCGCGCGTCGCATGCCTTCGGTGGTTGTGGCGTGCGCGGCGACCGGAACGTTTGCGCTTCTCGCGGTCTCGACGGCGAGTTTTAGTTCGTCGAGTGAAAACGTCGGCGCAGCGCCTTGCGTGCCCCAACGATAGTCGGCGTAGACCTTGATCCAACCAGCGCCGTGTCCGATCTGATCGCGCACCACGCGCGTGATACTGTCGAGGTCAGCCTCTTCCGCGCCTTGCGGCACGCGCCACTCCGACGCATAACCTTTTGGTCCATAACTGCCGGTCGCGACGATCGCGCGTGTGACGACGATCATTCGCGGCCCGGGAATGATGCCTTGTTCGACTGCTTGTTTCAGACCGACGTCCGCGTAGCCCGCGCCTTCAGTGCCGAGATCGCGAATCGTGGTGAAGCCGGCCATCAGCGTGTTGCGCAAGTGGTTCGTGGCTCGCGCCGTACGCAAGGCTAACGACTCGTGCGCGACCTGATCGTTCCACACAGTTTCGCTGTACGGATGCAACATGACATGCGAGTGCGCTTCGATCAGCCCGGGCATGAGCGTGAGTCCAGGCAACTCGATCAACTTCGCGTCGGCTGGCACGCGGATCATCGCCGGCGATCCGACCGCCTCAATCTTTTGACCACGCACGACGATGGCCCAGTCGTCGTGAAGCGTCGCCGATTCGCCGTCAAAAACGTGCGCGGGTTTCAGCAGGTAGACCGTTTCGGGTGCGGTCGTCATGTTTCGTTGTCCTTGAAATGCGAAGAGAAGACTAAGACAGAGAAGTAACAAGAGGGAGCAGCGCATCGAAGCCTTTCCGCGGAGCGCGCGGCCGCCCGTCGTGATAGACCGGCGAGCGGCTGCGATTGTCGCCCCACAAATTATTTCTCAGAGATGACTACTTGCTGGAACGTCGGCGGCAGCGGATGAATCGTGCTGTGCGAAAAACCGGCGTTAGTGAACATGCGTTCAAGCTCGGTGAATGTGTAAGCGTCGCCCGACGGCGTGCCGATTAGCATCTGCATACTGAAACTTGCGGACTCAGGCGGCGAGATTCGATCGTCGTTCGGCACAAACTCGAGTGTCACCGCGCGGCCGCCATCGGCGAGCGCGTCATGGACCTTGCGCAAGAGCTTCTCGTTTGTCGGCGGATCGAAGTGGTGTAGAAAATTCGTCAGCAGCACGAGGTCGTAACCGCTGCCGAACTCAACGTCGAAAGCACTGCCCGGGATCGTGTTGTAGCGATCGATGACGCCCACTTTTTCGGCGTTTTCTTTAGCGACTTCGAGCACCGGCTTCCAGTCGACCGCAGTGACTTCAGCCTGCGGGTTGTTCTTGGCGAAACCGATTCCAAATAGACCGTGACCGGCGGCGATGTCGAGAATCTTCAGCTTCCTGTCAGCATTCGGATCGACCAGCTTCGGAATCAGTTGCGACGGCATAAACATCAACCCGCCCATACCGCGCGCGAACTTCACCCACACTGGATTCCCTTCGCTTACCGTGCCCTCCTGTTCCATCGCGGTGCCGCCTTTCCGCACGGCTTCCGTCATTCGCTGCGTGGCTTCGACGAGCGTCGGCGAACAGAGAAACTCAACTGCGCCGCCGAGATATGCCGGCGAGCGTTTGTCGAGAAATGTCGCGGAGTCGAGTGTCAACGCATACTCGTTGCCTTCTTTGGTAAGCATTCCGTGGATCGTCAGAAAGTCGCAAAGAACGCGGATACCTTTTTCAGAGGCGCCGGTGCGTTGCGCGATCTGCGCGGCGGTGGTGTTGCCTTCGCCGATCGCGGTGAACACTTCGAGCTCGATCGCGGCTTTGAGAGCTTCCGTTTTCTGATGTGCGTTGATGGTTTGAAAGAAGAGTTGGGGAGATGGTTGCTGGGCTGTCGAAGCAGACATGTATAGATAAAAGTCCTTTCTTTAGATATTGAACAAAAGATTCTAGCGAATTGGCTCGCGCAGAACTACCTCGGCCGCAGTCGCCGCCATCTGCGCGGCCTGCGGATGCGTGCGGCGCAAGCCGGCGATTTGCAGCAGCGCCTCGCCCGTGCGCGAGAACATGCGAAACAGATCGCCTTCTTCGGCGCGTGTCTGCCGCACGACTTCGGACCACGCAACGCCATCGGCCCAAAGCACCGCCGCGCCCGCCGCCGAGAAGTTGAGCTCGGGCGCGGGCTCGATGCCGTATTTCCATTCTTCACCGGAGACTTTGAAGCCGACGTCTTCGAAGCGTGAAAGCGAAGTGATGATGTCATCGCCCAACTCGAGGTCGCCGTAGTCGCGCTCTTCGTCCGCGGTGAGCGCCGCCATGATGCCCGCGAGTTGTTTGAGATCGAGCGCATTGAAGAGTCCGCTTTCGAGCGCTTCACCGACGAGCAGCGGCCGATCGACGTGCAGGTCGGCTAGCCAGCGGCCGCGTTCGGTTACTTTTTCTGCTGCGAAATCGAGATAACCAAAAACCGAAAGCACTTTCGCGCGTTGTTCGAACGGCAGCCAGACTTCTTCACGCAGCGCATTGATCTGGCGCGCGGCGCGTTCGTAATCTTCGGCAGTTTCGTGGAGTTCCCAAAGCAATTGCGTGCAGCGTTCGCGATCCGGGCCCGCGATGTGCGGCGGCAGAAGATTCTCGATGCTATCGTCGAGAATTTTCAGCGCGTCAGTTTCCTCTTCGTAAACGTCGCGCAGACGCGGCTCGTGTAACACAAGCTCACGGCCGCGTTCGTGAATTTCTTCGAAAGCGCTTTCGATGTCGTGTTCGCGCAGACGATAGATGGGCGAATACACGCGCCCGATTCGTTCCTGCGGAAAGCTCGCGCTGCTGCCGTCTTCGCGCACGCCGCGAATGTTGCCGTCGCGGTATTCCGTGACCATTACGAGCCGGCGTCCGCTGCGGCCGACGCCGACGACGCGTCCCGGCTTCACGACGTCCTGGAGCCAACGCGAAAAAACTTCCGCGCGTGTTTGCGGTTTCGCTTCCTGTAAACGTGCGCGCGCGCCGATGAGACGTTCGAGACCGAGCACGGTCGAGACCGGCAGATCGCAACCGGCCTCTTTGAATGCTGCTTCGATTTTTTGCGTACTTGCTTCGCGTGTCTTTTCGAGTTGGATCAGCTTGCGGACTGAATCACGATGCGCGAAGCTGCGTTCCGCAATCTCACGAACCTGCGCGAACGTGCCGAATGCGTCGAGCAGGTTTAGCAGCGTCGTGTACGTCGCGCGGAAATTACTCACCAGCGGATCGGGCGCGGCCCGCAGTAGTTGCGCGATGCGCAACGGATCCTGGTGCAGGCCTGGAGCGGCGATGACGAACCCGACGTTGTCGCGACCGCGGCGTCCGGCGCGTCCGGTCATCTGTTGTAATTCGGAAGCCGACAGTGGACGCCAACCGCTCGCAGTGCGGGCGTCCGCGCCGGTCAACACGACGCTGCGCGCCGGAAAATCAACACCCGCAGCGACCGTCGCGGTCGCGAAGATCGCGTCGAGCAATCCGGCGCTCATCAGTCTTTCGATCACGAGCTTCCACGCCGGAATGTGGCCCGCGTGATGCGACGCCACGCCGCCGCGAATGATCGTGTCCCAGTGACGATGCCCGCGCACTTCCGGATGCTGCTCGACAAACGAGCGCATGAACTCGCGTCGCGCCTCGCGCCGGCGATCGTTTCCTGTTGGCCGCGCGAGCGCCGCTTCCGACGCCGCTTTGTCGCAGCGACGGCGCGTCGGCATGAACACGATTGCCGGCAACAGGTTGTAACCTTCCAACGACGACAGCAACGTCGCCGGTGGCATTTCAGGCATTCGCAGCTTCATGTATGAGCCGTGAGATCTCCGGATTCACTCTTCCGCTTTCATCGATCAACGCGAGCAGTTTCCGATCGGGCAACAACACCGCCGAACGCAGCGGCACCGGGCGCTTGCCGGGACCAGTTATCACGCCGCAACGCACGCCGCGCACTTCTTCCAACCACGTCGCGAAGTCGCCCGCGTTTCCGATCGTCGCCGACAACAGCAGCAACCGAATGCGCGGCGGCGTCAGGATGATCGCTTCTTCCCAAACGTGCCCGCGCTCTTCGTCCGCGAGATAGTGTGCTTCATCAAGCACGACGAGATCGGAATCGACTTCGCTGCCGGTGCGTAACGAGTCGAAAAGTTGGTTGCGATAGATCTCGGTCGTGCCGACGATCAACGGCGCATCCGAGTTCTCTTTCCGATCCCCGGTCAGAATGCCGACTCGCTCCGCGCCGAACTCGTCGCTGAACTCCTGGTATTTCGAATTCGTGAGCGCCTTCAAAGGCGTCGTGTACCACGCGCGTTTGCCCGCATCCAGCAACCGCCGGATCTCCTCGCGCGCAATCCACGTCTTGCCGCTGCCGGTCGGCGCCGTGACGAGCACGTCCTCATACTCGAGCATCGCGAGCGCTTCGAGTTGAAACTGATCGGGTTTGAACGGCGCGGCTGGCGGCGTGCCGATGCCGTGGAGCAGTCGCTTGACCTCGCGAGAGTGCGACAAAGGCGGCGGCAGCGCGTTTGTTTCCCTCGGTCTTCGCTCCGGCCGGTGCGAGCGGTTTCTGGGGCCTTTCCCCCAACGATTTTTGCGCATTTGGGTACATTCTAGCCGCCGCGCGCGTGGCCTGCGAAGTGCCTAAGCAGACCCCGCGGGTTACAATCTGTCTCGCAACGTGTCGACGGCGGCTGGCGTCTAACTGGCTTCGAACAAAAACCCCCGCGGGACGTTACAAACAAGGATGTCTGAACTGTTCGCAAATTTCGAGGTTAATCGCGACTCCAGATGGGCAATACTCGCGAAGCTCATCGGCGCGTCCCTCGTGCTGCATCTCGCGCTGGTGTGGGCGATGATTTACGTTCCCGCCGTTCGCGAGACGCTCAACATCGCGGCCCTGATCGCGAGTACGAGGTTTGTTGATAAAGATTACGCGGCAACACACATCGGTGACGACGTGCAGCTCGTGCAACTAACGAACGAGAAGTTTCACTATCCGGAAGGCTACTTTGCGCTCGAAGCGCAACTAAACGGCACGCTGCCCGGACAAGTCCCGGCAGCGAACGATCCGTTTGCGCCGAAGATCATTTCGCAGTGGAATCCGAAGACGCCGGATCCGGAACATTCGCCATCGCCGAGTCCGACAGCGAGTGCATCGCCAAGTGCGAGCCCGGCTGCTTCGCCATCAGCCTCGCCTGCCGCTTCAGCAATCGCGCAAGCGTCGCCGGCTGCGAGTCCAAACCCGAGCACGCCGCTGTCGCCCGATGAGGCGCAGAAGAAACTCGAAGAGACTGCCGCGGCGAACGACGTCGCGCTGCCCGAAGAGAACCAGATCAACAAGAAAGCCTTGAAAGACTTCGCCACCTACGCGAACACGCTGAAGAACGAAGGCAAGCTCGACTTCAACAAGCCGTTCGAAATCGTGATCGAGGCGGAGATGGACGAGCAGGGCAAGCTCAAGAACGCGCATTTCACGAAAAAAGCCGGCGACGAAAACCTCGTCGATCTGTTTGGCCGTATGATCTCCGCGCTCAACGACAGCGGATTTCTGATCTACCTGCAACCGATCAGTAAAGACAATCCGGGCGCGAAGGTCGTGATCACCGTGAAGCAGGGTGAGAACGAAGTGCTCGCTTCGGTAGAATCGGAAACCTCGTCGACAGACAAAGCCCGCAGCTTAACGAAAGCGCTGAACTTAATGCTGACTCTCGGCGCGAGTTCGCGAGCGGGCAAGGATGAAGAAGTGATAATGAAGAACACGAGCGCGACGCCCGACGGCAAGAAAGTGGTCGTGAATTTTTCCATGCCGCGGCAGAGCGTCGTGGACATGATAAAGAAGCAATTGGAGCCAGGCGTTTAATAGCATAAAATCCAACACTGTATGAGTTTCGATAAATTTCTAACTAAAGTTTTTGGCAGCAGCAACCAGCGGTTTCTCAAGTCGATCATGCCGCTGGTGGATAAGATCAACTCACTCGAGCCGTCGGTTCAGAAGCTTTCAGATGACGAACTACGCGGGCGCACCGCTGCTTTCAAAGAGCGCGTGCAGCAAGCGGTCGGCGATACGAAGGACAAAGAGGAACGCAAGCGGCGCGAACGCGCAGCACTCGATGAGATCCTGCCCGAGGCTTTCGCGGTGGTCCGTGAAGCGAGTGTGCGCACGACCGGCATGCGTCACTTCGACGTGCAGTTAATCGGCGGCATCGTGCTGCATCAGGGCAAGATTGCTGAGATGCGAACCGGTGAAGGTAAAACGCTCGTCGCGACGTTGCCTGCGTATCTGAATGCACTCACCGGCCGCGGCGGTGTTCACGTTGTGACCGTGAACGACTACCTCGCTTCGCGCGACGCGGAGTGGATGGGCCAGATTCATCGCTTTCTCGGTCTCGAAGTCGGTTGTATTCAAAACGACATGGACGACTTCGAGCGTCAGACTGCTTACGCTTCGGACATCACGTACGGAACCAACAACGAGTTTGGTTTCGATTACCTGCGCGACAATATGAAGTTTGATCTCGCTACCTGCGTGCAGCGTGGTCACTACTTCGCGATCGTCGACGAGGTGGACTCGATCCTGATCGACGAAGCGCGTACGCCGTTGATCATCTCCGGTCCGTCAGACGAAGCGACTGACAAGTACAAGAACGCAGACGCCATCATTCCGCACCTGAAGAAGGGCGAAGACATCGACGGGAAGAAGACCGGCGATTACGTGGTTGATGAGAAAGCTCATACAGCGGTGCTGACGGAAGAAGGCGTTGACAAAGCGGAACGGCTGCTCGGTGTCGGCAATCTCTACGATCCCGGAAACATGGAACTGCTGCACTGCGTCGAGCAGGCATTGAAAGCCCACACGCTTTACAAGCTCGATCACCAGTACGTGGTCCAAGACGGCGAAGTAATCATCGTCGACGACTTCACCGGCCGTTTGATGAAAGGCCGCCGCTGGTCCGACGGACTGCACCAGGCGGTCGAGGCGAAGGAAGGCGTCGAGATCGAGAAAGAGAACCAAACGCTCGCTACGATCACGCTGCAAAATTACTTCCGCCTCTACGAAAAACTTTCCGGCATGACCGGTACCGCTGAAACGGAATCCGCGGAATTTCATTCGACCTACAAGCTCGACGTTATCGTGATCCCGACGCACATGCCGATGGTCCGCAAGGACAACTCAGACGTGATCTATCGCACGTTGCCGGAAAAATGGGACGCGGTGATTGAGGAGATCAAAGACTGTCACGACCGTGGTCAGCCGACGCTAGTAGGTACGGTTTCAGTGGAAAACTCGGAACTGATCTCGCGGCGGTTGCTGAAGGAATCCGTAACGCACAACGTGCTGAACGCGAAGTATCACGAGCGCGAAGCGGAGATCGTGGCCCAGGCGGGTCGCAAAGGTTCGGTCACGATCGCCACGAACATGGCCGGTCGTGGTACCGACATTCTGCTCGGCGGCAATCCTGACTTCATGGCGCGCGAGTTTTTGAAGCGCGACGAGATCGATCCGGATGACGCGACTGACGATCAGTGGCGCGTGGCTTACGAGCGTGCGAAGCGCATCGTCGAGGACGAGCATCAGCAAGTCGTCGAGCTTGGTGGTCTGCACATTATCGGTACCGAACGCCACGAGTCGCGGCGCATCGATAATCAGCTTCGAGGCCGTGCCGGACGTCAGGGCGACCCGGGTTCGTCGCGGTTCTTCCTGTCGTTGGAAGACGATCTGATGCGCATCTTCGCGGGCGACAAAGTCAAAGCGTTGATGCAGCGTCTCGGCATGGAGAAAGGCGTGGCGATTGAGTCGGGGATGGTTTCGAAGCGCATCGAAGCGGCGCAGAAGTCGGTTGAAGGCCGTAACTTCGAAGCTCGCAAACACCTGCTCGAATACGACGACGTCATGAACCGGCAGCGCGAGACGATTTACGGTTTGCGTCGTCAGTTAATGGAAGAGCCCGATCAGCGCGAGTACCTGATGGGTGATCCGCCGGCTGCCGGTGTTGCTTACGATCTGCTGTCGGACATCACGCGGCAATATCTGAATCCGGATGTCTCGCCCGACGACTGGGACATTGAAAACTACAAGATTCAGATCAAGACGATCTACGACTTCGACATCGATAGCGAAGGACTCGAGCTACAGCGCTACACGTCGCAAGAGGCCGTTGACGCGATTTGGGAACGACTTAAGTTCAAGTACCAGCAGAAGGAAGAGCAGATCGGGCCGGAAGCGATGCGCACCTACGAGCGCATCATCATGCTCAACATCATCGACGCGCAGTGGAAGGACCACCTGCTTTCGTTGGACCACCTGAAGCAAGGCATCGGGCTGGTTGGTTACGGGCAGAAAGATCCGCTGGTTGAGTACAAGAAACAGAGTTTCGATCTATTCCAGGAGATGCTCGATCGCATCGATACGACCACGATTCGTTCGCTCTTCAACCTGCAAATCGTCTCCGGCGATCCGCCGGAAACAGTTCGCCGTCGCGCGCCGCTCAGGCCCACGCCGCTGACCTTTACTGGTCCAAACCAGGGCGCTGCGCCAGCCGGAGAAGAAGCTGGAAAAGTGAAGACGGTCGTGCGCGATCAGCCGAAAGTCGGGCGCAATCAGCTTTGCCCGTGCGGGTCAGGAAAGAAGTACAAGAAGTGTCACGGCATCAACGCCTGATTTGAGTTCAAACCCCGTCGTTCAAGCAATCATCAGTGGTAAAGCGCCGCAGCCGGCCCGTCTGGCAGCGGCGCGCGGCATGTTGCCGCTCCAGCAGAATGAGCTGCTCGAGATCCTCGTAGCTCTCGCCGAAAGCAGCGACGCTGAAATCGCGGCGGCCGCGAAAGAAACCCTCAAATCCGAAACACCGGAAGATCTCTTGATCGCTGCCTCAGCTGAAGACACGCCGCCGAGCGTGCTCGCTTATCTAGCAACGCAGCCCGACGCGATGCTCCAGCTTTACGAAGCGACCATTCTCAACGCGAACACGCCAGACGCTGCACTCGCCAAACTCGCAGCCGAAACGGCCCATGGTCCACTGCTCGAATTAATCACCATCAACCAGCAGCGCCTGGTGCGCGCGCCCGAAATCATCGAAGCCATCCTCGCGAATCCCGCTCGGACCGGTGACGCCGAGCGGCGCGCTCGCGAAACACGCAAAGAGTTTTTCGAAAAAGAACGCGGTGCGCGTCAAATTGCCGACGAGCTTCGCGCCCGCGGCGAAACTGCCGCCGCCGAGTTTTTCGAAACCGCCGAGCTCAGCACGCCCGCAGGCGAATTGACGCTCGACGATGCGTGGCTGATCGCCCAACACATCGAAGTCCTCGACGACGACATCGACGATAGCTGGCTGCCGGCGGAACGCTACGCCGACCTGGTTTCCGAAACTGCCGAACAAAGCGCGGCAAACGCGCAACGGATTCTGGAGCAGGAACGGCTCGAATCGGGCGAAGTCAGCGCCGAACGCGTTTCGCTAATCCGCCGCATCATGTTCATGAACACGAAAGACCGGATGAAGCTCGCCATGAAAGGCGACCGTGAGGCGCGCGGCATCCTGGTCCGTGACTCAAACAAGGTGGTCTGCTCGGCAGTCGTGAACAATCCACGCATCACCGAACAGGAAGTCGAGAATATCGCCGCAATGCGCACCGTGTCCGACGAGGTGCTGCGGCTGATTTCGATGAACCGCGGCTGGGCGCGCAATTACCCGATCATTCACAACCTGGCCCGCAACCCTCGGACACCCATTCCGACGGTCATGAACATCCTCCCGCGAATCCGGACGAAGGACCTCCTCGGCATTACTCAGAATCGAAACGTCTCCGAAACAGTGCGCCGCCAAGCGGCTCGGCTGGCTCAGGCACGCGGCAGCAAGTGAAGCTGTCACAAATTTTTTGCGAAAAAGTTAATAATGTTCTTGACAGGTTACAAACAATCCGTATAATTCCTCACACATCATAACTAGCAACGCTGTTTGGATGTTTGAAATTGTGGGTGCCAATTAGGTTGAGTGCGTTCAATAGCTATTTTATTACCGTTATTTTTGCCCGCAATACGCACCGCCCGAAAGAACCGTTCGCACTGTTGAGTGGTTCTCATGCTTTGGAATTGCCACCCTTGTTTTTGCCCGAACCCTGCCCTTTAACGCTTTGCCCCGCCAGTTCTTAACGAATCGGCGGGGCACCCCTCTTTTTAACGCCTGGTTTTCTTTAAGCTTTGGTTGAGACTTCGGAGGAGACCGCCACGAGCGCGGGTTTTTCCGGCTCGGCCACTGTCTGGCCGCACATCCGCGCGAAAAGCTGCTCGTATTGGTCCACCACCGTTTCCCAGTCGTAGTGCGTCCGAACACGAAGCTGGGCCCGGTTCCGGTAGGCCTGGACCAGCGAACCGTCTCGCAAGACGCGCTGTAATTTCTCGGCGAGGTCGAATTCGTCGGCGTAAGGCACGCCGGCGTCACCGACGACCTCGATGTTTTCCGGCGTTGCGAGCGTCAGCACGCAGTTCCCGTAACCCATTGCTTCGAGCAGCGCGGGGTGTGTTCCGCCAACCTCCGTGGCGTGAACATAACAATAGGCATTTTGCTGCAATGCGCGATAATCCTGCCCGAACACGAATCCGGTGAAGATGATGCGTTTGTCACCGCGGGCTTGGGCTTTCAAACTGCTGATGTAACTCTCCGCGTACGGCGCATCGCCGACGATCAGCAGCCGGTAGGCAGTGCGGACCTTCTTAAAGGCCTCAATGACGAGGTGTGCGTTGTTTTCCGGCTCGAGCCGTGAGACGTACAACACATACCGGTTCGGTTCCACACGCCACTTGCGCACTAGTTCGCGATCGGGACGGCGTTCCACTTCGCTGCCATAGGCGATCATCGTCGAGGGCGCATTGTGACGTGCCTGGTAGTAGTCCTGAATGACCTGCGCGTCGGTCACCATCTCGTTGGGCAAAACCGTCGAGATATATTCTGCGAACCGGTAATAACGACGTCCCAGCCAGCCCCACTTCTTGCGTTTGTGTTCGAGCCCGTCGACGTTGATGGCGACTGGAGTTCCCGTAAACCTGAGGATCGGGCTGAAAGGCGCATTCGCGGCGTTGCAGATCAGCGCCGCGTCGAAACGGCGCGAGACCGCGTGGAGCGCGGACAAAAACGTGTGGGCCACTGTGTCGAAGTATTTATGCCTGATCGTCGGCAGCACTTCGAGCCGCACGCCGTGGTATTCCAATTGTCGCGGTGAAACGTAGTGCGAACGGCAATAAACGGTCACTTCATGGCCGCGCGCGACGAGACGTGTGGAAAGGTGCTCGGCGAAAGTCTCAAAGCCGCCGTAGCTTGCCGGAATACCTCGGGTTCCCAGGATTGCGATGCGCATTTGTCGTTAACCGGCCGCTGTTTGGTATGACGTTCGATGGACCTGCTCGTAGACCGCCAATGTTCGCCGAGCAGTGTCGTTCCAGTCAAACATTTTCGCTCGCGCCTGGCCCTTGAGGCTCAATTCGCGTCGCAGTTCCGAATTGTTTATTAACTGGTCCATGGCGGTTGCGATCCCGGAAACGTCGAACGGATCGACTTTCAGAGCAGCATCTCCGACCACTTCCGGCAAGCTGGTAGCGTTTCCCACAATCACGGGCGCGCCACACTTCATGGCTTCGAGCGGTGGCAAACCAAAGCCTTCGAAATAAGACGGGTAAACAAAACAGAGCGCGCCGGAATAGAGCGCCGGCAGATCCGACTCGGGCACGTAACCTGTCAGGACGACTGAATCTCTAACGCCCGTTTCTTCAAGTGCCCGCAAGGTCTCGTCATACAACCAGGCACATTTACCTACTATGACGAGTTTGGGGCATCTGTTACTTGAATGAGCGCCTCGGAACGCTGCGTAAGCTTTAATCAAGCGCACCAGATTTTTGCGGGGCTGAATAGAACCGACCGTCAAAACGTAGTCGTCCTCTATCCCGTAAGTGTGTCGCACTCGTTGAAGTTCCTTATCACTCGCCACCGGACCAAAATGCGCGGGCGCGGCGAGTGGAATCGCAGTGACTTTTTCGGCGTCAATGCCGTAGGTATCGATCACGTCGCGGCGCGTGTGCTCGGAAAGTGTCAGGATCTTCGTTGCGCGGCGGGCGGAATGCCGCACCGTCAGGCGCAACTGCGTTCGACTGCGACGATTGAAAGTTTGCGGCAAGTGCTCGAAAGACAAATCGTGAATGCTCACGACGACGGGACACGGACAGAACGGCGGCGCAGTGAATTGCACGTGCAGCACGTCGACGGGATGTTTGCGAAGTTCGGCGCTGAGAGTCAGTGGAATTCTGATTAAGGGCGTGTGCGGAAGTGTGCGATGAACCTTAAAGTTGGGCCAGCGTTGCTGAAAGCGATCGTAGGCTTCGGCAGTGGTGACGTAGAGAGTGTAATCGTTAACGCGATCGACCTGCGCGAGCGCTTCGATCAGGTTGAGGGCGTAGCTTTCGTTACCTCCGAGCTTCGCCCCCACAGAATGAGCATCGATTGCGATCCGCAATCGGTTTCTCCCGTCTCACTATTTTGTTTAGAGTCAACGAGCGCGGAGGAGATTTACTTGCCCTTTGCAGCCGCGGCCTGCGTGTCGTCGTTCTGCTGACCGCGCGTATCGCGCTCGCGAATACGTGCGGCTTTGCCCCGCAGTCCGCGCAGATAGTAGAGCTTGGCGCGGCGGACGCGTCCTCGTTTGACCAGATCGATGTGGTCGATGATGGTTGCGTGCAACGGAAAAATTCTTTCGACGCCGACGCCGAAACTCGTCTTGCGCACCGTGATGGTCTCACGCGCGCCGCCATGCTTGCGCGCAATCACGACGCCCTCGAAAGCCTGCAATCTCTCTTTGGTTTCGGATTCTTTGATCCGGACGTGGACGCGGACCGTATCGCCCGGCTGAAACGCCGGAATGTTTTTTCTTAATTGGTTCTGTTCGACTTTATCCAAACGGTTCATTGTGATGCTCCTTCAACAAATCCGGGCGTTTGCGCCGCGTCTTCTCAATCGCAGCCTCTTTACGCCAACGGGCGATCTCTGCGTGATTTCCGCTCAACAAAACTTCCGGCACCTTCATGCCGCGAAACTCGGGTGGCCGCGTGTACTGCGGGTAATCCAGCAGTCCTTCGGAAAACGATTCGTAAACTGCCGACGTCTCGCTCCCCAACGCGCCCGGTAACAAGCGAACCATCGCGTCGATCACGACCATCGCCGCCGGTTCGCCGCCAGACAAAACGTAATCACCGATCGAAATCTCATCGGTGACGAGCGCTTCCGAAACGCGTTCGTCGACGCCTTCGTAACGGCCGCACAAAAGCACGAGGTGCGATGCGGCTTTTGAAAGATCCTGGGCCAACGACTGCGAGAAAACCTCACCTTGCGCTGACAACAGAACCACGCGAGTTTTCGCCGGCAAGTCTTCGCGTCTTGTCGCACCGGTCAGTGCTTCAACACCGGCGAAGATTGGCTCCGGCTTCAGCACCATCCCATCACCGCCGCCGAACGGCCGGTCGTCAACGACGTGATGCTTGTCCGTGGTCCACTGCCGCAGGTCGTGGGCGGTTATCTCAACCAGCCCGACGTTACGCGCTCGTCTCACGATTCCGCAATCAATTGCTTCGCGGAAAAACTCGGGGAAAATCGTGATGATATCGAACCGTAACATCGCTCAAAGATCCAGTAACCCTTCGGGCGGGTCTATCAAAATCACCCTTGTCGCTTTGTCGATACTGACGACGATCTCCGCGGCCAGCGGAACCAGTCGTTCGGTACCCGAATCATCCGCAACAACCAATACCGGTGCGGCGCCGCCGGTGCGCATTACCGAACGAACCTCGCCGATGTTTCCATCGCCAGCCCTGACGGTGCAGCCTTCGAGTTCCCAGTCGTAAAACTCGTCTTCTTCGAGCGGCACTCGATCCGCTTCGGGAACGGCGAAGTCGTAACCGACCAATTCCTTCGCGCGATCGACGTCGTCATAACCTGCGAGCTTTAACACGACGCGATCCTTTTGGAACCAGTGGGCCTCCAGTTGGCCCAACTTTCGTTCGCCCGCGGGAGAAACCAGAATCAACTCGTCGAGATCTTCGAAGCGCTCGGGGAAATCAGTCAAAAGCTCGGCGACGATCTCGCCTTTGAGTCCGTGAGTCCGCACTGCTCGAGCGATCACGACCAAATCATCCGCGCCGCTCTCCGCCATCTGACTCACTCCACGATTTCCAGGAGGTAGCGTCGATTCTGTTTCGTGCCGGCGATTCTTGCCAAAGATCTGAGAGCGCGTATCGTGCGCCCTTGCTTACCGATAATCTTGCCGATGTCTTCCGGCGCGACCCGCACTTCAATCAGCGTGGCGCCGTTGCGCTGCTCGACTTCGCGAACATCCACAGTCTCTTTGTCGTCGACCAGCGACTTCACAATCATCTCGATGGCATCGCGCATGGTTTTAGTAGAAGAGACTTCCGTTCAGTAAGAGACTGCTTGGGTTTACGCTTCGACGGCGGCGGCTTTCTCGGCCTTTGTGCTGGCTTTGATCAGGCGGCTGACCGTGTCAGTCGGTTGCGCGCCCTTTTCGATCCAGTAGTTGACTCGTTCGAGATTCAACTTGATCTCCGCCGGATTGCGCGTCGGATTGTAGGTGCCGAGGTTTTCGAGGTAAGCGCCGTCGCGTTTCGACTGCTTCTCTTTGACCACCACTCGGTACGAGGGGCTCTTTTTAGCGCCAGTGCGCATTAACTTAATCGCTAACAAGTTGATTCTCCTATCGTCGTCGCTTCTTTCGTTTCTTCTTCAGTTTCTTTCTCGATGGCCCAACCGGCCCCGAAGGTATTGAAGGCATGGGGGGCATTTCACCGTCCTCACCGCCGCCAAAGCCACCAAGATCCGGCATCCCCGTGATCTTCCGCATCATCTTGCCTTTCAACCCGCTGCCGCCGAAAAGGCCGGAACCGGAAAGTTGTCGCATCATCTGCCGCATCTCGACGTACTGCTTGATGAGCTGATTGACTTGCGCGACGTTTGTTCCCGATCCGCGAGCGATGCGACGCCGTCGATTCGCATTCAGGATGCGGTGATCGTTGCGCTCCTCCCACGTCATCGAGTCGATGATGGCTTCAGTGCGTTTCAGCTCCTGCTCCATCTGCTGCGACTGCTCGTCCGTCAACTGTGGCATGCCCATGCCGCCGAGAAGCTGGTCGGGCAGGAGCTTCATAATCTTTGAGAAAGAGCCGAGCTTCTTGACCTGGCGCAACTGCGAGCGGAAATCGTCGAGCGTGAACTCGTTCTGCTGGAGCTTCTTGAGCTGCGCCTCAGCTTCGCTCTGATCGACTTTCGCCTGCACTTCCTCGATCAGCGACAAAACATCGCCCATGCCGAGAATGCGTTGCGCGACTCTGTCCGGGAAAAACGGCTCAAGCGCGTCGTAACGCTCGCCGACGCCGACAAACTTCACCGGCTGCCCGGTAACCTGCTTGATCGAAAGTGCAGCGCCACCGCGTGCATCGCCGTCCATCTTCGTCAGAATCACGCCCGTGATGCCGACGCGCCGGTGAAACTCTTCAGCCGAACGAACCGCGTCCTGGCCCGTCATCGCGTCCGCCACGAACAACGTCTCGACCGGATGAGTCTCGTTCTTAATCTTGACCAGCTCTTCCATCAACTCATCGTCGATGTGCAGCCGGCCGGCAGTATCGATCAGCAGGGTGTCGAAGCCGGTTTGCTGTGCGTGCTTCAACGCGCCGCGCACGAGCGTCAGCGGATCGTTGGTTTGCGGATCTTCAAAGATCTGTTGGCCGGTCGCCTTGGCGATGACCTTCAACTGTTCGCGTGCAGCCGGGCGATAAACGTCAACCGAAAGCAGCAGCGGCTTTCGCTCCTGGTTACTCGCCAACCAGCGCGCGATTTTTCCGGTGGACGTGGTTTTACCCGAGCCCTGCAGCCCGACCACCATCACCGTATTCGGAATCTGTTTTGTAAAAACAAGGCGCGAAGATTGGCCGCCGAGTAGCTCAACGAGTTCATCGAAGACGATCTTTACGACCTGCTCCGACGGCTTGAGCTCCTGCCAAACTTGCTGCCCTTCCGCCTTCTGCTGAACTGAAGCGATAAAGTCTTTCGCGACTTTATAGTTGACGTCGGCCTCTAATAAGGCCAGGCGAATCTCGCGCAGCGCCGCGTCAACGTGCTCCTTTGTAAGAACGCCTTCGCCCCGCAGATTCTTCAGCGTGCGCTTTAATTTATCCGAGAGCGACTCAAACATATAACCCTAGGCGTCGGTTCGCGGTGCGAACGGAAACGGAAATGATAGCGACCGACTTTTGGGGTGTCAAGGCGCGTAAAACCAACAGAACTCTTTGGACTGCTGATACTTGTCGTCTCCTGGTTTGGCCGTGCTCGCCCGCCTTTTCTTCCCCGCTTGTGCGTAAAGAAACTGTACGCAATCCGTCTCATGTGTTAAATTCAGCACGAATAACTCAGTCGCGCGGCGAAAGCATAGGCTGAAGTACGTGAGGCGGTTCCCTCCCAACACCAAAGCGTAATGAAAAGTCCACTCGATTGAACTTTTATAGGTACTAAATGGATAAACGTGTCGGTCACGGGCCACTTGGGCGTGACGTCGAAAACTCCCCTACCGATCGAGGTGTGGTCGATCTCGCTGATGCGCGTGTGAAGATTCGCTCGCGAGTACGGCCCACGACGGAATCATTGATGCACGAGCTCGATGAGATCCGTTCGCTGTTGGACCAGGGTCTTTCAACCGAAGCAAAAGCTCGGCTCTCACTGCTCATCGCGAATGCTCGTAGTCATGCGTCAGTCTTGGCCCTCGCGCGCTGCGCACTCTCCGTTACGCTCGAACAACAAGGCCACTATCGTGATTCACTGGCCGCGGTTTCGATGTATGAAACACCTGAGTCGCGCGCCAAGCTCGATGATGAAACGGCCAGCTATCTCCGCGTTCAAATCGGTCTTGCTTACAACTACAACGGCGATCATCCGAAAGCGATCGCGATGTTGAAGTCGACGCTGCGCGATTACGCGGAAAGTGGCAGCGTCAATACGGGGCATATTTACGCAGCGTTATCGCGCGTGTATCGCACCATCAGTGAATATCCGATTGCGCGTGACTACGCGCAGCGAGCGTTGGAAAGTTTTCGCCAGAGTGGTGATTGGCGCGGGTTAGCAGAGTCGTATTTCGGCGTTGGTGTCGCTGATATTCACGAAGGAAATTACGAGTCGGGCCTCGACAATCTCGATCAGGCTTTGAAGTTGATCGGCGATCGTCCCGCTGCGTACGTGCTCGGTAGAACGTACGCCAATATGGCCGGCGCTTGTTGGTTCCTGAAGCGGCCGCAGGAAGGGATCGAACACCTCAAAAAGGCGATCACTTATTACGAGCGCACCGATCACAAGACGAATGCTGCAGACGGTTACAACAATCTCGGCATCAATCTGGTCCTGATCGGCCAATGGGATCGCGCGCAGGAAGCGTTGGAGCGCGCGTTCGCTTTGGCGACCGAAGTTGACGAGCGCGGCGCCAAGGTGCCGATGATTCTCGATTCGCTGGGCGAGCTTCACATGCTTCGTGGCGATCTGGACCAGGCGAAAGACTATCTCAGCCGCGCAGTCGCGCTGGCGACAGAGAACGGAAACAAGTGGTACGCCGGACAAGCGTTGCGAACACTAGCGCGCTGTTATCTGGCGATTGCGGATCCTGCGAAAGCGTTGGCGAAAGCGCAAGAAGCGCTCGCCCTTGCGGAAGGAATCGGCGATCGTCAGGCGATTTGCGAATCGCGGTTGATTGCCGCCGAATCCTACTTACAGACGCGCGATCTCGACGAGTGTAGTCGCGAGCTTCAGTTCGTCAGTGAACAAACGACCGATTCCGCCACCGATCTCGGTTTTACGGGTGAAGCGCATCGTCTCGGCGGCATGCTGGACATGGCGCGCCACGATGCCGCCTCCGCTGCGCAGCATTTTGGCAGCAGTGTTTCGATTTTCGACTTGCTCGGGGATCGTTATCGCGCCGCTCGTGCGCATCTCGAACTCGGTCGGGCTTACGCGACGATCATGCCGGATCGCGCAGGCGAACACCTGAGTCGGGCCTTGAATACTTTCAGAGATCTCGGGGCGCGTCTTGATTTGTCTCGGGCTGAAGAAGAACTGCGCGACCTTGCTCGTTCCACTCCGGAGCGTCAGCAGGAGCAGTCGGCGTTAACCCAACTCTTAACGTTGCGTTTAGCTGAAGCCGTCGCGTCACGCGAACTTTTGTTACGCGAACTTGCCGCCGTCATGCGTCAGGAAACCGGCGCGCAACGTGTCATGATTACGGAAAAAGGCGAACGCAACGAGCCGCGAATCGTTATCGCGATGGGCTGCACACCGGCCGAAAGCGTGAAGATTGCGGTCGATCTTCATAACCTCGACGACGACCACGCGCGTGAGCGTTACGCCAAGAAGAACGACGCCGAGTTGATCCCACTGAAATCGTCAAACGCGCCGCCGGCGCTGATGTATCTCGCGCCGCGCAACCGTTCTACTTTGCCGAAGGGCGTCGCGCTCGAGCCGTTGCTGCGCGTGGTTGAATTGGGTATGGACGTTTGTGCCTTGCGCGCGGGTGCGCAAAAGAGCGGCAGCCACGAACATTCGGACGAGTTGGCGGGCACGAGCCTGATGCCGGGGTTCATCCATTCGAGTCCGGCGATGACGCAGCTCGTCGAGGAAGTTCACAAGATCCGCTCGTCGGACGTGACGGTGCTCGTCACTGGCGAGTCTGGCACAGGCAAGGAGTTGGTCGCGCGGGCCATTCACGCGATTTCGTCGCGGCGCGCGAAAGTTTTCGTTCCGTTCAACTGCACGGCGGTGCCGAAGGAGTTGTCGGAAGGTTATCTGTTTGGTTATCGCCGCGGCGCTTTCACCGGCGCGATCTCGGATTCGCAGGGCGTGATTCGCACCGCCGCGGGCGGAACGTTATTCCTCGACGAAGTCGGCGACCTGCCGCTGGACGTGCAGCCGAAGCTGCTGCGCTTCTTGCAGGAAGGCGAAATTCAACCGCTTGGCGAACAACGGCCGAGCAAAGTTGACGTGCGCATCATCGCGGCGACGAACACCGATCTCGAAGACATGGTGGCCCAGGGACGTTTTCGCGAGGACCTTTATTATCGCCTCAACGTGATCCGACTGCGCGTGCCGCCTTTGCGCGAGCGCCGTTCCGAAATTCCGACGATCGTCAACTACTACGTCAATCACTACTCGGCGAAGTTTGGCCGCAAAGACATTCAGATCACGCCGCAGGCCGTCGACCTTTTGATGGTGAGCGATTGGCCCGGCAACGTGCGTCAGCTTTGTAATGAGATTCAACGAACCGTGGCGCGCGCTGAGGACGGGGCCATCATCAAGCCCGAGCATTTGTCGCCGGAGTTGAAGCGCACGTCTTCACCAACGACTCCCACGACAGCCGCTTCAATCGCCACGTTGCCGTCGTTAAGTTCGCAGGGGCCGGGTGGAACGCTGGCTGACGCTTTGGCGGAAGTCGAGCGGCGCATGATTTCTGACGCCCTGCGCCGGCACGGCGGCAACATCTCCCGTGCGGCCCGCGAACTCGGTCTCACCCGTCGCGGCCTCTATCTCAAACTGGAGCGTCACGAGCTAAGCGTGAGTGCTTCGAAGGCGGGCTAAGCGGTCGTCAGTTTTCGTTTCGCGATTTCCTGCGCAATATCACAGATTTTATTAATGTCGAAAGGCTTGGCGACAATCCAGTCAGCCTTCACTGCGTCTCGTGATTGGACGCTGATCGCGTCGGCCCACCCACTGATAATCGCGAGCGGCATCGTCTTCGAGCGTTCGCGTATCTCGGTGCAGAGTTCCCAACCGCTCATCGCCGGCATGCCGATGTCGGTAAAGACCGCGTCAAACTTGCCTTCATATTGGTCGTAAACCGCCAGCGCAATCTCGCCACTTTCGGCCGACACCACTTCGCACCCTTCAGCTTCGAGGGCTTCGATTAGCACCTCGCGCACGTGGGTCTCATCATCAACGACTAGGACGCGAACCTTGTCGTCGCCCGGGGCGGCGGTAGCCGTGGTTTCGGACGAGTCGCCGCCGGCTTCCGTTGAGGCCGGCATGACTTTGGGCAGTGAGATCTTGAACGTCGTGCCGCGGCCCGGTTCGCTATCGACCTCAATGGAGCCTTCGTGACGGCGGATGATACCGAAGCTGACGGCCAGGCCCATGCCTGTGCCAGCCTTGCCCTTGGTGGTGAAGAAGGGGTCGAAGAGGCGTTGTTTGACGTCGGGTGTCATGCCGGTGCCCGTATCGCCGAGACAAATGACGACGCGCTCACGGCTTTCCTGCGTGGAGAGGCGGATTTCGCCGCCGGAAGGCATGGCGTCGGTGGCGTTGTAAATCATGTTGACCAGCACTTCGCGGAGTTCGACGGGGTCGCCCTTGATGTGGGCTTCGCAGTCGGCGTGGAGCGTGAAACGAATCTGGGCGAACTCCGAGCGCGACTCCCACCGCGGGCGCGTCATTTCACAGGCATCCTTCAGCAGGTCGGTAATCGAGATCGTCTCAAACTCGCGGCTGGGACGCTGCCGGGCGAAATCCTGGATACGGCGGATGATGTGGGCGCCGTCTTCGGCGCTCTTGATGATTAATTCGAGGCCTGACTCGATTTTCGCTTTGTCGTGACTGTTGCGGAGGATGAGTTGAGCCCGGCCGAGTATGCCGGTGAGGGTGTTATTGACGTTATGGGCGACGCCGAACGAGAGTTCGCCCAAAGCGGCCATCTTTTGGGCGTGAATTTCCTGTTCGCGCTGTGCTTCATGACGGTTGTGGGCCTCCGCGATCATGTCGAGGCACTTGCGGAGGCGTTCGCGGGTAGCGTGTTGTTGCGACGAGGCGAGGAGTTGGTTGGCCTGGGCGCCGATTTCGCGGCGTTCGTCATCGGGGAGTTGGTCGCACATTTCCTCGATGAGTATGAGGAGGGCGCGTCCGGCGCCCTCGCGGTCGCCGCATCGCTCCGCGACGCGGCGGGCGCGTTCAAGGACAGGCTTGGCCTCCTGCCTCCGCCCCAGTCGGCACATAACCAGCCCCTGCGTTGTCAGCGCCTCCGCGAGTAATGCGTCCTCCCCGCTAGCCTCAAGCTCACTTACCGCAAGATCTATGGCATTGTGCGCCATAGAATACTTACCGGACGTTAGATACAGTTGAGCGAGTGTTTCATCTACTTGAGCGCATCCGACGCTGTCATGTAACCGGCTGAATAAGGTTCGAGCACGTTCTAAATGTCTTTCGGCCTCCTGAAATCTGCTGAGGCTTAACAACAAGTAGCCTCTGTTGTTCTCGACAGCTGCCGCGTATCGGATGTTCCCTATTTGCTCAAATCGCAGAGCAGCCTCTTCGTAATGTCGCAGGGCAGATGTAAAGCAAGCTTTGTGGCGGTTCGCCTTTCCTATATCCTTCAGAGTATTCGCCATCTCAGTAGCAAAGCGTCCTCTGGTCGAGCAACTAGTTTGATTTTCAATGGCTGCAGCTCTTTTCAACAAACTGAGCGCTTCATGCACGCGACCAGAATGGCGTTTGACAATCGCAAGTCTTATCAGCGCCACAGCTCTTAATTCAACGTCTTCGTCTGTGAGACCGGCTAGACATGCAGCGAGATTTGAGTGCGCTGGCTCGAAAAGTCCTTGATGGTAATAGCAGCAGCCGAGTTCAAGTCGCGCCTCGAGTGCTCTTCGCATTTCGCCAAGCTGGTCGAATAGCGCTATAGACCCGCATATCAATGCTTCCGCAAGGCGTTGACCGCCACTTATTCGTTTTGCTCTGGCGACCGCATCCGTTAATGATCCGGCCATTAAAAGCAATTCGCCTGCGGCTAGCTGATTTAATCCCGTTAGCTTCGGCCACTTTCCAACCGACCACCAAGGACTAAGCACCACGCAACCCCCATCATAGTCACCGATTTCCAGTTTCTCACGCGCGATCACACAACTAGCTATTACGCGCCCACTTTCCGTAAGGCCTTCTCTTGATATTTCGTCATTGTGAATCGGCATCATCACGCCTTGTTCTTATTCACAAGCGGAGTTTCATTGACGCTACGCCGCTCTGTATACTGGCTATTCATTGCCACAGGCCTATACAAGATACTGTCCTTGCTTTCGTTGAGGGACTTAGCCACGATCTCCAATAAATCTAAGTATTTCCACCACGATGCCATATGTCTGTTTACTCGCTACCCAGAAATAAGCTCAATGCTACGCTTGTAGTTCCAACGCGAGTCAAGAAGCTAACGCTAGCAATCACAGGAGTTTAGCGAGTTATGTTTCCGCGCTGCGCGATGGCACATGCTTTGAGAACACTGTGCACACGTGAAGTTATTCTGGCGTCCGCCACAGCGGCTTCGCAGTCACTGGATCTGATCGCTGTCCGGACGCAATTACTAAATAGGAGAAAGCTCATGAAAATTTCAAAACTGGTACTTGGGACAATATTGTTAACGTTAGCCCTGCCGTTCACCACCTTTTCAAAGAGTGGAACGATTTCGACGACCCGAACCGGAACGATTTCGACGACCCGAACCGGAACGATTTCGACCACTACTGCCGGAACGATCTCGACCACTAAAACGGGTACGATTTCAACCACGCGAACGCCGGTACAAGTCGTTCAGAATTCTTTCCTCGACAAAACAGAGGTGATTGCACTCTTCATCTCAGTGCTCACTGCGTGGTAACGTCAAATTGGGAAAAATATCATCACAATGCCGTGATACTCGTCATTCTGACTTAAACAGCCCCTACAGGAGGGCGTAAGAGAGTACGTGGCAAAGCCTATGCCGAGGAGATTGATATGAACTTTACTGAGTTGGTACCAAGTCAATATATTTACGATGTGGTGAGTTCTAACGTGCTTAGCGGATTCATTGTCCCAACAGATTAGAACTCATCGGCTGGATTAGCGCACGGGGCAGCCTCACTGCGACTGTTCCCGTAAACCAGTAACTTGTTTCATCAACTTCTCCACTTTAATACCAAGTGGAGACTGGGGAACTGATGAGAGGGATCTTTTTACTTGAGCTGCTATTGCTATCATCTCCCCCTCGTCCATCTCGTTTCGTGCTTCTTCCAAGAGTGCCAGCAAGGCGCGAGTAGCCCCTTGCGTATCTCCACACCGTTGAGCCACTTTGTGAGCTGCTTCGAAGCTCCTCTTAGCTTCTCTGTAATGGCCTCGCCGGCACTCAACGATGCCTTTGGTGGTTAATGCCTCTGCAAGAATGGCTTCGCTATCAGTCAGTTCTAAACTTTCAACAGCTTGGTTGATTGCTTGTTGCGCAAGCGTGAGTTGTTCCGTCGCCATATACAGTCGAGCGAGTGTGTCGTTTACTTGGGCACCCCGTACGATATCGCACAACGTTTGGAATATCCTTCGCGCTCGCAGAAGGTGCTCTTCAGCTTCTTGATAGAAACCAAGATTGAGAAGAAGAAACCCTATGTTGTTCTCAACGGAGCCCACATTACGGTGATGTCCAAGCGCTTCAGATTCATAAAGAGCCCTCCAAAAATGCAATCTTGCCTCATGCAAGTAATCTTCCTTCGTGTCACAGAAGGCCAACTCTTTAAGTGTTGTTGCCAAGTCAAGATAGCACCGGTTGGTTATGAGGTGACCGGCAGCTTCAATCTGAGCTGCCTCCCGCAATTTTACTAGGGAATCGTTCAAGCGGCCTGAATCACGTTCAATTACTCCCCAGATCACCAACGCGAACGTTTTAAGCTCTATCTCGTCGTCTGGCAAGACAGATAAAGCCTTAGATATAGTTTCTCGTGCGATCTCAAGAAGTCCCTGCCGATAATAACAGCGAGCCAACTCTATTTGTGCCTCAACGGAACGACGATTAATCCCTAACTGCTCGAACAGAGCCGTGGCCCCATTGAGAAAGGCTTCGGCATGTTTGTGGCCATGGAGAAGTTGCTTTGAGCCGGCAATCCAACCAAAAAGGTTTCCGGCCGTAAACAATAAGTCTGCAGCTATACAGGCGTTCAGTGAATGAAGGCATGGCCATCTGCCCGGGACAGACCAGCGCCTGAGGATCAATGCGGCCGCTTGATAATTGCCGATCGCAATTTGATCTCTTGCAACGGAACACAAAATCTGCACTTCTTCTGTTGGTGTTAAGTGGGCACAACGCATTTGTGATGAGAGATTAGGTCCAATTTCCAGGTTATTGCTATGGTCATTATGAGATGAGTTTGGTGGAAGAGTGTCCCTATGAAGTTGCTCGGTTAACCGGTATACCACGTACCATTGATGAGCTGATGGATAGTCGGTCTTAAGTTCATTCGCGCGACGTCGTTCTCGTTCAACGCCCTTCCAGTCCCACTCAAACCGAAGTTTAATCCGGTGTGCTGATTCATCGACTGAGTGTATCGCTGGGTTGAGATGTGCTTGACGTAGCCAAGAGACATCACCCTCCGGGGGGAGGTAGTTTGTGGCGAGGCGGAGGTGGCAATCAACGATCGCGGAGTAGGCGAGGGCGTAGTTGGGGTCGAGTTGGATGGCCTCGCGGAAGTGGCCAATCGCTTTCTCCATCCCTGTACGCGTGTAACGACTCCAGTGATATCGTCCCTCAAGATATGCCTGATACGCCTGGGCGTTCTCGGTGTAGCGCGCGGTGACGCGCTTCTCTTCCTCACCTGTCAACTTCAGTTTCAGATTCGCCAGCAACTGCCGCGTGATCGCATCCTGAATCTCCAGCAAATCCTTGCTCTCAGAATCAAAACTCTCGCCCCACAACTGCCAACCAGTCGCCACATCCACCAGCTCAACTCCAATCGCAATACCTTTCGGCCGCGCACTGATGGTCCCAACCAACACCGCGTTCGCCCCTAACTCTTTCCCCAACAATTGCGGATCCAACTCACTTCTCTTGTGGCGAAACACCGCACTCCGCGACATCACTCGCAGCGCCGAAACACGCGAAAGGTGGTTGATGGTGTTGTCAGTAACGCCTTCAGCGAGGTACTCCAGCGAATCATCGCCGCTCGCATTGATAAACGGCAGCACGGCGACAACGATCCGCGGCGGCGCAATGTCATCGTTCGGCAAAGACTCCGGCTCCGCTTCACTCGCCCCAAGCTCTTCCCCGTTACAAGCTTTGACACTCGCAATAAAGCGATAACCATGTCGCGGGACGGTCTCGATGTATTTTGGACCAGCACGCTCATCACCGAGCGCTCGCCGCAAAGTGAAAATGTTCTGCGCGAGGTTTGACTCTTCCACAAAGGTGTCGGCCCATACCTCTTTCAACAAATCGTCTTTCTCCACCAGACGCCCGGCATTCATCACGAGCAGCGTGAGAATATCGATAGCTTTTGGAGTGAGTGCGATGAGCTCGCCGTCGCGCGTCAGAAGACGCTGCGCGGGGTTGAGGCGATATGGACCAAATGCGTAGCAACTGTGAGGTGTGTGAGGCATAGACGATTAGCTTTAAAAAATCATTTGATAATTTTTTGATTTTTCTCTAAGGACTTTCCGTTTGTAGCGTGAGTATAGTTCGCATCGTCGCAAACGCCACTGCCGTTCACGGCTGCGTGATAATAAAAGCAAGTCGCGCGAATGGCAAGATCCGAGTACGTCTCGTTTGTGCGTTTGATCTGGCCCAGTTGAGAGAGGGGGCAATGTCAACTGGTTGGACAGGTGGGTGTCCTTTAGCCGGATCTTGGGAACCTCACCCCAGCGGCCTTCGTTGCTCTTGTGCCTCATGGCGGCTTCGCCCAGCAAGACCGTCCTGGGGCACAAGACAACGAAGCAATAACTCCCTTTGTCGCCCCTTTCCCAACCTGCTATCCTTTCACCCCTTTGAGATGCCGCAAGCAAACTCCCAACTCAAAGAGCGTGTACGCGCGTTTTGGCAAGAGAACCCCTGCGGGGCTAAGTTTGCCGATGCCCAACCAGGTACGCGCCGCTTCTACGAACTCGTCGAAGCTCATCGTTATCACAAGGAATGGCACATTCCTGACGCCGCGGGCTTCGCAAACACCAAAGGCCAGCATGTTTTAGAAATCGGTTGCGGACTCGGTACTGACGGCTCGCAATTCGCCAAAGCCGGCGCTCACTACACCGGCATCGATTTAACAGAAGCAGCGGTCGATCTGGCGCGTCGCCGTTTCGAACTCTTCAACCTGCCGGGCAATTTCAAAGTCGCCGACGCCGAGCAACTCGATTTCCCCGACAACTCGTTCGACATCGTTTACTCACACGGCGTACTGCATCACACGCCCGACACCGCAGCCGCAGTGCGCGAAGTGCATCGCGTGCTTCGTCCCGGCGGTCGCGCCCTCGTGATGCTTTATCATCGCAACTCCTACAATTATCGCGTCAACATCTCCATTCTGCGCCGCGCCGGCGTTCAACTGCTGCGCTGGAAAGCAGGTATGAAACTGGTTCGGATCTTCACCGGCGAAAACGAAGACTCATTGCGCGAGCACGCGCGACAACTGCGTTCGAATTCTCGTTACCTTAAGGCGGCTGAATTTCTCAACCGCAACACCGACGGCGCCGGCAATCCACTCGCGCGCGTCTATTCAACAGAAGAAGCGGCCGAACTCTTCAAAGACTTCGCCGACGTCAAAATCCAACCTTACTTCTTCAACAAGCGCTGGCTGCCGATCCTCGGCCCACTACTGCCGCGCCCGCTCGAAGCGAAACTCGCCTCGCGGTGGGGCTGGCATTTGTGGATCTATGCTACAAAGTAAGCGTGAAGAATATTCTCGTAACCGGCGGCGCAGGTTTCATCGGTTCACATCTCGTCGATCGACTGCTCAGCACGAACGTCGATCGGATCACAGTCGTTGACGACTTCAACGATTTCTACCAACCCGAAATCAAACGCGAGAACATTCGCGATCAGCGTAGAGATCCGCGTTACAACCTCGTCGAAGCAGACATTCGCGACAACAGCGCGCTCCAAACAGTTTTCAACGAAAGCCGCTTCGATTGCATCGTGCACCTCGCCGCGCGCGCGGGCGTGCGACCATCGCTAGCAGAGCCGCAGCTTTACAGCGAAACCAACATCAACGGCACGCTGAACCTGCTCGAGCTCGCGCGTCACCACGGCATCAGGCAATTCGTTTTCGGCTCGTCTTCATCCGTCTACGGCATCAACGCGAAGGTCCCATTCAGTGAGGACGATCCGATTCGCCAACCCATCTCGCCGTACGCGGCGACGAAAGCCGCGGGCGAGCTTCTTTGCCACACGTATGCGCATCTCTACGGCCTGCGTTGCATCTGCCTGCGCTTTTTCACCGTGTATGGACCACGCCAACGCCCGGATCTCGCGATTCACAAGTTTGCGAAACTGATCAGCCAACACAAACCGATTCCGGTTTTCGGCGACGGCACTACGCGCCGCGATTACACTTACGTCGACGACATCATCGACGGCGTGATGTCTGCGATCGCTTACGAGCGGAGCGACTACGAAGTCTTCAATCTCGGCGAGTCGCGCACGGTCGAGCTCAACGAACTGATCGCGTTACTCGAAAAAGAACTCGGAACCAAAGCGACCATCGACCGCCAGCCGCCACAGCCCGGCGACGTGCCGCAAACCTTCGCCGACATCAGCAAAGCGCGCGCGCTACTCGGCTACAACCCGCAAACCCAGATCGAAGACGGCCTGCACCGCTTCGTTGAGTGGTTCCGCACGAATTAGTCTAAAATGCCGATGGCTTGATGAAGATTCTCGACGAACAGGAAACGGTTACTCGCCCGACGCCTGAAACAGCTCCGGCCGACGAGCCCGAAGTTTCGGTCTTCCTTCCGGTCTACAACGAGGAACCAAATCTTCGTCCGCTACATGCGAAGCTCGACGCGGCGTTGAGAGCTCTCGGGCGTTCCGCCGAGATTGTTTACGTTGACGACGGATCAACAGACGACAGTTTGAAGATCCTGCGCGAGATCGCTGAAATGGATCCGCGCGTCAGAGTAGTCGCTTTGCGAAGAAACTACGGTCAAACAGCGGCGATGGCAGCGGGCATCGATGCTGCGCGCGGCAAAGTGTTGATCCCGATGGACGCCGATCTACAAAACGATCCGGCAGACATCCAGCGGCTGCTCGACAAGCTCGACGAAGGTTACGACGTCGTTTCCGGTTGGCGCAAAAACCGGAAAGACAAGATGGTCACACGCAAGCTACCGTCGATGATCGCCAACCGTTTGATCTCCTGGATCGGCGGCGTGCCGCTGCACGACTACGGCTGTTCGTTGAAAGCTTACCGGCGCGAGTCGTTGCAGGACGTGCGGCTCTATGGCGAGATGCATCGCTTCATTCCGATCTACGCATCGTGGGCGGGCGCGCGCGTCACCGAGATTCCGGTTGAACATCACGCGCGCACGATGGGCAAATCGAAGTACGGACTATCGCGGACGCTTAAAGTCGTGTTCGACCTGATGACGATCAAGTTCATGGCGTCGTATCAAACGAAGCCGATTTACGTGTTCGGTTCATTCGGCATGCTCGCCTTTGCGATCTCGCTGCTCGGCGGACTCTACGCAGTCTTCCTCAAGATCATTCACAAAGCCGACTTCGTGCAAACGCCTTTGCCGATTCTGACGATCGTGATGTTTGCCGTCGGCGTACAATTTCTCTTGATGGGCTTGCTGGCGGAGATGCTGGTGCGCACGTATCACGAGTCGCAAGCGAAAGCGATTTACGCCGTGCGCGAGCGGTTGGGTTTTAGAGATTAGCTTTACATCCTATGTGCGGAATTACCGGTTGGGCCAACATCGATTCACACGCGCCGCCGCCCGACGGCGCGAAGGACCTGCTGCACGCGATGTGTCAGCACATGATTCATCGCGGTCCGGATTCCGAAGGACTGTTTGTGACGACGGGCGCTGCGCTCGGCATGCGACGGCTCGCTATCATTGACCTCGTTACCGGCGAACAGCCCACTTTCAACGAAGACAAGTCTGTCGCCGTCATTCTCAACGGCGAGATTTACAACTATCGCGAGTTGCGTACGGCGTTGGAAAAACGCGGTCACACGTTTCGCAGCGCGTCAGACACGGAAGTGCTGCCGCATCTCTACGAAGAGTATGGCGACGCGATGGTGCGCGAGCTCAACGGCATGTTTGCGTTTGCGTTGTGGGACAGCAAACGCCGCCGGTTATTGATCGCGCGCGATCGTTTCGGCGAGAAGCCGCTCTACTGGGGCGTGTTTGATAAGACGTTGCTCTTCGCGTCGGAGCCTAAGGTGCTGTTGGCCCATCCGGCAGTGCGGCCGTCGCTCAACCTGAACGCGCTGCGGCAATACCTCTCGTTTGATTACGTGCCGGCGCCGCTTTCGATCTACGAAGGCATCAACAAGCTTCCCGCCGCGCACAAGCTCACACTAGAAAACGGCCGCGTGAATGTCGAACGCTATTGGCGGCTCAGTTACAAAACTGCCGAACCCGTGCCGAGCGAGAATGAAGCCGCCGAACACTTGCGTGAGTTGTTGGCTGATGCGGTGCGGATGCGTTTGGTTTCTGACGTGCCGCTGGGCGTGTTGCTTTCGGGCGGCGTCGATTCGTCGACAGTCGCCGCGCTCGCGGTGCAAGCTTCGTCCGAAGCAGTGAAGACGTTTTCGATCTCGTTTGCGGAAGCTTCGTTCGACGAATCGGCGTACGCGCGCGGCGTGGCGAAGTTTCTCGGCACGGACCATCACGAAGAACGACTGAGCGCGAACCTCGCCGCGAATCTCGTCAGCGAGATCGGCGCGTGGATGGACGAACCGTTCAGCGATCCGTCACTCGTGCCGACGTATTTGCTGTCCCGATTCACACGCAAACACGTGACGGTCGCGTTGGGTGGCGATGGCGGCGACGAACTGTTCGCTGGCTATCAGATGTACGCGGGTCATCGTTGGGCCGAAGTTTACAAACGCGTGCCCGCGGTGCTGCGCAGAGGTTTGATCGAACCAGTGGTCCGGTTGATGCCGGTGAAGACGAAGAACCTTTCGTTCGACTACAAAGCGCTGCGATTCGTGACCGGTGTGAACTACGACACGATCACGCGGCATCACGTTTGGTTTGGTTCATTCACGCCGCAGGAGCAGGAGCAGTTGCTCTCGCCGGAAGCGTTGGCGGTGAGTGACGGTGAGATTTACGCCGGTGCACGAGCGATCGCCAACGAGTGTAATAACGAGGATCTGGTGACGCGCATGCAGAGCGTCGACACGCAGCTTTATCTTGCGGAAGACATTTTGACGAAAGTCGATCGCGCGAGCATGGCGGTGTCTTTGGAAGTGCGTGCGCCGTTTCTCGATCCGCGCGTCGCGGAGTTCGCCGCGTCGCTGCCGTGTAACTACAAACTGCGCGGCCTGAAGACGAAGTACATTTTGAAGAAGGCCGTGCGCGACATGCTGCCGGCGTTTGTGACGCGTCGTGGTAAGAAAGGTTTCGGCGTGCCGGTGGCGGAGTGGTTGAAGGTGAAGCTGCGTCCGCTCGCGCGCGATCTGCTGTCGCCGGAGCGCGTGCGCCGGGCGGGCGTTTTCAATCCTGCGTACGTCGCGCGCTTGCAGGACGAACACGAGCGTGGCGTCGCAAATCATCGCAAGCTGCTTTGGACGTTGCTGATGTTCGAGCTCTGGCACGAAAGCTTTGTCGAGACGCCGCGACGCATCGAGACGTCGGTTGGCAGTCGGTAATCGGATCAAACCTCCACAGATTACGCAGATTTTGGAAACGGTTTACGATCAACTCCTCGCTTGGTGCCGCGAACACGATTTTGCCGGACACGATCCTTTCGACGCGCTCAACAGCCGCTTATTCCAGGCAACGCCGTTAGCCAACTCACGCGCTGCGCGTCTCGTTTGGACGCAACTGCTGAAAAGATCGCCCGCCGATCTACGCTCCGTTGCGCTCGTTCCCGTCGAACGCAACTCGAAAGGCATCGCGCTCTTCGCACTGGCCCAACTCGCAAGCTACCGCCGCTTACGAACCGAAGAAGCGGAACAGCAAGCACGAAACCTGCTCGCGATGTTGCTCTCCATGCGCGTCGAAGGTTGTAGCGGCGCGGCCTGGGGTTACAACTTCGACTGGCAAAGCCGCAACTTCTTCGCGCCACGCGGCACGCCGACCATCGTTCCCACCGCCTTCGCGGCGCGCGCGTTTATCGAAGCCACACACGCTTTGAAAGACAACGAATACCTGAGCACCGCACGCAGCGTTTGCGATTTTATCCTGCGCGACCTGCCACGCACCGTCGATACGGAAAGAGAACTCTGCTTCAGCTACGCACCCAACAGCAACACGCGCATCTTCAACGCGAGTCTGCTTGCGGCTGAAGCGCTCGCCTGCGTGGGCCAGCTAACAGACGACACCGCGTTGTGTCACGAAGCAGAGCGCGCCACACGTTACGTCATCAACCAACAACAACCCGACGGCTCGTGGACCTACGGCACCGAACCAAATCAATCGTGGATCGACAGCTTCCACACTGCTTACATCCTGTTTTCTTTGAAACGAATAACCGCGGCGTGCTCGCTCGGTGAAGAGTTTCAGCAGGCACTGAAACGCGGCTATCGCTACTGGAAAGACACGTTCTTTCTTGCTGATGGATGGCCGAAATACTACCATGACGACGCTTATCCGGCGGACGCGCACGCCGCGGCCAGCGCCATCGTTACTCTGCTCGAGTGTCGTGACCTGGACGAAACTTCAGTCACCATGGCCCGGCAGATCGCTTCGTGGACCATCAGCAATCTTCGTGACAGCCACGGTTATTTCTACTATCAACGACGGCGCTTCTACACGGTGCGCAAGCCGTACATGCGCTGGACGCAGGCGTGGATGCTTTACGCGCTCGCGCGCCTGCTCGAGGACACACCAAGCTAAATGCCGATCGCAGCAGATGTAGTTTTAGGAACCGGCGTTCGCATCTTTCAGCCTGAGCTCGTGAATTTGTACGGCTGTGCGATCGGCGACGACACGAAGATCGGCGCGTTTGTCGAAATACAGAAGAATGCGGTCGTGGGCGCGCGTTGCAAGATTTCCTCACACACTTTTGTGTGTGAGGGCGTCGAGATCGACGACGAGTGTTTCATCGGCCATGGAGTGATGTTTACCAACGACGTCTATCCGCGCGCGGTCAACGAGGACGGCAGTTTGCAGACCGAAGCCGACTGGCAAGTAATAAAGACAAAAGTTAAGCGACGCGCGAGCATCGGCAGCAACGCGACGATCATCGCAGGCGTGACGATTGGTGAAGGCGCGCTCGTCGGCGCGGGCGCGGTGGTGACGAAAGACGTGCCTGATTTCGCGATCGTGACGGGCGTGCCCGCACGCGTGATCAGCTACATTCGCAAGCAGGAAAAATGATCAACGTTGGGGTAATCGGTTACGGCTATTGGGGGCCGAACCTGGTGCGAAACTTCATGGCCGCGCATGGCTCGGCGGTCACACGCGTGTGCGATTTGCGCGAGGAGCGGCTCGTGCCTTTGCAGAAGGTTTATCCGGGCGTGAAGACGTGTAACCAACCGGCCGATCTCATCAACGATCCGTCGATCGATGCGGTCGTGATTGCAACGCCAGTGTCGTCACATTTCGAATTAGCGATGGCGGCGTTGAAAGCGGGCAAGCACGTCCTGGTGGAGAAGCCGCTGGCGACGCGCTCGGATGAAGCGCGGCAGTTGATCGATGAAGCGACGCGGCGCAAGCTCGTGTTGCTGGTGGACCACACGTTTGTCTACACCGACGCCGTGCGCAAGACGCGCGAGCTGATCGCGTCAGGCGAACTCGGCGAGATCTACTACTACGACGCCGTGCGCGTGAACCTCGGTCTGTTTCAACACGACGTGAACGTCATTTGGGACCTCGCGATCCACGATCTCTCGATCATGGATTACGTTTTGCCCGAGAAGCCGGTGGCGATCTCGGCGACAGGCATCAGCCACATTCCGGGCCAGCCGGAGAACGTCGCGTACATCACGCTCTTCTTCGCGGGCGCGCAGATCGCGCACGTCCACGTCAATTGGCTCACGCCGGTGAAAGTTCGTCACACGCTGATCGGCGGCAGTGAAAAGATGATCCTCTACGACGATCTCGAGCCGAGCGAGAAGTTGAAGGTCTACGACAAAGGCATCAGCGTCACGCCGCGTCAGGAAGACGTTTACAAAATGCTCGTGAGTTATCGCTCGGGCGACATGTGGGCGCCGCGGCTCGACAACACGGAGGCGCTGCAAACCGAAGCGCTGCATTTCATCGACTGTGTCGAGCATGGCCGCCAGCCGGACACCGATGGTCCAGCGGGCCTGCGCATGGTGAGCATGATCGAAGCCGCGGAAACCTCGCTGCACGACCGCGGCCGGCTAATCGAACTCCAACTCTGATCCGTACATGCATCTCTGGATCGATCTCGCAAACTCGCCGCACGTTCCGTTCTTCAAAGCACTCGCGGCGCGGTTTGTCGCCGCGGGACACGAGATCGAAGTCACCGCGCGCGATTTCGCGGAAACTGTTCCGCTCGCGAAGGCTGCGGATTTTGAAGTTGATGTTGTCGGCGCGCACGGTGGGCGGCAAGTGTCCGCGAAAGCCGGCAATCTCGTCGGGCGCGCGTGGGCGCTCGCCTCGTGGGCGCGCAAACGCAAGTTTGATCTCGCCATCAGTCACAACTCCTATTCACAAATTCTGGCGGCGCGTGCGCTGCGCACGCGTTGCGTCACGCTGATGGACTACGAACACCAGCCCGCGAACCACCTCGCGTTTCGGTTCGCGTCGCGCGTCATCGTGCCGGCGAGTTTTCCGGCCGAGCGTCTGCGGCGTTACGGTGCGCGCGCCGGCAAGGTTCGTCGTTACAACGGCACGAAGGAGGATGTTTACCTCGCTGACTTTCAGCCGGATCCGTCGTTCGCCAAAGAGTTGTGTGAACTCGGCGTCCGTGCAGATAATGTGCTGGTCCTGATGCGGCCGCCCGCGCACGATGCTTTGTATCACCGGTTTCAGAACGAGTTATTTGACGAAGCGTTGGCGCTGTTGTTGAAAAGGGAAAACGTGCAGGTGGTGTTATTGCCGCGCAACGAGACGCAGCGAGGCCTGTACTCGGCGCGTGCGAGCGAGCGGTTGATAGTGCCGGCGCAGCCGTTGGATGGCGCGAACCTGATCGCCGCAAGCGATCTCGTGATCAGCGCGGGCGGAACGATCAATCGCGAGGCTGCGGCCCTTGGTGTTCCGGTCGCGAGTATTTACGCGGGCAAGTGGGCGGCGGTGGATGAAGAGCTTGTTAACGAAGGCCGGTTGCAGCGCATCGCAAGTTTGGAAGACACGCGCAAGTTGTCAGTCGAAAAGAAAGAACCGTCCAAGCCACGAGGGGCGTCAAACGTGATCGACGAAGTGGTGGGATTGATACTCGGTTGAAACCCAAGATGCGAGCTGAACGCAAACGACAACAGTTAACTGACGCGAGTGCGGTGCGTGTGCCGGGGCGCGCGCCGAAGTGGATCATTCCCACCGTCAAAGCGCTGCTCGTGATCACCGACGCACTCGCGGCGGCCGGCGCTTTCATCTTCGCTTTCTATCTCCGTGAAGGTGTCTCGGCGTTTGCGAGCGACGGCACGTTCGCGTGGAGCGATCGCTTTGCGCCGTACGGTGGTTTGCTATTGTTCGTCGTCGGCATTCGCTTGCTCAGTTTTCGCTACTGCGATCTGTATCGACTACGCGGCGAGTTTTCGTTTGTTGACGACGGCATTCGCATCTTCAAAGCGACGGCGATCGGCTCGTTGCTGATCGTTGCGGCCGCGTTTCTCTATCGCGGCGGCTTTCAGTTTCGCGCGTTCTCTTACGCCCGCGGCGTGTTCGTCGTCGACTTCTTCCTGGTGCTCGCAAGCGTCGTCACGATCAGGTTTGTGATGCGCGCGGCGCAGACGTTTGCGCGCCAACGACAGATCAATTTGATTCCGACACTCGTGGTCGGACGCGGTCCGGAAGCGGCGCTGTTCATTCGCGAGATGCGCGAACGTCCCGCGCTCGGCTATCGCGTCATCGGCGTCGTCGAAACGCAAACGCCGGAACTAACTCAAACCGGAACTTACGAAGGCGTGCCGGTGATCGCGGCGCTCGCGGGCTTGCCCGAAGCGATTCGCGATTCCGGCGCTAACGAAGTGATCATCGCCGATCCGCAGGTGAGTGGCGACGCGTTGTTTGAAGTGATGATGCGCTGCGGCCGCCGCCGCGGTGTCGAATTTCGCATCGCGCCGAGTTTGTTCAACTGCCTGCCACGCAAAACCGAGATCGATCAAATCGGCGTGCTGCCGATGATTCGTTTGTTTCGCGAACCACTCTCGAGCGGCGCGCGAATACTGAAACGAACTTTCGACATCGTGATCTCAGCCGCAGCGTTCCTGCTGTTGCTGCCGTTTTGGCTGCTGCTCGCGCTGCTGATCAAACTCGATTCGAAAGGCCCGGTTTTTTACACGCAGGAACGCGTCGGCATGGACGGCCGTCTGTTTCTGCTTTACAAGTTTCGCACGATGATCGCCGATGCCGATCCCGAGCTGCATCGCGAGTATCAGCGCGCGTTTATCGCGGGACGTGCCGAAGCGAACCTCGGCAACTCACAAAAACCGACTTACAAACTCTTCGCGGATCCACGCATCACACGCGTCGGGAAATTCCTGCGACGCACGAGTCTTGACGAAGTGCCGCAACTGCTCAACGTCCTGATGGGCGACATGAGCATCGTTGGCCCACGCCCGCCGATTCCTTACGAGGTTGAAGCTTACGAACTGTGGCACCGCAAGCGGCTCGACATGAAGCCGGGGCTGACAGGCCTGTGGCAGGTCTCGGGTAGAAACCGTTTGCCGTTTGAAGAGATGGTGCGGCTGGACTTGTTCTACATCGAGAACTGGTCGTTACTCCTGGATCTCAAAATTATCTTGCGCACCGGCTTCGTGATGATCGGCCGCGAAGGCTATTGACTTAAACCCGCCAGCGCCACTTCCAGCAACAGAATCTTCTTGATGCCTTTGTAGAGCGGTTCGATCTCGCAGTTTTCCGTCAACGCGTGTGAGTCGTCGCATGGTCCAGCGCCGGTGGAAATCGAAGTGATACCTTGCAGCAGCGCGGCGCTTGAATTGTTTGAACCGGCGTTTCCGATCGGCGGATTGAAGCCCATCGCGCGATGAACTGCTTCGGCGATCTTCACGAGCTGCGAATCGCGATTGCCCGGCAACACCGCCGCGGGCGACGCAGAGATCACGTCAGTCTTCACGGTCATTCCCACGCGCTTTGCTTCTTCATCAAGAATCGTCGCGATCTGTTTCTCGAGATCGGCGATCACTTCGTTGCTCGTCGAGCGCAAGTCAACCGTGAACCACGCATCGGAAGCTTTTGCGTTCACCACTTCCGAACCGCCCAACATGCCGATGTTCAAGTTCGACGACGGATTCGACGGCACTTTCAAGTCGTAAATGCGCGAGATGGCGCGCGCGAGTGGCAGCGACGCCGAATACGGCGGCGTCCGCGAACGTGTGTGACCGCCGGGGCCAATGAAATGATGGCGATACCAGTTGATGCCGATGCCGGCGTAAGTGAAGCCTTCGTAGCCGCCGTCGAGCGCGACGTAATAATCAACCAGGCCCTTGTTGTCTTTAGTGTACTGCTTGGCGCCGGTCATGCCGGCTTCTTCGTCGGTCGTGAAAACAAAAACGAGATCGCCTTTGGTCTTGATGTTTGCTGCGTCGAGCGCGCGAATCGTCGCTAGCAGCGCCTCGATGTTGCGCGTGTCGTCACCGATGCCGGGCGCGTAGACGCGTCCGTCGCGAACGGTCGCTTTGATCTTCAAGCCCGGTTGAAAGACCGTGTCCATGTGCGCGTCGAAAACTGTGACCGGCTTGCCGGCGGTGCCTTTGCGCGTCGCGATGAGATTGCCGGCGGAGTCGTAACGAATGTCGAGCTTGTATTTTCGCAGCAGACTTTCGAGATACTTCGCGCGCTCCTGTTCGTGTTTCGACGGCGCGTTGATTTCCGTGATTGCGATCCACTCGCGCAGGATCGCGTCGCGGTCCTGGTCGATGTGCGCAAACGCCGCCGCGACGCGCGCGTCTTCCTGAATCGCTTTTACTTCGTCGGCAGGTGAGCCCGATTGGGACCAGGTCGTACTCGCCAAAGCACAAACAGAGGCACAAAACACCAGCGCAACAATGATTCGACGCATGCATTTACCTTTGGATGGAATATATTAGACCGCGAACATTTTAATGCAGACGTCGCAGATCTCGAATCGCGGACTATCAGGGTGGTGCGAACGCGCCATCGTCGGCTGCATTTTTCTCATCGCCGTCTTCGCGCCGCACTCGATCGCCGCCACGCAAACTTTTTGGCTGCTCGGACTTTTGTTCTGGGTGCTGCGGTTTGCTCTTCATCCGCGGCCCAAACTCTTTCGCACGCCGGTGGACTACTGGCTGCTCGGCTTCTTTGTGTTGAGTGGCGTGTCGGGCGTGTTTTCCTACAGCCCGATCGTGTCGATCGGCAAGATGCGCGGCGCGAGTCTCTTCACGATCGTCTATCTCGTGGCCCAGAACGTTCGGCGGCTGCGCTTGGTCCACGTGCTCGCGTTGACGCTGATCGGTTCGTGCATGATCAACGTGCTGCTGACCGCGGGAGAGTTTGCGTTCGGACGCGGCGTGAAGGTGCAGGGCGTGAGTGCGGAGAGTCCGTTGGCGAAAGCGGTCTTTCACACGCGCACCGTGCAACAGCCGACGCCGATCGTCGATGGTGACACGGTGTGGGAAGTGGATGGAAAGCCGATCGGAAATCCGGATGAACTTGCGGCAGCGCTCGCAGCGGGCGGATCGGGAACGACGAACAGCGCCACCTCGGGAACGGCGAAAGTCAGCATTTATCGCGTGGAGTGGATGCCGGTGTTGGAAGTACCGCGCGGGAAATTATTGCCAGGCAACACGGCCGAGGCCCAGTTAGGAATCAGCGGTTGGTCGCGCGGCCGTGACTGGCGGGCGACGGGATTTTACGGCCACTGGGTCACGTATGCGGAAGTGTTGCAACTGATCGCCTCGCTGGCGTTTGGATTGTTTTTGGCGGCAGAGCGGAAGCGGAGTTTGTACGGCGCGTTGTTGTTTTCTGCGGTGGTGGGACTCGTGTTTGCGCTCGCCCTCACGGTGACGCGCGCGTCGTGGATCGGCTTTGCACTGTCCGCTGCCGTAATGCTTTCTCTGAGTGTTTCGCGGCGCACGTTGCTGATCGCGGCTGCGTGCGCGATTCCACTTATTCTCGGCGGCGTGATCCTGTTGCAGATGAAGCGCAACGTCGGCTTTGTCGATGCAAAAGATCAATCGACGAGTTGGCGCGAGACGGTTTGGCGCGAAGGTTTTCAACTACTCGTCAGCAGCCCGCGGCATCTGCTTGTCGGCATCGGCATGGATTCGATCAAAGGACATTGGCGCGAGTGGGGCTTGTTTGATAACGGACGTCTGCCGATCGGTCACATGCACTCAAACCTTCTGCAGATCGCGCTCGAACGCGGCGTGCCCGCGCTGATCGTGTGGCTTATTTTGCTCGGCGTATATGGCCGGATGCTCGTCGGCTTGATCAGGATAGACGGCTCGAGTGAAGTGCGCGGGATCGCGCTCGGCGCGCTCGGCGGCCTCGTCGGCTTCTTCGCGAGCGGCCTGGTCCATTACAACTGGGGCGACTCCGAAGTCGTCACCGTCTTTTACTTCATCATGGGCCTGACTCTTGCCGTGAACAGCATCGTGCGCGGCGAGGTTCAGTCTGCCTGATCCGGGGGGTGCTGATAGCGTTCGATGTCGTCAGCATCGTACGCGCCTTTGTGCAGACAGCTCGTGCATTCCACAACGTACGTCGCCCGGATGCGCGCCTCGCCGCGCGACAAATCAGCGAAAAGGACCTGTTTCGCCCCACAGTGCTTACACGTAAAACGAAGATACCACTGTCCGGGGGTTAGACCGTGCATGCGATTACCTCAGCTCGGAAAACTAACGGCGATGAGGAATGGGGCGAATTAGGCCCTCTTTATAAGCGACAAAGGGGCGGGCGTCAAGAAACAAAAGGGTAGAAGGGCGTGTTGCGGAAGATCCAGAAGCCCATCACGATGAAGAAGATTGCGTAAATGTACCGCGGGTGCAGAGAGTTCTTTTGCGGCACGCTGCCCTGCAGCACGATCGCGCTGTAACGCAGAAAGGCGAAAACCAAAAACGGCAGCGCGAGCAGGAGCAGCGGGTTGAGCATGAACGCAGCCGCGAAGTGTCCGTGAACGATTTGGTGAACCGCACGCGTGCTGCCGCAACCCGGACACTGCAAGCCGGTCAGGAGGCGAAACATGCACGGCGGGAAGAAACCCGAACGGCCCGGCTCGAAGACGTACAAATAAACCGAGCCCGCGATTAGCAGTAACCAGATTCCGGCGACGGTTGAACGCCGGTACATGAATTCAGTCGGCATCACCACACCACGCACCGACTGCATCGGTGGGATTTATAAAACTAGAACCAGCCCTTCTTGTTCTGAATGTACGTCCTCACAAACTCTTCGTCCGACTTGGTCAGATAGATGACGCCCTCGACGATGCTGATGATGTTCGTGAGACCGCAGGTGAGGATGCCGAGCACGAGTTGAATCACGCCCTCGGTCGTGTAGCCGAGGATGAACTTGTGCACGCCCAGCCAGCCGACGAGAATCGCGCAGATACCCGCGGTGATCTTCTTGTCGGCGCCCATCGCCTTCCAGTCAGTCATCGCGCCCGCGCCTTGATTCACAGACTGCATCGGTTGATAGCCGCCACCCACCGGTGCAGTTAACGGCGCCTGGCAGTTCGTACAATACTGTGCTGTGTCATCGTTGACCGCGCCGCACTTCGTGCAGTATCTGCTCATCTCTTTGACGTCTCCGACTAAGTTCGATTTTAACCGTTGTAATTCGTGGGGCTACTCAGGCTAAGGCCTACGCCCAGGATCACCCAAAACAGCACGTAGCAGATGATCGCCGCGAGCCCGAGGCCGATAGAAATGAAGCTGAACAGCTTCGCTTTCTTCGCACTGTCCTGCGCGCCTGCGATGTCGCCAGCCTGGACCTTACCATTGACTTGAGCAGCAAAGATAACTGCGACGATGCCGAGTGGCAAACAACAGAACAGCGAAATGATCGCGGGCACCAGGAAGTTTGAAACGCTGGTGGTTGCACCGCTTGCGGGTGGGGGAGTCCAGTCTTGAGACATTCAGTTTCTCCTGAAAACAGTTTTGTAGTATTTCAGCCGAATTGAATTAGGTAGAGCTCAGTTACATCAGGCAGCGTACGAGCCTGGTCCGCCGCCCATGTTCGGTGGTGGCGGGGCCGGTGGTCCACCTGCTTTCCGTTTTTCGAAGATCGGCACCGACAAAAGTCCGCCGCCTGTCGCCAGTACGACTAAAGCCACGGCGGTCATGAGTCCACCGACGAGCAACAGCACCGTGCCCGTGAAAGGCAAATGCACTCCCGATCGCGTCAACTGCGCTTCGACATCAGCGGTCCCGCGCAGAAACGCGATGGGCAGACCGAGAAGTAGATAAATCACGGCGCCGACAATTCCGGACAAAGCCCCGACGACCGCGCCGTCGCCAGGCAGGACCTGGGTCGGGGAACTCTTGATGTAGAGCATACCCGCGACGACACCGCCGCCGATGGCCCAGATGCAGCAGCAGGCGCTGATAAACGGAAGGGCGGATAGGATGCCGACAATTAAGCCGCCGAGCAGTGCGGGTTTCAGTTTGTTATTCATCGCGCCTGTACTAGCAAAGAGGAGCTTGGATTGTCAATAAAATTGCGGATATTTGTGGTAATTACCGGGAAATCTCGATGCGATCGCCGGGTTGCAGCCTGGGATCTTCAATCGTTCCGGCTTTGATGTCCTTGAGGCGATAAGAAACGGTGGACAGCCGGCCGTCAGCGCCGGCGCGCGAGAGCTCTACGAGATTTTGCTGACGCGTCGTTCCGCCCGCCGCCAGAATCGCCTGAAGCAACGTGATTCCCGGTTGAAACGACTTCTGCCCGGGATAAACAACGCGGCCGCCGATGTAGTAAAACTCCTGCGGTTTGTTTGAAACCGTGATCAAGTCGCCCGATTGAACCGTGACGTTGAGCGTTTGCGGGTCGCTCAACTCGAGCGGGTCGCCGTTTGTGCCTTCGCGCATAATCACTACGCGGCCGGCGTCGTTGCGCAGTTGGGCTTCGGAGAGAACGACGTACAACGGCACCGCTTCGCGCCGCAGGAAACGCGTGCCGGGATTGACGACCAGACCCGTAACCATGACCGAGTGACTCACGTACTGGCGCACGCCGACGGAGACTTGTGCCTTGTCGTCTACCGCGCGTCGCTTCAGTTCCTTCGCGATGCGGGCCTGGATTTCGTCTGTTGTTTGACCCGAAACAGGGATCGCGCCGCCCGCGACGGGCAGATCGATTGCGCCGCCGGGCATCACCGTGAACAGCGTCGAACGGTTATTAGGTGAATTAAGCAAGCGGATGTCGAGAACGTCACCGATGCCGACGCGGTAGATCTCGGTTACGGGGTTTCTTTCCTGTGCGCTTACGGAAACTAAGGACGCTAGAACGGAACAGGCGAAAAGGGTGATTGACAGTACTTTTTTCATGGCCGGGGTCAGCACGCTCTTTACACGTACACTTTCAATCTCGGCGAGTTTCCCGAGTTCCCGGCCCGTCTGCTATATTCAGCGTTTCGCCGAGGGGCGAAATTGTTCACTACGATGTACGAGTTTGCCGTTACACCAGCCGTCACCAACATTCGCCGCCGCGGCGTTGAGATCGCCGAGGTCGCGCCCGAGAGCCTCGGCGCTGACATGGAACTCGAAGCCGGCGACCGCATTATTAAGGTCAACGGCCGAGTGGTGCGCGATTATCTCGACTTTCGCTTTCACACGGCCGGCGAAACCGACCTCGTCCTTGAAGTTCGCAAGAAGAACGGAGAAGACTGGGAGCTCGAACTCGATCGCGGCGAAGGTGAAGATTTCGGCCTGACGTTCGAACACATCGTGCCGCGGCAATGCGCGAATGAGTGCATCTTCTGTTTCTGCAACGGCAATCCCGCCGACGCGCGACCGTCGCTCTTTATTAAGGACGAAGATATTCGCCTGTCGTTTCTCTACGGAAACTACACGACGCTCACGTCGATCACCGAAGACGAGCTGCGACGCATCGTCGAGCAACGCCTCTCGCCGCAATACGTTTCGGTACACGCCACGGACCTCGACGTTCGCGCTTACTTACTTGGTGTCGACAAACAGCGCGCCGACATCTCGGGGAAACTCGCGCGGCTGCTCGATGAGGGCATTGAAGTACACGCGCAAGTCGTGTTGTGTCCACGAATCAACGACGGCGACGTGTTGCGCAAAACGATCTTCGATCTCGCGGCGGAGTATCCGCGCATCACGAGCGTCGCGATCGTGCCGCTTGGGTTGACCCGTTACAACACCGATCCGCGGCTCACCGCAGTGACACCGGAGTTCTGTCGTGACGTGATCGATCAGGTCACCGCGATTCAGGACCAACTGCACGCTAAGATCGGAACCAACTTCGCGCTGCTTGGTGATGAAATTTATCTGCGCGCCGGCCGCGCGATTCCCACAACGACTCACTACGGCGAGTATCCGCAGATCGAAGACGGGGTCGGCATGGTCCGCTCGTTTGTAAATGAGTTTGCTAAAGTGACCAAGCGAATCGAGCGTGACGGAAGCAAGAACTTGAAACACAAAAGCGGCACGATTCTCACCGGCACGTTGTTCGCGCCGGTGCTGCGCAAGCTGGTTAACAAAATGAACGATCGGTTTGGCAGCCGACTCATCGTCGAGCCGGTGGAGAACGGTTACTTCGGCGGTGATGTTTCAGTCGCGGGGCTGTTAACCGGACGCGATCTGTTGTCGGCGCGCGAGCGAGTCAAGGGCGAGTTTGTTTTGATACCGCGCCAGATGTTGAAGAGCGACGAAGAGATCATGCTCGACGGAATGCGACTCGGCGAAGTCGCGCAAGAGTTAGGCGTTCCGGTTCACGCGATCAATCTCGAGCAGTTCGCTGGTTTGCTGTTGCAGAAAAACTAAGCGCATGTCCGAACCCACCAAGCGAGTTCTGGACGTAGGCTGCGGCCAAAACAAATTTCCCGGCGCGATCGGTATCGACGCGAACCCGCGCAGTCACGCCGACGTCATTCACGATCTCGGCGTCTTTCCTTATCCGTTCAACGACAACGAGTTTGAAGAGATCGTTTGTCGTCACGTGATCGAGCACGTGCCCGACGTGATCGGGTTTGTCACCGAGTTGCATCGCATCACGAGGCCCGGCGGCAAACTCAAGATTCTCACGCCGCATTATTCGAACCCCGACTGGGCCACCGACCCAACGCATCGCAATCACTTCAACAGCTACTCATTCACCTGCTTCATGCCGGCCGAAACGCCGTTTCCGTTCTACACCACGACGGAACTGCGGCCGCTCACGACGCACGTCAGTCTCGCGAATCTTTGGCGCGCGCTGGGCGTCGAGTTCGTTGTGAACCTCGATCAGCGCTGGCCTTCATTTCGGTTCACGCGAAAGTTTTGGGAGTTCTATCTCTCCACGATCATGCGCGGCAAGGAACTCTACTTCGAGTTCGAGGTAGTGAAGTAGACCCGCTCGGAGTGTCCGCTTCGCACAATCAAAAACACTCTGCTGCTCGGAATTATTTGAATTGAAGCGCGGAAAGCGGTAAGCTCTGCGCGCTCGCAAATTCATTTTCTTGCACAGGAAATCCAAAATCTGCAATTCCGGCAGTTCGTGGGAGCCGGGGTCGGGTTAATTTCGGGCAAAAACGCCACACACGCAGAGAGTTTGGCGGCATGCATATTGCCGCAGCCACTTCGATTCTTTGCACAGTGGGATCTGAATCAAACCAGCCAAGTTCCTCTTTAGTTAGGTAAAGAGTTTCTGACTTTCCGGCTTGCCGCCCCCCAAGGCTCCAAGTCCGGAGGTTCAAGTTCAAAACAGAAGGAGCCGACAATGAGAAGTCCTGCGAATATTCTCGTCAGTGGCGCGGCAGACGTGTTTCGTTCTGCCCGCCCGTTGAATCTACCTACTCTCCTCTTTAGTGTCCTTGTTGTTCTCGGCATGTGCTCCGTCGCTATTTCTCAAACGGTCAGCACGCGCGTCAGCGGCGTCGTGAAAGATACCGCCGGAGCTACGGTGCCGGGAGCCAAGATCACCTTGATCGACGCATCCACTAAAGATCAAAAGACTGCCACGACCAGCGACGAAGGTACTTTTTCGATCACCGACGTGCGCGTGGGCACATACATAGTCACCGTCGAAGCAACTGGGTTCAAAAAGCTTCAGGTGAATAACATCGAAGCGCACGTCGATATTCCCGTCGTGCTAAACGGCCTCGTGCTGGAGCCCGGCGGAGTTGCCGAAACCGTCGCGGTCACGGCTACTGAAGCTCAATCGTTAATCCGTTCGGAGGACGCAAAACTTTCGACCACGATCGACGTCCGCCAGGTGCAGGATCTGCCCCTCAACGGCCGCAACCCGATCAATCTCGCGGGCGGCATGGCGGGTGTGAATACCAACTCCAATATCCGAACGTCAGCAATTAACGGTCTGCGAGGTTCCTTCTCAAACATTACCTGGGATGGAATCGAAGTCAACGACAACCTCGTACGCACGGACGCGCTGTTTGCCACAAACACCACGACCGTTGCCGGGGTCGCGGAGTTCACGCTGACGACGCAGAACGCGGGCGCTGATGAAGGCGTCGGCATTTCGCAAGTCAAGTTCACTACTCCCCGCGGCGGCACGAGCTACCACGGCGAGGTCTACGACTTTTATCGCAACGACAAGTTTGACGCCAACACCTTCTTCAACAACGCCAGCCGGCTGCCGAAGCCGAAGCTACTTCAGCACCAGTATGGTTTCAACGTCGGTGGCCCATTCGCGTTGCCACGATTTGGTGAAGGTGGTCCACGACTGACGCAGAAGAACAAACTTTTCTTCTACTTCTTCTACGAGTTCACCGATACGACACAGGATTTCACGCCGAACCGCACGGTGCTCGTAAACGGTGCTCGCACGGGTAACTTTACTTACCTCCGCAGTGACAACGGCCAACCCAACACCATAAATCTTCTGGCGCTCACCGGCAGATCGATCGATCCGCGCATTCAGCACTTGCTGGCGCTGACGCCTGAGTCAAACAACACGTCTATCGGTGACAACCGCAACACAGCAGGTTTTCGCTTCAACACACCAAACGGCAGCACCGGCAGAAACATCGGCTTCCGTCTCGACTACGACATCAACTCGAAGAACCGAGTGGAAGGCGTGTACTCTCACTTCTTGTCGAAACTGCCAAACGACGTGCAGCTAAACAACATCGGTGAGCAGTTTCCGGGTCTGCCGGGTGGCGGCCAGCAATCGGCCCGTCCGCGTTGGGCCATCGCCTGGATCTCCAACTTCACGACAAACATCACTAACGAAGCTCGTTTCGGTTTCTCGTCAAGCACGCCGGTCTTCTTTAACAACGAGAAGTTCAATGAAGGCTATCGCCTCTCTCTTCCGCTGATCACAAACCCGATTCAGAACTTCCTTCAGCAAGGTCGTGCTCCGAGAAACTACGATGTGCTTGACAACCTTACTTGGGTAAAGGGCAGCCACGTATTCAGGTTCGGCACGGCCGCTCGCTTCGTCAGAATCCTGAACTTCAACGATGCCGGTATCGTGAAGCAATACACGGTCGGCTTCAACACCACTACCAACGTTACTCCACTGGCTGTAGGTAACTTTCCGGGAGGAATTTCGAATACCCAGTTCACGACCGCAAACAGTCTGCTAGGGCTACTTACTGGTGCAGTCAACAGGGTAGATGAAACTTTCAACGTTGCGGACCGCGATTCCGGATTTACCCGGGGCGTTGGTTCGAGGCGTTTCCTGGACTACAACACGCTCGCGTTCTACGGCAGTGATACGTGGCGCATTAAACCCAATCTTTCATTGAACTTCGGTTTGCGATGGGAGTACATCGGCCCGCTGACCGAAAGAAATGGTTTGGGATTAATGCCCAAGGATATCTCGTTGAATGCGCTCAACGACCCACTCGCGGTACTCGACTTCGCTGGCAAAGGAACCGGCCGCGACTTCCTGGCGCGTGACCTGAATAACTGGGCTCCCAACTTCAGCTTTGCGTGGGATCCGTTCAAGGATGGAAAGACGTCCGTACGCGGCGGTTTCTCCATCGCTTACGCCATCGACAACAACGCCACCGTGCTCAACAACTCTGCGGTCGGTGGTAACGCCGGATTGCAGTCAACGGCAACCGTTTCGACGTTGAATGGAACGGTCAGCGGCGGAATCACAAACTGCACCGGAACACCGGTCGTTTGTGTGCCATTCGTCGCTCCGGCGGTTCCGGCGTTCAAGGTGCCACGTACGTTACTCGATCAACTGACACTGTCGCAGACGCCGACGATCTTCACGACGGAATATAACCTGAAGACTCCATACGCCGAGCAGTGGAACTTCGGTATTGAACGTGAGATTTGGAAAGACACGGCGCTTTCAGTTGGTTACGTCGGCAATCGCGGCGTTCAATTGACTCGCGGCCTCGACACCAATCAGGTGATGATCTTCCAGAACGGCTTCCTCGCAGACTTCCTGCGGGCCCAGTCGAACCTGGCGAAGTTTGGTAACCCTGCGTGTACGGCAGCGCAAGCGGCGTCCACCGGTTGTCAGGTGCTGACGATCTTCCCCCGATTGGGCGGCGGCGGAAATCTCACGGATGCCACAATCCGAAACTTGATCAGTACCGGTCAAGTCGGAGAACTCGTATCGAACTACGTTTCGCAACGCAACACGTTCCTCATCACCACGCAGCCATGCGTACAGCCGGCAAGTGGTGGGGCGCGTACGCTCTGCCCGAGCTTCTTCCTGCCGAACAATCCCAACGCCTTTGTGACTGACTACATCGGCAGCTCCGGTTGGTCCAACTATCACGGCTTGCAAGCTGAAATCCGCAGACGGTTTTCGGGTGGTTACTACTACCAGGTCAACTACACGTGGAGTAAGGCTTTCACCAACGCCGAACAGGCCCAGGCCGAGTTCCTGCCGTATCTGGACAATACGGTTGGTGACACGCTCGAGAAGAAGCGCCTTGGTCAGGACGTGCATCACGTTCTCAAGGCAAACTTCCTTTATGAGCTTCCCTTTGGTCCAGGCAAACACTGGTTCACCGGTGGTGGATTAAGCGGCAAGATTCTGGGTGGATGGAATATCAGCGGCATCGCTCAGTTCAGGACCGGCCGCCCGATCTCCTTCCTCTCCGGACGCGGCACGCTCAATCGTGCTGCTCGTTCAGGAAACAACACGCCGAACACGACGTTGACGCTTGCTGAACTTCAGAATGCGGTCGGGTTGTTCTTCGATCCGAAGACGGGACTGCCGTTGGTTGTCGATCCGAAACTGATCGGTACTGATGGCCGCGCCAATCCGTCGTTCTTTACGCATCCGCCGGCAGGCGACGTCGGTCATTTGAGCCTGACGCCGGTTGATGGTCCAGGTTACTGGAACGTAGATACAGCGCTCATCAAGCGTTTCAAGTTCAAGGAGCGGCTCGGTATGGAGTTGCGTCTTGAAGCTTTCAACGTATTCAACCACACCAACTTCTCGGTGCCGGCGACGCTCAGTATCGACGACACCGACTTCGGCAAGATCAACTCAACGTTCGATCAGCGAATTCTCCAGCTTGCCTGGAAGTTCACGTTCTAACGTTGCCATTCACAGGCCGGCGATCTCACAAGATCGCCGGCCTTTTCTACTTTCCCAACTCTCCCTGCAAAAACCACGGCGAACAAATCGTCCTTTCATAAAGAGCGTTGCTGCGGTATTGTGCGCCTGCACGTTCTGTGAATCCCCTACCCGGAGGAGACAGTCATGACCAACTCCCGCATGCGGCGTCTGCTTCTTCTGTTGTTCATCGGAATCGTTGCCGCCGGACTGCAAGCGCGACCTGCGGATGACAAGATCGCGCCGGCCGATCTCGTTGCCAAACATCTCGACTCGATCGGTACTGCCGAAGCGCGGGCTCGTTCGCGCGGCACGCTCATCAAGGGCAGTGCCCAGATCACGGTGAAACTCTGCGGTGAAGGTCAGGTAGATGGTGAAGTCGCGCTCGGTTCGCAAGGGCCGATGAACGCGATCAATCTCAAGTTCAACACGCCCGCGTATCCGTTCGAGTCGCTGGTGTACGACGGGAAGAAGTTTACGGCGAGTCAATTCAAGCCTGGTTCGCGCACGTGCCTGGCCCAGTTCTTTCTCACGAACGACGCGCTTTTTAAAGAAGGACTCATGGGCGGAACGTTGTCTGAGTCGTGGCCGCTCTTGAATCTCGCTGACAAGAATCCGAAGCTCGAGTATGCGGGATTGAAGAAGGTTGGCGATCGCCAACTGCACGCGCTCAAGTACACGCCGCGCAAGGGCTCGGACTTGAAGATAACTCTCTTCTTCGAACCGGAGACTTTTCGCCACGTCCGCACTGAGTATTCACGCACGATCTACGCGTCCGAGCAACGCAGAATCGTCGGTGGTGGACCAGACTTGCCACCCGAGCAGCAACAACAGGCTTCGGCCGCGCGTATCGACGCTTATGAAGAGTTTGCGGATTTCAAATCGGAAGCCGGTTTGAATCTGCCACACACTTATACGTTTCACCTTTCGATTCAATCAGAGGTCAGGCCCGCGATGGTGGATTGGGTGTTGAACCTGACTACCTTTGCCTTCAATGCGCCGCTGAATCCGGCAGAGTTTATGCAGCAGTAATGTCAGCCGCGCTCTCACCAAACCAGCTTTCCCTCGCGCCTCTCGGGGCCGGCGATCTGATCGACCGCGCCGTGAGGCTGTATCGCCGTCATCTGTTTGTGCTGATCAGAACGGCTGCGCCTCCGGTGATCATCGCGTCCGCCGGTTGGATCGTTTTCGGCATCGCGATCCGGCGAGTAGTCAATACCTCAGACACCAACACGTTACTCTTTTCCATACTCGCCAGTATCATCTCGTTCGTTGTGATCGTGGGTGGCTACTTGTTCACGATCGTAGTGATGGGAGGCGCGACCCGCACGCTCGTGGCCCATCTGCTGCACAACGAACCCGTCACCGCTCGCGCCACGTACATTGCGGTGCGTGCGCGCTTCTGGGGACTGCTCGCCGCGTCGTTGGTCGTGTTTGTCTGGATGTGGATCTCGGCGAGTGTAGTGAGCGTGGTTTGGTACATTCTGTTTATCGTGCTGGCCGCGGCGCTATTTGTTACCGCCCTCGTCAGTCCCTGGCTGACACTCGTCGTGATGACTGTCCTGCTGCTGGTGACGATCGCTGTGGGAATGTGGGTGTTCTTTTTCATTGTGGGACGCGTCGCTTACGTGCCGCAGGTGATGCTGGTGGAAGGCAAGGGCGTGTTCGAAGCGTTCAGTCGCAGCTTTTCGCTGGCGCGCGGCAACGTGCGGCGGCTGATGGCGATGACGTTGTTTACGGGCTTCGCCACTTATTCGGCGATGATGATTCTGTTGCTGCCGCTTGGCTGGTACGGTTATCTCAGCGGGATTAGCCCGTGGGACGCAACTCAGTGGCCCGTGTGGTATTCGATTGCTTATAGTGTGCTGGGACCGTTGAGCACGATTCTGTTGACGCCGGTGTGGATGCTCGGTTTGTCGTTACTTTATGTTGACGAGCGCGTGCGCCACGAAGGTTACGACATCGAGCTGATGGCCGCGCGACAACTCGGCGAGTTGCCGGACGTGAACGTTTCATCACCATTGGGAACAGCGCTCTCATCGATTTCCGGTAAGGAGCCGCCACCGGCGCCGCCCGCGCCGCGGTCTTCGAGTATTCTGAATCTCACTTGATCGCAGTGATGCCTCAGCGCCACAACCGAACAACTCATCACCTGTGTTGGTCGTTATTCGCGTTACTCCTGCTTGTTCCCATCACGGCAAGCGCGGATACGATTCCGGCTGCCGACTACCACAATAATGTGCAACGCGCCGTCACCGCGCTCGACACGCTGCGGCAGTTCGACGAAGGCGAAACTTCCACCACCTACGAACACCGCTTGGACCAAACGCTCGCCGGCGTGGATGAAGCACTGCCCGAACATCAATCAGTGCAGACGAGCGAAGGAGTTTGCGACGTCGACAACTCGTGGTTGCACGAAGAACTGAAACAGCTCAAGAGCGCTTCTACTCTCGAACAAAGAGAAACAAGACTCAAGCAAGTCATCGAGCGGTTGAAGGCCGTCGAAGAGCGAGTCGGTCCCGGAGAGACGCCAACAACACCACAGAGCGACAAGTCGCAAACGAAAGAGAAACTCGAAAGCATTCTGGCGCGGCCGGAATACGCCAGCGAAGCGAAAGGATCGAGCGCGCTGGGCCGGTTGATAATGGACTTCATTCGTTGGCTCCAACAATTCATGCCGAAGGGAATGCGGATCCAACCAGGCAGTTCGCCGTGGCTCAGTTTGATAGCGCAGCTATTAGTGGTGCTCGTTGCGTTGGCGGTCCTGTTTTACGTCGGGAAGATCCTGTTCGCGCGTTTCAAGCCCAAGCGACGCCGCCGTGCTCCGAAGAAACGTGAGCCGCGCATCGTGCTTGGCGAACGATTGGAACCGGAAGAGACCTCGGGTGATTTGCTTTCCGAAGCCGAAGCGCTCGCGCGTCGCGGCGAGATCCGCAGCGCGATTCGCAAGGCGTACATCGCACTGCTGGTCGAGCTTGGCGATCGCAAAGTGATCGCGCTCGCGCAGCACAAGACGAACCGTGATTATCTGAACTCCGTGCGCAATCTTCCGCCGCTGCACCAGAACATGCGCGGACTGACGGAGAGTTTCGAGCGACACTGGTATGGATTAGTCGAAGCGAGTGATAACGACTGGCAAACTTTCCGCTCTGCTTATCACTCGGCCCTGCAAACACAAAACTGATGCGCCAGCGACTCACAATCATTCTCACTTTCGTCGTGATCGTCGGCGCGCTCATCATTATCAACACGGTCACTTACGTCCAACAGGAAAAGCTACCGGATTCGGAGTTGATGCCCAATCGTTCGACCTATCATTCAGGTCCAACGGGCGCACGCGCGTTTCACGATTTCCTGAGTGAGTCCGGTTACAAGGTGATGCGCTGGCGTGAAGCGCCGGAAAAACTTTTGAGCAAGGCCGGCGAGCACGTGTCGACGTTTGTGATCATCGGCAGTACGCGATTGCCATTCAGTCAGGAACAGATCACCGCGTTGCACCAGTGGATTGCCAACGGCGGCTGCCTTTTGCTGATCGATCGCGAGCCGACAGCGCGAATGTTGCCGAAGGGTGGTGATTGGGCCATCTACTCGAGATCGCTCGACTTCCCGCCGCTCGATATCGATCCTGGTGATGCAAGCGCGATGACGAAGGACGTCGCGGCATTCAAGCCGGTCCAACCGACGTGGCTGACGCGCAAGGTTGACTCTGTAATGCCGTCGCGGTTTGCCGGACGATTGTCGGTCGTGCCTGCGCCGAAGCCGACGCCGTCACCGCACTCGCTGCCCGGAGAGAGAAGCAGGCGTGACGACGATGACGACGAGCCTGATGAAAATCCTTTACCGCCCGTGGCAGTGTCCCACGAAAAAGCTGTCTCAACTGCTCCCGTGATACATGTCGCCGATAAGAACGGCGCTTTACTCGTCGACTACGCTTACGGCGACGGTCGCGTCATCGTACTCAGCGATCCATACGTCGTCACGAACCGCGGCATTCGCAGCGACGACAATCTGCAGCTCGCGATCAATGCTGTTACTGCGCATGACGGCCTGATCGCCTTTGACGAATATCACCAGGGCCACGGCGCCAGCGGCAACGCCTTTGCGGTTTATTTCGCGGGCACGCCGGTGTTGGCGATCGGCGCGCAACTCCTGCTCGTCGTGTTATTGATTCTTTGGACCAACGCGCGGCGCTTCGCACGCCCGTTGCCGCTGGCGCAAGTCGATCGACGTTCGAGTCTCGAATTTGTCGCCTCGATGGCCGAGCTGCAGGAACGTTCGCGCGCGTTCGATCTGGCGATTGAAAACGTTTACGCGCGAACGCGTCGCGTGCTCGCGCGCTATGCCGGCGTTACTTACAACAGCTCGCGTTCTGAAATCGCCGCGCGCATCGCGGCGCGTTCGAAAGTCGAAGCGCAGCAACTCGAAACTTTAATGCGACAATGCGAAGACGTAATCAATGGCGAACCGATCAACTGGCGACAAGCAGTGGATCTCGTCAAGCGATTGCGCGAGTTGGAAAAGAAACTTGGCTTGCGGATGCGTGCGCGCGACGCGCGGCAAGCCGCCGAGAACATCTGACGAAACGAGGTCAACTACCAACGAATGTTCGAACTGGTCTCCTCAACTGTTGCCCACATAAAAAATGAGTTGCACAAAGTCATCGTCGGTCAGGACGATCCGATCGAGCAGATCCTGATCGCGTTACTCGCCGAAGGACACGCCCTCGTTGAAGGCGTGCCGGGCACCGCGAAGACACTCACCGTCAAAACGCTCTCGCGGATCATCAATGCGAGCTTTAGTCGAATCCAGTTCACACCCGACCTGATGCCGTCAGACATCACGGGCACGAACGTTTTCAACATCGCGACCTCCGCCTTCAATCTGCGGCGTGGCCCAATCTTCACCGACATCCTGCTCGCCGATGAGATCAATCGCACGCCGCCGAAGACGCAGGCGGCGTTACTCGAAGCGATGGAAGAACGCCAGGTCACGATCGACGGCGATGCGTATGCGCTGCCGGCGATCTTCACTGTGCTCGCGACTGAGAACCCGATCGAGTACGAAGGAACGTATCCTTTGCCCGAAGCGCAGCTCGATCGTTTCCAGTTGAAGATACTTTTGGATTACCCGTCCGAAGATGCTGAACGCGAGGTGCTCGCTCGTTGGGACAACGGGTTCAATGCGAAGCGTCTCGATCAGGTCGACATTCAACCGTTGAGCGATCCGAATGCGATTACGCAATGTCGTGCGGAAGTTGCGCGTTCTCGGATGGAGCCGGGCGTGCAGTACTACGCCGTCGATCTGGTGCGGCGTACACGCACACATCCATTCGTTCACTACGGCGCGAGTCCGCGCGCTTCGGTCGCGTTGCTTTTATGCTCGAAAGCACTCGCGGCGATTCGCGGTCGAGACTTCGTTACGCCTGATGATGTGCGCGATGTTTCGTTGCCGGTGCTGCGTCATCGCCTGACTCTTCGGGCCGAAGCGGAGCTCGACGGAGTGACGCCGGACACGGTGATCACGGACATACTCGGCTCAGCGGAAGTACCTCGTTAGAGTTCAAAAAACTTGAGCCATCGTTCATAAATGTGAACCTGCAAGGCTTTGCTGGAATTTGAGATTTTGAAAATTACTTTTGGTTTTTGGATGGCCGCAGCCTCACGCAAGGCCCGTTTTGCCCGTCTCGCCTAGTAATTTCCGATCACTCTACAAAAAACCGAACATGGGAACATTCCTTGCATAACTGACCCACGCTGTGTTGTCTCCCCATGGTTCCGAAGTTTATCTCACGGATTCCTAACAGGTGAGATTTCAAAAATTCAGACTTCTAAAGCTGCAGGCAGCAGCTCGGAGAAGGTCCTTCAACTCAAGTTATGTTTCGGGAAGGAGCCCAAATGAAGAAATTGCTTTTTACCTTCATGCTTGCGACCCTGACTCTCTGCTTCTTTGTCGTCTCGGCATCGGCTCAGAGCACCGCAGGTGTGACGGGAACAGTAAAGGATAGCAACGGCGCAGTCATCGCCGGTGCTGATGTAAAACTGACAGATACAAAGACCGGCGTTGAACTCACTACCAAGACGAATGATCAAGGTGTGTACAACTTCCCCAAGGTGGCGCCGGGCACAGGCTACAAGCTGACCTTTACCGCTCCAGGTTTTCAAACTCTGGTAATCAACGACGTTGCACTCGGCGTCGGCATCGTGGAAACACATAATGCTGAAATGACTATCGGCGAGGTCTCCGGCACCGTTGTGGTGACGGCCTCGAATGAAGTTACGCTGAACACCACCGACGCTTCGATCGGTAACGTTATCGGAGAGCGAAGACTCAAAGAGCTTCCTATTCAGATTCGCAGTTCGCCGGCCGCGCTGATCGGTTTGCAACCGGGCGTCGTCGGCAACAACGTTGGTACCGGCACCACGAACCGCGTAGGTTCAGTGACTGGTTCTCGCGCTGACCAGGGCAACATCACCGTTGACGGTATCGACGCAAACGATCAGGCCACCGGCCAGTTTGCCGCGACCGTTGGTAATGCTCCCATCGACGCGATTCAGGAGTTTCGTGCGGTGTCGACCAACCCCGGCGCTTCAGACGGACGAAGCAGCGGCGGCCAGGTCGAGTTGGTGACCAAGAGTGGTACCAACGAGTTTCACGGCAACGTGCGCGAATACAATCGCACTGCCGCGACCGCAGCCAACAGCTTCTTCAACAACCGCGCCGGCATCGCGCGCCCCCAACTGACGCGTAATCAGTTTGGCGGCAGCATCGGTGGTCCAGTTGTTAAAGATGCGCTCTTCTTTTTCTTCGACTACGAAGGACGGCGCGATGCTCAGGGCGTTTCCTATCTCCGCATCGTTCCGTTGAACCACTATCGTAACGGCGGCGTCGCTTACATCAACGCGGGCTGCCCGTCGAATTCACGTCTCAACACGAACCCAAGCTGCATCACGATCCTGACCCCGGCCCAAGTCGCGGCTCTGGATCCGAAGCACATCGGCGCGAGCCCGGGTCTGCTGAGCTTTATTCAAAGCCGTTACCCGGCTGCCAATGACCTGACCGCAGGCGATGGCATCAACACCGGTGGCTTCCGCTTCAATGCTCCGTCGCAACGTAAAGACAACACGTACACGACGCGCATCGACTGGAACGCAACTTCCAAACAGAAGTTCTTTGGCCGTTTCAACATCGCCCGTCGCGTGCAGACCGACACCGTTAACTCAGTGGCGGCGCAATTCCCCGGCGATCCTGAAACTGCTCAAATCATCGTTAAGGACTACGCGTGGGTGGTCGGTCACACGTGGACCGCTACTTCGAATTTTGTTAACCAGGCAACAGTTGGTGTGTCCCGTTCAGGGCTGCTCTTCCCGAACAACTTCGCGCCTGCGTTTCCGAATTCCTTCACGTTCGGCGGCGGACTTACGAACCCGTTCGCGAGCATCAGCTCGCAGGATCGCTTCGTCATGGTGCCGACCATTCGTGATGACGTCACGTGGACGAGAGGTAAGCACTCGTTCGAGTTTGGCGCTTCCTATAAGCCCATCGACTCGAAGTCGGGTATCGTGAACGATTTCAACTTTCCTAGCGTCGGTTTGGGTGGCGCGATTACGGCGCTCGACTCAACCCTCCGACCCGGTAACATCCTGAACAACACCACGTCAACCGGAAACTACGATTCCGCGTTTGCGTTTATTCTCGGTCGCTATGCGTCGATTCAAACGAACTTCAACTACGACACAAGCGGCACCGCTTTCGCACCTGGCACGGGTAAGCATCGTGATTATCGCTACGATGAGCTCGAGATTTACGCCCAGGACAACTGGAGACTGCGTAACAACCTGACGCTGAACCTCGGCGTTCGTTGGCACCTCTATCCGGCTCCGTACGAGAAGGACGGATTCCAGGCCGGTCAGAATGTTGACATGCGCGACTTGTTCGATCTCCGTCAGCGTAACGCAGCTGCCGGAATCTCCGGTGACACCGCGGAACCTTTCCTTCAGTACGATCTCATCGGCAAGGGCAACAACGCTGCCCCGCTGTATAAGACTGACTGGAACAACTTTGGTCCGAGATTCGGCTTCGCGTGGACGCCCGACTACAAGGGCGGCTTCCTTGGCCCGTTGTTCGGTGAGAACAGAACTGTGATCCGCGGCGGCGGTTCGGTCGTTTACGATCGGCCCAGCGGTGGTATCACGTTCATCCAGGACCAGGTTTCGTACCTCTTCGATAACTCGGCTACCACGCAGTTCCCGGGCGCTAACGCAACCGCCGCGCTGCTTAACAACCCACGCTTCACCAGCATCAGCACTTTGCCGGTGGCGAACGTGGCGCCGACAATCACTCGTCCATTTACTCCGTTCGTCGATGCCGGTTTCCCGACTGGTTTGGCGACGGGTGAATTCAACTACGCAGTGGACCAGCATTTCAAGATTCCGTACTCGATTCAATACAGTCTCGGATTCCAACGCGAAATGCCGGGCAACTTCATCCTTGAAATGTCGTACGTGGGCCGCCAGGGTCGCAAGCTCTTCTCGCAGGCTGACGTCGCTCAAGTGCTGAACTTCAAGGACAAGGCGTCGGGTCAGTTCATGCTCGATGCGTTCAACAACCTGCAGAACCAGGTTCAGGCAGGACTTACCGGCGCAGCCATCACCAAGCAGCCCTGGTTTGAAAACCAGATTGGACCAGGCGGCACGGCGCTGATGGCCGGCAACGCGAGTCTCCGACAGTTAGTGCTGCGCGGAGATACGTCGGATGCGATCTTCCTGCTCTATCAGAACGGTTTGCTCGATCCGAATGTGGGTATGAGTGGCCAATTCGGCACCAACGTCTACATCTCGAATCAGGGCGCGTCCACTTACAACGGCTTGCTCGTGAGTTTGCGTAAGCGCTTCTCACAGGGCCTCCAGTTCGACTTCAACTACACTCTGTCCAAGGCGATTGACAATGGATCGAGCGTAGCGAACACCGTAACCGGCGGCTTGGTGTGCGACCTTACCAATCTTCGCGTCTGCCGCGGACCGTCAGACTTCGACATTCGTCACCTGATCAATGCCAACTTCATTTATGAATTGCCATTCGGTCGTGGACGTATGTTCGGCAGCGGCGCTCCGGGTTGGGTGAACCAGGTCATCGGTGGTTGGGAAATTTCGGGTATCTTCACTGCTCGCAGTGGATTGCCCTTCAGCACCGCCACCACGGCTTTCCCGGTTGGCTTTAACTTTGCCAGCCCGGCGGCCATGAACCTGAGGAATGCCCCGGCTCTTCGTCCGAGCATTCACGACGATCCGGCGACTGGTTCCATCCAGTTCTTCGCCAATCCGTCGACGGTGTTCAATCCCAACAGCCCGACCACTGGCGTTCTTCGGTTCCCGCACCACGGTGAAATCGGTAACCGCAATTTCCTCCGTGGCCCGGGTTTCTGGAACCTCGACACCGCGCTGATCAAGACCTGGGGCATGCCCTGGTCCGAGCATCAGAACTTGCAGTTGCGTTGGGAAGCCTTTAATCTTTTCAACCACAACAGCTTTGGCTTGCCGGCGACAACTATCACCGGTACAACCTTTGGACAAATCACCACGTCAGCTAGCACTCCGCGCGAAATGCAATTCGCGCTGCGTTACAACTTCTAGCTCGACTTCGTCTTTGACTCTGTGGGCTCCTGCGAAAGTGGGAGCCCTTTTTTTTGGAGAAACATCATGCTGCGATTACGTCTACTCCCCTTAGCGCTGTTAGTTCTTGCCCTTGCACTGTTCGTGAAACCGGCAGCCGCTCAGTCGAACGGTAATCGAAGTATATTCGGAGACGTACACATCACGGGCGCAGACAACAACCCCGTTTCGCAGGAGGTCACGCTGATTCTCCGGCGTTCTCCTGATGGCGAAGTTGGGCGGCAGATAATTTCGAGTCGGGGCCGTTATCGATTTAACAATCTTCCGTTTGGCGAGTACGAGATTGTCATAGAGTCAGACGGAAAAGAGATCGGACGCACGGGCACGATCTACATACGCGAGCGAGACCTGAGCAGTAGTCCCTACGGGTTTCAATACGATCTCGACTTTCGTTGGACCCCCAACGCCGCACCGACAAGTGGTGTGATCTCGGCGGCGGATGTTTACGAACGTCCCGCAGCAACGAAAACGAATTTCCAAAAGGCCGAAGAGGCCGTCACCAAAAAGAAGTACGACCAGGCGATCGATCTACTCAAGCAAGTCGTCGAGACGGACAAGAACGACTTTCAAGCCTGGACCGCTCTCGGGAGCATTTATTTCTCCGAGCAAAAATTCGACGACGCCGAAGGCGCTTATCTCAAAGCAATCGAAGTTCATCCCAGTTCGCCGCGCGCTTTCCTGAATCTGGGCCGCGTACGCTCGTCGCAGAAGAAGTTTGAAGAAGCAGTAGAGCCGCTGACCAAAGCAGTCGAGCTCCAACCCACGTCAGGCGACGCGAACTATTTGCTCGGCGAGTGTTACCTGCAACTCAAGAAAGGTTCGAAAGCGATTCCGTATCTCAATGAAGCTGCGAACAACGGCCGCCCCGATGCTCACCTGCGTCTCGGCTGGCTTTACAATGCGGCCGGAATGAAAGACAAAGCGGCTACTGAATACGAAGAGTATCTGAAGAAGAACCCGAATTATCCGGACAAAAACAAGCTCAAGGAATATATCGCCACCAACAAAAAGAGCTGAACCTCAACTGCTGAACATTGCGTTTCGTCTTCACTAAATTCTTCTACGCGCTCGCGGCGCTGGCGTTTATTCCCTTGTCGCTTTCATGGGGGCGTCCGTGGCTGGCTTACCTAGCCTTCGCCTACGATCTGCTGCTCCTCTCCGCCGCGAACATCGACGCGAAGTTGAGTCATCTGCCGCAGGGCTTTCACGCCACACGCGAGTTCAGCGGCCGCTTTGCGATGGGCGGCGAGACCGAAGTCAAACTCAACATTCAAAACGCTTCTCCCCGCGCGGTCTCGCTGCGACTCAAAGATGAATATCCGCCGCAAATGATCATTAACGGCGCGCGCGAAGCGACGCTGCATGTCGAGCCGCACAGCAGCGCCACGCTCATTTACAGCTTGACGCCGCCGCGGCGCGGGCGGTTCCAGTTTGGTTACACCGCACTCCGGTTTCGCTCGCGATTCAATCTCGTTTGGCGCGATGCGCGCGGCGCTGAGCCGGCGACGGTGAAGGTCTATCCGAACCTGCGGCGGGCGCGCGAAGCCGAGTTGAAAGCACTCGGCGCGCGTTCGATGGTCTCGTCATATCGCAAAACGTCGTGGCGCGGCGAAGGTCGCGAGTTTGAATCGATGCGCGACTACGTGCGCGGCGATGAGTTGCGCCACATTTCATGGACCGCGACCGCGCGACGCGGAAAACTCACCACGCGCCAGTATCAGATCGAACGCGATCAAACGATCCTCGTTGCGCTCGACGCGGGCCGGCTCATGACCGCGCGCATCGAGCAGGAGACGAAGCTCGACTCCGCGGTCCATGCGACGCTCGCTTTATTTACGGCCGCCGCCCGCGCCGGCGATAACGCCGGTCTCGTCGTGTTTGGCCGGCGCATCAAGAGTTACCTGCCGCCGAGTCGCGGCCGCGATCACATCGACGCGGCGTTGGAATCGTTGTATGCAGTCGAGCCGGAAATGATCGAGCCGTCGTATCCGCATGCGTTCGAGTTCATCGCCGCGAACAGCAAACGCAGATCGCTCGTCGTGCTGTTGACTGATTTGGTCGACGAGGAAGGTTCGAAGGAACTGCTGACGTCGCTAAAACTTTTGCGCCCGCGTCACCTGCCGCTCGTGATAACGATCGCGGACAGAGATCTGAAAGCCGTGGTGCAGGAGCCGCCGTCGTCAGTGCGCGAGCTTTTCACGCAGTCAGTCGCGGAAGAGATCATTCACCAGCGCGAAGCGGCATTGAGAATGGTTGAATCGAGCGGCGGTTTGGCGCTCGATGTCACTGCGGCGTCGTTAGCGCCGGCTTTGTTGGAGACTTATCTGCGCGTGAAGGAACGCGGCTTACTTTGATTCCGCGACTGCGTTTGGTTCTTCCTCTAATACCGGCTCGTGACCGGCAAATAACAGATACCCGTACATCGCGAGACCCGTAATCGCGGCGATGCTGAACTTGATGCGCGGATCAATCGGCGCGGGCGAAACAAAGCCCTCGATGGTTCCGGCGACGACCAGCAGCACCGCCACCCCAATCATCAAACGCACCGCTTCCATGCCGCGCACACGCAACGCGTCGGCGCGCGTGAGATCCCCCGGCATGATCATCGCGCTGCCGATCAGCAGACCCGCGCCGCCGGAAATAAAAATGCACGACAATTCGATGACGCCGTGTCCGACCATGAACGTGACGAGATCGTTGCCGAAGCCGGCTTTGTAAGTCAGCGCGAGCACCGAAGCGATGTTGGCGCCGTTGAACGCAAGATAAAGAAGCGTGCCGATGCCAAACGTCGCGCCGAACGCGAAGGTGTAGATCGTGACCTGAATGTTGTTGGTCATGATCATGCTCGCGCCTTCCTGGTTCGACTTATTGAGCGATTCCCACCAGTGGGTTTTGGTTTCGATGTAGAGTTCGCGAAAAGCGGGATTGACGCCGACGAGTTCGGAAAACTCGGAATCGTATCGGGTCGCGGTGTAGCTCAGCAGGCCGAAGAGAAAAAACACCGCGAACGAAACAAATGTGTAGCGCCAAGTGCGGCGAAACGTTTGCGGCAGCTCGTGCGTGAAGTAGCGGCGAATGCGTTTGCTGCCGTGCGCCTCGGCGCGATAGATACGGCCGTGTGCGCGGATGACGAGACTGTTGAGATAGTTTACGAGCCGGGGATCGCGCGATTCGGCGCGCGCGATCGCGAGATCGGAAGCGGTGCGGCGATAGATTCGTCCGAGCTCACGCACCTCTTCTTTGCCGAGCCGTCGCAGCGACGCGTGATCCAGCAGCTTGAGCAGGTCTTCAAGCCGCTGCCAGGCATTTTTGCGTTGACTGATGAATCGATCGGAAGGCATTGTGGCGTAGTGTAGCTTGCAAACAAATGAAGCTCAAAGAAAAATGCGCGCCCTAGTCGAGTGTGTCCCCAATTTTAGCGAGGGGCGAAGGCCCGAGACGGTCGAGAGCCTCGCGGCGGCGATTCGGTCTGTCGAGACGGCGTGCGTGCTCGACACGCACATCGATCCGGACCACAACCGTTCGGTGATTACGTTCGTTGCTTCGCCGGAAAAGGTGGTAGAGGCGGCGGTGCAGGCGGTGAAGCGCGCGTCGGAACTGATCGACATGCGCACGCACGCTGGCGAACATCCGCGGCTCGGCGCGACTGACGTGTTGCCGTTTGTGCCGATTCACGGTGTCACGATGGACGACTGCGTGCGGTTGGCCCACGAGGCCGGCAAGCGGATCGCGCACGAGCTTTCGATTCCGGTTTATTACTACGAACGCGCCGCGCTGCGACCGGAGCGCGTTAACCTCGAAGACGTGCGGCGCGGCGCGCTCGAGTTGTTGCGCGAACAGATCGGCACTACGCCCGAGCGCGCCCCGGATGAAGGCTTGCCCGTGGTCCATGAAACTGCGGGTGCGATCGCGGTGGGCGCACGTCCGTTTCTGATCGCTTTCAACGTTGTGCTGCGCAGCGAAGACATCGGCATTGCGCGCCAGATCGCGAAAACGATTCGGGCGCGTGGTGGCGGGTTACCGTTTGTGAAGGCGTTGGGCTTTCGGCTCGCGACGAGACACTTCGTGCAGGTCTCGTTGAACCTCGTGAATTACGAGGTCACCGGAATGACGGCGGCTTACGACGCGATCAAGCGCGAAGCAGCGGCGATGGGCGTGGAGATTGATAGCGCTGAGATCGTTGGCCTGGTGCCACGCGCGGCGCTCGATCGTGAGGCCGAGTACTTCAGCAAGCTGCAGGATTTTTCGGAGTCGAAGATACTGGAGAACCAGATCGCTAACTGCCCAGGCGGATGATCTCTCTTCGCAGCCGCTCGTGACGTTGCATCAGCTTTAGGTAAGTCGTTTCTTCCGCTGCGCTCTTCGCTTGAACGATCCGCTTGAGCAGTTGTTTCTCCTGCACGCTCCATCGAGGCAAATCGCGAACGAGCGAGAACAGCGACTCAAACTTCCGTCCCTGTGTTCGGAGTCCGATCTTCCGCACTTGAAAGCGATCCCACTCACCGGCAAACTTTTGATTTAGCTCGAAGATCATCGGGCTCTCGGCGAGCTTGCGCAGCGTGCGCGCCGAGGTCCGATAACCTGCGCCCTTCGCGATCTTCGCCTCTTCTTTCTCTACCAGCTTGGAAACCTCGCGTTGCGTCGGCCTGAAACCGAGCTTGCGATAGAACCAGAACGCGCCCGACTCGATGCCTTCCTCATTCTCGTGCCCGACCTGATACGGATCGATCGCAAACGCCGTCACGCCGGCGAAGTGACGCATCACGTTGAGTATGCGCGCGTACAACCACGCCGTCTCGCCGTCGCGAAACGTGTAATACAAATTGAACCCGCTTTCCATGCGCTCGAAGAGGGACAAGCCTTCGAAGTAACCGATCGGCACGCCGTTCTTGTAGATCATCGCGGCATGATACGCGCGCAGCGGCAAGCGCTTCGCCGGCGACAGGCCCGTGACGAACAGTTGCACGCCGCGGCCCAGGTCCGCGTGGTAAACGCGCGCCGGATCGCCGTGCGTGAAACCGTAAAGCTCGCGATAACGAATCGTCGAAGCCTCGCGCGCGAGATCAAGCGCTCTTTCGCCGTCGCGTGAAGATAACCTTGTTAACTTTGGCGGCGGCGCGATCAGCTCGTCGCGCAAGTTGATCTCGCGACGTTGAATCAATGGGCCGCGATGATAGAAGACATCGCGCACTGCGATGCGCATGCCGGTGCGCGTCGAGCGATAACGCGGCGTCCATGTAACGTAAAGCTGTTGCGAATCGTAGAGCTCGGCCCGTTGTTTATCGGGCAGCGGAAGCTTGTCGAATTGCTCGATTAGCCACGCCAGTTCCGATTCACGTCCGCGCGCCGCGGCGAGCCACTCTCGATAAGGCACGTTAGCTTCAACGTTCGCGTCCTCTTCCAAAAGCGGCATGAACCGCGGCCACGTTTCGGCGAGGCGATTGTCACTCTCAAACCAATCCCAATAGATGGAGAGCTGTGCCGGATAGTGTTGGATCAACCAACGCACGATGTAGAAGCTGAACGTGTCGGTGACGGCAGTACCGGCGATGCCGGAAACGTCCGGATGTTCGAGCCGCGACAGATCCACGTCCCGTTCGCGCAACTGCAAAACGCGGGCGTCAAACGTGCGCAAAAGATCCTGCGTCAGCCGCAACACCGCGGCGTTGTGTGGATACGGGCGCACAAACAGCAGCAGCTCGTGAAGGCGAATCAACGTCTCCGGATCGCGCACCCGCACCCGCACCCGCGCAACGCGCTCGAGCAGCGCCTGCACCCGCTGCGCTTCCCTAACACCAAACTGCGTCTTTAGCTTGTCGAGTTGGTCGAGGAGGGTCACGTTTTGGAAACTTACGCGCGGCGGATGAACTTCGCGGCGATCCAGCCGGCCAGCACGAGGCCGGACAGAATGAGCCAGTTGTAATGCTCGCCGTAAGTGACGCCGGGATAGTGGTTGCTGATCATGATGAACACGACCGGCACGGCCATGAACGTGTTCTGCTTCGAGCGCAACTTCGCGCGCGCCGCGAGTTGTTCGTCAGGCTTTTGTCCGGCGTTGAGCGCGGCGATCATTTTCTTCTGCGACGGCAGAATGTGGTGCCACACGTTCGCGGCCATGATCGTGCCAAACACCGCGCCGAGATGAATGTAAGCTCCGCGTCCGCTGAAAACGCGCGTCAGTCCGTAGGCGAGCGCGACGATCAAAACATACGCGATCACCGCAAACGCTTTCTCGTGCCTTGCCAACGGCGACGCCATCATCCCGTCGTAAACGCCAAGCGCAGCGACGATAATGCCGATCCCCAAGACGACGGCCCAACCAGCGCTCATGTCGTATACGTCGCGATCGATCAGCGCGCCGCCGCCGAGATAGTAGATCAGCACGAGCAACGCGAAACCGCTGAGCCACGTCATCGCGGCTTCCCAGCGAAACCAGTGCAACGTGCGCGACGCGAGATCCGGCACCTTTCGTTTGTCGACGACGTAGAACCCGCCGCTATGGACCATCCAGATCTGCGCCGGGGCGCCAGTCGCCGCGACGGCTTTTTCTTCTTCACTCAGACGCGCGTCAAGCCACGTGAAATAGTAGGTCGTGCCCACCCACATAATGCCGGCAAACACGTGGGTCCAACGAAACAGCAGGTTGAGCCATTCACTGAGGGTCGGGTCAAGAAGCATCTGGTAGGCGTTAACTGCCGCGATAGGTCGAATAGCCGTAGGGACTGATCAATAGCGGCACGTGGTAATGCTGCGACGCATCGTCGACGTTGAAGACCACGCTCACTTGCGGATAGAAACAGCCGACGCTGAGCGACGAGAAATACGGTTCGGTGTCGAACACGAGGCGATAAGTTCCATTAGCGACCGGACGATCGACGAGAAAGAACGGCTTCACGCGTCCGTCGGTGTCGGTCCACGCGTGGCTCAACTCGGTCCAGCTTTCGTCAGTGTTTTGCATCTCGAGCGAAACGGCCACGCCGCTCGCGGGCGCGCCGCGTGAGGTGTCGAGTATGTGCGTCGAAATCGTGCTCATGCAGGTCTGAGTAGCTTGCGCAATCTCAAGTCTGTGATCTTCGCCTGTTCGGCGGCGGCGCTGCGCAACTCCGCCGCGGGCTCGTTTCCAAGGCGCGTTTCCAGCAGGGCCAGTATCTCATCAGTTGACTTGCCCGTGGCGCAAACTATGAAAATAAAACCGAATTTTTCTTCGTAGACGCGGTTGAGACGGGCCAATTTTCCCATTGTTTCCTGGCCGGTGCGCGCGACGCCTTGCTGCTCTTCGGCGGACCATTGCTGCGACTGCGCCGTCACCGAAGCCGCGGCTTTCTTTTCGCCGATCTTAGGATGGCTGCGAAACGCTTCGAGCCAGTCGCCCTGATCCAACGCCCACCAAACGTCGTCGGCTTGCGCGAGCAGTTGGTCGAGAGACGCGAACGGTCGATGTTCTGTGAGCGTCGCCGCCCAGCGCGTCGAGCCACAGCATTTCAACAACTCTGTGCGCGCTGCCGTAGACGAGAGCGCGTTCAACCAGTCGAGATCGTGAGCCGTGTGCATCACCTCACTCGGCCAGCGTGCCGTAGACGCGCAAGCGACTCACGCCGCCGTCGGGAAAAATGTTGAAGCGCAGATGCGAAATGACTCCGGCGTCGTTTAGTTCACGATCGAAGTAGTGGCGCGTATGCGCCTGAAGTTTGGTGCGCGGCAAAACGCTCTTCCAGGCCATGGAAGAATCAGTCAGATCTTCATCGCTCGTCGCAGTAGCGTTCGTCGCTTCAAGCGAACAGCTTTCCGGAAAGTTTCCTTTGAAGTGCGACGTGTCGACTTCAATCGCGTGAATATGCCCCGGCCGCGCGAGCTTGATGATGGCCCAATCGTGGCCCGGGCCGCGGCGTCGTTTCGTTTCCCATCCATCGCTCATGTTCGCTGCTCGTCCCGGCATGATCAGGTTGTGCCGGTGGCCAAAGAACATGTCGCTGCACGAAAGCACGAGCCCGCCGTTTTCCGCGGCGGCAAGGTCGATGTAACCACTGCGTTTGAGTCGTTCCCAGTCGGGCACGACTTCGCCGTAAACACGCAACCGCGCCACGCCGCCGTCGGGAAAGATCCTGAAACGAAGGTGCGTGATGCGTTCACCGGATTCGATCGCGAACGGATTGCGCGAGTCTCCTTTCAGCGGCGCTTGCGGCAACAGCGTGGACCATCGGACCGCTTTGTCGAGCAACTCCGTTTCACTCGGCAGTCGATCGAACGTTGCGCCTTCGAGCGAACACTCTTCGGGATAGTTTCCGCGAAAATAACTCGTGTCGACCACGACACCGCGAATGATCCCCGGCAGGCCCAAACGAATGATGCACCAATCAAATCCCGGTGTGCGGCGGCGGCGACTCTCCCAACCATCCATCCACTTGCCGCGGTCTGTGTACTTGCCTTCGATAAAAACGGGGTCGCTCGCCTTCAGCAAATTCTCTTTGGGCGCAAAGAAATCATCGTTGGCAACGAGCACCGCACCGCCAACTTTTTCAGAAGCGAGATCGATTAGCTCTGTGAAGTCCATTAGAGAATCATGCGTCCGGCCGGCAGATCGCCGACCGTGCCATCATATATTTTTCTGCCGCGAAGAAAAGTTTTTTCCACGACGCCCGCCAGACGCTCGCCTTGATAAGGCGTGAGCTTGTGACGATGTTCGAGGTGTGCGGCGTCGACGACAAACTCGCGTTCGGGGTTCCAGATCACGACGTCGGCATCACAGCCCGGAGCGATGGCGCCTTTGCGCGAAGCGAGCGACACTTGCCGCGCCGGATTGAGACAAAGCCAGTTGGCCAACTCGCGCAAAGAGAATCCACGCCGGCGTGCTTCGGTCCAAACTACCGGCAGGCGCAGTTGCAACGAAGCAATGCCGCCCCACGCCGCGAGGAAATCACCCGTGTCGCGCAGCTTCATGCTCGCCGGACAGGGCGAGTGATCCGAAACGACCATGTCGATTGTTCCGTCAGCGAGGCCTTGCCAGAGCAGCTCGCGATTCTCGCTTTCACGAATCGGCGGACAACACTTGAACTCAGTCGCGCCCGGCGGCACCGTTTCCGCCGCGAGGTGCAGATAGTGTGGACACGTCTCCGCAGTGATCTTCACGCCCGCGGCTTGCGCCTCGCGCAACAACGGCAACGCCTCGGCCGAAGACAAGTGGACGATGTGCACGCGCGTATCAAACTCGCGACTCAAACGAATCATCATCGCCACTGCTTCGTTCTCAGCCGCACACGGCCGCGACTTCAAAAATCCCTCGTAGTCCGTCTCGTCCGTGGTCTTCATCGGTCCCGGCAATTCCGCATGCACGATCAACATCGCGCCGATCCGCGTAAGCTCCGGCATCGCTGCGCGCAGATCGTTCTCCGTTACGTGCGGAAACTCATCAACACCCGACGGGACCAGAAAGCACTTGAAGCCCACCACGCCTGCGGCAAACATCCGCGCCAGCTCCGCTGTATTACCCGGCACAACGCCGCCCCAGAAGCCCACGTCAACAAAACAAACGTCTTTCGCGGTTTCGAGTTTTTCTTTGAAGCCTGCGAGCGTCGTTGTCGGCGGGATCGAATTGAGCGGCATGTCGATGAGCGTCGTGACGCCGCCCGCCGCGGCCGCGCGCGTGGCGGTCGGAAATCCTTCCCACTCGCTGCGGCCCGGCGAGTTGATGTGCACGTGCGTATCAACGAGCCCGGACATCACGATCGAGCCTTCACCGGCTTCAACCAGTTCGCAGCCCGCGACAACTTCGTCGAAGCCGCGAACCGCAACGATCTTCTCGTCGCGAATGTGAATTGACGCCGGAGCGACAGCGTCGTTCGACACTACCGTTCGCCCACGAATGATCAAATTCGGCGTAGACATGAAGGAAACTAAAAACTCGGCGGCGGTGGCGGCAGGTTCACGGCCACGTCGTCTTCACTCAACCCAAAAACCTTCTCGTACGCGATCGCGACCGCGCCATACATGATCGGAAACACCAGAAACACGCCGACGTAGCACAGCACGACACCACACATCGCGAGCAGACCGGTCAGCAGGTACATTCCGAGCAGCCGCCAGAAGTTTCCGAGCGCGGCTTTAAAACTCCATTTGACCGCGTCGAGTGCTCCGAGTTTCCTATCGACGATCAACGGGTACGCGAACGTAAATCCGATCGAGATGAAGATGATGATGAGCATCATCGCCATCCAGAACAGAATGAAGAATCCCATCACGCCGAAGAACGCCGCGGGCGCGGCATTGTCGCCGCTCTGCGCAGCCACGCCCATCGAGACGATCATACTCACGTAAAAAAACAGGTACGCCGGAATGACGATTATGAGTATCGGCACCATGTGCAGCAGCGTCGCCACGAAGCTTGGTCCAAAATAATCGAAGCCTTTGAACAGCGTGCCGAACTCGAACGGCTGCATGCGGCGTTTCGCGAAAAACGATATGTACAGTCCACACATCATCGGACCGGTGAGTATGCCCAGCGGTACGGCGCCGCCGATCAGCAGGCCGACGGCACACATGCCGACGAACAGCCAATACTGATCTTTCACCATGGCCCAAGCCTCGCTGATACATCTGGTTGGTTCAACTACTTTTCGTCGAAAAACGATTTGGGGGGTCATTCAGTCTTCCTTGCGTCTGAGAGATTTACGAACGTGAAGTAACGAGAAAATCCACGAGCAGATTGGCGGCAACGCGCAAACGATAACCGGCGGTTGAGCGAACGTCGTCGATGGGCGAGATCTCGCGCATCAGTGTCTCGCGCGCAAGATTCACGGTTTCGTCGCTTAGTTCCGCGCCGCGAATTGCAGCTTCGGTTTGTTTGCAACGCAGGACGATCGGCGCAACACTGCCGAGCGCGATCCGCACTGTGGTCAAACGAGCGTCTTCGATTCCGGCGACGGCGGCGAGACAGACTTTCGAGATCGCCTGTGCTTTGCGAGTGCCGACCTTGCGATAGTAGTGCTGCAACGCAGTCGTGTTGCGCGGCAAACGAATCCGCGTCAGCAGTTCATCGGCGCGCATGTTCATCTGCTTGTAGCCGGTGTGAAAACCGTCGTACGGAATCCAGCGCGAACCGGCGCGCGACACCAGCTCGATCTCAGCGTCGTAAGCGAGCAGCGTGGGCGGTGAATCCGCCGCGGGCGAAGCGTTGATGATGTTGCCGCCGAGCGTGCCGCGATTTTGAATCGCGAGTCCGCCCGTTTCACTCGCTGCCTGGCAGAGCATCGGAAACTCGCTACGCAACGTCTCGTTCGCTTGCACGTCGGTGTACGTCGTCAACGCGCCAAGCGTGACGTGAGTGTCGCTGATCTCAATGCCGCGCAGTTCGCGCAGCGGCCAGATATTGACGTAATTGCGATGCGGAAGTTTCCCCGCTTCGAGCAGGACCATCAGATCAGTGCCGCCGGCGAACGGTTTCCAAACGCCCGGCTCGTCACCAAGCAGCGCGAGCGCGTCGGCGAGCGACGCAGGCGTGGTCAGTTGATAACTCGGAATGTAACCTCTCATTTTTGGCAGGCACGCACGACAGACTCGAAGATCTTCATGTAGCCGGTGCAGCGACAAAGATTCCCGGCGAGGCCGTTGCGAATGTCGGCTTCCGTGGGCGTTGGATTTCGTTCGAGCAGGTCGACCGCGGCGAGAATCATGCCGGGTGTACAAATACCACATTGCGCGCCGCCGTGTTCGATAAATGCTTGCTGCACGGCGTGCAGTTGATCTCCCTGCGCGACGCCTTCGATCGTCGTGATGCTCGCGCCCGCAACCTGCGCCACAGGCACGAGGCAGGAGTTCACGATCTCGCCGTTGAGTTTGACGGTACACGCGCCGCACTCGCCTTCACCGCAACCTTCCTTCGTACCGGTCAGGTGCAGGTCTTCACGCAACACGTCGAGCAGTCGCGCCATGGGAAACACTTCGAGCCTGCGTGACTCGCCGTTCACCTGAAACTCGATCGCGGTTTTGTTGACCATTTAGTTTATGTGGAGAGCTTTTCCGACCGACGGATCGCGGCGCACCCGCCAAATTTTCGAGTCGAGATAATAGTGGATAAATGCGTAGCCCCAGAGAAACGAGATGCCGAGCTGCAGCGCGAGCGGTTGCTCGACGCCGGCCGCGGCATTTTGCAGACCGAAATAACCGAGCACCTGGCGCGGACCCTGATAAATGACGCCGAACACGATCCCAAACGCGAGGTAATAGAGCACGCGGCGGCTGATGATCTCGGCGGCGCCATACTGCTCGCGCTTTTGCGCGTACTTCTGATTGTGAAACCAGATCAGACGGTGATACTGAAAGTTGTGATAGATCGTCAGTATCGCCACGATCGCGATCGGCTTCTGCGGCATCGGCGTCAACAAAACGATCCAATGCATCGGGATCGCGGCCGCGAGCAGCAGATACTTCGGCACGTTGAGTGGTTCGCCGGTGAGCGCACGCTGCGCCTGACGACCGAGCCAGACAACGAATAACAGGATCGTGCCGGCAAGTACGAACTTCGCAAAACCATTCACGCCGCCGCGCAGCACTTCCGGCACACGCGCCATCGCTTCCGGATCGCGCGCGATGAATTCAACGAACGGATAGTTGAACGCAAACAGCAGCAGCAAACGATCGAGCGCGTTGTCGATGCGGGCCAGATCGCCGTTCTTCTTTTTGTAAAGCACCATGAAGCCGTAGTGCTGCTTCACGAGATGGTAGTAAGCCCACAACGCGGCGACAAAAAAGAACACGAAGCCAGCGCCCGCGAGCACTGCTATTGGTCCAATCGCGAAGAACACGAGCGAGCCCCAGAGCAAACGCCCGCGACTCCGTCGTTCAGCGCGATCGAAGTAAGTGCGAGAGAAGGTGCCGAAGACGTGCGGCGCGTCGATCAATATGGCCCACAGCGCGATCATCGGCAGCAGCGGCACGATGCCGTTCACGTAAAGGACCAGCAGCAGGTAACTCGAAACGACCGAACCGATAAACCAGACGAGATCGTCGCGCGCGCCGATGATCCAGCGCAACGAGATCGCATTTGCTACGGGTTTGGTGATGGTTTCGGCGTTGGCAGCCATAATGAAGCTTGGTTTCAGGCCGCCGGGCATTCTATCATCGGACGCCGGAATGTTCAGAACAGCCGAATGACCATGGACAAACACATGTTTCAAGCGCATCCGTGGCACGGTGTGAGTCCCGGATCGGAAACTCCGGAACTCATCAACGCCTACATCGAGATCGTGCCGACCGACGCTGTGAAATACGAGCTCGACAAAACGTCGGGCCATTTGCGCGTCGATCGGCCGCAGCGTTTCTCGTCGTTTTGCCCGACGCTCTACGGTTTTATTCCGCGCACTTTTTGCGGCCGTGAAGTGGCTGAGCTCACTCAACAACGCACCGGTTTAAGCAGCATCGAGGGCGACAAAGATCCGATGGACATCTGCGTGCTATCAGAGAAGACGTTTGCGCACGGCAGCTTCTTTTTGCACGCGCGGCCGATCGGCGGCTTGCGCATGATTGATCGGCGGCAGGCGGACGACAAGATCGTCGCGGTGCTCGAGGGCGATCTCGCCTACGGAAATATCCGCGAGATCGACGAGGTGCCGACGGGTTTAGTCGATCGTTTGAAGCACTACTTTTTGAGTTACAAACAGCTTCCGGGGGACGAGCCAAAGAAGGTCGAGATCACGCACGTTTACGATCGTGCTGAAGCGTTGGAAGTGATCGCGCGCAGCTTGCGCGACTATCAAACGGAGTTCGGTGAGGAATAACAGATGCACCAGACCACCCACTTTTTCAATTTGGGTTACGGCTGGCTATGCAAACACTGTAGTGCGGAAACTGCTGAACGGAAGAAGCAGGATAGGCATAACCACGTCGTTCACCACCAACAACCATTGGCCCTCGCGAAGTGGACAGACGAATCCCGCAGCGGGTTGCTATGTCCGCGCTGCGGGATCGAAGAACACCTGGCGAGATCATCTTGATTCCATCAAGCGCACCGGCACCGACATGCGCCGGCCGTTGCGCCAGATTTGCACTTGCACCACTTCGCCGATCTGATGTTTGTCGAGGACGCGGAACAGGTCGTCTGAATTCGCAACCTTGTCATTATCGATGCCGACGATGATGTCGCCCAACTCGTAATCGCCCATCTCAGTCGCTTGCATGCCGCGCAATCCCGCCGAAGCCGCGCCGCTGCCCCGCGCGACCTGAACAATCAACACGCCGTCAGAGACCGGCATATCAACCTGATTGCGAAACGCCGCAACATCCCGTGTGCTGATGCCGAGTTTAGGACGGCGAACCGAACCGTAGTGCAGAATCTGCGGCACCACTCGTTTCGCGATCCCGACCGGGATAGCAAAGCCGACGCCCGCTGAACTGCCTGAGGGCGAAAGAATTTGCGAGTTGATCCCGATCATGCGCCCGTGCGAGTCAAGCAGTGGACCACCGGAGTTACCGGGGTTGATCGAAGCATCGGTTTGAATTGCGCTTTCGATAAGACGATTGTTGCGGGCGCGTATTGGTCGTTGCAGCCCGCTGATCACGCCGGTAGTGAGCGTGCGGTCCAGACCAAACGGATTACCGATCGCGAGCACTTTCTGGCCCACCTTGAGATTTTCCGAATCGCCGAGCGGAATCACCGTCAGTGGACCAGCCGGTTTTTCCTTCAAGCGAATGACCGCGAGATCCGTGTCGGGATCGCCGCCCACAACTTCCGCCGGATAGTCTTTCTTTCCGCCCATGCTCACTGAGAGTTGCTGCGCGCCTTCGATCACGTGGTAGTTGGTCAGGATGTTGCCGTCCTGGTCCAGGATCGAACCCGAGCCGGAACCTTCCTGTTGTTCGACGTAGCCGAAGAAGTCGCGTGCGTAGGACGTCGAATGGATGAAGACCACGCCTGGACTCAGCGTGCGATAAACTTCGATGTTGTTCTGTTCGTTGGTCGCGGTCGACGGGTCGGTAATGCCCGGGGGCGGCGCTTCGGAGAACGCGGCTTCCGAAGTCTGAAGCCGGCCGTTGAAGCGGTCGATCAGCGTGACGATTCCCGCGGCGAACAACCCTGAGATAACAGCAATCAATAAAACCTGGCGTGTGGAAAGTCTGTACATAAAACTTCTTCTTTCTCTAGACTCTGAAAGTTCCCTTTTCTGGCGCTGCCGGCATGGCGCTAGGATGCCTTGCAACCGGATGCCCGTTGTGTGTTGCCGTATTGAACTGGGCCAGGGCGAGACAATTTAAAACCGGAACACCCCCGGTTTCAAGGCCGGCGGGTTGGTGTTTGGGTTAATTGAAGAGTGAGACGAGCGCGCCGGGAAGACTGCCGATGTAGTTGAGCACGAGCACGGGTTCCTGCCAGCCGAGCGCCAAACAGGCGGTTGCTGCGTGAATCAGCATCAGGCCGAGGTAAACGCCGAGCGCGACTGACAAACCGCGTCTGGCGAGCGGCAGATGCCGGCAACGATAGAGAATGAGAGCGGCGAAGGCGCCGATGGCGAGTTTGAAAGCGATGAAAGACCATTCGCCGTGCGCGAGCAAACGCGCCATGAGCGCGTTGCCTTCAGTGGCGAGATTCAAGTGCAGCCAAAGAAGCGTGAGTTGGCCGTCGAGCCAGTTAAGAGTGAACAGCAGTAAGCTTTTGGTTAGCGTGCTCACGTGGATCCCCTTGCGCCAAACTTGTTGAACCTCCGGCTTATTACGTCAGAACCCCCGAGCTTAGCTGCGGGGGTCCATGACGTCACGGGAGGAACGAGTCTCGTTCTATGCTTGATTAAGACGGCGAATTATAACTCGTTTCCGAAAAGAGCATGACGGTTTCGATAGCAGAGGCTTTGAAAGAAGCGGCGCAGAAGCTGGACCGCGCGGGCGTGGCTGACGCGCGTCGAGAAGCGAGTTCGTTGCTGTCGCACATTACCGCTCGAGATCGCACGTTTCTGATTAGTCATGCGGAAGAGCGTCTCGGTGAGCGTGAGCTACGAGAATTTGCAGACGCGATCGCACGGCGCGCGGCGGGCGAGCCCGCGCAGTACATCACGGGCGTTCAGGATTTTTATGGGCGTTCGTTTCGCGTGACGCCGGACGTGTTGATTCCACGGCCGGAGACGGAGTTGTTGGTTGAAGCTGCGCTCGGAGTGATGCAGGCGGAGACTTTCGTTTGTGATGTGGGAACGGGATCGGGATGCATTGCGGTGACGTTGTTATGCGAACGCACGGACGCACGCGCTTTCGGTCTCGATATTTCAGAAGCCGCACTCGTTGTTGCGCGAGAGAACGCGCGCGCTCTCGGAGTAGAAGACAGAATTACTTTGCGCGTCTCTGACTGTTTCGCCGCCTTGGATCGAAGCACGGAGCAGTTCGATCTGATCGTCTCAAACCCGCCGTACGTCTCCGCAAAAGCATTGCCGGGTTTACAGCGTGAAGTCAGGGATCATGAACCGCTGGTCGCGTTATCACCCGGCGGCGACGGCTTGAGTGTGATACGCCGTCTGCTCACGGAGGCGCCCGATTTTCTTCGTACCAACGGTCATCTGCTGATGGAGATCGGCTTCGACCAGGGCGATACGATAAGAGAGCTAATCAATCCCGCCGTTTGGACTCTCGCGAATATTCTTCCCGACTTACAGGGAATCCCCCGAATAGTAGTGCTTCAGAAGAACTGATTTCCTGTCACATCTTTCGCGGGAGTGGTGTTTACGATTCAGAACCGCGGATAAACGAACAACAAATCAACCCCAGACGAATGAAGGAGACCCACGTCATGTTGAGGTTTTTGGGACGAAGTGTGCTTGTTGCGTCATTGTTAGCCACGGCTGTGATTTCCGGCCCGGCGCAAAAGAACGACAAGACCGACAAGATCAAAATCAAAGATGGTTCATTAACTTGCCACAATGAGCGGAGCTGGGATGGCGACCGGCTCGTCAGCAACTGCGACATCAGAGAACAGACGCTCGCGCCGAGTGGCTCGCTCTCAATCGATGGCCGGCAAAACGGCGGCGTCTCGGTTAAAGGTTGGGACCAGAATCAGGTGCTTGTGCGCGCACGTGTGCAGACGGCCGCGCCGACTGACGCCGAAGCTGCAGCGCTCGCGCAACAAGTCAGAATCGAAACCGGCGGCTCGAAGATTTTCGCGAGCGGACCGGAAAGCGATCGCAACCATCACTGGGACGTGAGTTACGAAATCTTCGTCCCGCGCCGGCAGGATGTTTCGATCGAGACTCACAACGGCGGCATCGCCATCTCGGAAGTGAACGGGAAGATCGATTTCGAGGCGACGAACGGTGGCGTCGTGTTGCGGCGCGTGGGCGGGGCGGTTCGTGGCTCGACGACGAACGGCGGTCTCGTTATCGAACTCGCCGGCGATCGCTGGGACGGCGAAACGCTCGACGTGAGCACGACCAACGGCGGCGTGGTGATGACGGTGCCCGAGAACTACTCGGCGCATCTCGAAACCGGGACTGTGAACGGCGGCATCAACGTTGATTTTCCGGTCACGGTGCAGGGACCGATCAATAAACAACTGGCCGTGAATCTTGGCTCCGGCGGCCCGACCGTGAAAGCGACGACGACCAACGGCGGCGTTCGCATCCGCAGGGCTGGTTCCGGCGAGTAGTTTCCGAGCAAGCACGACAGAGGTCGAGCAAGAGAGCGGTGGCAAGGTGCGGCAGGAATCGCCTGTCGCACCTTTGTTTTGGGTCTGTGGCCTTTCCCCTTTCCCGGTTTTCCTTTAATCTGTCGGGCATCGTGGACAAGTTTCGTATCGTCGGGGGCCAACCTCTTCACGGCCGAGTCTCGATTAGTGGGGCGAAGAACTCTGCCTTGCCGTGCATGGCCGCGGCGCTGCTCACGCCTGAAACCGTCACGCTGCACAACATTCCCTACGTGCGCGACATCATCACGCAGCGCCGTCTGCTCGAAGACCTCGGCGCAACCGTGCTAACGCCGGAACTGCGCACACACAAGATCACCGCGTCGCACGTGGAAGTTTTCGAAGCGCCTTACGAGCTCGTCAAAACGATGCGCGCGTCGGTGCTCGCGCTTGGTCCATTGCTGGCGCGCTTCGGGAAAGCGAAAGTCTCGCTGCCGGGCGGCTGCGCAATCGGCACGCGGCCGATAGATCTTCATCTCAGCGGCTTCGAGAAGTTCGGCGCGCAGGTGAAACTCGAGTCCGGCAACGTCGTCGCACGTGCGCCGCAAGACGGGCGTCTGCGAGCAGCCGACATCACGTTCAGCAAAGTCACTGTTACCGGCACGGAAAACCTGATGATGGCGGCGACCCTTGCGCGCGGCACCACAACGCTGCGCAACGCCGCGCGCGAACCCGAGATCGTCGATCTAGCTGACTTGCTGACCAAGATGGGCGCGCGCGTCAACGGCGCCGGCTCCGAGACGATTCAGATCGAAGGCGTCGAAGCGCTCGGCGAAGCGCAACACACGATCATTCCCGATCGCATCGAGACGGGAACGTTCATCGTTGCCGCCGCGCTGACCGGCGGCCAGTTGGAGATAAAAGACTGCCGTCCTGATCACCTCACGAGCGTGATCGAAAGACTGCGCGCGGCGGGCGTCGTGATCGAGGAGCTCAATCCCACGACACTGGACGTGACGTGTCCTGACGGCCTGGTCGCGGGCGACGTTACGACTGAGCCTTACCCGCAGTTTCCGACAGACATGCAGGCGCAGTACATGGTGCTGATGACGCAGGCGCGCGGGCGTTCCGAGATTATCGAAACGGTTTTTGAAAATCGCTTTATGCACGCTTCCGAACTGCAACGGATGGGCGCGCAGATCTATATTGACGGGCGCAGCGCGGTGGTGAATGGTCCAACGCCGCTCACGGGCGCGCGTGTAATCGCGTCGGACTTGCGCGCCTCCGCGTCGCTGGTGTTGGCAGGACTGATCGCGAGCGGCGAGACGGTGATCGATCGCGTGTATCACATCGATCGCGGTTACGAGAAGATCGAAGCAAAGCTGTCGGCCGTAGGCGCGGAGATTGAGCGCGTCAGAGCGCCGATGACGACCGGTCATCTCGTTGAAACGCAGCAGCCGGTTGAGTCGGTTTCAGGTGTAGTCGAGTCGGTTTGAGGTTGAGAAGGAGAGACGATGGCAAACGATTGTTTATTCTGCCGGATCATTGCGGGTGACGTGCCGGCCGATTTTGTGCATCAGGATGAGCGTTGCGTGGTGATTCGTGACATCAATCCGCAAGCGCCGATGCATGTGTTAGTGATTCCGCGTGAACACCTCGAATCGCTCGACGATGCGGCGCAGAAGGACGAACCGTTGTTGGGCCATCTGTTGCGCGTGGGAGCCCGCGTCGCGAATGATGAGGGCCATGACGAGACTGGTTATCGCAGCGTGATTAATACGGGCGCCGGCGCCGGACAATCAGTGTTTCACGTGCACGTTCACGTCCTCGCCGGCCGTCCTTTTAGTTGGCCTCCAGGCTAGCCCTCGGCTTTGGGCGCGACGCCGCGCACGGCTTCCGACACCCCAGCCTCATACTTCTTGAAGTTCTCATTAAACCGCCGCGCGAGATCGCGCGCCTGACGATCGTAAGCGTCCTTATCCGGCCAGGTATTACGCGGCTGCAGCACTTCACTCGGCACGTCCGGACACGAATCAGGAATCCCGACGCCGAAGATCGGATCTGGCGTAGTCTCGGTCTGCGCCAGCGAACCGTTAAGAATCGCGCGAATCATCGCGCGCGTGTAAGAGATCTTCATGCGCTGACCCACGCCGTATGGACCACCACTCCAACCCGTATTCACGAGCCAGCACGTCGACTGATGACGCTCCATCTGCTTCCCAAGCAGGTCAGCGTAAACACCCGGATGCAGCACCATGAACGGGGCGCCGAAGCACGTCGAGAAAGTCGCTTCCGGTTCCTTGACGCCTTTCTCCGTGCCCGCGACTTTCGCCGTGTAACCGGAAAGGAAGTGATACATCGCTTGTTCCGGCGTCAGCCGCGACACCGGCGGCAGCACGCCAAACGCATCCGCTGTCAGCATGATGATGTTGCGCGGATGGCCCGCATGTCCTTCCGGCACGATGTTGTCGATGCTGGTGAGCGGATACGACGCGCGCGTGTTCTCGGTCTTGCGCGGATCGTCGAGATCGACCACGCGCGTCACCGGATCGTAAACGACGTTCTCGAGCAACGTGCCAAACATCTTCGTCGTGCGGTAAATATCCGGCTCGGCTTCGGCTGAGAGCTTAATGACTTTCGCGTAACAGCCACCTTCGAAGTTGAAAACACCATTGTCGGACCAGCCGTGTTCGTCGTCGCCGATCAGACGCCGTTCGGGATCGGCCGAGAGCGTGGTCTTGCCTGTTCCTGACAAGCCGAAAAAGATCGCGACGTCGCCTTCAGCGCCGACGTTAGCGGAGCAGTGCATGCTCATCACGTCGCGTTGCGGCAAGAGGTAGTTCATGATCGTGAACGCGCTCTTCTTCGTTTCGCCGGCGTACGACGTGCCGCCGATCAAAACCAGCCGCTGGCTGAAGTCCATCAGGATGAACGTGGACGAGCGCGTGCCGTCGCGTTGCGGATCGGCCTGGAAGCTCGGAAAGTTGACGATCGTGAATTCCGGCTTGTGCGATTGCGCTTCGTTGTTGATGAACATCGTGCGCGCAAACAGCGAGTGCCACGCGAGCTCAGTGACAACGCGAATCGGTAAACGATACTGCTGATCCGCGCCGACGAACGTGTCCTGCACAAATAGGTCGCGGCCTTTCGCGTGGGCCATCATGCGTGCTTTCAGCGCGTTGAACTTCTCTTGCGAAAAATCTTTGTTTACGTCGCCCCAGAAAACTTTGTCTTCGCTGCCGGGCTCGCGCACGATCGCTTTGTCTTTAGCGGCGCGGCCGGTGTGTTCGCCGGTCTCGACCAGGACCACGCCGTGATTCGAGAGCACACCTTCGTTGCGGCGCGCGATCTCTTCGTAGAGTTCTGGTGTGTTCAGGTTCCAGTAAACGCGCGCGGGCGCTTTGATGCCCAGCTCGTCCAACTCTACGGTCGTAGTCTTGCGGCCCAGGTGCTCGGTGGTTCGTTCGGTGCGAATAGAAGCCATAGGTTTCTCCAATAAACAAGACGGGGGAATATTCCGCCGGCCGTCTGCTCTGCGTTCGCTATCTAAGATTCGTCGGTGGCCCGGCGTTGTTGGGCCAACTCACGCACTGCGTCAGCGAGATCGCGCGCGGCGCGCTCGATGCGATCGGCTGCGGTTTGCAATGCGTCGGCTTCGTCCGGTGAGCGTTGCGCGACGATCGACAACGCCGCCTCCACTTGCTCTCTCAGACGATTTGCCTCATTTTCGGTTTCTTGTTCTGCGCGGGATTTTTGTGAAGCTGCGGCCTGCTGGTTCATGCTGGAAGTCGTTTCGAAAAATTTATTTATCGCTGGATAAAGAAGAGCGACGTCTAAGTCTGACATTTGCGCGAGATTCAGGCAAGTGCGCCATCAGACTTTTGTATCGCGGATGAACAAAGTGTTTATGAACGCGGTGGTTCGTGACGGTGTGCGACCGGGGCGTGAGGCGTTTACGGCGGCCGAGTGGCGCTTGATCCAGCGGCTGGATACGCCGGTGAAGGTGCAGAAGTACTTTAGTTCGCTACCGTACAATCGGGAGACGAATGGGCCAAGCCTGCGGTCGTTTCGAGAGTTGGTCAAGGTTAAGGAGGCACACTGTCTCGAGGCTGCGGTGGCGGCGGCGGTGATTCTTGAGCAGCGCGGGTTTTCGCCGCTGTTGCTGGATCTCGAGTCGCACGACCTGTTGGACCACGTGCTATTTGTTTTTAAATTGAACGGCGGGTGGGGATCGATTGGGCGTTCGCGCGATCGTGGATTGCACGGGCGGAAGCCGGTTTACCGTTCGTTACGCGACCTGGCGTGGAGTTACTTCGATCCGTTTGTTGACTTTTCCGGGCGGCTGAAGGGTTATGCGGTGACGAGTCTTTACGAGCTCGGAGATTACGACTGGCGTTTCTCACCGCGCAGAATGCTCAAGATCGAGGACCACCTGCGCGCCCTCCCACATCAACCGCTCCGCTCCTCCGACCGGCGTTACGAAAAACTCCTCGCCCGTTATCACAGCTACAAGAAACGTTATCCCGACCGGTCACCGGCTTATTACCACAGCCGCGACAAGTGGCTCGTTTAGCCGTGGTCGGGCTGGGGTTAACCGTGGGCCGCTTCGAGGGGTGGCGTGTTCGTGCGGCGCTTGTTGTGGGCGTCGAGGAGCATGTGACAGATGACGGCGGCGATGATGATGGCGCCGCCGAGCAGCGCCCAGCGCGATGGTTGTTCGCCGATCACGAGAAAGACCCACAAGGGATTCAGCACCGGCTCGACATAGCAAACGATGCCGGCGTCCAACGATCTCACGCCGCGCGCCATCGCCACGGTGAACAACGTGTAAGCAATTCCGAGTTGGACCACACCGAGGTACGCGACGCTTTGCGCGTCGTGCAGCGTCATGTGTGGGATTGCGGCGAGGCCCCACGGCGCTGTAAGAACGACGGCAAGTATGTTGCCGTAAATCACCGACGAAGCGCGATTGACTTCGCGCGCTTTCGGATGGCGCAGCAGGAGGAAGTAGAGTGCGAAGCACAAGCCCGACGCGAGTGCAAACAAGTTGCCGGTGACGTCCTGCGGCCGCAGTTGGCCCACGAAGAACAGCGCCATGGCGCCGAGGCAGATCACGACCGTCACCAGGTCGCGCGCGCGAAACGTCTCTTTGTAGATCAGCGGTTCGAAGATGAGGAGATAGACAGGCGCGGTGTACTGCAGAAAGATCGCGTTCGCCGCGGTCGTTTCCTTCGTCGCCATGACGAACAGAATCAACAGCACCGCATAAAGCACCGACGCGGCCGCCGTCAGACGGTTCAAGCCAAAGCCTTCATGCCGCGTAAAGAGGGCAACCGTAAACGCCGCAAAGAACGAGCGCCAGAACGACAGCGCCAGCCCCGAAAGACTGGTCCACTTAATAAAAAGTCCCCCCGTACTCCACAACAAAGCCGCCGCCACAACAAACAGTAGCGGAGCCTGCGCCCCGCGAGCTTTGCGTTCCGGTACGGGCATTTAGTGGAGTGTTACGACTCCTGCTTCAGGCTTTTTAGATACTTTCCGAACACGCCGTTCCACGGTGGGATGACGATGGAGACGGCGCCGTAGGCCTGGGCCTGGCAGGCGAGACGAATCAGGGGTTTGGGTTCGGGGGTGTCGATGTAGCCGAACTCTTTGATCTTCTTTCCCTCACGCGCCGCAACGTCTGAAAGCTTTTCCGCGCCGCCAAGCACTCCCACCCAACACGTCCCACACGACGCCGAGCGACACTCAACCGGAATCGGTCCCTCGATCCGCCGCGGATCGACCTCGCGCCAGTTCTTCGAACGATCCTCAGCTGCGCCCCACGCGAGGTCCTGAACATGATTGAGGCGATACTTCGCCGCGTCGTCGTTCTCGTCGTAAGTCACGGTCCACTTCTTATTCACCGTGCGGAGAAAGCCGAGCATCCCCTGACTGTCGTCCTTCGCGCGTTCGCGCAACACCTGTTCGGCCGACTTATGCGCGTGCTTGCGGTCGAGCAGCATCTTTCCCGCCGCTTGCTCAAACGCCTCGAGCCCCACCTGCCGCAGCGTCATAAACGCGACCGCGGTCATGCCGACAACTAAAGATTGCTCAACCTTCGCAGCCGCAGCAGCTTTCTGCGCCACCGCGAGAATCTGCTCAGCCAAGGAAGCACTCGAAGCCGCCATATTCACCGACGCGAACTCGCGCGCATGTGTTTGCGTAGCCGCTTTGACCTCCGGCCAGTAACGATGCCCGTAAAGAAACGTGTGCGACGAATCGATCTGATCGCGCAACGAATAGTCGCCCTGTATCAACAACTGCTGCGCGAGCTTCGCCGGATCCTCAGCCCGCTGCAACGCCAGAAACAGCCCGAGCGGATAAAACGAAAACCAGATCTGCGTCGCATTGCGATCGACTTCGTGAATCGATCGCAATAGCGTGGTCAGCGCGCCCGACCATGCCTCTTCATCCTGCTGGTTAAGAAAGTTTTCAAAGGAAGTCATATTAGTTTGAGACTACCACGGAACCCGTGGATCTGTGGTAAAGTCGGCACTACCAACCCTCCAGGAGGTCTCGGAAAATGAATCAGAATCGACCGGAAGTCGCCAAACCGGGGCGCACGTTCGACAGTGCTTACAGCTTCTCATTCAGCATTACTCTCGGCCTCGTACTTTTTCTTGCGGGCCTGGTCATCAGCCTGACGTTTGGCCAAAGCGCCACGATTGGTCTCCTCTTCGGCATCCCACTGCTGCTAGCGGGACTCTTCCTGCCGGTGTTCATGGTGCGCGACCTGTTTCATCGCAACGAAGTCGCGGGCGTTTGCCCGTATTGCGGAGCGCCAATCAAGACTTCAGACGCTACCATCCGACTCAACTGTCCAGCCTGTAAACGCGTGATCGAAGTCAAGGAGGAGTCGCTGCATCGCAGTGACATACCGCAGTGATTCTGACAGGTTAGTAGCCGACTGAGAGCCAGTTGCGGGTGAAGTAGTCGCTGAAGGTCAGCGAAAACATAATCGCCATCCAGAACAACGCTGCTCCCACGATCAGCCACACGAGCCGTGAGCTGTAGCGCACGTGCATGAAATACAGCACAACGAGCGTTGCTTTCGCCACCGCGATCGTCAGCGCGACAATCGTATTGAACTGCCACGGAAAATCTACAAACGCCGCGGCGACCGTCAGCCCGGTGCCCAGCAGCAGCGCCCCGAAAATCGTGAGATAGATTCTGACCGGAACTATGTGTTCGCTCATGACAAACTATCCACCATGCTCGAGATGCCGCCCGAGCAGGTACAGCAACGGAAACAGAAATATCCAGATGATGTCGACGAAGTGCCAGTAAAGCCCGACCACCTCCACCGGACTGTGATACTCAGGATCGAAACGCCCCTTCAAAGATAAGTAGATCAAAACCAGCAACAGGCCCGCGCCGATGATCATGTGCAGCGCGTGCATACCCGTCATCGCGAAGTAAATCCAGTAGAACATCTCGACCTGCCGCACCGTCGCGCCGGGCAAAAGGTGCAGCTTGTGCTCATCGAACGGCTGTCCTTCCTGCTGCACTTCCGGGCCAAACGGCCGGCTCGGAATCAGGTAACCCGGAACTAATCGATCGACGTATTTGTCGTGATACTCGACGGCCTTGATACCCAGAAACGTCAGGCCCAGCACCAGCGTCAACACGAGACAGATCACCGGCGCCCGCTGCCTGCCGATCTGCGTGAAATAGACGGCCATCGCCATCGTGAAGCTGCTGAGAATCAGCACGCCCGTGTTGACCGCGCCGAGCGTGATGTCGAGGTGATTGCTGGCTGAAGCAAACGCCGCCGGATAGAGCGAGCGATAGACCGTGTAGGCGAGAAACATCCCGCCGAAGAACATGATCTCGGTAACGAGAAACACCCACATGCCGAGCGTTCCCGCCTCGCGCTGCTGCTCCATGTTTTCGAAATGGTGCTGGAGCGCGCGATGCCCGTGTACTTCCTGAGTTGTTGCTTCAGCTTCGACCAAAATAACTCCTCTTTAGTTCTGCGCGAGTTCCGGACCAAATTTCCCGATCACTTCTGTCTCTTCGCGCGGCGCAAATTCGTAAGCGTCCCAGGTCACGATCGGCGTCACTTCGAAATTCTCAGTCGGCGGCGGCGATTGCGTGCGCCACTCGAGTCCCGGCAAATGCCACGGATTCGCTTCGGCGTGTTTGCCGTAACGCATCGACCAGATGAAGTAGATCGCGGGAATCAACATCCCGAATCCGAGGATCGACGCGCCCGCGCTGGACAGCACATTGAACACCTGAAACTCCGGCGGATACGCGTGATAACGTCGCGGCATCCCGAGATAACCCGCGACGAACTGCGGCAGAAACGTCAGGTTGAAACCGACGAAGATCACAAGCGCACTGAAACGTCCCCAGCCTTCGGGATACATGCGGCCGCTGATCTTCGGCCACCAGTAATGCAGCCCGCCGAGATAGGCCATCAGCGTGCCGCCGACCATGATGTAGTGGAAGTGGGCGATGACGAAATACGTGTCACTCAAATGCACGTCGGTAGCGAGCGACGCCAGAAACAGTCCCGTCATGCCGCCGATCGTAAACAGCCCGATGAACCCGAGCGCGTAAAGCATCGGCGTGTCGTAAGAGATCGACGACTTGTAGAGCGTGGCGGTCCAGTTGAACACCTTGATCGCGGACGGAATCGCGACCGCGAAACTGAGAAACGAAAAGATCATTCCGGCGTAGACCGACTGCGGCGTCACGAACAAGTGGTGGCCCCAAACGAGGAAACCAAACACCGCGATCGCGAGACTCGAGAACGCCACGAAGCTGTAGCCAAAAATGTTCTTGCGCGAGAAGTTGGCGATCAGTTCGCTGATCACGCCCATCCCAGGCAAGACCATGATGTAGACAGCCGGGTGCGAGTAGAACCAAAACATGTGCTGAAACAGGATCGGATCGCCGCCGAGTGCCGGATCGAAAATACCCACGCGCGCGATGCGTTCAAACGCGACGAGCAGGATCGTGATCGCGATCACGGGGGTGCCGAGGATCATGATCAGGCTGGTCGCATACATCGACCAGATAAAGAGCGGCATGCGAAACCAGGTCATGCCGGGCGCGCGCATCGTGTGCACCGTGACGATGAAATTGAGTCCGGTCAGGATCGACGAAAAGCCGTTGATGAAGATGCCGAGACCGGTGGCGACAACGTAAGAGTTTGAAAACGTCGTGCTGAACGGCGTGTAGAACGTCCAGCCGGTGTCCACGCCGCCGGCGAGCAAAGCGTAAATCGTGACGATGCCGCCGACCATGTAGATATACCAACTGAGCAGATTGATCCTGGGAAAGGCGAGATCTTTCGCGCCAATCATCATCGGGATCAGGAAGTTTCCCAGCGTCGCCGGTATCGACGGGATGAGAAAGAAAAACACCATGATGATGCCGTGCTGCGTGAACACCTTGTTGTAAGTGGTCGATTGCAACAGGTCGCCTTGTGGCGTCAGCAGCTCGAGGCGGATCATCATCGCGTAAATGCCGCCGATGAAGAAGAAGAACGTGATCGACGCGAGATAAAGCAGCGCGATGCGCTTGTGGTCCTTGGTCAACAACCACGACTTCAACCCGTATTGCGCGTTGATGTAGTTGACCTTTGGTGGTGTTGGTACTTCGAATGACTCTATTGCTTGCATAAAAACCTTATCCCCGCGCCTAGTGGATATTTTCCGTGGGCGAACCTGACGCCCTCGGCGAAGGAAGCGGAGTCGCTGCCTGCGAAGCGGCGCCCGCGCCCGTGCCCGCAGGCGCGGTGGTTCCGCCAGGCGACAATGATTTAATGAATGCGACTAACTGTACTAACTGATCCTCTGAAACCTGGCCCTGAAACGTCGGCATGATCGGCGGAAAACCCGCGACGATCTTCGCCTGCGGATTCAGAATCGACTCGCGAATGTAAGCCTCATCGGCTTTGATACTTTGTCCGCCTTCGAGCGGCGTTTGTCTGCCGATGAGTCCGGCGAGAGTTGGACCACGCCCGCCTTCGCCGTTCGCGCCGTGACACGAAGCGCAGCCGAGCGTCTGGAACAACTCACGGCCCGCCGCGGCCGGGCTCGCGTTACCCGCGTTGCCGCTGAGCCAGTTATCAAACTCGCGCGGCTCCATCACGTACACCGAGCCGGTCATGCCCGAGTGGTTCATGCCGCAGTACTCCGCGCAGAGCAGGTGATACTTGCCGGGCTTCGTCGCTTCAAACCAAATCGTCGTGTAGCGGCCCGGAACGACGTCGGCCTTCGTGCGAAACGCGGGCACGAAGAAGTCGTGAATCACGTCTTCCGAGGTCATGATCAATTTGACCTTGCGCCCGACCGGAATGTGCAGCTCGTTGATCTCGCGCTGACCGGTGGCGTGTTGCAGTTTCCACATCCACTGCTTGCCGACGACGTAAATCTCCATCGCGTTTTGCGGTGGCTTGTACTGCTCGAAGTAAAGCCGCGCGCCCCAGCCGAACATCGTCATCGCGATCAGGAAGGGAATCACGGTCCATAGAGTTTCGAGTTTGTGCGAGCCCGCGACCGGACGCGGAATCTCATACGGCGTGCGCCGCCGGTAACGAATGACGAAGAAGATCAAGGTCGCCGAGATCAGCAGCGAAAAGAAGAGCGTCACGCCTGACAGGTAGAAATAGAGCGCGTCAACGCGCCACGAAAACGTGGACGCGCTCTCCGGAATCAGCGGAATCCATGATTGCCACAACTGCATCACAGGGCCGCTCCTTCGGTTTTCGGTTCCGTCACGGCGCGTTTGCGCGGCTTCAGAAATACCAGCAACGCGAGAATACCGAGGATCGTGAGACCGCCCGCGAGGCGCACGATGTTCATCACTGCGGCGCCGTATTTACCCGTTGCCGGATCGTAGTGGTAGCAGTAAAGCAGCAATTGATCGACAGGCGAACCGATCTTGCCGGCGGCCGTTTCGATCAGGCCGAGCCGCAGGTCGCGCGCGGCGTACTCGATGCCGTAGTAGTAGCGCGAAAGTTTTCCGCCTGAAGTGGCGAGCATGATGCCGCTCGCGTGCGCAAACTGCTGCGTCTTTTCGTCGTAGCGATAGTAAAAGCCCGCGGCTTCGGTGATCTTTTGAATGTTCGCTTCGTCGCCCGTCAGGAAGTGCCAACCGCTCGTGGCGTCGGCGCGCATCTTCTCGGGCAGGTAATTGACGTAGACGCTCTTTTTCTTCTGGGCGAGCGCCGGGGTTTCGCGCGGATCGAAGCTGATCGTTACCACGTCGTAATCTTTGCCGATCTCAAACGGCAGCACGCGAAATGACGTGACCATGCCGTTGAGCACTTGCGTGCAGAGCATCGGGCAGTCGTAGTAGACGAACGCGAGCACGACCGGTTTGCGGCCGAAGAAATCGCCGAGTTTCACTTCACGTCCGCTTTCGTCGCGAAACGTAAGATCCAGCGGCAACTGCTGGTTCAATTTCTGTTCGATCTTTACGTCGCGCAACGGCGCCGGTAAGCCGGATGAAACAGCTCCCGACTCGGGCCGCGCGCCGTAAAGCGGCGAGCTCGGTCCCGGCGGCGCTTGCGCCGGCACAGTGGCCCACGCGAGCGTCACCCACGAAATCACTAATAAAACTTTCCCGCTTGATTTCATTGCAGTCTCTTTATTGTCTCGCGCCCGGAGCTTGAATCCGACGGCAAACTGATCGCGTAGTCCTGAAGTTTTCCCGGCGCAGTCTGCGCGCGCGCAGGCAAAGCATTTCCGGACACGACCTGCTTCATCGCCTGGTCGATCGGCATGCTGACGGGATTGCCCGACTGGTCTTTCAACTCGCCGTGCAACTCTTTCTCCCACTGTTCGCGCAAAACTTTGTACTCCGCCTGTGGCGCCTGGTTTTCAAGCTTGACTCGCTGTCCGTCGTCGAGTGTGGCGCCAAAGCCGGGCGCAGCCTGCAGACGTGGTTCGGGCGGCAATCGTTCCGAACTGGACAGCGCCATTGGACCAGGCGGCGGCGTCTTCGCTTCCTCGGCGTTGAAGTAGCCAAACATGATCCGCACACCGAACGACACGATCGCGATCGAAATGCCCAGCACCACACAAAACATGACGACGCCCCGCACGCTGACGTCGCTTCTCTCGTGCCCCACTGCCTCGTTGCGAATGTGCGAAACGTCCGGCGTGTCAGTCTTATGACCGTCGCCGCGGTGTCCGTTATGTCTTCCGTTCCGTGTCATCTGTGTGCATCCGTGGCCATTACCGATTCAAACTGCGGATCGTTGATCGGAATCAACGCTCTCTTACTCAACTGCCACGCAAACAAGCCGAGCCACAACCCGCCAAAAGCAATCAACGCGATCGCGCATAACCAAACCCAGGTATGTCCGTGAAACGCCGGCACGAGCATCCATAGCAGATCGACCATGCGCATCACCATCACGAGCAGCGCCACCAGCATCAGCCGGCCGGGAGTACGTTTCAGGTCGCGCGATAAGAGAAACAGAAAGGGCGCCGCGAAGTGCAGCAGGAAGATCCCGATGATGACCACACCCCAAATACCATGCTGGCGTTCGAGGTAGTAGACGATCTCTTCCGGCAAATTACCGGACCAGATGATCAGATACTGCGAAAAGGCGAAGTAGGCCCACAGCATCACGAGCGCAAGCATCAGTTTGCCGAGATCCTGGAAGTGTAGCGGCTTGACGATGCGCGCCAGCGGTTGATCTTTAACAAGCACCGCCATCGCCGCGATCACAAACGCGAGCCCGCTCAAACTCCACGAGGCGACAAAGATGAAGCCGTAGATCGTCGAAAACCATTCGGGCTCGAGCGACATGTACCAATCGATCGAAGCAAACGTGACGGCAAAGATCAGCGCGACCATGCCCGGGCCGCTCAGCACGCGCATGCGCTTCGCGTAACGATTTTCAGCCGTGCGGTCCTGCAGGAGCGACCAGCGATTCAGGAAGTACGCGAGCGTAATCCACACGCCGAAGTAAATGATCGCGCGCACAGTAAAGAACGGCACGTTCAAGTACGGCGACTTGAACTGCACGACCGGATGCTCCGCCAGTTCTTCCTGATGCGTCCATGAGTAAAGCGAATGCGAGCCGAGAATGATCGGAATGAAGAGCACCGCCATAAACGGCAGGGTGCGCGTTGCGGCTTCGAGCACGCGGCGAATGACGAGTCCCCAGCCGCCGCCGGTCAGGTGCTGCAACATCAAGAGAGCCAGCGAGCCGACGGCGAGTCCGGTCCAAAACGTCCAGCCAATTAGATAGGCGCGGAAAAACTGCGCCGGGTTGATGAACAACGCGACCAGCAGCAACACCAGCAACACGCCGCCGGCGATGAACGCGCGTCGTTGAAACGATCCGTACGATGGAGGATTGAATGATGTACTCATCACTCGTGTCCTCCACTGGCGGGCGTGGCTTGCGGCGTCGGCGAGCCGGTCGGCACTGGCGCTTTTTGCGTTTCTTGCGGTTCAGCCGCTTGCAAGGCGCGGATGTAAGCGATGATGGCCCAGCGATCCTGCACCGGCACTTGCGGCGCGTAAGACGGCATCGCGCCCCAGCCGTTTGTAATCACGTCGAAGAAGTGGCCCACGGGCGCCTGTCGCAAACGATCGTCGTGAAAGTTGGCAGCCTGGCGATAACCGCGGCGCACGATCATGCCGTCGCCGTGACCGCTGAGACCGTGACAGGCGCTGCAAAAGATCCCGAAGCGCTCGCGGCCGCGCTGCATAGTCTCTTCAGTGATCGGAAACGGAAACGTGTCCGTGTCATCCGCGTAGGCATTTTGATTGCCGCTTGCGGGAGACGGAGAGGGAGTGGATTGAGCGGATTTTTCCTTCTTGCCGGTAAATAAAACGGAATCGGAGCGCAGATAGCCGCGCGGGATCGTGCCCTCGACGGGCTGCCGCATCGAGAGGCCGTCGCCAAAGAATGACGTGCTGCGGTACGGCTTCATCTTTGGCTGGTCCTGCATGTCCTGCCGGCACGCGCCGCCAATCAGGCAGACGCCCAACAACACGAGAACCATACCGAGATTTTTGCTAAACCTCGACATCACTGACTTCGATCGCCCCAAGACTCTTCAACAGATCCGTCACCTTCGCGTGGTCAAACTTCGGATCGTTTGCCTCCACCGCGAGAAAGAATCGATCGCGAGTGGCGAGCGCAAAACTCGGCACGTTGAAAACCGGATGATATGGCTGCGGCAGCTTATTCAACATGAGCATCCCGAGCACCGCGGCAAACGCCGCGAACAGCACCGTCATTTCAAAAGTGATCGGAACGAAAGCCGGCCAACTGTTGTAAGGCTTGCCGCCCACGTTGATCGGATAGTCGATCACTTCGATCCAGTACTGCATGAAGAACCCGGAAAGCCCGCCGACCACGCCGCCGATAAACACGATCAGCGGCAGACGCGTGTGCGTGAAGCCGATCGCTTCCGAGAGTTCTTCAATCGGAAACGGCGAGTAACCATTAATCCGCCGGTATCCTTCGTCGTAAACTTTGCGTGCCGCGTGGACCAGATCGTTCGGGCTTTCATACTCCGCAATCACACCATAAAGCGGCGGCGCATGGCGTCGATGGTGCAGCAGCGGCGGATTCGCAGCCATTACTCTTCCACCTCCGCTTCCGGCAGGATCGTGCGCATCTCAAAAATCGAAATCATCGGCAGGAACCTGATGAACAGGAACGTGAGCGTCAGGAAAAATCCGATCGTGCCGATGAACATGCTCCAGTCCCACTGCGTCGGTTGATACATGCCCCACGACGACGGCAGAAAATCGCGATGCAGACTCGTCACCACGATCACAAACCGCTCGAGCCACATGCCGATACTGACGATGAAGGCGATGATCCAGAGCACGAGCAGGTTCGAGCGCACCTTCTTAATCCACAAAAACTGCGGCGTAATGATGTTGCACAGAATCAGCGCCCAGTAATAAAGGTGATACGGGCCGTGCATGCGGTTCCAAATCATGAACCGCTCGTACTTGTTGCCGCTGTACCAGCCGAAGAACGCCTCCATCGTGTAGCCGTAACCGACGATCAATCCGGTCGCGAGCATCACCTTCGCCATGTTGTGCATGTGGCGCATGGTGATAAAGCCTTCGAGACCATAGAAACGGCGCAGCGGAATCGTCAGCAGCAGCACCATTGCGAAGCCCGCGTAGATCGCGCCCGCAACGAAGTAAGGCGGGAAGATCGTGGCGTGCCAGCCGGGAATGATGCCGACCGCGAAGTCGAAACTGACGATCGTGTGCACGGAAAGCACGAGCGGTGTCGCGAGACCCGCGAGGAGCAGATACGCCATTTCGTAGCGATGCCAGTGACGCGCGGAACCGCGCCAGCCCATCGCGAGCAGGCCGTAGATCATTTGAAACGGTTTGCTGCGGGCGCGATCTCGCAGCGTGGCGAAGTCGGGAATCAGACCGACAAACCAGAACATCGCGGAGACGGTGGCGTAAGTCGAGACCGCAAACACGTCCCACATCAGCGGGCTGCGAAACTGCGGCCAGATCCCCATCGTGTTCGGATAGGGAAACAGCCAGTACGCGAGCCACGGTCGGCCGAGGTGGAAGATCGGATACATACCGGCCTGCGCGACCGCGAAGAGCGTCATCGCTTCAGCGAAGCGGTTGATCGACGTGCGCCACTTCTGGCGCAACAGCAAAAGGATCGCGGAGATTAGCGTGCCCGCGTGACCGATGCCGATCCACCAGACGAAGTTGAGAATGGCGACGCCCCACGCGACGGGAACGTTGACGCCCCACAAACCGATACCGACGACGACGAGGTTCGTCATCGTCAGCAGCATCAGTTGGAAGAGAATGAACGAGACCGCAAAACCGAAAAACCAGGCCAGCGACGTCTTGCGCTTCAGGACGATCGAGCTGATCTTGTCGGTGACGGAGGCAAACGTCAGCTCCGGATCGATCACCGGCGCGGTCGAGTGCATCGGGCCTTCGACGTATGGTCTATCTGGTTTTTCTATTTCAGCCACGGTTCTGACTTATTTCCGGGTTCGGGTTTTTCAACTGCGACTGGTAACTCGTGCGCGGTCGCGTGTTCAATTCGCCGAGCAACGAATAGTTGCGCTTGTCGTTCTTCAATCTGTTGACGCGACTCGACGGATCGTTCACGTCGCCGAAGATGATCGCCTCGGTCGGACAAGCAGCCTGACACGAAGTGATGATCTCGCCGTCGCGCACTTTGCGGTCTTCCAGCTCCGCCTGAATCTTCGCGTTCTGAATGCGCTGCACGCAGTAAGTGCACTTCTCCATCACGCCGCGACTGCGCACACTCACGTCGGGATTGCGCATTAACTGATAAGTCGGCGTGTTCCAGTCCTGATAAAGAAAGAAGTTGAAGCGGCGCACCTTGTACGGGCAGTTGTTGGAGCAATACTTCGTGCCCACGCAGCGGTTGTAAACCATGTCGTTCAAGCCTTCCGCGCTATGGACGGTGGCGTGAACCGGACAAACAGGCTCGCAGGGCGCGTTCTCGCAATGCATGCACGGCACGGGCATGAAGTTGATGCCCTCGGGATGTTGTGGATCGAAGCCTTGGTAATAAGCATCGACGCGGATCCAATGCATCTCGCGACTGCGGATGACCTCGGTTTTGCCGACGACGGGAATGTTGTTTTCCGCCTGGCAAGCCACAGTGCACGCGTTGCAACCGATGCAGTTGTTGAGATCGATCGCCATGCCCCAGGCGTAGTTGGGCGCGTTCTCCGCCTGGTTGTCGTAGTGATACTCGGGGTACAGCGTGGGATGATCGTGTTTCTCGTTGTACTGTTCGGGGCCCAGAAACTCTGCGAGCGTTTGGGAGCGAATAACGTCTCGCGGTTCGCCGCTGAAGTTCGGATCTTCGAGCGTGAAATGGAGCTGCGTGGTGGCGAGCACATGCTGTTCGCCGGTCGCACTGATTTGAATGCCGTTGCTGAACCACGGTTCGAACGAATTGCGCAGCACGTAAGTATCGAAGCCGACGGGACTGTTTTGCGTTCCGCCGACGCGTCCGGCAAGACGGCGGCCGTAGCCGAGATGAAGCGTGACCACGCCGTCGGGCTGGCCGGGCTGGATCCAAAGCGGCGCGCGCACTTTCTGTCCGTGCTGATTCGTGATCTCGACGACGGGAACATAATGTTCGCGGCCTTTCACCGCGCCGCCGTTGTCGCCGCTGCCGGTGATCTGTTTGGCCGAGTTCGGACTCAAAATCGCGACGTTGTCCCAGGTGACTTTCGTCAACGGCTTGGGCAATTCCTGAAGCCAGCCGTTGTTTGCGAAACGTCCATCGTAGATCGACGGGTCGATGCGCAAGACGAGTTCAAAGCCACTCGCCGCGGGTTGCGCCGCCGGTGGTTGAGACATGAAACCGTTGTTGACCGAAACGGCTTTTGTCTTGAGCGCGGTGTTGGGAATGAAGCCGTCGTGAACTGATTGACGCCACCACGTTTCGAAATCCGTCGTTTGTTGGCTCGTCGGCACCGGCGCGGTTTGTACGGCTGCGCCTTGTTGGTTTGTCGCGGAGATCTGTGTCTGCTGTTGTTGCCAGTAAGAGCGGACCACATCGTAAGGACGACGATCGTATTGATCCGTAAACACAGCGAGCAGTTCATACGGCGTCTTGCCTTCGTAGAGCGGCTCGATCAACGGCTGAATGATCGTCACGGTGCCGTCGTAGGAACGCGCGTCGCCCCACGATTCGAGATAGTGCGCGGCCGGCACGTGCCAGTGACACAACTCAGTCGTTTCGTCTTTGTACTCGCTGAGGTGAACGCGCAGCTTCGCCTTTTGCAACCGGTTGAAATCGAGCTTGAGATCCGGCGGCGTGTTGTGGACCGGATTGCCGCCGACGATTACCAACAGGTCAACGCGTCCGGCATCGATGTCCGCGACGAGTTCCTGCAGTGACGTGCGGTGGTCCACCGGGTTAACAGCCAGCGGATCGGAATAGAAAACAGTCTTGCCGACGTTTCCGAGCGCGTCGTTCATCGAGTGGGCGAGCGCGTGAATGATCGGCGGCTGATTGTCGCCGGCAATCACGATGCTCGCGCCGCGGTGTTGCTGAAGATCGCTGAGCAGCGCGCCGATCCATGGATACGCACTCGCACTGCCGCCGCTCGCGATCGTGCGCACGAGACCTTCAAACTCGCTCGGCTTAACTTCCCACGTGTGATCGCCCATCGCGCCGGTATTCGTCGGCGTCGTCTCGATCACGTAGAGCCGGTTCATGTCGCGATTGTTTTCGCTGATGCGACGGCGGCCCATAAACTCGCGCGCGTAACGCAGCAAACCGGGCTGCGCCGCGAGAAAATCAGCGTCGAGCGAAAGCACACGCTGCGCGACGTCGAATTTGTAAGTGATGTGTACGGGCTGGCCAAACGCCATCATCGCGCCACCGCGCGCGTTGTCCTGGTTGACCGGTTCCCACTGGTGCCACTTCGCCTGCGGAAACGCAGCCAACAACTCCTTCATCTGCGCGCCCAGCGACGGCGAAATGATCGTTTCTGTCAGGAAACGAAGGCCTGCGCCCTGCTTCGCGCGTTGCTCATTCGTGGCCGCCTGCATCGCGCCGACGAACGCCGTCCACGGCCGAATGTCTTCACGATAAGTCAGCGTCTGCGAACGATCGGGATCGTAAAGACCGAGTATCGAAGCTTGCGTGAAAATGTCGGTCGTGCTGGAGCCGCGCGGATCGCGATACGGATCTTCAGCGGGAAAGTCGAGCGGGCGATTGTTAGGATGGTCTGGATTGCCTTCGATCTTCGTCGGCCGTCCTTCGTTGCTGCGCACGAGAATCGGCACGGCTGCGCCAAGCAAAGGCGCGGCAGTCGCGAAGAAGAGAGGTTTGCCGGGAAGGATCTCTTCCGGTTGCTTGACGTAAGGAACGATCTTCTCCGGTGGTTGATAAACGCAACCACTCAGGCCCGCGAGAGCAAGCGACGCACCCATCAACTTCAAAAACGTGCGGCGCTCAAACGGATCGTTCCAACCCTCGGCCTGCTGCGGAAATTCACGCGCAACAAACTCACGAAAGACCGGCGTGTCCGCCAGCTCGTCCAAACTTCGCCAATACTTCTTACCAGCGCGCGGTTCTTCGTCCTGTAAACGAAGAATGTGATCGCGCATCAGCTTGAAGTTTATGTGACGATCGCTATCGCTCATTTTCAATCCAACGTTACCGGTGGCAAGTGGAACAGCTCGTCAAAACCTCTTTACCCTGAATGCGGTATTCGGCTTTCAACCGCAGACCGTCGTTGATGTCTCTGTTCTGCGCCGGCCACTCCATGTTGTAGATCTCTTTTCTCGGCCGCACGTATTTCTCCGGCGCGCGATGACATTCCAAACACCACTCCATCTGCAACGGCGCTGCCTGATACATGATCGGTTGTTCGTCGACGCGCCCGTGACACGTCGAACAACCAACGCCCTTCTTAACGTGAATGCTGTGATTGAAGTAAACGTAGTCAGGCAGGTCGTGAACGCGAATCCACTCCAGCGGTTTGCCGGTGCGGAAACTCGCGCGCACCGGTTCGAGATAAGGACTATCGGCCCAGATCTGCTTGTGGCAGTTCATACACGTTTGCGTCGACGGAATGCCGGCGGACGCTGCTGTCTCTACTGAGTTGTGGCAGTAGCGACAGTCGATGCCGTCGTCTCCGACGTGATGTTTATGACTGAACTGGACCGGTTGTTGGCGCTCGACCCATTGCCCTGTGTTCCATCCCGAACGATTGAGTTCGACGGCGACCCAGAGAAGGGCGACAAAGATAAAAACCGCGCCGTAGATAGTAATCTTCGCTAAAGCATTAGTGCTGTGGTGGAAGATTTGTGGCATTGGAAAGCACGCACTTTATCAAATCAAATGCGAATTTCAAATTGGGCCACAAAGTTGTGAGAGTTACGTTTCTTCCGCGTCACGAGCGAGAAGGGCCACACCGATCGGCGCAGCGTCAGGTCCAAGCGTCGCAGCGACGATCTGAGTAGCGTCAAAACAAGGTTGAAAAGCGCGCCGCTTCGCTTCCTGAATGATCGGATTGAGAATGAGTGGACCGGCGTCCATAACGCCGCCGCCGAGCACGATGCAGTCGATATTCAGCAGGTTGATGACGCTGGCGACGCCCGTGCCGATGAATTTTCCGGTGCGTTCGATCATCATCGCCGCGAAGTCATCGCCTTCACGTGCTTCGTGGGCGACGTCTTCGGCGGTGAAATTCTTATTCAAGGCCAGACGCGATAATGACGACGTATTGTCGCGATTGAGACGTTCGCGGGCGCGCCGCACGATACTGGGCGCGGAAGCGAGTGTTTCGAGACAGCCGGTGTTACCGCAAACGCATTGCAGCCCTTCGGTGTCGATCGTGATGTGGCCGACTTCTCCCGCGAAGCCGGAAGCGCCCGTCCAAAGTTTGCCGTCGAGAATGATCGCGCCGCCGATGCCGTCGCCAATCGACATGTAAAAGAGATTGCGGCTGCCGCGACCTGCGCCGACTTTGAACTCGCCGTACGCCGCGGCGTTCGCGTCGTTTTCGATCTCGCAGCGCAGTCCGGTCGCACGCATCAGCCCGCCATGCAGATCTTCGACCATCGTTCGAGGCAAGCCGCGCGAATCGACAACGCGGTCGGTTTGACGATTAACCAGGCCGGGAACTGCGACGCCGATGGCTGCGACTTGTCCGAGTGCGGGCCGCAAGTCACCGGCGATCGTGGCTAACTGCGGGACGATGTTTTCAGAAGAAACATTCGCCTGTGTGCGCTCGATCACGCGGCCGTCTTCGTCCACCAACGCGGCGCGAATCTTCGCGCCCGAGACGAGGATGCCGATGAAGTTTTTTCTCGGAGTAGTCATATCAGCCAGCCTGGGAGTAGAATTGTGCCACAAAAAAGCGCAAAAGACACAAAAGTGCCACATGGAAATCAGGACCATCCTCTTACCGACCGACTTCAGCGAGTGTGGCAATTACGCGCTGTCGTATGCGGCGTCGCTGGCGCGCAGGTTTAAGGCGTCGATAATTTGTGTGAACGTGATCGAGCCTATCGTGCCGACGGTGGGTTATTCCGGTATGACCGAGCCGATGCCGATCGCGGACATCACCGAGCAACTCGAAGACTCCGCCGAACGCGAACTGCCGAAGCTCGCGGAGTGTGACGACTGCTCGGGTCTCGATGTTGAGGAGTTGGTAGTGCATGGCGAAGCGGCGTCTGAGATCGTGCGCGTTGCGGGAGAGCGAAAAGTTGACTTGATAGTGATCTCGTCGCATGGCCGCACCGGTCTTGGGCGCATTTTGTTTGGTTCGACTGCTGAGTCGGTGGTACGTCACGCCCCTTGCCCCGTTCTTGTCGTCAAACCCCCACAACAGGACGAAGACGAATCTTAAGGCTCGGTTCGTGGTTTATCTGTAGAATCCCACCGACACAATGCACCTCGACTTTCTCTACAAGCTCATAGGTCAGTACGGCATCTACGCGGTGTTCCTCCTGGTCATGGTGGAAGGCGACATCACGCTCCTTATCGCCGGCGTGTTGGCGCACAGCGGCTTCTTCGAACCAAACAGCTTTCTGCAAGTTTTGCTGTGGGGAACCCTCGGCGCGGTTGTAAGCGATAACATGGCTTACTTCGCCGGTCGCGCGTTTTGCGAAGGCGTCAAAAAGTTTCGCTTTTACCGCGCGGCGAAGCCAAGACTCGAGCGACTGACGCACAACTTCGGCGCGCTCTCGATTTTTCTTTCGAAATATATTTACGGGTTGCGTTGGGCGGCGTGCGTTTTTTACGGCGTCGGGCGTATGCCGTACATTCGCTTCCTCATCGTCTCGTTCTTTAGCTGTTTCCTGTGGGTTTTCATTCTGTCGGGCGCGGGCTATTTCTTCAGCGGCGCGGTGATGCGACTGATCGGCGATTTCCAACGACTCGGCAAAGTGTTGCTCGTGATCGTCGTGGTCGGCATCGCGGCGTTTTATCTCGCCGAGCGGTTTTGGTTGTCGCCGAAAGTTGAAGAGGCGGATCCGGAGCGTCTGCAGGAGTTCGAACAAGCGGCCGCCGAGAAGTTACAGGACCTGCGACAGGAATTTCAGGAACACATTCCTTTCAAGCAGCACCGCGCCGAGGAAAAGAAACGGATCGCGAAGCACGAGGGCGACGGCGACTAAAAGTTCTTTGGGGTTGAGCCGGGTTTTTGCTACTTTGTGGCAGTCGTACAACAAAGTACATAAGGACAACCTTAAGACTGTAGACAAATGATCATCGAATCCACTGCACCTCCCCGAGTCGACCTGGCGGGCGGCACTATCGACATCTGGCCGCTTTATCTGTTTCATCCCGGCGCCACCACCGTTAACTTCGCTCTTTCGCTGTATGCTCGCGTCCGTATCGAGACCAACGACGACGGCCGCATCGTGCTCGAATCGCGCGATCGAAAAGTCGCGTTTGAGACGCACCTGTCCGCGATCGAAGATCTGCTCCAGGAAGAGCGACTCGAACTGATCTCGAAACTGGTTCACTTCTTCAAACCGACGACGGGATTTCATCTCGTGGCGGAAAGCACGGTGCCCGCGGGCGCTGGGCTCGGCGGCTCGTCGGCGCTGGCGATCGCGTGCATCGGCGCGTTGAATCGTTTGGTCGGGAATCGTTACGAGGAGCGAAAGTTTGTGACGCTCGCGGCGAATGTGGAGTCGACGGTGATCAAAGTGCCGGCTGGTTTTCAGGATTATTATCCGCCGCTTTACGGATCGGTTTCGTGTGTTCACTTTCGCACTGAGGGGATCGAGCGAGAGGCTCTCGACATCAACACGGAAGAGTTGGAGAAGCGGATCGCGATCTGTTACACGGGTGAGCCGCGGCTGTCGGGAATTAATAATTGGGAAGTTTACAAACGGCATATCGATGGTGATGCGGAGTTGTTTGAGCTGTTTGATGGGATTCGTGATTCCGCGCGCAACATGCGCGAAGCTTTGCTTGCCGACGACTGGGATCGCGTGGCGACGATCATGAAGCAGGCTTATCCGAATCGTAAGCGGCTCGCGCCGACGATCACGACCCCGCAGATGGAGATGCTCGTTGAGAAGGCGTTAGCGAACGGCGCGGAAGCGGCGAAGGTTTGCGGCGCTGGTGGTGGCGGCTGTATCGCCTTTTTGTGCAAGTCCGGACGCAGGAAAGACGTCGAAGCTGCTTTAGCGGCGGAAGAAGGCGCGGAAGTGCTTGACTGGAAGTTAGCGCAAGAGGGACTGACGGTTACTGAGAAGTTCTAAAAAATTAACCACCTTCGGAACGTTGCTTAGCGGCGGCTGAGAGTGCGGCGAGTCGTGCGACTTTCTGTTCGAAAGTCTCGCCTGGAACCGGACCGGTGTCCTGGACTCCACAATAAGTAGAGCGCTTGAATAAGCTGCGATCCGCGTTGCCGGTTGGCTTGTGAGCCGGGGATGATGATGCGGCCGCTGGCGTCGGCGCGTTGATTTCAGCGGATTGAACGACCTGATCTGCGGCGGGTGCGCTGGTCGAACCGGCTGCAGGCGCTGACGAAACGGGTGCTGAGACTTCAGCGTGCGAGACTACTTCGCCACCGCCTTCATCCTGACGTTGTTTCGCTGCGGCTGAAAGCGCTTTCAACCGCGCGACCTTCTGTTCGAAACTCTCACCGGCAACGGGACCGGTATCCTGAACTCCCACGTAATTCGATCGCTTGAACAGTTGTCGATTCGGGTTTTGCCCGAGTGTCTTGTGTTCGCCGGCTTTCGGAGCGGCTGTCGCCCCTGCCGGGGCTTTTGCTGGAGTTGGCGCTGCGGTTTGAGCCACGGGAGCCGTTCCCGTTTTTGCAGCAGCGGCAGGTTTCGCGGGCGCGGGCTTCGCTGCGTGCGCACCATGATCGCCGACTTCCGTTTCGATCATCACGTACACGCCGCGCTGCTCGTCTTTCTTGATCACCGGCAGCGTGCCACCAGCCGCCTGCAATAACGCACTCAACTCCGCTTCAACAAACCGTTCCTGCTTGTACGGATCGCGCACGTGGCCCAACGGCGGCCCCATGTAAAGCGTGCCGTCGACCTGACACTTGAACAGCACATCGTCGCCGCGCAAGTGAACGCGCGCCGGCTCGCCCGCAGTGTTCAACTGCTTCAGGTGCCCGTTGCAGAGCTTTCCCTTTTCGTTCTTCTCGTTGCAGACGGTCTGCGCGTTTGTGATCCGCTTCGGAACGGCAATGGAGTCGGTAGTTGCGGTGGCCATGGCGTCGGCCTCGCATTGTACACGAAGTCGGCCACGGATTTGCACACACGGCACAGATCAGAAAACAGTGTATGCTCGGCGCGTGTTGCAAAAGCTGATGGCCAAGATGTGGCGCGCGCTGCCGTCGCGTGTCCGGCGCTGGAGCATGCGCGCGACGCAGCAGCGCTTCACCGTCACCGCGGGCGCTGTGATCTTCAACGATGAAGGACAAGTGCTGCTGCTCAAACACAGCTTTCGCTCCGGCAGCGGCTGGGGCCTGCCCGGCGGTTTTCTCGAAGCTGGCGAACATCCCGAACAGGCATTACGGCGCGAGCTCCACGAAGAGATTGGCCTCGAAGTCAGGCAGGTCGAGATCTTTACTGCGCGCAGTTTCAAACGACCGCAACAGGTCGAGATCCTTTTTCGTTGCCGCGCGAACGGCGTAGTGAAACCGCAGACGATCGAAATCGAAAAAGCGCAGTGGTTTTCTGTTAACTCGCTGCCCGCCGGTTTACCCAACGATCAACGACTACTCATCGAACGCGCCACTTCGTATGGAGCAAATGGCCGCGATTGATGTATGCTCTGGCGCGCAAACACCAAACACCAGAAACCCGGAGAAAGAAATGGTCGAGCTGATTCCTTCCCAAGAAACAGTGATGCAGATTCTGCAAAAAACCGGCGCGTTTCGCGAAGGTCACTTTGTTTATCCTACTGGCAAGCACTCGCCGCACTACTTTCAAATGCCGCTCGCGTTTCGCTATTACGATACGGCGCGCGTGCTGGCGGTCGCGCTGAGTCGCAAGTTTCGCGTGGAAAAAGATATCTCGAGCCATTTGCCGAAGGTCGCGGTGATCAGTCCGAGCTCGGGCGGAATTCCGGTCGCGTTTGGTGTTCGCGATGCGCTCAACGCCGAGCAGATCTACTGGGCGGAACAGGAGCAGGGCGAGCGACAGTTTCGCCAATACGTGAATCAGGGCGAGGTAAATCCGTGCATCATCGTCGACGACATCATTCGCAGCGGTAACGCGCTCAAAGAGACCGTAACGCTGGTGAAGTCGCTCGGCGCGCGCATTATCGGTTGCGGCACGATCGTGCGTTTCAGCTCAGCGCCTGACGAGATCGAGGGCGTGCCGATCAAGTCGCTCGTTGATTTCGACGCGCACTTGTACGACGACGGAGATAAGTGTGTTGACTGCAAGGAGGGAACGCAGGCGGAGCACGTGCGTTACTGACAGGTTGGAATCAGCCACAGACAAACACGGATTTTCACTGAGGAAAGTTACTCTGGTTGACTATCACAAAGTTACCCTCGTTCACCATCACTACGTCCGTGTCCATCCGTGTACGTCTGTGGCTAATTAGATCTCGTGCCGGTTGGAAAGCGCCTTATCCATCGTTACCTCATCCACGTATTCGAGGTCGCTGCCGACCGGCATCCCCATCGCGATTCGCGTCACTCTCAATCCCAAAGGTTTTAAGAGGCGGCTGATGTAATTGGCCGTCGCTTCGCCTTCCGTCGTCGGATTCGTCGCGAGAATCACTTCCGTCACGCGCACGCCGTCGTTATTTTCGGGCTTCAAACGGGGCAGTAGGTTCGCGAGATGCAGTTCGCTTGGTCCAATGTGACGGATCGGCGAGAGACTGCCGTGCAGCACGTGATAGACGCCTTTGAAACTGCGCGTCTTTTCCACGGCCACGAGACTGTGCGGCTCTTCGACGACGCAGATCACGGAATGATCGCGGCTCGGCGAAGAACAAAAACGGCACGGATCGACTTCCGTGAGGTTATTGCAGATCGAACAAAGAACGATGCGTTGTTTCACGTCGCGCATCGCGGCTATCAAACGTTCCAGGTCGGCTTCGGGAACGCGCATGAGATGAAACGCGAGGCGCTGCGCGGATTTGTGTCCGATACTCGGCAGACGTTTCAGTTCGTCGATCAGTTTGGTTACTGGTTCCGCGTACTCCAACATCGCTTGTTAATTACCCGAAGAGACCGCCGAGTCCGGGCGGAAGCATGCCGCCGATCTTGCCTTTGATCGCTTCATCCACTTTGCGATTAGCTTCGTTTGCGGCCGCGACGATCATGTCCTGAAGCATCTCGACGTCGCCTTCTTTCACGGCCTCGGGATCGATCTTGAGCGAGAGGATTTCGTGATTGCCTTTCATCTGGACGGTCACGACGCCACCGCCCGCTGAAGCATCGACGCGCAGTTCTTCCATCTCCTTCTGCATCTTCTCCTGCATCTGCTGCGCCTGCTTCATCATCTGCTGCATGTTGAATCCGCCTGGGAATTTCATTGCGTCACCTCGTCGAAAATTAGCCAAACTGTAAGCGAACGTGCAGCCATCCTAGCCGCCCACTGTTTGGAGTTCAAGCGCGAGCTATTGACAGCTTGCGCAGAATCCACAGAATGAGAGGCCAATGACCAGCCCTGCCCCCAACACTGACCGCACCCTCGCGGCGAGGATCAATCTTTATTACGATCTGCACGTCACCGCGCCTGGTCCAGCGCCGCTTTTGATCGCGTTGCATGGCTACGGCGCAAACAAGCAACAGATGATGCGCGAGGCGCGATTGATGGCGCCCGACGGTTTCGCGATCGCGTCGTTACAGGGTTTTCACCAACACCTCAAAGAGCCGTACTACAAAGGTGGGCCATTGCGGTTTGGGTTTGGCTGGTTGACGAATTTCCGTCCCGAAGAATCTGTCGCGCTTCATCATCAGGCGCTACTTGATCTCATTTCGCGGTTGGTAGACGAGGGCGTCGCCGACGCGGGCCGGATCTATCTCGTCGGCTTCTCGCAGTCGTGCGCGCTGAATTATCGCTTCGCGTTTTCGAACCCGGAACGCTTGCGCGGGGTCATAGGTATGTGCGGCGGTCTGCCGGGCGATTGGGATACAAATCCGGCTTACCGGTCCTCGCAAATCAACGTCTTTCACCTGGCGGGAACCAAAGACGAGTTCTATACGCCCGAACGAGTTCGCGACTACAAGCAACAACTTCAGACGCGAACGCCCAACGTGACTTTCAAGAGCTATGACGCAGCGCATGAATTCGTTCCCGAGATGCACGAGGACATACGCCAATGGTTGCAGAAGTAGAGCGCTCCGTCGAAGCGCGCAGCGCCGTCCTGAAAAAAGAACTCGGCCTGTTTGATCTCGTGCTGGCCCAGGTCGTCTTCGTGGTCGGCACGATCTGGGTCGGTTGGGCCGCGAAGCTCGGCTACGATCAGAACGTCTTCTGGCTCGTCGCGATCGTTACTTATTATCTTCCGCTGGCCGCAGTCGTGATTTTTCTCAACCGCCTCGCGCCGCTCGAAGGCGGCCTCTATCAATGGGCCAAGCTGGCGTTCAACGATTTCGTCGCGTTCATGGTGGCGTGGAACCTCTGGGTGTTTGCGATCACGATTCTCGCGGGCATCGGTCTCGTCGTGACGACAAACTTCTCCTACGCGATCGGACCGCGAGCGGCGTGGATGCGCGAGCACACGCTCACGATCACAACATTCAGCACCCTCCTCGTGATCGGCATGGTGCTGGCCGCGATGCGCGGTTTGAAAGTTGGGAAGTGGGTGCAGAACGCGGGCGGCCTGATGCTGCTCATTACCTTTGCGGCGCTGGTTCTGCTGCCGATGCTCGGATTGGTCCAGGGTAACGCCGGCGCTTATCGTCCGTTTGCTTTTCAGGTACCGAATTTCACTGCTTACAACATCAACGTTACCAGCAAGCTCGCGCTCGGTGGTCTCGCCGGCTTCGAGTACATCGCGATTCTCGCGGGCGAGACGAAACAGCCCGCACGCAACATCGCGCGCTCGGTGCTCATCGCCGCGCCGATCATCGCGGTGATGTTCATACTCGGCACGAGCTCCGTGCTCGCGTTTGTTTCACCCGACAAAGTCGATCTGATCGGACCGATTCCGCAAGTGCTCTCGATTGGGTTTGGTTCGTATGGCTGGGTCGGCAAAGTTGTTTCGATCGCGATTCTCGGCGTCGTGATGCGGCAGATTGCTTTGATGAGTATGTACTTCGCCGGCAACACGCGGCTGCCGCTCGTCGCCGGCTGGGACCGACTGTTGCCGGCGTGGTTCACGCGTTTGCACCCGACTTACAAGACGCCGATCAACTCGATTCTGTTCGTCGGCGCGGTGACGCTCGCTTTGGGCTTGTTGAGTTTGAGTGGCGTCGGCGTGCAGGAAGCGTTTCAACTGCTCGACAACGCGGGCGGAGTTTTCTACGCGTTGACTTATCTCGTCCTGTTTGCGATTCCGCTGATCGGCATGAAGGGTTTCGGGGTGCGTTCGCCGTGGTGGTTGAAGGTCGCGTGCGCCTCCGGTTTCATCACGACACTGATCTATATCTACTTTACTCCGGTCGCGATTATTCCAGTCCAGAACCAGGTGATCTTTGCTCTCAAGATCGTGGCCACCGTCATCCTGGCGAATGCTGTCGGTGTGACGATTTACGCGCTCGCCAAACGACGAACGTAAATTCAAAACTCAAAACTCGAAAGGAGATCCCCCATGAGTAAAATCAACTTCGGACGAGTGATCCTGGGTGGTTTGCTTGCCGGTCTCGTGCTGAACATCGGCGAGTATATTTTGAATGAAGTGATCTTCAAGCAACAGATGGAGGAGATGTTTCGCCGCCTTCATCTGACGCCGCCGGGTGGCAACTTCATCGCGGTCGCGGTGGCGATCACGTTTCTGCTCGGCATCCTGATCGTTTGTTTGTACGCGATGATCCGGCCGCGTTACGGCCCGGGACCAAAGACGGCGATCTGTGCGGCGTCGGTGATTTGGTTCTGTGTCTACTTCTATTGCGGCGTGCTGAACGCGGCGCTGTTTGGGTTGGCAACAACCTTCGTGATCATCGGGATGGTTTGGGGAATTGTTGAGTACTCGCTCGCGGCCATCGCGGGCGCGTGGCTGTATCGGGAATGACGCTCGCGATTATCAATTGTGCGCAGGTTGTGACGCTTGCCGGGCCGGCGCAGGCCCGGGTCGGTCCCGAGATGCGCGAGCTCGGCATCGTCGCACCCGGCGCGATGTTGATTCGTGATGGTTTGATCGAACAGGTCGGAACTTCGGATCAGATCGAGCGGTTGATTGATGCCGATTGCGAAGTCGTCGACGCGGGCGGGCGGATCGTTTTGCCGGGGTTTGTCGATGCGCACACGCATCCGGTGTTTGCGGGAACGCGCGTCGATGAATTCGAGCAACGGATCAAAGGCGCGACGTATCAGGAGATCGCCGCTCGCGGCGGTGGGATTCAATCGACGGTGAATCGCACGCGAGCGGCGAGTCTCGACGAACTGATCGCCGCCGGAAAACGTTACGCGGCGTGGTTTCTGCGCGGCGGCACGACGACGATCGAAGCCAAGTCAGGCTACGGTTTGTCGCTCGAAGACGAAATCAAGATGCTGCGCGCGATTCGCCGGCTCGATGAAGAAACGCCGTTGCGTTACGTGCCGACGTTTCTCGGCGCGCACAGCGTTCCGCCGGAGTATCGCGCGCGACGCAGCGAGTACGTTTCGCTGTTAGTCGACGAGATGTTGCCGCAGATCGCGCAGCAGAAACTCGCCGAGTTTTGCGACGTGTTTTGCGAACAGAACGTGTTCACTACGGATGAAGCCTGGCGAATACTTTCCGCCGCGCGTTGCCACGGCCTCGGACTCAGGATTCACGCGGATCAGCTCTCGCTCGGCGGTGGCGCGAAGCTCGCGGCCGAACTCGAAACGATCACGGCGGATCATCTCGAACACACTGATGCCGACGGTATCGCAGCGTTGAAATCCGCGGGCGTGCAGCCGGTGTTGTTGCCGGGTTCGGTTTACGCGCTCAGCTCGTCGCATTATCCGGCCGCGCGGCAAATGATCGACGCCGGTCTCGCGGTCGTGCTCGCCACAGATTTCAATCCCGGCTCCTCACCGACGCCTTCGATGCTCACCATCCTCTCGCTCGCGGCCACGCAAATGAAGCTGACGCCTGCCGAAGCAATCACCGCCGCAACGATCAACGCCGCTTATAGTTTGAATCGCGGCAATCAACTCGGCTCACTCGAACGGGGCAAGACTGCGGATCTCGTGATTCACGACACCGACGATTATCGCGAGCTCGCTTACTTCTTCGGCGTCAATCACGCGTGGCAAGTCTACGCCGCGGGCGTGAGAGTTTAATCGTCAGTTTCACCCGAGCGGCTCCCTGGAGTGCGGGGACTTGTCACCGCTTTGGCCAAAGCGCCGACGAGTCGGCGCACTCCAAAGGACCTATTGACGCTCACGCGCTTCTCCCTTATCATGCGAAGCAACACTGGAAAGGAGGTGATTCAAAAAAATATATGAGTTCTTATCACAGTGAGGTGGCTGCGGCCTGACCTCTGAACCAGCTAACTCGTTAGGATTCTGGTTCGGTCGTCTTACTGCGTAGTGCTCCTCCTTTCTGGAAGGCACACAGTCAGCCTCAGGCCAATCCCAACAGTTCACCGAAGCCGTCCACGGTCCTTGATCGTGGACGGCTTTTTTATTATGAAGTAACCGCAAATTCTCAGTTCGTCATCCAAACCGCCGTGAGTTCTTCGGAGTCCCCCGTTTTTCATGATCCTGGCGGCCGCCGCTGGCGGCGCGTGCGACGCGCATGGCTCGCCGTCTCAGTGCTCGTCACGGGTCTCGCAATTCTCTTCATCGCGAGTGTCCTCGCGAATCCCGTTCTGCCAAGCTTCAACCTGAAAGCCATCTCTGTGCTGCCGCATCCGGCGGACGTCAAAGACATCAAGCCCAAAGGCCCGAACCTGCCGGCGAATCCGATCGAACGCAAAGCGCGCAAAGCACAGGCTGAACTGCAACACGCGCTCGCGAAGGCCAACTACATCGCTCCCGGCAAACGCCGCGCGCACATTCCGGTCGTGCCGCCGCCACCGACTGTGCCCACGCCGATCGTTCCCACGACTCGCCCGTTGTCAGTTGGCTTCTTTATTAACTGGGACGAGTCGAGCTACGAATCGCTGAAACGAAATCTCGACCATCTCGATTGGGTCGTCGCCGAGTGGTCGCATTTGCAGGACGCGCCCGACGGCGGCAACCCGCTCGCCACCGACGTTCATATTCCGGCGTTGAACTGGATTCGTTTGACGCGGCCGCAAACACGCATCATCCCGATGGTGCAGAACCTGGTCGACGAGCAGTGGCAACACGAACTACTCGCGCGCTCGATCGCCGACGAACCGCACCGGCAAACGCTCATCAACTCGCTGCTGAGCTTTGTGCAGGACAACAAGTTTGGCGGCATCTGCGTCGACTTCGAAGAACCGCCGGTTTCTGCGCAAGCCAACCTGCTCACGTTCATGCAGGAGCTGCACGCCGCGTTTGCCGCGAAGAACCTGCTGGTCGTGCAGGCCGTGCCGTTTGCGGATCCGGATTGGAACTACAAAGCTTACGCGGCCGCCACCGACTACCTGATGTTGATGGCTTACGACCAGCACTGGAGCGGCAGCGACGCCGGGCCCGTCGCCGCGCAGGACTGGTTCGAACAGCAACTCATCGCGCAGATGCGCAATCTCGATCCGTCGAAGACCATCATCGCGCTCGGCAACTACGGCTATAACTGGAGCGACGCCAGCAATACGGCCGACGAAGTTACGTTTCAGGAAGCTTTGATCACGGCGCAGGATTCGAAGGTGGAACCGGCTTTCGATCCGGCCACGCGCAACCCCTACTTCGAATACGACGAAGACGATAATTCGCATCACAAGGTCTGGTTTCTCGACGCGGTGACGGCTTACAACGAGATGCGTGCGGCGAGCGGCTACAAGCCCGCCGGCTTTGCCATCTGGCGACTCGGTTCCGAAGACCCATCCATCTGGTCCATTCTCGGCGAAAACGGAAACACTTCGCCGGACACGTTGCGTTCGATCAACTACGGTTACGACGTCGACTTCGAAGGCAACGGCGAGGTGCTGAAGGTAATGTCGCGACCGCAGAAAGGCGCGCGCGATCTACAAGTCGACGGGGCGAGCGGCTACATCAAGTCGGAACAGTTTACGGCGTTGCCGACCTCTTACGTCGTGCAGCGCACCGGCGATCGGCCCGGTTTGATCGCGCTCACCTTTGACGACGGTCCCGATCCGCGTTGGACGCCGGCCATTCTCGAGATACTGAAACGAGAGCAGGTGCCGGCGACGTTTTTCATCATCGGCAAGAATGGACAAGCGTATCCCGAGCTTGTGCGCCGCATCGCCGATGAAGGGCACGAGATAGGAAACCACTCGTACACACATCCGAATCTCGGTGAAATTCCGTTGTCGCTCGTGGAGCTGGAGCTGAATGCGACCCAACGCTTGATCGAATCGGAAACGGGCCGTTCCACCGTGCTGTTTCGCCCGCCTTACTTCGGCGACGCGGAAGCCGACAAGCCGCAGGAAGTCGAACCCGCGCTCGTCGCGCAGAACCTCGGTTACCTGATGGTTGGCGTGCGCATCGATCCCGACGACTGGAAACTTCCCGTCACGCCGGATCAGATCGTGAGTCGCACGATCGAGCGCGCGACGGACACGAATCCGGAAACGCGCGGCGAAGTGGTCCTGCTGCACGACTCGGGCGGCGATCGTTCGGCGACGATCGAAGCGTTGCCGCGTGTGATTCACGAGTTAAGAGCGCGCGGCTTTAAGTTTGTTCAAGTTTCCGATCTCGCCGGACTCTCGCGCGATCAGGTGATGCCGCAGATTCCGGCGAACCAGCGCGTGTTCACGCGCGCCGACGCGATCGCGTTCTTCTTCCTATCGACCGGCGGCTGGACCATGCAATGGCTCTTCGTCGTCGGCATCGTGCTTGGTTTGGCGCGGCTGTTTTTTGTCGGCTCGCTTGCGTTTGCGCAGTGGCTGCGATCGCGGCGGCGCGAACGGCTGCACGCCGGCAGCGACTACAGTCCGTTTGTCTCGATCATCGTGCCTGCCTATAACGAAGAGCTCGTCATCCGCAACACGATCCGCAGCCTGCTCGCTTCGGAGTACACGAACTACGAAATCATCGTGGTTGACGACGGCTCACAGGACAACACGAGCAAGGTCGTGCGCGATGAGTTTGGCGCCGATGAACGAGTCAAATTGTTGACTGAGCCGAACGGCGGCAAGGCGACCGCGCTCAATACCGGTTTGCGCTACGCTCGCGGTGAAGTGATCATCGCGCTCGACGCAGACACGGTGTTTGCGCCGCAAACCGTCGGCGCGCTCGCGCATCGTTTTTATGACAAACAAATCGGCGCGGTCGCGGGAAATGCAAAGGTCGGCAACCGCGTTAATCTCGTGACGCGCTGGCAAGCGCTCGAATACATCACGTCGCAGAACATGGACCGCCGCGCGTTTGCGAGTTTGAATTGCATCACGGTCGTGCCGGGCGCTGTCGGCGCGTGGCGCAAAGACCTGCTGCTGGAAGCGGGTGGTTTTCCGGCAGACACGCTCGCCGAAGATCAGGATCTGACGCTGCAAATTCGCCGGCTCGGATACAAGATCGGTTACGAAGAAAACGCGATTGCGTGGACCGAGGCGCCGCACAATCTGAGCTCGCTCGCGAAGCAACGTTTCCGCTGGTCGTACGGCACGTTGCAGTGCATGTGGAAACATCAGGACGCGCTCTTTCGCCCGCGCTTCGGCACGCTGGGCTTCATCGCGATGCCCAACGTCTGGATCTTTCAGATCTTCTTTCCGTTGATCTCGCCGGTGATGGATCTGATCCTGCTTTACACGCTTGTCTCGAGCGGGATCGATCGCTGGCAGCAAGGCTCCGCTTACACGTCGACCAATCTTCAGCAAGTGCTTTTTTATTACGCGCTATTTCTCGCGATCGATTGGGTGACGGCCGGCTTTGCTTTTCTGCTCGAGCGGCGCGAGCGTTGGAGTTTGCTGTGGTGGTTGTTCCTGCAACGGTTCTGTTACCGGCAGGTGATGTATTACGTGATGATTAAATCGGTGACGATGGCGATTCGTGGGCCAGTCGTGGGCTGGGGCAAACTCGAACGCAAAGCCACCGCCGAAGCAGGACCGTAAACTCGCGAAGATTCGATGTCTTTCAACAAGCGGCTCTGGTCGGTTTATGCATTGCTGCTGCTCGTTGCGCTCGGTTTTCGGCTCTTCATTGCGCTGCGATTGCCGAATGACGAGCCGGGCGACGCGATCGTTTATTCGCAGCTTGCGAAGAATGTTCTCGAACAGCACGTTTATTCTCACGATCCCCAGGCGCCTTACGCACCTTCGATAATTCGTCTGCCGGGTTATCCGCTGTTTCTCGCGGGTGTTTACCAACTCTTTGGTCATGGGAACAACAAGGCCGTGCGTGTGGCGCAGGCCGTGATGGATACGTTGACGTGCGTGTTGATTGCGCTGGTGGCGTTTCAGTGGTGCGTCGATCTGGAGCGTAAACATCGGGCGGCGATCATCGCGTTTGCGTTGGCGGCAGTGTGTCCGTTCAGCGCGATCTATGTGGCGACCGTGTTGACGGAAGTGCCGACGAATTTTCTGGCCGTGGCGATGGTGTTGGTGGTGACGTTTGCTTTCAAGGCCACGGATGTTTCCGATCGAAAGAAGGCGTTGCTCTGGTGGAGCGTGAGCGGGTTGATCGCGGGGCTCACGGTGTTGTTTCGGCCGGACAGCGGATTGTTTGCCGCGGCCGTGGGTTTGACGCTGGTGTTGTCGTTGCTTTTGCGACGGCGCGCGAACCCGTTCAAGCTGCGGATAAAACAGTTGTTTGTTTCAGGCGCAGTGTTTTCGCTCGCGTTTTGTCTGGTCCTGGTGCCGTGGACTATTCGCAATTACCGCGTCTTTCATTTGTTTCAGCCGCTCGCGCCGGCGCATGGCGAAATGCCGGGCGAGTTTGTGCCGCGCGGTTATCTGCTCTGGCTTCGTACGTGGCTCGACGACGAGCGCTACATCGCGCCGGTGATCTGGTCGCTCGACGACCACGCGATTCGCATTACCGACTTTCCCGATCGCGCCTTCGATTCGAAGGAAGAACGCGATCGCGTGGCCGCGTTGCTCGACAAGTACAACAAAGGTTCCCAGCCTCCTGACGAAGACTCTGCGGAAGACAACTCCGCAGATAATCAGAACGATCAGAACGACGACGAACAGAACTCCGACGACGACTCGGGCGACGACGAGCAAAACTCCGGCGACGAAGAACAACAAACTCAGCCGCAGGAGTTCGAGGGTGAGATGACGCCGGAGATTGACGCCGCCTTCGCACAGCTCGGACAGGAACGCAAGGCGCACTCGCCGTTTCGCTACTACATCGTGCTGCCACTCAAGCGCGCGAAGACGCTCTGGTTCGACACGCACTCACAGTATTACCCGTTCAACGGCGAGTTGCTCCCGCTCGCGGATCTCGACTACAGCATTCATCAGCAGTATTGGTTGCCGCTGTTCGCGGCGTTGACCGCGATCTATTCGCTGTTGGGTTTGGTCGGCGCGTTGTTACTGCTGCTGGCGCGAAACGCAGCGGCGCGAAGATGGGTGTTGCTGGCGGCGCTCCTGATGTTTATCCGGCTCGGATTTTTTGCGACGCTGGAAAATCCCGAGCCGCGTTACACGGTCGAGCTTTTTCCGTTTCTGATCATTCTCGCTGGCGCGGGTCTGTCGCGGATCAAACTGCGTGCAAAGTCTACGGAATCGGAGTCGGTGTCGGCGACGGAACCGGAGTCACCGGCGTAGTCGCAGTCGCCGGCGGCGTAGTAGCTGGCACTTGCTCCGACGGTGGAATGCTGGCCGGATTTGGCTTGTCTGTTGACGAGTGCAGATGAATCGCTTTCCACGCCGTGCCGAGTTTTCTGAAAACAAGCGTCATGCGGCCGGACGCGGTTTCGGGCGTGCCTTTGTAGTTTTGTGATTGCGTCCAGACGCAGGTGACGAGCGCCGCGTCGCGGCCGAGCATCGTGACGTTGACGTCGCGCACGTCGAGCTTCACGTCTTTAATCTCCGGATACGAGCTCTCGCGATTCTTGCGCATCTGCTCCCAACCTTTGGTGACCGTGCCGTTGTAGTTGAAGAGGTTCAGGCGCGGCGAGTTCCAGTAGACAGAAGTGACTTCGTTGACGTTTGCGTGACGGATGCCGTCGAGTAGTTTGTTGAATGCGGCGAGCACGGCTTCGGAGTCAGTGGGCGATGTTGTTGCAGGTTTGGTCGCCGCGGGTTTTGGAGTTGGCGTTTGTGTTGCTGTCGCTCGGGGTCGCGTCGCTGGTGTTGGAGATGGCGCTTTGGTTTGGCCAAGAGGGGACACAGATAAAAAACAGATCAAAAGCAGGGTAAAGATAAGTTGTTTGGTCATGGATTAGTCCTCCTGAAACCATGGTATACCACTTCGCAGCCGCTCGACGGACGCGTCGCGCCCGAGCACATCGAAGATTTCGAACATCGATGGTCCAACCGCCTGTCCGGTGAGCATTGTACGCGCTCCGTTGATTAAAAGTCCGGCTTTTACGCCCGCTTCGTCGGCAAATGCTCTGAGCGCGGCTTCGGAGGTTTCCGCGTTGAACGGTTCGACGGTTTCGAGCTTGTCGGCGAGTCCGTGCAGCAGTTCGCGCAGACGCGGTTCGTGGCGCAAGTTCCTGTTCACCGCCGCTTCGTCAAAATCAAAATCGTCAGAGAAGTAAGCGCGTCCTTGCCCTGAAAAATCCTTCAACGTGAAGAACCGCTGGCGAATCAAATCGATCGTCTTCACGAACCACGCGCGATCGTCGTCATCGTATTCCTCGCGCCACAACTTGTTCGTCCGCAACTCCGCCTTCACCATCGGCAACAACTCATCGAGCGGCATCGTGCGAATGTACTCCGCGTTCATCCACAGCGCTTTATCGTCGGTCCAGCGGCGCGGATCATTCTCGTGGAAGTTGAAGATCGCATTCGCGCGATTGATGCCTTCGAGCGAAAAGTACTCGACCAACTCCTCTTTGCTGAGAATCTCTTTGCCTTCCGGCGGCGACCACCCGAGCAGCGCGAGAAAATTGCGAAGCGCCGCCGGCACAAAGCCGCGGTCGCGATACGTCGTCAACGAAACTACCTCGCCGTGCTTGCGTTTCGAGAGCTTGCCTTTGTTCGGCGCGAGAATCAGCGGCAGGTGCGCAAACTGCGGCACCTTCGCGCCCAACGCCTCGTAAAGCAGGATCTGTTTGTGTGTATTGGTGAGATGGTCCTGGCCGCGGATCACGTGCGTGATGCCCATCTCGATGTCGTCGAGCACGACTGAGAGGTTGTACAAAGGCTGACCGTCCGATCGCAGCAACACGAGATCTTCGATCTCCGAATAACTGCGTTCCTGTGGACCATAGACGATGTCGTCGAAGCGCGTCTGCCCGTTCTCCGGCACTTTCAAACGGATCGCAAACGGCTCACCCGCTGCCGCGCGCGCGTCTGACTCTTCCTGCGACAAGTTGCGAAACGGATTGCTGCGCTGGTCCACGCCTTCCACGGACTGCACGCGCGCGCGTTCGGCGATATTTTCTTTAACGCTCGTGTCTTCGCGCTCCTCCTTCGGCGTGAAGTCGCGATACGCCTTACCTTCGGCGAGGAGACGCTCGGCCGCGGCGCGATGTTTCGGCGCGTTCGCCGACTGAAAAACGAGATCTTCGTCGTAATCGAGTCCGAGCCACTCGAGACCTTCGATGATCGAGCGCGTTGACTCTTCAGTCGAACGCTGCAGATCCGTGTCTTCAATGCGCAGAAGAAACTTGCCGCCGGTTTTCCGAGCGTAGAGCCAATTGAAGAGTGCGGAACGCGCGGCGCCGATGTGCAGATAGCCGGTCGGAGATGGAGCGAAACGTACGCGGACGGTCATAATAAAAATAGTCAGTTGTCCTTCTATCATCGACGGGGTCTCAGGACAACTGACTACTAAAATTTTCTGGCGGAGATGACAGGATTCGAACCTGTGAAGGGCTTTTGACCCTTAACGGTTTAGCAAACCGCCGCCTTCAGCCACTCGGCCACATCTCCGTGCCCACAGGCGAGACCTAATTCTATTCGGCATCCGCGTATTGTCAAGGTAAGGTAGAATCCCGCTCGTGCCGGAGTTTCCTTTAAGTCGCCGTCAGTTTTTACGCGGATTGGTGGCGACTCCTCTGGTCGCCGTTGCGGGTGTGTCAGCTTACGCGCGCCTCGTCGAACCGTACAACTATTGGATCTCCGAGACTGACGTCTTCATACGCGATCTGTCCGAGCGTTTCGAAAACTTTCGCATCACGCAACTGACGGACATTCATCACAGCCGTATTCTCGGTCTTGACGAAGTCCGACGCGTAGTCGCGCTGGCCCAACAAACGAAACCCGACATGTTTGTGCTCACCGGCGATTACACGACCACGTACCGGCGTTTCATCGAGCCATGCGCGGAAGCACTCGCGCCGCTGAGCGCGCCTGAAGGCGTTTGGGCCGTGCTCGGCAATCACGATCACTACACCGATCCGGAACTCACGACGCGTGCTTTAGAGCGCCAACACATCGCCGTGCTGAACAACGCGCACACCACACTTCAACGCGGACCAGACTCGCTGCAACTCTCCGGCATCGACGATTGGAGCTGGAACGCCACCGACTGGCCGAGTGCGTTCGCCGGGCTCAACACGAAGACGCCGACGATTCTTTTGTCACACCAACCGACCGTGCTCGATCTCGAGCAGACGCAAAACGTTTCGTTGATCCTCAGCGGCCACACGCACGGTGGCCAGGTCAGAATTCCGTTTGTCGGCGCGCCCGTGCGCTACGCAAGCAGCGATTTGAAATACGATCGCGGGCTGTTTCGCCGCGGCGCGACGCAGTTATATGTTTCGAGCGGCACTGGCGTGATCGGTTTGCCGGTGCGCTTCGGCGTGCGGCCTGAGATCGCCGTGTTGCGTCTGAAGCGCGAGATTTAGCTTGACTCTCACACTTGAGCAGAGTACTTTGTATCGCCAAGTAATGAGTGCTTGAAGCGACACGGATAAAACAAAATGATTGGGGTACAATGCGGCCACGATGAGCATCCTTGAGAGTATTAACTCGCCTGCCGACCTGCGTGCTTTGCCTCCGGATCAACTTCGAACAGTCTCCGACGAGATTCGCAACTACATTCTCGAGACGATGTCGCGCGTCGGCGGCCACACCGGCGCGTCGCTCGGCGCGGTCGAGTTAGCGGTCGCGCTGCATTACGCCTTCGACACGCCCAAGGACCGGCTCGTTTGGGACGTCGGCCACCAGGCTTACGCGCACAAAATCCTGACCGGCCGGCGCGAGCTGCTGCCGACGATCAAACAGTACGGCGGCATCAGCGGTTTTCTTCGTCGCGACGAATCGGAGTACGACACGTTCGGCGCCGGCCACGCCTCGACGTCGCTTTCAGCGGCGCTCGGCATGGCGATCGCGCGCGATCGCAAAGGCGAGGATTATCACGTCGTCGCGCTCATCGGCGATGCGTCGCTTGCCGGTGGCATGGCGATGGAAGCGATCAACCAGGCGGGCCATCTGAAGAGCCGTCTGATCGTGGTGCTCAACGACAACGAGATGTCGATCGCGCCCGCGGTCGGCGCGTTGACCGGATATCTCAATCGCATTCGCGGCGCGCACGGCTATCATCGTTTCAAAGACGAGGTCGAGGGAAAACTCCTGGCGATTCCGTCCGTTGGCGAGCGTCTGCATCAGGCGGCCAAGACGATGAAAGACTTCGTCGCCGCGGCAGTTTTGCCCGGGGCGCTCGTGAGCGAGCTCGGCTTCAAGTACATCGGTTACGTCGACGGCCACAATCCGCGCGCGCTCGTCGCCGCTTTCAACGAGGCGAAGCAGATCAAGGATGGCCCAGTCATCGTTCATGCGTTGACGACGAAGGGCAAAGGCTTTCCGGAAACCGAGCCCGATTACTATCGCTGGCACGCGACCGGACCGTTCGATCTAAAAACGGGCAAAGCGATCAAGAGCACTTCGAAAGCGCCGACTTACACGTCAGTGTTCGGCGACGTGCTTTGCGAGTTGATGGAGAAGGATCCGAAGGTCGTCGCGTTGACGGCCGCGATGCCCGACGGCACTGGCGTTTGCAAAGCGCTCGAAAAGTTTCCCGAGCGATCGTTTGACGTCGGCATTGCCGAACAACACTGCGTCACGTTTGCGGCGGGCCTGTCGTGCGAGGGACTCAAACCCGTCTGCGCGATCTATTCGACGTTTCTTCAGCGCGGCTTCGATCAGGTGATCCACGACGTCTGCATTCAGGATCTGAACGTGAAGTTTTGTCTCGATCGCGGCGGCATCGCCGGCGGCGACGGACAAACACATCACGGCCTGCTCGACATCGCTTACTTGCGCGGGATTCCCAACATCATCGTTATGGCGCCGAAGGACGAAGGCGAAATGCGCGACATGCTGCACACGATGCTCGAACATGTTGGACCGGCAGCGATGCGTTATCCGCGCGGCAACGGCGTCGGCGCGGACATCAAGCGCGAGCCGCAACTGCTCGAGATCGGCAAAGGCGAGATCCTGCGCGACGGCGGCGAGATCGCGATCGTCGCGTACGGCGCGATGGTCCATCCGTCGCTGGCCGCCGCCGAACAACTCGCGAAAGAACAGATCGAAACGACAGTCGTGAATGCGCGTTTCGTCAAACCGCTCGACGCGCCGTTGTTGCTCGCACTCGCGCGCACGAAGCGTTTGATCGTGACGGTTGAAGAAGCTTATCTCGCAGGTGGATTTGGTTCGGCGGTGCTCGAGCTGCTCGAAGAGAACGGTTTACAGGACAAGGTTCGCGTGGTGCGCATGGGAATTCCCGACCGTCTGATCACGCACGGCGATGCGGCGTTGTTACTGGCGAAGTACGGGCTCGACGCGGACGGCATCTACAATCGCGTGAAAGAGAGTATCGAGGTTCTCGACCAGCGTCGCGCGAAGCGTAGCCGCGTGCTTTCGTAAATCAGGCACGAAGGTCCTGAGGCTTCAACTAACCAGCGCGTCGTTTTCGTGCACGAAATCGGTAGATTTTCGTCCCTTTTATTCGCGAAATCCCCTCTAAAACAGCCTCACGCCAGCAATCTCCCCGTGGCCTGCTCATTGCAACGTTCTGGCAGGAATGGTCGAACAGCCACATTTCGATGATGAACGAACCGTGTTGAGCGCCCGGCCGGTGGTGCCGCTCGAAGCGATCGAAGCTAAGGTCAAACACCGCAGACGATGGGTACTTAGCGGCGCGTTTGCGATCGCAATGTTTCTAGGCGCGGCGTCAGCCGTGATCTCCGCTTACTTCAAGATGCGTCAGCAACCCGAACCCGAGATCCAGCAGTTATCGGTGTCATCTGTGCCTGAACCGACTCCCGAATTACAGACGGTCGCGATCGTTCCCGAACCGCCAAAGCCACGGCCTGTAAGCACGGATCGTAAGGATCGTCCCGCTGCTCAACCTCGCATCACGATTCAACCTCGCGCGAGCGAAGACGAAGCGTTGCGGCAGATCAGAAACTCCGTCCTGATCGATCAGTGGGAAGAACGCCGTGCGCGTCGTGTCGAGCGTCGCGAGCGCCGTCGCGCGCAGCACAACGATCGCGATCTATCAAACATCAACGAAATTTTCGAAGGCCGCCGCCGTCCGTGATATAGTGTGCGTGCCTCGATTCGATCTTCTCACACGTAATAAATAAACCCCGACACTTAATAAGAAACGCAGGTGATCTGTCATGCCCAAACAGATGTTTCGTGAGCGGGAGTGTATTCATCGTGACGAAGGCGCCGAAGGCGAGTTTTACAACGGCGTCTTCTACATTCGCGCGTTGCAGCGGCTGCGCGCGGATCATGCGGTGCAGGTCGCGGGAAAAATCAGTTCGTTCTTCTGGTCCGACGCTCCGCACATCCTGGTGTGGCTCTGTCACGAGTGCGCGGGCGAACTTCACTTGAGCGACACGCCACGCGCGGTGACTGTCGCGTCGCGCCGCCAGGCGTGATGAAAGCGGTGACAAGTCACCGCAGTCCAAAGTAATGTCTGCGGTGTGAAACGTGAGCGCATCGACAAGCTGCTGGTCGAGCGGGGACTGGCGGAGTCGCGCACGAAGGCGCAGGCGATGGTGATGGCGGGCGTGGTGCTCGTCAACGAGCAGCGCGTCGAAAAACCTTCCGAACAATTTGCTTTCGACTCACAGATTCGCGTGAAGCACGCTGACGATCCGACGTCGCGTTACGTCGGTCGCGGTGGTCTGAAACTCGAAGCGGCGCTGAACGCGTTTCAGATCGACGTGCGTGGCGCGGTGTGTCTTGACGTGGGCGCGTCGACCGGCGGCTTCACGGATTGTCTGTTACAAAACGGCGCGGCGAAGGTGTTTGCGATCGATGTCGGTCACAATCAGATCGACTGGCGACTGCGCAACGACGAGCGAGTCGAAGTGCGAGAAGGCGTAAACGCGCGGTATCTACAGCCCGAGGACTTTCCGGTCAGTTTTGACTTGGCTGTGATGGACGTGTCTTTCATCTCGGTAACGAAAATTCTTGCGTCCGTCGTTTCGCTACTCAAACCCGACGCTTCGCTGGTCGTCCTCATCAAACCACAGTTCGAAGTCGGTCGCGCAGACGTCGGCAGCGGCGGTATCGTCCGCGACCCTGAGTCGCGTCTACGCGCGGTCGAAAACGTCAACCAGTTCGCCACTGAACTCGGCCTCGAGGCCCGCGCCCTCATCGAATCGCCCATCACCGGCGCGGAAGGGAACGTTGAATACCTCGCCCATTATTCGTATCATCCGGCCTCAAAACATGTCGACAATTAAGCGGCTAGGGTTAGTCCTAAAACCGCATCAACCTCAAGCGCTCGAAACGATCTGCGAGTTGACCGTCTGGCTGGCCCAACGCGGTATCGAACTCGCCGGCGGCCCGGAGATCGAGCGCGAACGCATCGAGCACGAGACCAGTTGCACGGTCGCGCAAGTCGAATCCGACAAGCTCGCGTCAACGGTCGACCTGATTCTCGTCCTCGGAGGCGACGGCACGATGATCGGGACCGCGCGGCTGATCGGCGACGAAGAAGTGCCGGTGCTTGGGGTGAACTACGGCGGCCTCGGTTATCTCACGGAGTTTCGCATCGAAGAGCTTTACGACGCGCTCGAGATGATCCTCGAAGGCAACTATCGTCTCGACAAACGCGTGATGCTCTCGGTTGAGTTGCATCGTGGCGACGAGATCGTGACGCACAATCGCGTGCTCAACGACGTAGTCATCAACAAGTCGGCGCTCGCCCGCATCATCGAGATCGAGGCTTATCTCAACCAGCAGTTTGTCAGTGCGTTTCGCGCCGACGGCCTGATCGTATCAACGCCCACGGGATCGACGGCCTACAACCTTTCCGCCGGTGGTCCAATAATCTTTCCCTCGATGAACGCCGTCGTCATCACACCGATCTGCCCGTTCACGCTTTCGAATCGACCGCTCGTCGTTCCCGACAACGCAGTCATCGAACTGCTGATGAAATCCGATCAGGCCGACGTCACGTTAACGCTCGACGGGCAGGTCGGGTTTCCACTCGAGGTCGACGATCGCGTGGTGATTCGCAAGAGCCGCACGACGTTCAATCTGATTCAGCCAAGCAACAGAAACTACTTCGATGTGCTGCGCGACAAGCTGCGCTGGGGCCGCTAACCGATGCCTGAAAACAAAGACAACCAAAAACCCGAACGACTCGAGCGCGATGCCTTCGAACGCGAGATCAACACGGACCTCGACGAAGAGACGCCGGACAAACCCAAAGGCATCCCGCTGCACACGAAGATTTTGATCGGGCTGGCGGTTGGCGTGATTGCGGGCATCGTTACGAACAAGATGTTTGGCGGCGATCATCCGCGCGTGGTTTGGGTCGTCGACAACTTCACGCAGCCGGTGGGCCAACTGTTTCTGCGACTGCTTCTGATGATCGTCGTGCCGCTCGTGTTTGCGTCGCTCGTCGTCGGCGTTGCGGGCATCGGCGACATTCGCAAACTCGGCCGCGTCGGATTGAAATCGTTTGGTTACTGCCTCGTGATCTCCGCCATCTCGGTCGTGATCGGTCTCACACTCGCAAACACGATCAGGCCCGGCGAGCGAATAGATCCAGCAACCTCGGCGGCACTGCAACAACGCTACGCCAGCGACGCAACGAAAACTGTCGAAGACGCGAACAAAGCGAAGACCGCGGCGCCGAAACCGTTAATGTCCGTCGTCGAAACGATCGTTCCGAAGAACCCGTTCTACGCCGTCGCCGGCAAAGAAGATCCGAACATGCTGCACCTGATGTTCTTCGCGCTGATCGTCGGCATCGCGATCACGCTGCTGCCGGTGACGGTGACCGCGCCGGTGCTGCGCGTGCTCGAAGGCATTTACGAAATCACCGCGAAGATCATCGAGATCATCATGAAGTTTGCGCCGTACGCAGTCGCGTGCCTGCTCTTCAACAACACCGCGCGGTTCGGACTTGACCTGCTGCAAGCGCTCGCGTGGTTTGTACTGACCGTGCTGCTCGGTCTCGCGCTGCACATGTTCGGCGTCTACTCGCTTTCGATCTACTTCCTTTCGCGCATCTCGCCGCTCGAGTTTTTCCGTCGCGTGAAGACCGTGATCCTGACGGCGTTCTCCACGTCGTCATCGAACGCGACATTGCCGACCGCGTTGCGCGTGTCGGAACAGAACCTCGGCGTGCCACAGGAGATCAACAGCTTCGTGCTGACGGTCGGCGCGACCGCGAACCAGAACGGCACGGCGTTGTACGAAGGCGTCACGGTGCTTTTCCTGGCCCAACTCGCGGGCGTCGATTTGAGTTTGGGCCAACAGTTGATGGTGGTCTATCTCGCGATTCTCGGCGGCGTCGGCACGGCGGGCGTGCCTTCTGGATCGATTCCGTTCATCGTCGGCGTGCTCGTCACGATCGGCGTGAATCCGGCGCTGATCGCGATCATTCTGGGCGTCGATCGTCTGCTCGACATGTGCCGCACCACGCTCAACGTCACCGGCGACATCACGGCGGCAACGTATGTCGCGCGTTCGGAAGGTTACGAATTACTGCGGCCGCACGAGCCCGCGATCGTGCAGGCGGGCGTGCCGCTCGCGACGCGCGGTTCGGATTAACCGTTTAGTAACAGCCGCGTTACACTCTGCGCAAACCGCGCCGGTAAATTCCAGCGACACCCAACGGGATAATGGACCATGGTTTTTCCACTCTACGACGACAACTCCGATCGACAAACCACGCCGTACGTTAACTACGCCATCATTGCGCTCAACATCTTTGTCTTTGTTGTGCTGCAAGGCATCGGCACGAACGAACAGTTCACTTATTCGTTCTCGACTGTGCCGCAGGAAATCTTAACGGGACACGACGTTGTCACTGCTACGCGCGTGCTGCCGACGCCGACCGGACCGGTGCAAATTCCCGGTCTTGGTCCCACGCCGGGCTCGGTTTATCTGACGTTGTTTACTTCGATGTTCATGCACGGCGGCATCGCGCACATCGCCGGCAACATGCTGTTCCTTTGGATCTTCGGCGACAACATCGAGGACCGTTTGGGCCATCTTCGTTACATCTTCTTTTATTTGCTTTGCGGCGTGATCGCGTCGTTGTCGCATGTGTTTGCGACGGCCGCTTTCGCTGACAGTCAGGCGGCGCTGCTGGTGCCGAGTCTCGGCGCATCGGGCGCGATCTCGGGCGTGTTGGGCGCCTACATTCTGCTGCATCCGTCGCGGCGCGTGACGGTGATTCTTTTCCGCTTTCTCACGGACGTGCCCGCGTGGGTCGCGATCGGAATCTGGTTCGCGTTTCAGTTGGTTAGCGGGCTCGGCATGCTCGGCGGCGGCTCGCAACAGGGCGGTGTCGCGTACGCCGCTCACGTCGGTGGCTTCGTCGCGGGACTCGTGCTGATCAAGTTTTTCGAGATCGGTCGCCGATCGGTTAACATCTGACGGCAATCGATATGAGTCAACAGTGCCTTGATATTCAATCTACCCCGCGCGCGGAGATGAATCTTTTTCCGCTCGACACGTTTGCCTACGAGTTTCCCGGTAACGAGATCAAGATCAATTTCGAGATTCCCGAGTTCACGGCCGTCTGCCCGTTTTCAGACTTTCCTGACTTCGCCACGATTCGCCTCGAATACGTTCCCAACGAGCGCTGCATCGAGCTCAAAAGTTTGAAGCTCTACATCAATTCGTTTCGCAACGTGAAGATCTTTCACGAGCACGTGATCAACGTGATCCTCGAAGACTTCGTCGCGGCGTGCGATCCTTTAAGCGTCGAGATCTTCGGCGACTTCAACGTGCGCGGCAACATCAAAACAACAGTCAAAGCCTCCTACAAAAAGCCTTGAACAATCTGTGGCGGCGCTATCGGCGATTGCCGCGTAACGTCGTCGCGATTGGTCTGGTCAGTCTCCTCAACGACGCTTCCAGCGAAATCATTTATCCGCTGCTGCCGGTTTTTCTCACCGCGACGCTCGGTGCGTCCGCGGAAGCAATCGGCATCATCGAAGGCGCGGCGGAGTCGATCTCGAGCCTCTTGAAACTGTTCGCGGGTTACATCAGCGATCGAGTCGGCAAACGAAAGTGGCTCGTGGTCGGCGGTTACGCACTCGCGTCTTTCGTGCGGCCGTTTCTCGGGTTTGCCAACAACTGGCACCAGGTGCTCGCGATTCGTCTCGCCGATCGCGTCGGCAAAGGCGTGCGCACTTCGCCGCGCGACGCGATGATCGCCGACACAGTTGCAGTCGAACAGCGCGGGCTCGCGTTTGGTTTTCATCGCGCGATGGACCACGCGGGCGCGGTGATCGGGCCGTTGATTGGTTACGTGCTGGTGGTGCTGCTGGTCGTAAACGCGACCGCGCCGACGCGTCGGGAGTTTACGCTGATCTTTCTCGTCGCTTCGGTGCCGGCGATTCTCGCGGTGCTCGTGGCGGTGTTTTTCATGCGCGAGTCGCCGGTGCAGCGCGCGAAAGCTGCTCCAACTATCAACGCCCCGAAGCTTTCGTTGCGCGGTTTTGATGCGAACTTCAAACGCTTTCTCGTGATCCTCGCGTTGTTCACACTTTCGAATTCATCCGACAGTTTCCTGATCCTGCGCGCGCGCGACTCTGGCGTGTCGATCCTGCTCGTGCCCTTGTTGTGGGCGGCGCATCACGCGAGCAAAGTGTTGAGCTCGTTGTGGGGCGGAGATCTTTCCGATCGTCTCGGGCGCAAACGCTTGATCGTTTCCGGTTGGATACTTTACGCCGCGGTTTACGCGGGCTTCGCGTTTGTCAGCAGGGAAGTGTCGGTGTGGATCCTTTTCCTGATCTACGGCATCTACTTTGGCTTGTCGGAAGGCGCAGAGAAAGCACTCGTCGCGGATCTCGTGCAACCCGAACAACGCGGAACAGCTTACGGACTATATAATCTCGCGCTCGGCATCGCGGTGTTTCCCGCGTCGCTTTTGATGGGTATGATTTGGGACTGGAAAGGCCCGACCGCCGCATTCCTGATCAGTGCGGCGCTGGGCGCAACAGCCGCGGCGCTGTTGCTGATATTCGTGCGGCCGCATCCGGAAAGGGTTATGCAATGAAGCAAAGAGTTTTGACTCCTCATCCCGGTCTATCCACCGGCATTGGTTATTACCTCGCTAGCATGGAAGAGGTGCGCGGTCAGTTGGTGGCCGCAGTGAAAGACATTCCGAACGATACAATCGGCAAGCCTGCTTTCCTCGGCGCGCATTCGATCGGCGGTCTCGTGTTGCACATCGGTGAGGCCGAGTGGTTTTGGATGCAGATGGTCGTTTCCGGTCATAAACTCACCGAAGAAGATGAGAAAGCGCCGTTTTGGGACATCCTTGAAAACGTCGACTCCGTCGAACGCAACGGTTACACGACAGCGTTTTGTTTGCAGGAGATCGAGAAGATCCGCAATCAAACGCGCGACGTGCTCTTCTCATACAGCGACAAAGATCTCGAACGCATGTATGAGCGCCCCGACAAACCCATCGTGCACAACTTGCGCTATATTCTGCACCACCTGATCGATCACGAAGCGCAGCACAAAGGTCAGATCTTGATGTTGAAGCGATTGATGGCTTTGAACTAGATGACGAATTACGAACTGATACGAACACCCGATGAACTCCGCAAAGCCATCGAAAAACTCGAAACCCAGCCAGTCGTCGGACTCGACACGGAAACCACCGATCTCGATCCCTATACCTCGCGCCTGCGGCTGATCCAGTTAGCAGCGCCCGATTGCGTTTACATCATCGACTTCGATCACTTCGCGAACGGCGATTCGCGGCAGAGCGACGCGCTCGCGCCTTTGCGCCGGCTGCTGGCCGCGCCGCGTCCGATCAAGATCGCGCACAACGCGAAGTTTGACGCGAAGTTCATCAAGCACAATCTCGGCGTCGATCTCGGCGGATTGTTCGACACGTTGCTCGCGAGTCAACTCGTCGGCGCGGGCGACATCGAAGAGCGCCACGGACTCGAAACCGTTGCGGGGCGTTATCTCAACGAGCTCGTCGACAAAAGCGAACGGCTCAGCAATTGGAACCTCGAACTCACGGCGGCACAACTCGAATATGCGGCGCGCGATGCGGCGATCCTGTTGCCTTTGCGCGAGAAGCTGATCGAGCGTTTGAAAGCGGAGTCGCTGGTCAGGGTGGCGCAACTCGAATTCGAGTGCGTGATGCCGGTGGTAGACATCGAGCTCGCCGGGTTCTTCATGCACAAGGATCGCTGGCTCGAACAGTTGGGCATTGTTGAGAAGCGGCGCATAGAGCTCGCTGAACAATTGCAGCAAGTGCTGGCGGAAGAGTCGTCGCAAGGCTCGCTGTTCGGTGGTCCACAACGCGAAGACATCAACCTCGACTCACAGCAACAACTCACCAAGGCCCTGAATCGGCTCGGCATCCCGGTGCCGGATTCGACGCGCAACTGGAAACTGCAACCACTCGCGGCGGAATATCCGGTTATCGCGACGTTGCTTGAATATCGCACCGTGCAAAAGGCGTTGACGAGTTACGGCACGAACATGATCGACATGATCAATCCGAAGACAAATCGCTTGCATGCTGACTTCCGTCAGATAGGCGCGCCGACCGGACGCTTCGCCTGCACGAACCCGAACATTCAGCAGGTGCCGCACGCGGTTGAGTACCGGCGCTGCTTCAGCGGTTATCCCGCGGGGCGGAAGTTGATCATCGCGGACTATTCGCAGATCGAGTTGCGGATTCTCGCGGAGTTTTCGGGCGACCGCGGCTTTGCCGACGCTTTCAACAGCGGCGCGGATCTGCATCGCGTTACGGCGTCGCAGGTCTTCAATGCGCCGGTCGACCAGGTGACGAAAGAGCAGCGTGACTTTGCGAAGCGGCTGAATTTCGGTGTGGTTTACGGCATCGGCGCGCAACGTTTTGCGTTGATGACGGGTTTGTCAGTTTCGGAAGCTGAACAGGTGTTGCGGCGTTACTTCGGCACTTATCGCGAGCTCGACACGTACCTGCGCGACGCGGCGAATCGCGCGGTGAGCGAGCGACAGGCGCGCACGGCGTCGGGCCGGCTCGTGCGTTTTCGCTACGACGAGAACGATCGGCAACAAATATCGATGACGCAGCGCAACGGCAAGAACACGCCCATCCAGGGAACGAGCGCCGACATTTTGAAGCGCGCGCTGCGGTTGTTGAAAGACGAACTCGCGAACACAAACGCGCAGATCGTTAACATCATTCACGACGAGATCGTTGTCGAAGCCGAGGCGGATGAAGCGCAGGACGTGGCCGCAAAGGTTGAGCGCATCATGTGCGCCGCGGGCCAGGAGTATTTGAAGACGGTGCCGGTGAAAGTGGAGACGGAGATTGCTGACGAGTGGGTTAAGTGATCCGTTTTCGCCAGATATAAAAGATCGGAACCCCCGTCAACACGAGCAGGTAACCAATTCCCGACGTCGACGGCGCGAGGATCGCGAGGTCCACGATAAACAACCCGGCGATGATCAAGTACACCAGCGGCACGAGCGGGTATCCAAACGTCCGATACGGCCGCTCGATCTCCGGCGCCTTGCGCCGCATCACGATCACCGCGCCCACCATCAACGCATAAAAAACCAGGTCCGCCGACACGATGTACTCGAGCAGTTGCGTGTAAACATTCCCGTACGTCAACACGCCCGTTTGCTGATTCACCGTCACCGTGCGCGGCAGCACCAGCAGCGCTGCCCACACTCCTTGCGCTAACAAAGCGACTGCCGGCACATGCCACTTATTCACGCTGTCCACGCGTTTGAAGAACAGACCATCGCGCGCCATCGCGTAGTAAACCCGCGCGCCCGCCAAAATCAGCCCGTTGTTACAACCAAACGTCGAGATCATGATCGCGAGCGCCATCAGGATCGTGCCGCTTGGTCCAAGCGCCGCTTGCATCACCGCCGTCGCCACGCGATTCTGCGGCGCGTTTTGAATCTGCGCGAGCGGCAACGTTCCGACGTACGCGAGATTCGCGAGCAGATAAAGCGCGACGACGATGCCGCAGCCAAACAACAACGCGCGCGGAAGGTTTCTTCCCGGCTCGCGCACTTCGCCCGCCGTGAACGTCACGTTGTTCCACGCCGACTGCGCGAACAGTGGTCCAACCATCGCGCGCCCGAGCAACATCACCAGCGCGAGCACGAGCAGACCGTGGCTCGCCGGCTCAAACCAAACCTGCGCGGCCGTCGCTTTCCAACCGTTTTGCCACGGCGCCCACCACGACGACGTGTAAGCCGCGCTGCGCAGGTTCCAACCGAGCAGCAACCCGATCAGAATCAATCCAATCAGAGCTGCCGTTTTCGTGAATGTAAATCCGTTTTGAATCAACTTCCCGGTTTGCAGCCCGCGCGTGTTGATGAACGTGAGAAACAGGATCATGACGACGGCGAGCAGTTGCTGCGTCGAGAGACTGAGCGCGTAACCGTTGAAGCTCAAGCTCCCGATCGTGAACGGCTTGATGAATGTGAGCGGCGGCACGAGATAACGTTCGCCTGAAATGAAATCCGTCAGCGCGCCGGTGAAGTTGGCAAACGCGACTGCGACCGCAGCGATCGTTCCCGTTTGAATGATCAGAAACAAGCCCCACCCAAACAGAAACCCGATCGAAGGCCCGTAAGCTTCGCGCAAAAACACGTACTGTCCGCCCGCGCGCGGCCACATCGCCGCGAGCTCCGCGCAACAGAGCGCGCCCGTGATGGTGAGCACGCCCGCCAGCGCCCACGCGACCAGCAACCATCCCGGCGAGCCTACCAGCCTCGACGACTCGGCCGAAGTGATGAAGATGCCCGAGCCGATCATCGATCCGACCACGATCATGGTCGCGTCGAGCAGGCTCAGGCCGCGCACGAGGCGGGCAGCGGAAGTGGCGATGGTGGTTGCTTCAGCCATGGACCGTGTCGATATAGTGTGCTGCTCGGGAGTTGTCAAGAAAATCCGTGGAAAAACAGCGTGCTTGACAGTGTTCTATACCCTCACTAGTCTTTTTGCGCCACTTATGAAAAACGAACTCATCGGTCGAATCACAAATAAACAATTTCAGGTTGGGGTTATCGGTCTCGGATACGTTGGTCTGCCTTTGGTCGTGGAGTTTGCGACGAAGGGTTTCACCGCGACGGGTTTTGAAGTCGACGAAGCAAAAGCCGCCGAGATCAACGCGGGCCGTTCTTACATCGGCGACGTGCCTTCGGCGCGCGTGCAGGAACTGGTCGCGACCAAGCGACTCCGCGCCACGACGAATTTCGATCACCTCGCTGAGTGCGACGCAATCATCATCTGCGTGCCGACGCCGCTCAGAAAGACGAAAGAGCCGGACGTGTCTTACATTCTCGCGGCGGCCGAAGAGATCCAGAAACGCTTGCGGCGCGGCCATCTGATCATCCTCGAGTCGACGACTTATCCCGGCACGACGGATGAAGTGCTGCTGCCGATGTTTGAAGAGACGGGTTTGCAGTTGGACCGTGATTTTCTGCTCGCGTTCTCGCCCGAACGCGTCGACCCGGGCAATCCGCAGTTTCTGACGCACAACATTCCGAAGGTCGTCGGCGGTGTGACGCAGGATTCGACGGAAGTCGCGGCGCATTTGTATTCACAGATCGTGAGGGACGTGCATGCGGTGAGCTCGGCGCGCGTGGCGGAGGCTGCCAAGCTTTTGGAGAACACGTTTCGCGCAGTGAACATCGGCATGGCGAACGAGATGGCGCGGCTGTGTTACGCGCTGAACATCGATACGTGGGAAGTGATTCGCGCGGCGGCGACGAAGCCGTTTGGGTTCATGGCGTTTTATCCCGGGCCGGGCATCGGCGGGCATTGCATTCCTTTAGACCCGCATTATCTTTCGTGGAAGGCGCGGCAACACGGTTTCGATTCGCGTTTCATCAGTCTCGCGGAAGAGGTTAATTCGCGGATGCCGGAGCATGTGGTGCAACTCGTTTCCGACGGGTTGAATGACGATCGGAAGGCGATGAATGGGGCGAGTGTGTTGTTGTTGGGTGTGGCGTATAAGAAGGATGTGAACGACGTGCGCGAGAGTCCGGCGCTTTCGATCATCGATCGGTTGCGGGCGAAGGGTGCGAATGTGACTTATCACGATCCGTTTGTGGCTGAGGTGCGGTTTGACGATGCGCACACGGATGCGAACGGCGAGCCTCTGTCTTCGGTGTCTTTGACCGACGATGATCTTCGTAGCGCGGATTGCGTGATCATCGTGACGGACCACAGCGATATCGACTACAAGCGCGTCTGTCATCTCGCGCCGCTCGTCGTCGACACGCGCAACGCGCTCAACGGCGATCTGCGCCGTGACAGCAAAGCGCGCATCATCCGACTGTAGATAAATGCTCAAGGTTATAAACGTCGTCGGCGCGCGGCCGAATTTTATGAAGGTCGCGCCGATTGTCGCTGCCATGAAGCGGCGTCCGGAGACGTTTCACCCGCTCGTGGTCCACACCGGCCAACACTACGACGCGGCCATGTCCGATTCGTTCTTTCGCGATCTCGAACTACCTCAACCCGACACTCACCTCGGCGTCGGCTCCGCTTCACACGCCGCTCAAACAGCAGCCGTAATGCAACGCTTCGAACCCGTCGTGCTCGCAGAAAAACCAGACTGGGTGCTGGTGGTCGGCGATGTAAACTCGACGCTCGCGTGCGCGCTGGTTTGCGTGAAACTCGGCATCAGGGTCGCGCACGTCGAAGCTGGTCTGCGCAGCCGCGACCGCACGATGCCGGAAGAAATCAATCGCGTGCTCACCGATCAGATCGCCGATCTATTGCTTACGCCTTCACCCGACGCGGACGCGAATCTAAAAGCAGAAGGCATTCCACCGGAACGAATTCGTTTCGTCGGCAACGTGATGATCGATTCGCTGTTGCAAAACCTCGAACGCGCGCGTACGTCGCACATCAGAAGCGAACTCGGCGTGATCGATTCAGACTACGCGGTGTTGACGTTGCATCGTCCGTCAAACGTCGATCACCGCGACACGTTCGCGCGCATCCTCGCGGCGCTCGAAACGATCACGCAAACGCTGCCCGTGATCTTTCCCGTGCATCCGCGCACGCGAAAAACCATCGCGTCGCTGGGCTTGAGCGAGCGCGTTGCCGCGATGAAAAAGCTGCGCCTGATCGAGCCGCTTGGTTATCTCGATTTTCTGAGTCTCTACAGCAGCGCACGTTTGGTGTTGACCGACTCGGGCGGGATTCAAGAAGAGACGACGTTTCTCAACATTCCTTGTCTGACGTTGCGCGAAAACACCGAGCGACCCATCACTGTCGAGCTGGGCACGAACGTCATCGTCGGCACCGACACGGCCCGCATCGTCAGCGCCGCGGCAGCCGCGCTCAACGGCTCCGCGGCCGCGCTGAATGGGTCTGCGAAAACTGCTCGCCAACCTCCACTCTGGGACGGACACGCTTCGGAGCGTATTCTCGATGCGCTTGAAGACGATCGCCGTGATTAATAAACTCAAGCGCGCGCTTCGTGGTGAAGTAAACCTTCGGACCGCCGCGCGCGAAGTTGTCCGCCGCAGCTACGCTTCCGCATTGAGTCGCAGAGAGCGTTCTGCGCTTGGCCAAGAGAGGGGATTGGAGTTAAAGCGCGAGTTCTCTGAAATAAGTCCGGCAGAATTACTCACTCACTTCCGCAACAAGATCCCAATCCGTGTTTTTTTGGATTTAAATCGCTGTCCTTCTGACTTTCACCTGGTCGATTCACGCCGCGATCCGAGATCCGGTTACGAGTGGCCGCTCGACTACCACCGCGACATAAAACTTCTGCGCGCCGACGGCTCAGACATTCGCATCGTCTGGGAACTGAACCGCCTGGGCCACTTACTCCGGCTGAATGATGCAGCAGAGTTTTTAACTCAACTAAAAAGCTGGCACGAGCAAAACCCCTACGCCCGCGGCCCAAACTGGACCTGCGCGATGGAAGTCGCACTGCGCGCCATGAACATTCTCGTCGCTTTCGAACAACATCGCACCTCTCCACAACTCGACGCCCACGCGCTGCAATTCATCCTGCGTCTGCTGCAACAACACGGCCGCTTCATCTACGACAACCTCGAGTTCTCTTACATCGCCACCAGCAATCACTACCTTTCCGATGTCGCCGGTCTACTGTGGCTCGGCATACTGCTACCCGAGCTACGCGACGCAAACGACTGGCGCGACTTCGGCCTCACCGAATTGCTGCGCGAGATGGACAAGCAAGTCCTCAACGACGGCGCGGATTACGAATCATCAACCGGTTACCATCGCTTCGTCACCGAGCTGTTTCTCTACTCGTTCATGCTCTGCCGCGCGCACGGTATCGAGATCGACCAGAAATATTGGACCAAACTGCACCAGATGCTCGACTTCATTCGCGGCTATCTCCGTCCCGACGGACTCGCGCCGCTCATCGGCGACACCGACGGTGGCCAGGTGCTCCCGCTAGAACCCCGTCGCGCCAACGATCACGCTTACGTGTTGAAGATCGGATCCGAAGTCTTCAACGATCCCGATCTCAACCGGCCCGCCACATTGTCGCGAGCGTTTCCCGACGCCGGCCTCTACATCATGCGCAAGGACGATTGCTATCTGTGTTTCAATGCGACGGGCGCCGGTATAAACGGCCGCGGCTCGCACGGACACAACGATGCGTTGAGCATCGAGGTCTGCGCGCGCGGCCGCGCGTTCATCGTCGATCCCGGCACGTACATCTACAGCGGCGACCTGCAAATGCGCCACGCGTTTCGTTCGACCGCGTATCACTCGACCGTCAAGATAGACGGCCAGGAGCAGAACACGACCGAGGTAAACATGCCGTTTGTGATCGGGAACGAGGCGCAGCCGCGCGTGCTGGAATGGCAATCCACAGCGAGATATGACAAGGTCGTCGCGGAACATTACGGCTACCGGCGCTTGCCTGCTTCGGTTACGCACCGCCGCACGGTTACATTTGATAAGCGCGAGTGTTCGTGGTTGATTGACGATGAGTTTCTCGGCGCGGGAGAACACGAGTTTGAGATCTATTTCCATTTTGCACCGGAACTAGATCTCCTCGTAAAACATTCTCAAGTTGAAGCTCGTTGCGGTGAGGTTGGACTAACCGTTTGTTCTTTGTCTCTTGACCAACCACCTTCGTTAATCAACCAACATGTCTCGCGAGATTACGGCGAGCTGCGCGACTCGGTCTCGGCGTGCTGGCGCGTGGCGGGCAAGGTGAGCAAACTGAGCTGGAAGATCTACCCGAGTAAGTAAAGGTGCAGTCTGAGTAGCGACTAATGTGCGGTATCTGCGGAGTTTGGGAATACGGCGCGAGCGAAGGACGCCTCGACACTTCGCTCATCGCGCGCATGCGCGATGAGATGACGCATCGCGGCCCCGACGACTCCGGCGATCTGCTCTTCGACGATCGTCGCGGCGGCTTCGGCTTTCGGCGGCTCTCGATCATCGACCTCTCGCCTGCCGGCCATCAGCCGATGCACGGCTGCGACGAAAACACGTGGCTCGTCTTCAACGGCGAGATCTACAACCACGCCGAACTGCGCCAAACCCTCGAAGCGCACGGTCACAAATATTCATCCCGAACCGACTCCGAAACGATCATCCACCTCTACGAAGAACGCGGCCTCGACTTCATCCACGACATCGAAGGCGATTACGCGATCGCGTTGTGGGACGCCGCCAAACAACAACTCGTGCTTGTGCGCGATCGCATCGGCGTCAAACCGCTTTACTTCTATCACCGCGACGGCCGCTTCATCTTCGCCTCCGAGATCAAAGCCATCCTGCAACACCCGGCCGTCACCGCGGACGTCGACGAGCAATCGCTCTATCACTATTTAACGTTCCTGACGACGCCTGCGCCCACGACGCTCTTTCGCGACATTCAAAAACTTCCGGCGGGCCACGTGCTGACACTCAAACGCGACGGCACTCTGAACATCGCGCAATACTGGGACGCGCTGCCGCCCGCGCAACCAATCGTTCGCGACGAAAGCGAGCATCGCGCGGAGATCTTGCGCCTCCTGCGCGACTCGATTCGCAAGCGCATGATGTCTGACGTTCCGTTCGGCGTCTTTCTCTCTGGCGGCGTGGATTCATCAGCAAACGTCGCATTAATGTCCGAGCTGATGTCACGCCCGGTGGAAACATTCACCGTTGGTTTCAGCGACGCCGAGTATTTGAACGAGTTGCAATCGGCGCGGCGCATCGCAAACCAGTTCGGCACGAACCATCACGAGGTCATCATCTCCGAAAAAGAGATGCAGGAATTTTTGCCGCGGCTCGTGTTTCATCAGGACGAGCCGATCGCGGACCCGGTGTGCGTGCCGCTTTACTACGTGTCGCAGCTTGCGCGCGACTCGGGGACGATCGTGGTCCAGGTGGGTGAAGGCTCGGATGAAATCTTCAGCGGTTATGACAATTACGTGCGGCATCTCCGTATCTACGAGAGCTTCTGGCGTCACGCGGAAGCGTTACCGCGTGCGTTGCGACGCGCGCTCTCGAGTCTCTCGCGGCCCGCGCTCGAAGCGACGGGCAGAAAGCGTGCGGCCATTGAATTGATTCGCCGTCTCGGCGCTGATGAGCCGTTGTTCTGGGGCGGCGCGGTGGTTTACGACGAGACGTTCAAGCCGCGCGTGTTATCGCAATCGCTGCGTGAGCGAATGAATGGTCTGTCGTCATTGCGCGTCGTCGAGCCTTATCTAAAGAATATCGAACAAGAGCGACCGCAGTCGGATTTTCTCTCGCGCATGACTTATCTCGAACTGAAGTTGCGCCTGCCGGAACTGCTGCTGATGCGCGTCGACAAGATCACGATGGCGACGAGCGTCGAGGCGCGCGTGCCGTTTCTAGATCATCATCTGGTCGAATACGCGCTCTCGCTGCCGCGCTCGTTGAAGGTTGAGGGCACGAGCGGAAAGCACATTCTGAAGCGCGCGCTGGAGGACATTCTGCCGCACGATCTGCTTTACGAACCGAAGCGCGGGTTTGGCGCGCCGGTGCGCGAGTGGTTCCGTGAGGGATTAGGCGGATGGTTTGATGAGCACCTCATCAATTCGACGATGCGCAAGCGAGATCTCCTCGATTACGGGTTTGTGTCGCGCATGTTGGAAGAGCATCGCAGCCGCAAACGCGATTGGGGATTTCACTTATGGGCATTGTTGAATTTGAGCCTGTGGTATGAACGGTGGATAGACCGAACTTGACACGGGAATCCTCATTTTCGCGCAAGGTCGCGTGGACGCTCGCCACGCGACTGCTGATGATCGTCAACAGCGTCGGAGCGGGAGTGATCGTTGCGCGCTGGCTCGGCGCGCAAGGCGTCGGTGAACTCGCAGTCATCAACGTCGCGGTCACGACGATCGTGCAGCTCGGAAGTTTTGGCCTGCCTTCTTCAAACACCTACTTCATCGCGAAAGATCTCAAACACTTTCGCACCGCTACGATCAACTCATTATTATTCGCGTTGCTTGCCGGCTCAGTTCTCGCGCTTGGCCTGGGCGTCGTCGCTTCGTTGTGGCCGAGCTGGTTCGACCTCGTTCCGCCGCGACTGATCCGCATCGCCGCCATCTCGATCCCGTTTCAACTGGCAACGTTGATAGGACTCAACATCCTGCTGGCCGTGGGCAAACTGCGCGAGTTCAACTTGCTCGACCTCTTGGCCCAGTCGTTCGTGCTCATCAACGCGCTCCTCGTCCTCATCGTTCTCCGCGGAGATCTTGATGGCCTCGTGAAGCTGAACACCGCCACCAGCATTGCGGTCGGCCTTGTTATCACCGCCCTGCTGATCGCCACAGGAAAGAAGCTGCTCGGTACCAACTGGCGTGCGGACGCGGCGCTGCTGCGGCGCATGATCACTTACGGACTCAAGTTTCACATCTCCGTCCTCGCGGGGGCAATCATCTTTCGCGCCGATCTGCTCGTCGTCAATCACTTCCGTGGCCCAGCAGAAGCGGGCGTCTACAGCGTCGCAACGCAGTTCAGTCTCTTGTTGATGCTGCTGCCGAGCGTGATCGCGACGCTGCTTTTTCCGCGCGTCACTGCCGAGCAGGACGCACGCGGCGAGACGACGTCACTCGTCACCAGGCACACCGCTTTGATCATGCTGGTCTGTTGTCTCGCCACCGTGCCGGTGAGCTTTCTCTTGCCGCTGGTTTACGGCCGCGCGTTTTCTGATGCGACCACGTTGCTGCTGATCCTGTTGCCGGGTGTTTATCTCGTCGGTCTCGAATCGGTGCTGGTCCAACACTTCAACGCGCTCGGGCTGCCGCGCCGAATACCCGTCTACTGGCTGATCACGCTCGTCATCAACCTGGTACTCGTCTTCGGACTCGTCCCACGTCTCGGCGCACGCGGCGCGGCGATCGCTTCGACGATCAGCTACGCACTGATCTTCTGCCTCGTCGCCTGGCACTTTCGTGCGAGCACGGAGCGCTCTTTCGCCGAAGTCTTCGTGCGTGGGAGCCTCCGCGGATGAAAGTCGTGCTGCTCGCGCTTAGCGGCGACACCGCCCGTGTTCGCGAACGGCTGGTCCAACTCTATCCCCGCGCAACGGTGGAGACGATCTCGCGCGCTGAATTCGAAACCGGCGGTTTGCTGAAACGACTTTCGTTGCTGCGCACGCACGAGCCGGAAGTTTTTGCGATCGCCACCGAGCGACTCGCGTGGCAGCGCGGACAACACCTGTTCATGCTTTTCGGCGCGCTTGCGGGCGCGCGCGAAGTGCTGATCGTCGATAGTCACGACCGGCTGGTGCGCAAGACGCGGGGCGAGCTGCTGGCACACACGCCTTTCAGCCTGGGCCACGAAACGTTCAGCGGCGCTACTGATTTTGCGGAGTCGCGTCGTACACTGCGGCGGCTTGAACGAGCAGTGAAGACGAGCGCTGCGCGCGTTCGCAAACGTGCGGGCGAGCCTGAACGACCGCGCGTTGTTTACTTGCGCGCGACACCCGGACCAGGCACTCAGGCGGGAGGCGCGGCGAGCCACATCAAGGGCGTCGTCGACGCGCTGCGGTCGCTCGGCGTCGAACTCGAGATCATCAGCAACGACGCGATCGCGGGCATTGACGCGAGCGATGAAAGGTTCACGGTGATTCCGCCGGAAACGATTGGCGGCACGCGCGCTCTCTTCGACATTCATAATAATCTCGTGTTCACGCGCGCGGCCGTGCCGTTGATTCAACAAGCAAATCCGGATTTTATTTATCAACGTTACGCGCGCTTCAGTTGGGCCGGTGTGGCTGCGTCGGTTCGCACCGGGCGGCCGCTGTTTCTCGAATACAACGGGTCGGAAGTTTGGGTGGGCCGGCACTGGGACCGCGTGGGTAACCTCGCGTTGTTGGAGCGATACGAAGCATTGAACCTGGCGGCTGCGGCGCGTATTTTTGTCGTGTCCGAAGTGGAGTGGCGCAACCTCGCGGCGCGCGGTGTCGCGGCTGAGAAGATCGTGCTCAATCCGAATGCCGTTGACGTGGAGTTGTTTCAGCCGGGTATCGGACGATCGCAGGCGCGGCTCGAGCTCGGGTTTCGGGATAGCGATGTAGTCGCGGGGTTTGTCGGGACGTTTGGGCCGTGGCACGGCGTGGTCCAACTCGCGCACGCGATCGAGTCGCTGCCTGAAGATTTGCCGGTGCGATTTCTGTTCGTCGGCAGCGGCAGTTTGCACGGTGAAGTGGAACGCCTGTTGGCTGCAGATCGTGAGCGCGGGAAAGTGATCTTCACGGGCGCTGTGGCGCACGAGCGCGTGCCGGCGTTGCTCGACGCTTGCGATATTCTCATCGCGCCGCACGTGCCGCTCGCGGATGGCAGCGACTTCTTTGGCTCGCCCACGAAGATTTTCGAGTACATGGCGATGGGCAAAGCGATCGTCGCGAGCCGCCTCGGGCAGATTGGTGAAGTGCTTGCTGATGACGAGACCGCGCTGCTCGTGCAGCCGGGAAACACGGATGAATTGGCGCGCGCAATCGTGACGCTTGTTGAATCGAACGACCTGCGCGCACGACTTGGCGCAAACGCACGTGAAGCAGCAGTCCGCGAACACACCTGGACGCACAACGCGCAGCGCGTGCTCGATGCTTATGAGTCATGGCTCAGTGAATGACGACGATGCTGGCTGAGGAAAAAGTTCGGGCGCGAGAGCAGTGGTCGCAGGATCCGTGTGGCGCGGAGTTCGATCGCGAACACGAGCTCGGCACGCGCGAGTTTTTCGACGCGATCGAAAAGCATCGTTATCAGGTGTACGCGCCGTGGATGCCGCGCGTCATGGGCTTCGATCACTTTCGCGGCGCGCGCCTGCTGGAGATCGGTTGCGGCATGGGCACCGACCTGTTGCAGTTCGCGCGCGGTGGCGCACGTTGCACCGGAATCGATCTGACGCCGCGTTCCGTTGAGATCACGCGGCATCGTTTCAAACTTTACGACGCCCGCGGAACCTTCACGCTCGCCGACAGCGAGCACCTGCCGTTTGCGGCAGAAACTTTCGACGTGGTCTATTCAAACGGCGTGCTGCATCACACGCCCGACACGGCCGGCGCGATTCGCGAAGTGCATCGCGTGCTGCGGCCCGGCGGCACTGCGAAGGTGATGCTCTACCACCGCAACTCGCTCAACTATTGGTTTGAGATTATCCTGCGTCGCGGCATGCTCGGCGGCGAATTCTTGCGCGGACGGTCGGCGGAACAGATCATGAGCCGCGTGATCGAGTTCAGCGATCACGACGCGCGGCCGCTGGTGAAGGTTTACAGCCGCCAAGAAGCGAAGGCGTTGTTCAGCCAGTTTCGTGAAGTCGTGGTGGAAGTCGAGCAGTTGACGCGCGACGAGCTGCGGTTTTTATCACCGCTGATCTCGGACACAAGCCTCCACAAATTAAGTACTAAAGTTGGCTGGAACGTCGTCATCACTGCGAGAAAGTAGCGGATGTTGTTATCGATCATCATCCCCTGTTTCAACGAAGAGCCCGTGCTGCGCGCGACGCACGAGCGGCTCACGTCCGTCCTCACCGACATCGACGGCATCGACTACGAACTGATCTTCGTCAACGACGGCAGCCGCGATCGCACCCAGCAACTACTCGAAGACCTGCTGTTCGATCACCACGTGCGCGTGCTGCTGCTGTCGCGCAACTTCGGCCACCAGATCGCCGTCACCGCCGGACTCGAAGCTGCGGCCGGCGCCGCTTGCGTGATCATCGACGCCGACTTGCAGGATCCGCCCGAGCTGATTCCGCGCATGCTCGATCTCTGGCGCGACGGCAACGAAGTCGTTTACGGCATTCGCATCGAGCGCGAAGGCGAAAGCCGTTTTAAACTCTGGACCGCGAAAGCGTTCTACCGGCTTATCAATCGCATGTCCGAAACGAAGATGCCGCTCGACGCCGGCGACTTTCGTTTGCTCGACCGCAAAGTCGTGGAAGTGATCAAGTCGATGCCGGAGCGCGCGCGCTTTCTGCGCGGCATGGTGAGCTGGGCCGGGTTTCGTCAGGTCGCGCTGCCGTACGATCGCGCCGCGCGCCATGCGGGCGAGAGCAAGTATCCGTTGACAAAGATGATTCACTTCGCGATGGACGGCATCATCTCGTTTTCGCTCGTGCCGCTGAAGCTCGCGATCTGGACCGGCTTCATCGCGATCTGGATCGCGGTGGCGGGCATCATCGTCGCGATTCTAGATCGCTTGTTGGAAAGAAATCTCGCGCGTGGCTGGGCTTCGCTGTTCGTCGCGGTGCTGTTCATGGGCGGCGTGCAACTCGTCTCGCTGGGAATCCTCGGCGAGTATCTCGGCCGCATCTACACCGAGGTCAAACACCGTCCACTTTACGTGGTCCAGGAACGCCTGGGCTTCCCGAAACGCGAAGCCGCGGAGCTGTCCCGGACCTACGAGGTCAATGCTTAGTCGCGAACGACTGCTCCTGCTCGCTATCGCGTTCCTGCTTACGTTCTGCGTTCGCTTTCTCACGCTTCAGTTCATGCGCGCGCACTTGAATGAGCCGGGTTGGTTTCAGGTCGGCTCGTACGCGAAGTTCGATCGACAGGCGCGCGCAATCAACGAAGGCAAGCAGCGGCTGTTTTGGATCGACGATCCCACGCGAACGGATCTGGCGCAGTATCCGCCGGCGTTTACGGCGTGGGTTGCGCTCATTTACAAGTTCAGCAGCGCGCCTTCAGCGTACGCGGTGCAGAGCGTGCAGTGGCTGATCGATCTATTTATCTCGTTTGTTTTGGTGACTGGAATTGCGTGGAGCGCGTTTGGCTGGCGCGCGGCGATTGCGACGAGTTTTCTGTTTGCACTCTCGCCGTTGTTTGCCCTGTATGGCGCGTATCCTTCGGCTGACGCGCCGACGACGTGGTTCGTGCTCGCAGGTTGTTGGTTGTTGGTACTGGCAGCGCAACGCTTGAATGTGTGGTTTGCTTTGGCGGCGGGCGTGTTGCTCGGAATCGCGTGTTGGTTTCGCGTGAATCCGTTGTACTTGTGCTTTGCGTGGGCGTTTACGTTGCTCGTGTTCACGCGCGCGGTGCTCTGGCGGCGACGCTTGGTCATGGCGGCGATGGTCTTGGGTGGAACGCTCCTCGTGATCGCGCCGATCGTCGTGCGCAACTACGTCGTCTTTCCCGACTTCACACCGACCGGCGGCACGATCGGCGCAAACCTTTGGGAAGGCCTCGGCGAGACTGAACTCGGCCGCCAAAACGGATTCATCCTGGGCGACGACAAGATGGTCGAACGTGAGCGGGTGAAGCTCGGGTTACCGGCGGACATGCAGATCGATGCGCAGTGGCCGGACGGCATTCGCCGCGACCGCGAACGTACGCACGAAGCAATGGCGTTCATCGCGCAGCATCCGGTCTGGTACGCGGGCGTGATGCTGGGACGCATGTGGGGCATGTTGAAAGTCGCGGGCGATCCGGTGCCGCACACGGGCACGAGCGGCATCAACGTGACGAGTGCTAAGTGTTTATCGCCGGCGCGGCAAGGCGGCGTGTTGGCGTTTGCAGTGAACGTGCTCGGAATGATTCAGAGCGTCGTGCGTTACTTATTTCTGCCGCTCGCCGTGTTTGGACTTTGGCGCGCGATCAAGTTTGACTGGCGCTTGAGTTGTGTGTTGTTAGTAACGATTCTTTATTACCTCGTGCCGGGGACGGCGGCGCACACGGAGATCAGGTATGTTTTGCCGATGCACGGATTGTTGACTGCCTTCGCAGGCGCCACGTTCAGGAAATGAAACTCCGCTTACTAGATTATTTAGCATGTCCCGTTTGCGACGCCGACCTCGTGTTGAAAACGGATGCGCAAGACGAGACCGACATTCTCGAAGGCGCGCTCGAATGCACCGCTTGCACGAAACAGTTTCCGATCGTCCGCGGTGTGCCGCGGTTTGCGGATCTCGCGAACGTCGATCCGGAAAAAGCCGCGATCGCCAACAGCTTCGGTTTCGAGTGGCAACACTTCACGCAGAAAGACGAGAATTACGGCGAGCAATTGCTGGGTTGGATCGCGCCGGTTACGCCGGAGTTTTTTAAAGACAAAGTCGTGCTCGATGGCGGTTGCGGCAAAGGACGTCACATGCTGCTGGCGGCGAGTTGGGGCGCGCGCGACGTTGTCGGCGTCGATCTGAGCGATGCAGTTGAGTCGGCGTTCGCGGCGACGCGCCACGCGAACAACATGCACGTGGTCCAGGCCGACATCTGCCACCTGCCGCTGAAATCTGCCTTCGATTACGCGTTCAGCGTGGGCGTGCTCGATCACATTCCCGACCCGCTCGTCGGCTTCAAATCATTGGCCTCAAAGCTCAAGCCCGGCGGTCATCTTTCCGTTTGGGTTTACGGCGCGGAGAACAACGGCTGGATCATCAACCTCGTGAATCCGGTGCGCGAACGCTTCACTTCGCGCATTCATCCGCGCGCGCTGCTGCATCTTTCGAAACTGCCGACCGCGGCGGTGTACGTTGCCAGTAAGCTCGTCATGCGGCCGTTGAGCCGTTTGCCATTGGGCGCGAGCCTTGTTAAGAAGTTATTTTACAGCGACTACCTGATCTCGATTGCGCGGTTCGGCTGGCGCGAACAGCACACGATCGTGTTTGATCATCTGGTCGCGCCGACGGCGCATTACGTCAGTCGCGACGAGTTTGAGCGGTGGTGGCGTGATATTCGCGCCGGCGAGACTGTCATCGGTTGGCACAACAAGAACAGTTGGCGCGGCTTCGGGCGGGTAGACAGGAACGGAACGCAAGGTGGCAATTAATTCAGAAACAAATCAGATTCCGGGCGCGCTGCCGCGCGAGATGATGCAGCACACCTACCCGATTCTTTATCGGGTGGAGCAATCGCATTGGTGGTACATCGGGCGGCGTCGCATCATCGCTTCGTTCGTCGCCGACATCGTCAGCCGCGTGAAGGACCGCCGGCCGCGCATACTCGACGTGGGTTGCGGCACGGGCGCGAATCTTCTGCTGCTTTCGCAGTACGGCGCAGCGGAAGGTGTTGACGTTTCGGAAGACGCGCTCGCGTTTTGCCGTGAACGCGGGTTGGACCACGTGCGACAGGGCGCGGGCGAAGAGTTGCCTTATGAGGACAACACGTTTGACCTCGTGACGGCGTTCGACGTGGTGGAGCACATGGACGACGATCTCGCGGGGTTGCGCGAGATGTATCGCGTGCTGCGGCCGGGCGGACGTGCGTTGCTGTTTGTGCCGACGTTTATGTTTTTGTGGGGCGTGCAGGATGAAGTGAGTAATCATCGGCGGCGTTATCGTCTGCCGGAGTTGCGCCGGGTTTTGGAGAAGGCGGGTTTTGAGATCGAGCGTTCGACTTACGCGAACATTACGTTCTTCCTGCCGATATTGCTCGTGCGTAAGTTGATGCGTTTGACGGGCATCAGAACCGACACGGAGAACAGTATTAATGTGTCGGCGTTCAATGGTGTGTTTGGGGCGTTGTTTGGCGCTGAGAGCGCGGTGCTGCGGTATATGAATTTGCCGTTTGGCGTCTCGGGTTTGTGCGTGGCGAAGAAGCCCGAGGCTTAGAAGTCCTCCGCGAAACTATCACGGTGAGATTTGAACGAACTGCATCTTGTAAGCGCCGGTGTTGAGCTCGCGTAGGGATCCGGGTCGCGTGTGTGACTCGAGCCAGCGCGCGCCTTCAGGTGTCGATGACAGACGATCGATAGCGCTTGTCTCTAGCCACGCGCCTGCACTCTCCGGAAGTTCAGCAGGCAAGAGTTCCCACTTTGTCCCGGGAGTAAAGTAGCGCACCAACGCTTCGTCGGAATTCTGCGTCCCGTAATAGATGACTGTGCCTGGTGGCCACTCGCGATTCAGCTCGAGCGCAAACGCGAGCGGCGGATACTTCTCGACGTGTGAGTACGGATAGATCAGGAAGAGAAAGTTAGCGAGACCGGCGGTGACGACGAACGCCGCAGTCGCGAACGTGCGGCGCGAAGTTTTTGGGAAGGCTGAGAGCGCGAGGCCAAGCAGGATGATGATTGCCGGCAGATAGAAGACACGATAGAACGTGTTCTGCGGCAACCAGAAGAACAGAAACACGAGATAGACCACAGCCCACACCATAGCGAGCAGCAGCACAGTCTTCTGTTGAGGTGACAGGCGTTGTTGCCGTGACTGTCGCACATCGCGCAGCCGACGCGTGAGTCCTACCAAGTTTGCAAGCACGCCCTCGAGCAGCCACAGCACCGCGATCGCAAACAGCGCGACGAGCAATACGATGAACGGGTTCATGAACCCGCGCAGCAGGTTCAGACGCCCGCCAAAGAACAGTCGCGCTTGTCCACGTAACGAGTAACCGAGGTTGGACCAGAAAGCGAAATGCGTGTCTGCGTCCGGTGAGTATGAAGCGGTCCAGTGAAGCAGTTTCGCTATATTCAACGAGCCAGTTGCAAGATAGAAGGCGAGCGCGTATGCGCCAACGATCAAAACAAAACTTACCGCAGTGAAGACAACCACATTGCGCAGTTTGCGCTCTCTTGCAAGCGCGCCGTCCTGCAAGTAAATCCCGAGCGCAAACACGGGAACTGCAATCACAGCCAGTTCGTGAAAACACATCGCTGCGAAGAAGCACAACGCACACAGCAGCGGCCGCGGTTTTCGCGCTGGCAACACGAGATAAAAACTCAACAACAGAAAGAACACGCTCGGAATGTAAGCGTTCGCATCCGTGGAAAACTTCCACCACGTCGCGGAGAGCGCAAACAGCAACGTCATACAGGTGGTGAGATAGATCGAGCGAAGCGTGTCGCGCAGAATCAAGAACAGGATTGCGGCGCTAGCGGAGCTGAAGATGCTGTTGAGAATCTGAAGTGCAGTGATCGCGCGCAGGTTCGCGTCGAAGCCGTGCAGTAGTCGATAAAAGAAGTAGCCGACGAAGCTGTAGATGAGATGGTTCGGATGCGCGAGCGAGATCGTGCGAGCGGCGCCACCGGCCACGTCTTCGATCGCCTGCGCAAACACGATCCCGTCCCAGTAGTAAGCTTTCGTCGGAAACGCGAGATACAAAGCCAACAACCCGAGCGACAACGCGGTGAGAATGGCGGCTGGCCGGTGCGTCAGGGTCATAAGACGCGCTCTAATGTATCATGCGCACCGAAGCATGTTGCGCAACAGATCGATAATCTGCTTTGGCGGCGAAGACTGGTGGTATCATCATCCGCACTCCAAAGCGCACCTCATGCGCAAGTTCGCGCGCGACGGCAACAAGGTCATATTCGTCAATTCGATCTCGATGGGCCTGCCCGGTCTCGCTCACAAAGATCTGTTGCCGCGCATCAAGCGCAAACTCGGCAGCTATTCGAAACTCGCGCGCGAGACCGAAGAAGGCATCACGGTCGTTTCGCCCGCGGCGCTGCCGTTCTTCGGCACTGCAGCCGCGCGCAAAGTGAATCGGCGTTTGCTCAGCGCACAGATCGGCAAGCTCGCACGCAGCCGCGGACTAACTAAGCCCATTCTCTGGATCGCGATTCCCACCGCGGCGGAGATGATCGGCACGCTCGACGAAGCCGCAGTGGTCTATCAGGTCTCCGATAAGTATGATGCAAACACGATGGACCATGCGACCGATCCGGCGTTGATTCGTCGCCTGCACGAACACGCGATCGACGCCGCGGATCTCATCTTTTACTCCGGCCGCAAACTCTTCAACGAAGCGACGCGCGGCTGCGAGCGATCTTATTTGCTCGAACAGGGAGTCGATTACGATCACTGGCGGCGCGTCGGCGACGGTGCGGTGGCAGTCGCGCCTGAAGTTGCTAAGATTCCGCGGCCGCGGCTCGGATACTTTGGCGCGATCGAGCCGTGGCTCGTCGATCAGGAGTTGATCAAGCGCGCGGCGCGTGAGCGGCCGGAGTGGCAGTGGATCTTCATCGGCAACAAGTCGCGTGGTCTCGAGATCGAAGATTTGCCGAACACGCATTTTCTGCCGCCGGTGCCTTATGCTGAGTTGCCGCGGTATGCGGCGGGATTCGACGTTTGCGTGTTGCCGTGGGAAACTGAGCAGTCTTTTACGAGTTACGGGTCGGCGATCAAGGTGCGTGAGTATCTCGCGACGGGAAAGCCGGTGGTGATTGCGCCGCTACCGGAGTATGAGTCGATGAATGATGTGTTACGCATTGCGCGCTCGCGTGATGAGTTTTTTCGGTTGGTTGAGGAGGCGTTGAGTGAGGATGATCCTGAAGCGAAAGAGAAACGGCAGAGTGCTGTTGCTTCGGGGACGTGGGATGCGCGCGCAGAGTATGTAGGTGGATTGATCCGGCAAGTGTTAGACGCAAAATCCAAATGAAGCAGGTTTTGCAGAACAGAAAGACTGGACGGCCGTTTGTTGGTGAGGTGCCGGCGCCGGCGTTGCAGCGCGGGAGGGTGTTGGTGCGCACGGTGGCGTCGTTGATTAGCGCGGGGACGGAGAGGGCGGCGGTTGAACTGGTTAGTAAGGGGTTGGTCCAGGAGGCACGCGAACGGCCCGATCTCGTCAAGCAGGTTGTGGCGAAGGTGAAGAGCGAGGGTTTGTTGAATACGTTCACTGCGGTGCGCGACAAGATGGCGGCGTCGCAGGCGCTCGGCTACAGTGCGGCGGGCATTGTGAGTGCAGTAGGCGAAGATGTGAGTGAGTTTCAGATCGGCGATCGTGTGGCGTGTGCAGGCGTGGGGTTCGCGTCGCACGCTGAAGTGCTTTCAGTGCCGAAAAATCTTTGCGTGCACTTGCCGGAGCAGGTGAGTTTCGAACAGGGCGCGTACGGAACGCTGGGCGCGATCGCGTTACAAGGCGTACGACTCGCGGAGCCGACGCTCGGTGAGTCAGTCGTCGTGATCGGGCTGGGCCTCGTGGGCCAACTCACGGTGCAACTCTTGAAAGCCAACGGTTGTCGTGTCTTTGGGCTCGACCTCGACCCGGCTCGGGTCTCACTCGCGCTGGAGTTGGGCGCGGACGGCGCGGCTGTTTCAGATGAGGCAACTGAGAGGCAGATTTCCGGGTGGACGCGGGGCCGCGGCGCGGATGCCGTGCTGATCACCGCGGCCACTGACTCCAACCAACCGGTCGAGCTCGCCGCGAAGATCTCGCGTTTGAAAGGACGCGTGATCGTCGTCGGCATGACGGGCCTCGACATTCCGCGCGCGCCATTCTTCAGTCGCGAGCTGAAGCTGATCATTTCAATGTCGTATGGACCAGGGCGCTACGATCCCGACTACGAAGAGCGCGGGCATGATTATCCGATCGGCTACGTGCGCTGGACAGAACACCGAAACATCGAGAGCTTTCTCGAACTCGTCGGCGATAGGCGCGTCAACGTCGATCGTTTGACGACGCACCGCTACCGCATCGAAGAAGCGGAACGTGCTTACCAGTTGATTTCCGGTGATGGGAGCGAATCGTATTTAGGCGTGCTACTCAACTACGATCCTAACGCCGAGCTCAAGACGCGTGTTTCGCTCAATGCGGCGCCTAAACCGCGCCGCGCTGAAAGCAGGATCGTGCTGGGCGTGATCGGCGCGGGTGGTTACGTGCCCGCGATGCTGCTGCCGCACTTCAAAACCGAAGGCGTCGAGTTTCGCTCGATTGCCACCGCGTCAGGCGTGTCGGCGCACGACGTCGGAAAAAGATTTGGATTTGCAGAGGCTGTGTCCAGCGCCGAACAAGTGTTGGACGACACAAATGTAAATCTCGTCCTTGTCGGCACACGACACGATCTCCACGCCCAGCTCGCACGCGAAGCGCTCGAACGAAACAAGAACGTCTTTGTCGAGAAGCCGCTCGCGCTTAACGACGACCAGCTCGATGCGGTGCTCGAAGCAGCCGCTGCTTCGAGCGGCCGTTTGTTCGTCGGTTTCAACCGCCGCTTCTCACCGTTAGCGCAACAAGCAAAGAACCACTTCGCGAAACGCGAGACGCCGCTGTCGATTCTCTATCGCGTGAACGCGGGTCACATTCCGAAAGAACACTGGACGCAGGACAGCCACGAAGGCGGCGGACGCATCGTCGGTGAGGTTTGTCACTTCGTCGATCTGATGCAGTTCTTAACGGGCGCGCCGCCGGTGTCGGTCTTTGCGGAGTCGGTGAGTGCGAAATCGCCGAAGATCGTTGACGTCGACTCGGTGTTCATCACGCTGCGCTTCGCAGACGGTTCAAACGGTGCGATTGCGTATCTCAGCGAGGGCGACAAGTCGTTGCCCAAAGAGCGTGTGGAGATCTTTGGTGCGGGAAAAATTTTTGTGATCGATGATTTTCGAACCGGCAAAACGCAAGACAAAGGGCAGCCGGCGATGGTCAAACAGATCTGCGCGGGCATCGTTAACGGCCAACCGGCGCCGATCACTTTGAGCGAACTCGCTGCAACCACTCGAACAACCTTTCGTATCCTCGACTCGCTTCGATCCAAATGTGTGGTATCGCTGGAATCGTAAGCCGCAATCCGCAGACACTGATTGTGCCCATGCTCGACAGCATCGAGCATCGCGGCCGCGACGATGAGGGCGTCTGGGTTTCTGACCTAATCGACGACTCGGGAAACGCGGCGTGCCTGGGTCATCGCCGTCTCGCCATCATCGATCCAACGCCCGCGGGCCACGAGCCGATGCTCTCGCCCGACGGCCGTTTCGTTCTCACCTTCAACGGCGAAATCTACAACTATCGCGAGCTGCGCGAGGAGCTGCGCCCGCTCGGACACCAGTTCAAAACCGACTGCGACGCCGAAGTGTTGCTCACGGCGATTGCCGAGTGGGGTTGGGAAAGTCTCAGCCGTCTCAATGGCATGTTTGCGTTTACAGTTTGGGACAACCGCGAGCGAACTCTCACGCTCGTTCGCGATCACGTCGGGATCAAGCCGCTTTACTACACGAAGACTCGCGACGCGTTTGTCTTCGCGTCAGAGATAAAAGCGATACTCGCGTCGAAGCTGATCGCGCCGCGGATAAATCCCGAAGCGTTGCATCAGTTTCTCACCTTTCTCTGGGCGCCGGATCCAAACACGCTGTTCGAAGGAGTGAAGACAGTTCCCCCGGGTCACTACCTGCAGTACAAGGGCGGGGATATAAGGGTGGCCCAGTGGTGGGACGCTTCTTTCGAACAGATCGACGAGCATCGAAGCGATGATTGGTGGCAGGAGCGCGTGCTGGAAACACTCGATCGCGTCGTGAAGATGGAGATGGTTTCTGACGTGCCGCTGGGATCGTTTCTCTCGGGCGGCATAGATTCGTCGGGCATCGTTGCGATGATGGACCGCCACAGCGACGGCCACACGATCAGCACCTACACCGCCGGCATCACCAGCGAAGATCTTCGTTACGACATCATCCCCGACGACGTGCGTTGGGCGCGGCGCGTCAATGAACAGTTGCAAACGGACTATCACGAGATCCTTTTGCAACCGTCAGTCGCGGAGCTCTTGCCGAAGCTGGTCCAACACATGGAAGAGCCGCCGATCGACATGGCGATTCCGAGTTATCTCATCTCACGCGCGGCGCGAGAAACGTTGACGGTTATGCTCTCGGGCATGGGCGGCGACGAAGTGTTCGCGGGTTATCCGCGGCAGATGGCGATGAAGCTCGCGGCCGCGTTCGATCCGGTGCCGAACTTGTTGCGGCGTCCGTTGATGAGCGCGGTCGCCGGCGTGTTGCCGGGCGGTATGCCGGGACGACTCACCGCGCCGTTGCGCAACGCGAAGAAGTTTGCGCGCAGCGCGGCAATGGATTTCGAAGAGCGCTATCTCGGCTACGGCACTTACTTCACTGACGAGATGAAGCAACGCCTTTACACCGACGAGTGGCGCGAGCGCACGCGCGACTACGACGCTTACGCCGCGCATCGCCGTTACTTCGCGCGTGTCGCGACCGCCGCGCCTTTGAATCGTCTCCTCTACGTCGATCTGAAAACTTTTCTGCCGTGTCTCAATCTCATGACGACCGACAAAACGTCGATGGCCGCGAACCTCGAAGTGCGCGTGCCGTTTCTCAATCGCGAGATGATCGAGATGGCCGGACGCATGCCGCCGCGTCTAAAACTGCGTGGCCTCACGCGCAAGTACATCCTGAAACGCGCGCTCGAAAACGTCCTCCCGCGCGAAGTCGTGTGGCGGAAGAAGGCCGGGTTCGGAGCGCCGATTCGCTCGTGGCTGCGCGGTCCGCTGCGTCCGCTCGTCAATGACCTGCTGTCCGAAACAGCCGTAAAGCGGCGGGGCCTCTTCAAGCCGAATGAGGTAAAAAGGGTCATCGACGCCAACTTCTCCGGCCGCGAAGACTTCAATCTCCAGGTTTTTCAGCTTCTCGGCCTCGAATTATGGGCCAACCACTTCGGGATCTGAGCGCCTCTCTTTGGAGTGCGGCGACTTGTCGCCGCTTTGGTCTCGATAGTGCGGCCTCGGCTAAAGCGCCGACAAGTCGCCGCACTCCAAATGTGATCAACGTTGACAAGCACGCGCTCGCCGGTCTACTCTGGCAAGGCGAGCCACCCCGGCTCGGCCCGACCTTCAGAGCCCTCACGCGGCCCTCGAAGTCCGAAGCTTCAGCATGATCCGACCCGAAGAACTGGAAACCGCAAAAGGCGAGATTCTGCACCCGGCAAACGGCACGGGACACGGCCAGTGTGTGCTGCTGGCCGAAGACGACCCGGCGCTGCGGCGCTACCTCGAAGTCGTGCTACAGCGCGCGGGCTACAAAGTCGTTTCCGCGGCGGATGGCTTGGAGGCGATGAAGTTTCTGCTCAACACCAGCGTCGACGTGGTGATCACGGACGCGGTGATGCCGAACTTGGACGGTTATGAGTTGTGCCGGTTTATGAGGAGCAGCAAGCACTTGTCGCGCTTGCCGATCATTCTGCTGAGCGCGCTCGATCCGCGCAACGCGGTGAATGAGAGCGAACAGGTCGACGTCTTTCTTGCGAAGCCCGTCTCCCCCGAAGATTTACTCAACCGTATCGTCGAGCTCAGCCACAGATAAACACAGATCAGTTTGATTAACTGCTGTGGCTGCTCTCGACGTTATCGATCTGCGCGCGCTGGAGCTTGCCGCTGAAGTCGACGTAGATCGACTTCCATTCCGAGAAAATATCCAACACCTGCGTGCCCGCTTCGCGATGGCCGTTGCCGGTGGCTTTGGTGCCGCCGAACGGCAGATGCACTTCCGCGCCGATCGTCGAGGCGTTGACGTAGAAGATGCCGGTGTACATCTCGTTCATCGCCCGGAACGCGCGATTCACGTCGCGCGTGTAGATCGCGGCGGAGAGCCCGTAACGGACGCCATTCGCGATCTGGACCGCTTCTTCGAGTGAGTTCGTCGGGATCACGGTCGTCACTGGTCCAAAGATCTCTTCCTGCGAGATACGCATGTCGGCAGTGGCGTCGGTGAACACAGTCGGCTCAATGAAATAACCGTTGGCGTAATCTCCGCGCGTCAGACGTTTGCCGCCGCACGCGAGCTTCGCGCCGTCGTCGTTACGGCCGATGCGGATGTAACTCATGATCTTCTCGACCGCATCGTTGTTGATTACTGGTCCAACGTCAGTCTTCGGATCGGAACCGTCGCCGACGCGCAATGCTTTCGCGTGCTCGACGAGCTTCGCGACGAACTGCTTGTAGGCTTTCTTGTGCACGATGAGCCGCGACGAAGCGGTGCAACGTTGGCCCGATGTTCCGAACGCGCCCCAAATCGCGCCTTCGACCGCGAGATCGATGTCGGCATCGTCCATCACGATGATCGCGTTCTTGCCGCCCATCTCGAGCGAACAGATCGCGTTGCGCTCGGCGCAAGCCGAAGCGACGATGCGTCCGGTTTCGGTTGAGCCGGTGAACGAGATCAAGCGCAGCGCGTTGTGGTTCGTCATCGCCGCGCCAACGCTTTCGCCGTAGCCGGTGACGAGATTGACGACGCCCGGCGGAATGCCTGCTTCTTCACACGCTTTGACGAGGTTGTAAGTCGAGAGCGGCGTGTCTTCCGCCGGTTTGATGACGACGGTGTTGCCGCAGACGAGCGCGGGAATGAGTTTCCACGACGGGATCGCCATCGGAAAATTCCATGGCGTGATCAGCCCGCACAGACCTACCGGTTGGCGCACGCACATCGCAAACTTGTCGCGCATTTCCGCGGGCGTGGTGAAGCCGTGCAGCCGCCGCCCCTCGCCGGCCGTGTAGTAGGTGCAGTCTATGGCCTCCTGCACGTCGCCGCCGGCCTCCTTCAGGACCTTGCCCATCTCACGGGTCATGTCGGCGGTGAAGCGTTCTTTGTCGCGAATCAGGATCTCGCCGAGACGAAACAGGAGCTCCGCGCGTTTCGGCGCGGGCGTGTTGCGCCAGCGATCGAAAGCGCCCTGTGCGGCGTTGACCGCGTCGTTGACGTCGTCGCTGGTCGAGAGTGGAAAACGGCCGACGATGTCGCGCGTGTCCGCCGGGTTGAGATTTTCAAACATCTCACCCGACTGGCTCGCGACCCACTCGCCGTTGATGTAGTTCTGATAAGTCTTGACGGCGGTACGGCTCGCGCCGTTGCGCGAGTTGTTCTTGCCGCTTGTCTTCGCGATTGCTTTCTTTGCCTGGGCCATAATTACTGATAGGTGAACTGCACGATCAAAGGCAGCAGGTGATCGCCTTTCGCGTCACGCTGCAATCTGGTTACGTTGAGAACGATTGGGTCGCCGGGTTTCAGACCGTTCAGCACGCGCTGGAAGTCCGCGAGCGTCGTGACCGTCACGCGGTTGATGCGATTGATAACGTCGCCTTCGGCCAGCGCCGGCGCGCCGGAAGGTTGAATGCGAATCTCGGCGACGAGTCCGTTTGGATCGATGTCTTTGACGTAGAGACCCTGCACGCCGGTCAGACGGCGCTCGGTTAGCAGTTGCGGCGTTAGCTCGGCGAGCGTGACACCGAGATGCAACGAGTTGCCGCGCGGGTCGTTGGATTTCGGACTCGGTTTGGTCGGTTCTTCCCAATCGCGGAGAGTTGACGGCGGACGCTCGCCGAGCGCGACCGTCGCCGTGCGTTTGTCGAGCTTGCCATTGGTGTCGCGCAGAAAAGCGAGCGTCACTTGCTGGCCCACTGGCGTGCTGGCGACGCGTTGGATCAGGTCCTGTGCGTTGAGCACCGGCGCGCCTTCGAATTCGACGATGATGTCGCTCGCCTGCATGCCGATCTTCGCGGCGGGAGTTTGCTGGCCGTTCTCGGTTTGCGTAACTGAAGTAACGATCGCGCCCTTCGCTTCGGAGAGGCCGTAAACCTTCGCAAACTCTTCGTGCACGGATTCGAGTGTGATGCCGAGATAACCGCGCTTCACTTTGCCCTGCGCGACCAGTTGTTTGTAAACGAAGTTAGTTTCGTTCGACGGCAGGGCGAAGCCGATGCCGTTGTAGTCGCCGGTTGAAGTGGCGATCTGGGAATTCATGCCGATCACTTCGCCACGCATGTTGACGAGTGGTCCACCGCTGTTGCCGCGGTTAATGGCGGCGTCAGTTTGCAGAAAACGCTGGAAGACGTTGAAGTACGGGCTCTCGCGTTCTTTCTTCGAGATGATGCCGGCGGTAACGGTTTGGTCCAGGCCGAACGGCGAACCCATCGCGAGCACCCAGTCGCCGACCTGCGCGGCGTTTGAATCGCCGAGCGCGACCGTCGGCAGATCTCGCTGTGCGTCGATCTTGATCACGGCAACGTCGGTTTCCGGATCGAAGCCGACGACTTCGCCGCGGAATTTTTCGTTCGACTGCAGGATGACGGTGATGCGGGCGGCGTCTTCAATGACGTGGTAGTTCGTCAGAATGTAGCCCTTCGGGTTGACGATGAAACCGCTGCCGACGCCGCGCGTAGGCGAGCGTCGCTGGCGGCGAAACATGTCGAGCAGCGGATTGTTCGTTGACGAATCGTCCTTGTCTTCGTCTTTATCGCTGATCTCGGGCGTCGCTTGCGTGGTCTCGATGTTTACGACCGCCGGTTCGACGCGGCGCGCGATTTCGGCGAACGACGCCGACAGCGCTTCAGGCGCGCGTGCGATTTGCGCCTCGTTTTGCGCGACGATTGTGTGGCCGGAGAGCATCGCGCCGATGCCGATGCCGGCGACTAAACAGGCGACGGCGAGCGCCGCAATCCAGACCCGCAGTTTTCGGAGAATAGCCCGCTCTTGATCTGTCGCGCGGTTCTTAGAAACGTCAAACATAATTCACCACCTTCCGGGTAACCAATCCACGCCCGAGGAAAGGGATAGAGTATAGCGAAAGGGTTGTCGCGGAGGCAAAATCCGTGTTGAATTTGGAGTGCGCCGACTCGTCGGCGCTTTGGCCAAAGCGGTGACAAGTCCCCGCACTCCAGAACTAGGGACGCAGGAAGACTTTGAGGATGCCGCTGGTGCGGGCGCGGTCCATGGCCAGGACGCCGTCGGAAAGCGGGTGCTCTTCGCTGATGAGACTGTCGACGTCGATGGCGTTCTTCATTAACAGGTGAAGCGCGGGTTGGAAGCGCCCGCAACGCGAGCCGACGATCGAGATCTCGTCGACCACGATCCGCGCGGCGTCGAATACCATTGTCCCGTGATAGGTCGACTTCAACACGAGTTTGCCTTTGGGCCGCAGCAGATTGACCGCGAGTTTGAAACCAGTCGCCGCGCCGGAAGCTTCGACGACGACATCGAATTGTTTTCGACGTTGCGCGGCTTCGAACACCGTTGCGGTTTCGATACCGCGGCGGGCAACGATTTGTAGCTTCTCCGGATGCTTACCGACGAGCAGTGTCTGCGCGCCGGTGAGGGCAATAACTTGCGCCGAAAGCAAACCGAGTTTGCCGTCACCGATCACTGCGACGCGATCCGTTTTCTCGATCGTGGCGCGTTCGAGAATCCCGCACGCAGCGGCGAGCGGCTCGGTGAACACCGCGTGTTGGTCGCTGACGTTTTCCGGAACGGGAATCAGATTCACACTCGGCAGTTGCAGAAACTCGGCGTGCGCGCCGGCGCGACCCACGATCCCCAGAACGGTGCGCGTCGCGCAATGCCGCGGATCTCCGCCAAGACAAAGTTCGCAACGTCCACAACCCGCATTGATCTCACCGACAACACGCTGGCCCACGAGCTCGCCATTCGGACTCGCCTCAACAACACCAACGAACTCATGCCCAATCGTTCCATTGAACCCCGCATATCCGCGTGCGATTTCGAGATCCGTGTTGCAGATCCCAGACAACAGCACGCGCACCAACGCCTCGTCCGGCCGGTGCGGCTTCTCAATGTCTCGAACATTTAGCTGTTGATTTTCAACGCGGAGGGCCAACATGAGTACGCGTCGATTAAAACGTCCTGCTTCTCGTGTACGCGTTGTGCGAGTCCAACTCGATCACCTGCTTGGCGCCCGTGACCGTCACCGGCAAGCGCCACTCGAGCACCTCCTCGCCTGGTAGCTTCGCCAACAGCCACCAACTGCCCGACGTGAGTGTCACCGATCCGTGGCCCTGTTTGTCGAGTTGAGTGCTAACCGGCGAACGTCCTTTCATTCGTTCTTTCAGGAAGTCTTCGAGACGCTTACCGGGACGTGGTTCGCTTAGAAATTCGTGATGAACCGCTACGATGTCGACGGGAAATAAATTGACAGTCACATTCAACGGCGCGCCGCCATCATCATCCGTCTGGTGCAGGACGATTTCGAGGTTCGTCGTGCGTGCGTTCTGAATGCGACCGTCGGAATAACCGGCGGGAAGTTCGCGATAGATTAACCAACCCGCGCCCGCTATGGCCGCGACAAAAGCGACGCGCAACACGAGAATCAACACACGCCTCGATGCGCCGGGAGAGTTGCGAGTGGCTGGAACTTCCTGAGACATCACCTACGGCTATCCTCTCATGCGGCGCACAAAGCTGACCAGCGATTCCGCTTCCGCCGGGCTGATTTTGTCGCTGAACGCGGGCATGTTGCCGCGCACGTTGCGGCCGTTCATGATCGAATTGAAGATGCGTTCGTCGCTCACGTCTTCGTGCCACTGCGTATCGGTCAGGTCGCGCGCGTGGCTAAACTTGCCTTTCGAAGTCTTCGCGCGGCCGTCGCTGCCGTGACACGAAACGCAGTACTTGCGATATAAAACCGGCGCGCTGCGGGCGCGCGTATTGTTCGCTTCTACAACCACCACCGCGAGGCAGCCAACAAAGAACACGAGCAAAGAAAGTCGCATCATAGAATCTCGCGTCATAAAACACGGGGCTTCGACAAAAACCGGCGCTAGTTTTGTGTATAGTGCAAAAAATTTCAACCGCAGATAGAATCAGGACAACAGCCTTGACCGAAATCGAAATCAACAAGCTGCGTGAAGAGTGCGGTGTGTTCGGCATCTACGGGCATCCCGAAGCCGCGCGCATGACCTATCTCGGCTTGTACGCGTTGCAGCATCGCGGCCAGGAATCGTGCGGCATCGTCGCGTCCGACAATTCTGAACTGCGGCTCGAACGCAAGATGGGACACGTTTCGGAAGCGTTCGATCAGTCGACCTTGGATCGTCTGCGGGGCGCGAGCGCGATCGGCCACGTGCGCTATTCCACCGCCGGCGACGTTTCAATTAACGAAGCGCAACCATTTCTCGTCATCTGCCAACACGGACAGATCGCGGTTTGCCACAACGGCAACCTGCCGTTCGCGAGCGAAGAACGACTGCGTCTCGAACGCGAAGGCGCGATCTTCTCCTCGACATCCGACACGGAAGTCGTGCTGCATGGCGTGGCGCGTTCGCGCAAATCAGTGCGCGAAGCGATCCCGGAAGTGTTAACCGGCACGGAAGGCGCGTTTTCGATGTTGTTTCTGACGCCGAAGGAACTGATCGCCATTCGCGACCCGCGTGGCTTTCGACCGCTCGCGCTCGGCCGGCTCGGCGAGGCGTGGGTGATCGCGTCGGAAACGTGCGCGTTCGATCTAATTGACGCGCAGTACGTGCGCGACGTCGAACCGGGCGAGATGATCGTGATCGATCGTTACGGTTTACGTTCGTCGCATCCGTTGCCGCAGCAGAAACATTCGATGTGTTTGTTCGAGCACGTTTACTTCGCGCGGCCTGATTCGCTGGTCTACGGACATTCGATTAACGAGTCGCGACACAAGATGGGACGGCGGCTCGCGATCGAGCAACCCGCGGATGCGGACATCGTGGTGCCGGTGCCGGATTCGGGCGTGGCCGCGTCGATCGGCTACGCAGCGGAGAGTGGTTTGAGTTTTCGCTTTGGTTTGGTGCGCAATCATTACGTCGGCCGCACGTTCATCGAGCCGCGGCAGTCGATTCGATCTTTCGGCGTCAGGATTAAACTCAACCCGGTTCGCGATCTGATTCAGGGGAAACGGATCGTTTTGATCGACGATTCGATCGTGCGCGGCACGACGTCGAAGAAGATCGTGCGGATGGTGCGCGAGGCGGGTGCGAAAGAGATTCACGTGCGCATCAGTTGTCCACCGACGATCAGTCCGTGTTACTACGGCGTCGACACGCCGGACAAGTCGGAGTTGATCGCCGCGAACATGTCGATCGAAGAGATTCGCCAGTTCATCGAAGCGGACTCGCTTGGTTACTTGTCGCTGGAAGGAATGATCGCCGCCACCGGCGTGAGCCCCGATTCGTCGTGCGTCGCGTGTTGGAACGGCAAGTATCCGACGCGCATCACGCGCGACGCCGAAACGATGTGGGAACGCGAGCACGAGTCTGTGACCGCGGAAAGCTAATCTGTGTAAATCTGTGGACTGAGGTTTTGCTTGGGACGAACTACTCGAGGTTGCGGTTGCGCAATTGCAGTTCTGTTTGTGATTGCCGTCGCCGCAGGCGCCGCGTACTGGAAGTTCGTTCGACCCTGGTTGCGCAATCAGCCGCCGCCCGCGTCGGGTGGTGAACTGACGGTGCGCGTCCTCGATGTTGGTCCAGTCAACGGCGACGCGATACTGATCACCTCGCCGGCGGGCAAGAACGTTTTGATTGACGCGGGCGACACGACGAAGGGAAAAGCCGTGGTCGACGCGTTGAAGCGCAACAACATTCAGCAGCTCGATTATTTCATCGCCACGCACCCGCATCCTGATCATATCGGCGGCAGCGCCGAAGTTTTCAAAGCAGTGAAAGTGCTGAACGTGGTCGACAACGGCCAGGGGCCTGTCGTTCCGCCCAGCCTCGCGCCAACGCCTGCTCCTAAATCCGTCCCATCCGTGGCTAAAAAACCTCCCGCCAAAGGTCCACCGTCGCTAACAAAGTTCTACGACGACTACAAAGCAGCCATCACCGCCAGCAACGCCCATTACGAAACCGCAAAACCCGGCACGAAATACGATCTCGGCGGCGGCGCGCTCCTCACCGTACTCGCGCCTTCCGAACCGTTCTTCACGAAAGAACAGATGAAGTCGGGCGGCAACGAACCGAACGCAAACTCGATCGTGCTACGTTTGGACTACGGCAGCTTCTCAATGTTGCTCGCGGGCGACGCGGAAGAACAGACCGAGCATCGACTGTTGACGAAGGATCTAAATCTCGCAGCGCGCGTATTGAAGATCGGTCATCACGGATCGAAGTACGCTTCGTCGGCTGATTTTTTGCAACGCGTGAAACCGGAGATCGCGATCGTCTCGTGCGGCGCGTGGAACCGTTACGGCCATCCGTCGCAGACGGTATTGGACCGATTGAAAGCAGCGAACGTGAAGTTGTACCGCACGGATCTTCACGGCGAGATCACGCTCACGACGCGCGGCGGCGCTAATGACATCGCAGTGAAGACGGCGAAAGAACCGACCGAAGACGCATGGGCCGGACGCACCGCGCAGAAGGACGACTCATCGCGCTCCGGTTTCATCGCTTACGGCGACTTTGGACCACCGCCGCGTCCACCTAAACCGAAGCAGAACGCGCAAGGTCAGTAAACCAGCAGCAGAGAAGGCGAATGACGAAACCGATTTCCTACAGCGACGCCGGAGTTGATATCGACGCCGCCACGCGCGCGACCGATCGCATCAAGGAACTCGCGCGCCGCACGTTCAACGAGCGCACGCTTTCCGAGATCGGCAGCTTCGGCGGCATGTTTGACGGCGCGTTTCCGCACATGGCCCAACCGGTGCTCGTCGCGTCGGCTGACGGCGTCGGCACGAAGCTGAAGATCGCGTTTGCGACGGGCGTGCACAACACGGTCGGACGCGATCTCGTGAATCACTGCGTCAACGACATTCTCGTGCAGGGTGCGCGGCCGTTGTTCTTTCTCGATTACGTCGCGACGGGGAAGTTGTCGCCGGAAGTGGTGGCGAGCGTGGTTGAAGGCGTGGCGAACGGTTGCCGCGAGAATGGTTGTGTGTTGCTCGGCGGCGAGACGGCGGAGATGCCGGGCTTCTATGGCGAAGGTGAATACGACATCGCGGGATTTATTGTCGGCGTGGTCGATCGCGCGAAGATCATCGACGGGAAGACGATTGCGCCGGGCGACGTGCTGCTCGCGCTGCCGTCGGCGGGCTTGCACACGAATGGTTATTCGCTCGCGCGCAAATTGTTTTTCGACGTGGCGGGATATAAACCCGACACGTATTTGCCGGAGCTCGAAACGACCGCAGGGGAAGCGTTGCTCGCGCCGCACGTGAGTTATCTCAAGCCGCTCGAAGGCTTGCTCGACCGCGGCGTGATCAAAGGACTCGCACACATCACGGGCGGCGGTCTCACCGACAACATTCCGCGCATTCTCCCGGAAGGCACGGCGGTTAAGATCGAAAAGGGTTCGTGGCCCGTGTTGCCGATCTTTGAACTATTTCGCCGTCTTGGGAATGTGTCGGAGTTCGAGATGTACCGCACGTTCAATATGGGCGTCGGGATGGTGATTGTTTGTGCGGCTGGTGACGTCGGTCTCATCAAAGAGCACTTTGAACAGCGCAACGAGGACTGCTACCAAATCGGTGAAGTCGTCAGCGGTAATCGCGAGGTGCTGATCTGAGCGACGAGAAGAAGAGACTCGCGGTTCTAATCTCCGGTCGTGGCTCGAACATGCTCGCGCTTCACGACGCGATTCGCGCCGGAAAGATTCCCAACGCGGAGATCGTCGTTGTGATCAGCGACAAGGGTGAGGCGCGCGGACTGGCGCTGGCGAACGAGCGCGGGATCGAAGCGTTCGCGGTTGAACGCAAAGGCGGTACGCGCGAGGAGCATGAAGGGGCGATCATTGGGATACTGCGCGAGCGGCGCGTGGATCTCGTTTGCCTCGCCGGCTACATGCGCTTGCTGTCGCCGTTTTTTATCGAAGCTTTTCGCGGCCGCATTCTGAACATTCATCCCAGTCTGTTGCCTTCGTTTCCCGGTCTTGACGCACAGCGCCAGGCGCTCCAGCACGGCGTGAAGCTCACCGGCTGTACGGTCCATTTTGTTGATGAGACGCTTGACGGTGGGCCAATCATTGCGCAACGCGCCGTGCCGGTTCTCCCCGAAGATACTGTCGCGACACTCTCCGCGCGCATCCTCGAACAGGAACACGAACTCTACGCCGAAGCGGTAGCCGCAATCCTGCAGAACGAATTCGTTCCACCGAGTAGGTTTCGCAAAACCAACTTACGCAGAGTTAAGTAACGTTGTGATCGGGCCTTTTCAAACCGAGCGACTCAGCGCGCTGAAACGCCGCCCACACAGCTTTCGATAGCACCGTGCGTAAACTGCCTTTCTCCATCTGATAGATCGCTTCCGCCGACGTGCCGCCCGGCGACGTGACCATGTTGCGCAACTCCGCCGGATGCTTGTGCGACTCGCGCGCAAACAACACCGATCCGAGCATCGTCTGATGTACCAACTGCTCCGCGACGTGGCGCGAGAAGCCCATGTGCACGCCCGCATCGATCAAAGCTTCCATCACGAGAAAGATGTAAGTTGGACCAGTGCCACTCAACGCGGCCGCCATGTCGACTTGCCGTTCATTTTCGACGCGCACAGTTTTGCCGAGCGCTTCCAGCAACGCGCGAACGTATGTCTGTTGTTTCTCACTCACCGCCGCGCTCGCGGTCCACGCGGTAACACCTTCGCCGATCTGTGCGGGTGTGTTCGGCATCGCGCGGACCACCGCCGCATGCAGCAGCTCGTCGGTGATGGTTTGTATTTTCGCGCCCGCAACGATCGAAACGACCACCTGGTCCGAATGCGTCGCGCCCTTCAACTCACCAAGCACTTTCGACAGACGCTGCGGCTTGATGGCGAGTATCACGATCGAAGCGTTAACCGATTCATCGGGCGCCGCAGCGAGCGTGGCCTCGCGATTATGTTCGAACATCTCGATGCCGTACTTCACGTGCAACTCTTCGCGCCGCGCTTCTCGCGGATGACTCCCGACCACGTTGTCAGGGCTGATGAGTTTTTTACGCAGCAGTCCGGCGATCATCGCTTCGGCCATTGCGCCGCAGCCGATGAATGCGAGCCGGCAGTTCTCGAGCGCGGTCGTAGGATCGCGAATGAGCTCGGTTGGTGATTCGGTGGCCATATTTCTGAGGATAGCGCACGGTCGAACAAATCAGCTACTCTATCGCGCGACGATGGCTGCGATGACGATTGACGAACAAATTTCTTACCTCGGCAAAGGCACTGTCGAGTTGATTCGCGAAGCTGAGCTGCGCGCGAAGCTCGAAAAGTCCGCGAAGACGGGCAAGCCGCTGCGTGTAAAACTCGGCGCCGATCCGACCGCGCCCGACATTCATCTGGGCCATACGGTCGTGATCCGCAAACTGCGCGCGTTTCAGGAGTTGGGCCATATCGCGATCTTTTTGATCGGCGACTTCACCGGCATGATCGGCGATCCTTCCGGTAAGAGCGCGACGCGGCCGCAGCTCACGCGCGAAGAGATCGACGCCAATGCGGAAACTTACAAGCAACAGATCTTCAAGCTGCTCGATCCCGAAAAGACAGTCATCGATTTCAACTCGCGCTGGATGGACACGCTCGGCTCCGCCGGTTTTCTGCGGCTCGCGTCGCACGTCACGGTCAGACAGATTCTCGAACGCGACGACTTCAAGCAGCGGCTCGACGAGAACCGTCCGCTCGCGTTGCACGAAGTGATGTATCCGCTCGTGATGGCTTACGACTCGGTGGCGTTGGAGGCGGACGTCGAACTCGGCGGCACGGACCAGAAGTTTAATTTGCTGATGGGCCGCAATCTGCAACGCGAGTACGGGCAGGAGTCGCAGGTCGTGTTGACGATGCCGTTGCTGGAGGGCACGGACGGCGAGCAGAAGATGTCGAAAAGTTTGAATAACTACATCGGCATCAACGAACCGCCGCAGGAGATCTTCGGCAAGGTGATGTCGATCTCCGATCAATTGATGTGGCGCTACTACGAGCTCTGCACGGATCTTTCGCCGTCGCAGATTGAAGCGTTGAAGCACAGCGAGCGAAACCCGCGCGACACGAAAGCGGAGCTCGCGAAGAGGATCGTTGCTGACTTTTATTCCGAAGCTGATGCGCGGGCGGCGGAAGAACAATTCAACCTGATGTTTCGGCAAAAGCAGGCGCCGGATGATGTTGAAGAGCGAACGGTTGCGTCAGGGCCGTGGAAGTTGCCGCGGTTGTTGGTTGAGTTGCAGCTTGCGCCGTCGATGGCGGAAGCGCGGCGGTTGATCGAGCAGGGCGGAGTATACGTTGACGGTGAACGAGCGCCGCAAACGGATCTCGATCTCAGCGCAGAGCGATCGTTGCTTATTCAAGTGGGTAAGAGACGCTTCATGAGAGTAAGAGGGAACACGGATTAACGCGGATAGAAAGCACGGATGTCAGCGAACGTCGCCACCGAAGAGACCTTAGTAATCGAAACGCCGGAGCGTGTGCCGTTGCACTTCGCCCTCGCGTCGATTGGTAATCGCTTTCTGGCGTGCGCGATCGATCACACGATTCAGGTGCTCGTCATCCTGCTCATCGCTCTCACGGGAGTGATCCTCGCGAGCGCGACGAGTTTGGAGGGTATGCTGGCGAGCGCGCCGAAGTGGGTCCTCGCGCTAATGATCCTCACGGTGTTTCTCATCTTCACCGGCTACTTCGCGTTCTTCGAATGGATCTGGAGCGGACAAACGCCGGGCAAGCGCTGGCTGAAGCTGCGCGTCATTCGCGAAGACGGCCGCCCGATCGCGTTTTGGGAAGCTGCGATACGCAATCTCATTCGCACGCTCGACATGATGCCCGCGCCGTTCTACTCGATCGGTCTCATTTCGGTCTTCATCAACAGTCGCGACCAGCGCGTCGGCGACATGGTCGCGGGCACTGTCGTCGTGCGCGAACGCGAAGCGGAAGCGCCGCCGTTTGCGCAGGTGTTTGCGAGTCCGGTGAGCGATCCGGCGTTGCGCCGCTCGTTCAAGCCCGTGACCTTTACCGCCAACCTGAATCGTTTGACTGACGCGGAGATCCAGGTCGTGGAAACTTTTCTGCGCCGCCGCTGGGATCTTGCCGACGTGCCGCGGCAATGGATGGCCTGGCGCGTGTCGCTGCCGATTCTTTACAAGCTCCGTCCCACTTACGATCTCGCCACGTTCACGTACGAAGGTTTTCTCGAAGAACTGCTCCATCGCTACCTGCAGGAGCGCCGCTTCACCGCATAACTTTTGCCTTGGAGTGCGGGGACTTGTCACCGCTTTGGCCAAAGCGCCGACGAGTCGGCGCACTCCAAATTCAGATCGCACCAGCGCGAATTGACCGGCCCCACTCGTCTTTGCTAGCCTTCAAGGTTTTCACCAGCGGGAGATTCGTTACAGAGGAAGTAAGAGATGAGTAAGGAAGTTTTCATACTGGGTGGCAAGCGCACGCCGATGGGTGAATACGTCGGTGTGTTGAAGGACATTTCGGCGATCGACTTGGGCGCGATCGCCGCGCGGGGCGCACTCGAGACGACGCGCGTGCAGCCCGACGAAATCGATCACACGATCATCGGTAACGCTCTACAAACTTCAGGCGACGCGATCTACGGCGCGCGCCACGTCGCACTGAAAGCCGGAGTTCCTTTCGATCGTCCGGCGTTGACTGTCAATCGACTCTGCGGCAGCGGCATTCAGTCGATCGTTTCCGGCGCGCACATGCTGCAACTCGGCGAAGCGCAATCGTGTCTCGTCGGCGGCATGGAATCGATGTCGCAAGCGCCGCACGTGATTCGTGGCGCGCGTTCGGGCTTCGCCCTCGGCCAGGGAAAACTGGAAGACAGCTTGATGGTCGCGTTGCTCGACACTTACTGCAACACGCCGATGGCGGGCACGGCCGAGAACCTCGCTCGCAAGTTTGAGATCTCACGTGAAGAGCAGGACAAGTACGCGCTGCGTTCGCAACAGGAAGCGAAGCGCGCGCTCGATGCGGGTGTTTTCGCACAAGAGATCCTTCCGGTGGAAGTGAAGTCGCGTAAGGGAACTCAGCTCGTCGAGAACGACGATCATCCGCGACCGGAAACGACGCTCGAAGGTCTCGCGAAACTCAAACCCGCGTTTGCGAAAGATGGTTTTGTCACGGCGGGGAACGCGTCGGGTATCGTCGACGGCGCGGCGGCGTTAGTGATCGCTAATGAAGAGTTTGTGAAGCAACGCGATCTCACGCCGATGGGACGCATCGTCAGTTGGGCGTATGCCGGCGTCGAGCCCGAGATCATGGGCATTGGTCCAGTGCCCGCTACGCGCGCGGCGCTCGCGAAAGCGAACCTGACGCTCAACGATATGGATCTCGTGGAAGTAAACGAGGCTTTTGCGGCGCAGTATCTCGCGGTGGAGCAGGAGCTCGGGCTGGATCGTTCACGTACGAACGTGAACGGCGGCGCGATCGCGCTCGGTCATCCGTTGGGCGCGACGGGCACGCGGCTGGTGCTGACGTTGTTGCACGAACTGCATCGTCGTAATGGTCGTTACGGCCTCGCGACGGCGTGCATCGGCGGCGGCCAGGGCATCGCGATGATCGTCGAACGGGTTTAGGGACAGGCAGCGCGCCTGTCCAACTTTTCCAATAAATCCAAATTCTTGAGTCTGTTTGGCGGCGTCCGCCGCGGGCAAATCACCTTTGTCCGAGCTTTCTCCGCCAAACCAGATCCGGCACAACGATTGCGAATTTCCGCTGAACGCTAAAATCCTTTCAGGGTAAGCATTCACACCTTCGTAACCTGAATTGTTTTTAATGACGCAACCGTCAACATCGTCTAAGGAGTTCCCTTGTATGTCGAAGACCGTAAAGTTTTTGTTTGTGAGCCTGTTGGTGTTCGCTTTCAGCGCGGTAGCGCTAGCCCAGTCGACCACCACGGGCGCAATCGGCGGCGTTGTGACCAATCCGAATAAAGAGGTCGTGCCCGGAGCCGCCGTGACCGTTAAGAACGTGGGCACGAATAAAGAAGACACGGCCACCACCGATGACACCGGACGCTTCAAGGTCGCGAACCTGCAACCGGGAGCCTATTCGGTCACCGTGAATTCGTCGGGCTTCAGTCCGAGTACGAATGAAAACGTCGTGGTTGAAATCGGACGCGAGACGACTCTCGAAATCTCACTCAGCGTTGGTCCCGTGACCGGCACGGTCGACGTCAGCGCCGAGGCGCCGGTAATCAACACGACGCAACAGGACTTCTCAACCAACATCAACCAAACGTCAATCAACGAACTGCCGGTCAACGGCCGCCGCTGGTCCAACTTCGCGATTCTTACTCCCGGCGCGGTTCCCGACGGCAACTTTGGTTTGATCAGTTTTCGCGGCATCTCCGGACTGCTGAACAACAGCACCGTCGACGGTGGCGACAACAACCAGGCGTTCTTCTCGGAAGAGCGCGGCCGCACGCGCGCCGGCTATTCGATTAGCCAGGCCGCGGTTCGTGAGTTCCAGGTCAACACTTCGAACTACTCGGCTGAATACGGACGTTCGGCCGGCGGCGTTATCAACGCCATCACGAAATCAGGCACCAACGACTTTCACGGTTCAGCGTTCTTTTACGATCGCAACAACAAATGGGGCGCGCGCAACCCGGCGTCTTTCATCAATCGCCTGGTCAACGGCGTCTCGACGCGCGAAGCGTTGAAACCGAAGGACGTGCGCTATCAGTTTGGCGGCACCCTCGGTGGTCCAATCGTCAAAGACAAACTGTTCTTTTTCTTCAGCTACGACGAACAGCGTCGTAACTTCCCCGGCGTGGCAGTGTTCAGCACGCCCGGTTATCTCAACACAGTCAACCGTACAACGCTGCTAGCGCGCGGGCTGACGACTGCGCAGATCGATTCGGCGTTGCAGTTCATTAACGACCAGACCGGTGAAGTGCCGCGTCGTGGCGACCAGAGATTGTTCCTGCCGAAGATCGATTGGATGATCACGTCGAATCACCAACTCAGCGTTACCTACAATCGGCTGCGCTGGAACTCACCGGCGGGTGTGCAGACGGGCGCAACCGTCACTCGCGATCGCGCCGGCTTCGGCAACGACTTCGTCACGATCGATTCACTCAACGTGCGATTGAATTCAACGCTCACGCCCACCGTGCTCAATGAGTTTCGTTTCCAGTGGGCCGATGAGCTGGATTCACAGTTCGCCCAGGACCCGCTTCCCGGCCAGCCGACCACGGCCAACGGATTCTCACCGCAGATTACGTTGACCAACGGTATCACCATCGGCAAGGCCACCTCGTTGGATCGCGCGGCGCTTCCCGACGAACGGCGCTTCCAGTTTGCGGATTCACTGTCGTACACGGGTGGAAACCACACGTTCAAGTTTGGTACCGATATCAATCGCGTCCGTGACGTTGACGATAACCTGTTCACCGGCGCCGGCTCTTACACCTACAGCAACATCAACGACTTCATCGTTGACTACACCAACTTCGTCACGGGCGGCGCGCTGCGAACCGCAGGCCGTACGTGCGCGACGCTCGCGAACCCGGCTGCGAATACACGTCTGGCCGGCAAGTGCTACACCAGCAACTACAGCCAGGGTTTCGGCCAGCCTCGCTTCACGGAGCGAACCACCGACTGGGCGTTTTTTGCTCAGGACGACTGGCGCGCGACGCCGCGGTTGACGCTCAACCTCGGATTGCGTTGGGACTACGAACAGTTTCCGAAGCCTTTCCTCGTAAACCCGGCGCTGGGACAGACGGCCAACCGTCCGAGTGACAAAAACAACTTCGGTCCGCGCATTGGTTTCGCAGCCGACCTGACCGGTGATGGCAAGACGAGTCTGCGCGGCGGCTACGGCATTTACTACGGCCGCATCAACGGCACGATCATCATCAACGCGCTCATCAACACGGGACTCTCGACCGGCCAGGCCGTTAGTTCGGTTCCGGCGAATTGCTCCGCCACGCTCTGCACGAATGCGAACGATCTTGCCGGCAATCCTGCGGCCCCGGTCTTCCCGAACATTCTGGCGTCAGCGCCTGCGGGAACCGCCGGTGTCAACTACTTCCGCAACGGCTTCTCGAATCCGATGATTCACCAGGGCGACGTGATCATCGAACGCGAAGTGGCGCGCAACACGGTCGTCTCCGCGAGCTATCTCTTCAGCTACGGAAAAAACCTGACCACGTTTGTCGACACGAACCTGAATCCGCCAACCGGAGAAGGACGCGTCAACATCGTCGACGGACCATTCGCGGGCCAGACCTGGGTGTTCCCGTTTTATCGCGGCAGCCGTCCTAACACAGCGTTCGGTAATATCCTCGAGATCCGCGACAGCATCTCGACGAAGTATCACGCGCTGGTGTTGCAGGCGAACCGTCGTCTAACGCACGGCTTGCAGTTCCAGACCAGCTACACGCTTTCGCGCGCACAGGACAACGGCGGCTCGCAGAGCTCGGCGACATTTACTCCGAGCTTCTCCGCGCTGTTCGATCCTTTCAATCCGCAGGGCGACAGTGGCTTATCTCCGTTTGACCGCCGTCACAAGTTCGTTGCGAGCGTTGTTTACAACACGAACTTCAGCGGCTTGAGTGACACCGGCAAGGCAATCCTGAACGGCTGGACGATTGCTCCAATCGTCAACATGTATTCAGGCTTCCGTTACACCGCCGTCACCAATAGCTTTACTCCGCCCGCGGCTGTTGCTACTGCCAACACGTTCGGCACGAGCCCGGCCGGTGGTATCAACGGTTCGAACGGATCGCTGCGTTTCGGCCTGACACCAAATAACTTTTTCCACACGCCGTCGATCAAGTACGTCGACATGCGCATCTCGCGTCGCTTCCGCATTACTGAAGGTTCGAAGCTGGAATTCCTGGCTGAAGGCTTCAACATCTTCAACCGCACGCAGGTGACGGGTGTGAACAACCGCATGTACGTGCTCAGTGCTTCGGGCTCGAACGTAGTTGCTACTTTCGACCCGACGTTCGGCACGCCGAGCGACCTTTCCAACGGCTTCTTCTTCCGCGAACGTCAGATTCAGTTGGCTGTTCGTTTCGAGTTTTAGTCGTCGTTAACAGCGGTAACGCGGATGATGCGGATTTAGTCCACATCATCCGCGTTTTCCTTTTACAAAGATTTAATCGCCCACCGTTAATCTAAATCTTGCTAAAAGCCGACAGAGCGTGATAGAAGTCTGCTTCTTACAACGCGCAAAAGCCTTTCAAACCGTCAACCGTAACCTGTTCATTAAGGAGTTCCCCAAGATGTCGAAACTCATAAAGTTTTCGCTCGCGGGCCTGTTGGTACTCGCTCTCTGCGCTATTGCCTTTGCGCAGTCGACGACCACGGGCGCGATCGGCGGCGTAGTAACCAATCCCAATAAGGAAGTCGTGGCCGGCGCTTCGGTAAGCGTTAAGAATACGCAAACGAACAAGGAAGATTCGGCTACCACCGATGACACCGGTCGTTTCAAAGTCGCAAACCTGCAGCCGGGAAGGTACGCCGTCACGGTCAACTCATCCGGCTTCAGTCCGCTGACACAAGAGAACGTGATCGTGGAAGTAGGACGCGAAACGCCCCTCGAAGTTTCGCTCTCCGTCGGACCGGTCACGGGAACTGTCGACGTCAGTGCTGAAGCGCCGGTTATCAACACCACGCAACAGGACTTCTCGAGCAACATCAACCAGACTTCGATCAACGAGCTGCCCATCAACGGGCGCCGCTGGTCCAACTTCGCGTTACTGACTCCCGGCGCTGTCCCCGACGGCACCTTTGGCTTGATCAGCTTCCGCGGCATCTCCGGACTGCTGAACAACAACACGATTGACGGCGGCGACAACAACCAGGCGTTCTTCGCCGAAGAGCGTGGCCGCACGCGCATCAGTTATTCAATCAGCCAGGCTGCCATCCAGGAGTTTCAGGTCAACACTTCGAGCTACTCGGCGGAATACGGCCGTTCGGCCGGCGGCGTGGTCAATGCGATCACGAAGAGCGGTACGAACGACTTCCACGGCGGCGCGTTCTACTACCAGCGCAACAACAAATGGGGCGCACGCAACCCGCTCGCGTTTCGCCAGGCGTTGGTCAATGGAGTGTTCACGCCGGTTGGTTACAAACCCGAAGACGTGCGCCATCAGTTTGGCGGCACGATCGGTGGGCCAATCGTAAAAGACAAAGCGTTCTTCTTCTTCAGCTACGATCAGCAGAAACGCAACTTCCCGGGCTTGTCAGTCTTCGGCCAAAACGGTTTTCTCAACCTTAGCTCGTCAAACCGCACGGCCTTGCTCGCTCGCGGTCTGACGAATGCGCAGATCGATGGCACACTCAACTTCCTGGCGAGCATCTCTGGTCCTGTTCCGCGCACCGGTGATCAGAAGCTCATCCTGCCCAAGGTCGATTGGCGCATTAACGACGCGAACACGCTGACGGTCAGTTATAACCGTTTGCGTTGGGATTCTCCGGCGGGCATTCAAACGCAGGCTACGAACACCCGCGCGATCGACAACTTCGGCGACGACTTCGTTCAGATCGATTCCGTCAACGTGAAGCTCGCTTCGACAGTCACGCCGACGCTGCTCAACGAATTTCGTATGCAGTGGGGCCGTGACAACGAGTTTCAGTTTAGTCAGCCGCCGGTAGCCGGCGAGCCGACGACGGCAGTCGGTGGCCGTTCACCGCAGACGATCCTCGTCGGCGCGACCACGTTCTCGTTCGGTATGCCCGAGTTTCTCGAGCGCGCGTCGTTTCCCGATGAGCGACGCTGGCAGTTTGCCGACACGGTGACTTTGACCGGCGGCAATCACACCTGGAAGTTCGGCGGCGACATCAACTTCGTCAAAGACATCATCAACAACCTGCGCTTCTCCGGTGGTGAGTTCAACTACACCGGCGCGACGACGGGTATCGCGGATTTCATCGTCGATTACGTTAACTTCCAGACGAACGGCGCGATTCGCGCTTTGTCGACCAGCGCCAGCCCGTTGGGTCGCTGCGTCAGCCCGGTCAGCACCACGACGCCGACCGTTTTTCGCAAAGCGGGCAAGTGCTACGCGGGTAACTTCAACCAGGGCTTCGGCGTGCTCGGCTTGGATATGAAGACTCAGGATCTGAACTACTTCATCCAGGACGACTGGCGCGCGACGCCGCGACTCACGCTGAATCTCGGCTTGCGGTACGAATACCAGCGCAACCCGGATCCGGTGAATGCGAACCCGCTGCTGCCCCAAACCAGCAACAAGGTTAGCGACAAAAACAACTTCGGTCCGCGCATCGGTTTTGCTTACGACCTGACCGGCGACGGCAAAACGAGTCTGCGCGGCGGCTGGGGCATCTATTATGGCCGCGTGATCAACTCGACCGTTTACAACACCCTCGTCAACACCGGCGTTGGCATCGATAAAGGCCAGCGCCAGTTCACCACCAGCGCGAGCAACCTGCCGTTCGCTTGCACGGGCGCGACTCCGGCAGTCGGCGCGGACGATTGCGCGTTCCTGCCGATCTATCCGAACCTGCTGCCTGCGTCCAACCCACCGGTCGGCGCGGTGCAGTTCTTCGACAATGATTTTCAGCTCCCGCAGATTCATCAGTGGGACTTCATCGTCGAGCGAGAAGTCACGAGGAACACGGTCGTGTCGGCATCGTATCTCGGCAGCTTTGGCAACTCGTTGCCGAACTTCGTCGATACCAACTTGCCGGCGCCTACTCGCACTGTGGCGCTCAGCGTCGTCGGTGGACCAGCGAGCGGCCAGACTTATCTGACGCCGCTGTTTACCGGCTCGCGTCCGGACACGCGCTTCGCGCAACTAACCGAGATCCGCAGCGACGTATACTCGAAGTATCACGCGCTCGTGTTGCAGGCCAATCGTCGTTTGACGAGAGGACTGCAATTCCAGACGAACTACACGTTGTCGCGGGCGATGGACAACGGCCAAAGCTCAACGACGTTCACTACGAACAACCTGCCTTTCAACGCTTTCGATCAGGCGAATGAAAAGGGATTGTCGGCTTTCGATCGCCGGCAGAAGTTCGTGACGAGCGTGGTTTACATGCCGAATCCGTTTGCTGACGGCGTGGCGAAACATGTCTTCAACGGCTGGACGATCGCGCCGATCCTGAACGCGTTTTCAGGACAGCGAGTCACCGGCAATATCAGCGGCAGCATCGATCCGCGGTCGTTTGGTTTTGCTTCCAATCAAACGCCGGGCGGTGGCGCGAATGGTTCGGGTGGTTCGACGAGGTTTGCGCTGTTTCCGCGCAACTTCTTCAAGCAGCCGAATATCTGGTACGTTGACGCGCGGCTTTCACGTCGCTTCAGCTTGACGGAAGCGGTGAAACTGGAAGTGCTCGCGGAAGGCTTCAACGTTTTCAACCGCACGCAGGTGACGGTCGTCAACGGCACGCTTTACAACCTTTCCGGTTCGACGTTGACGTTCAACGGCGCCGGCACCAATCCGTTCTTCAACGTGACTGGCGCCGACAGCACGTTGTTCCGTGAGCGGCAAGTGCAGTTCGCGGCCCGCGTCGAGTTCTAAACCTAACAAGCCATCCACAGATTACGCAGAGTCTGTGTAATCTGTGGATGGCTCTATTTTTCAACCTTCCCGCCCGCTTCCTTCCAGGCTTTCCAGCCGCCGGCCATGGAAAACACGTTCGTGTAACCCATCTGCTGCAGCGCGTCGCCCGCGAGCGCGGAGCGAAAACCGCCGCCGCAATAGAGAATCAGCTCCGTGTCCTTGTCGGGCACGGTCGCTTCGATGTCGCGTTCGATGATGCCTTTGCCGAGGTGTATCGCGCCCGCGGCGTGCGCGTCGTCCCACTCCTTATCTTCACGCACGTCGATCAGTTTTACGTCCTGGTCGTCGCGCATGCGCTGTTGAGTTTCTGCGACGGATACTTCGCGCACACGGCTCTTCGCGTCGTCGACGAGTTTCAGAAAACCTTCAGAATGCTTCATGATCCGGTCCTTTTGTGTGTGGTTTACCGAAATGATTATAATGCCCGGTCTTTTAACATCTATCACTGGTCTAAGAGGGGATTCCGAATAAATTGGCAAACGAACAGTTTGACGTGACGATTATCGGCAGCGGTCCGGGAGGTTATGTAGCAGCAATTCGCGCGGGTCAGTTAGGACTAAAGGCTGCAATCGTTGAGAAGGATACCCGCTTGGGCGGTACGTGTACGCTGCGCGGGTGTATTCCGACGAAGCAGATGCTGATGTCCGCGCATGTTTACGAGCAGACGCAGCACGCGGCGGATTTCGGCGTGCAGGCTTCGGGAATTCAGCTAGCTTTCGCCGACGTGCAGAAGCGAAAAGACAAGGTCGTGCTGAAAAACTCGAAGGGCATCGAGTACCTGATGAAGAAGAACAAGGTCACGGTGATCAAAGGCACCGGAAAACTCGCGTTGCCGGGCCGCGTGGAAGTAACCGACGCCGAAGGTAAGACGCAAACGATTCAGACGAAGAACATCATCATCGCCACCGGTTCAGTGGTGCGGCCGATTCCGGGTTTTGAAACTGACGGCAAAACGGTCGTCAACAGCGATCATATTCTCGAGTTGAAAGAAGTGCCGAAGTCACTGATCGTGATGGGTTGTGGCGCGGTGGGCGTCGAGTTTGCTTCGGTTTATTCACGCTTCGGCGCGGACACGACGATCGTTGAGTTGTTGCCGCAGATCGTGCCGTTGGAAGACGAAGAGGTTTCGAAGGAGCTCGAACGTAGTTTTCGCAAGCGCGGCATCAAGTCGCTCGTTGGTACGAAGCTAGAAAAGATGGAGAAGACTGCGAATGGCGTGAAAGTCAGCGGTAAAAACGCCAAGGGTGAAGACGTGTCGCTGGAAGCGGAGATGCTGCTCGTCGCGGTCGGACGCATGCCTTACACGCAGGGACTCGGCCTCGAAGGCACGAAGATCAAAGTCGAGCGCGGTTTTATCCAAGTCGATGAGTTTCAGCAGACTGCGGAGAAGGGCGTCTACGCGATTGGCGACGTCGTGCCGACCCCGTTACTCGCGCACCTCGCGTCGAAGGAAGGCATCGTCGCGGTCGAACATCTCGCGGGACAAAAAGACGTGCGCCCGATCAATCTGCGGCTCGTGCCCAACTGCACTTACTGCGATCCGGAGGTCGCGTCTGTCGGTTTGACGGAAGCGAAAGCCAAAGAACTGGGCTACGACGTGAAGGTCGGACGTTTTCCGTTCTCGGCTTCGGGCAAAGCGCGCATCATCGGCGAAGAAGAAGGATTCGTGAAGATCGTCAGCGAGAAGAAGTACGACGAGATTCTCGGCGTGCACATCATTGGCCCACACGCGACCGAGCTGATTGCGGAAGCGTGCGTGGCGATGCAACTCGAATCAACCGCCGACGAGCTCGGCCGCACGATGCACGCGCATCCGACCGTTTCCGAAGCGGTGATGGAAGCCGCCGAAGGCGTGCACGATCTCGCGGTTCACATCTGACACTTTGCCGCTGTTCTTAAAATGAATATCAACACGAAGTATAGTCCGCCAAAAACAAACGGTGAGCCGTTGACGTGCACGAGCGAAACCACGCTCAAGCCCGAACAACTACTCGAAATCTATCGCTACCTGAAGCTCACGCGTCTCGTCGAAGAACGTCTCGTCAATCTTTATCGCCAAACAAAAGTCGTCGGTGGCGTGTTTCGTTCGCTCGGTCAGGAAGCAACCGCCGTCGGCACGGCGTACGCGCTGGAGCCGCAGGATTTCATCACGCCGCTGATTCGCGACCTCGGCGCGGTGCTCGTCAAAGGCATCAGGCCGCGCGAGATCTTTGCGCAGTACATGGCGAAGGCGTGGGGACCGTCGGGCGGCAGAGATCTCAACATTCACTTCGGCGACATGCAGAAGGGGTTCATTGGTCCAATCTCGCATCTCGGCGACATGATCCCGGTGATGACGGGCATCCTGCTCGGCGCGCGCATGCAGAAGAAGAACTTTGTCGGCGTCGCTTACATCGGCGACGGCGGCATGAGCACCGGCGCGTTTCACGAAGGCTTGAACTTCGCCGCGGTGCAGAAACTGCCGCTACTCGTTGTCGCGGAACATAATCACTACGCCTACTCGACGCCTACGAGTTTGCAAACGGCGGTTAAAGATCTGGCGGAAAAGGCCGCGGGCTACGGCATTCCGGCTCATATCGTCGACGGCAACGACGTGATCGCGTGTTACGAAGTGACGAAAGCTGCCGCGGATTACGCGCGCGGTGGCGGCGGCGCGGTTTTGATCGAAGCGAAGACGTATCGCCGCAAAGGCCACGCCGAGCACGATGATCAGCGCTACATCACGCCGGGCGAGATCGAGTGGTGGGAAAAGAACAACGATCCCGTCGATCGGTTTGAGAAATACTTGCGGCAAACCGGCGTCACTCAGTCACAACTCGACGCGATCACGGCGGACGTCGTACGTGAAATCGACGAAGACACTACGTGGGCCGAGTCGTCGCCGATGCCGGATGCGGAACAAGCGGCTTACAACGTTTTCGACAACAGCGTCGTGCCGCCGGCTTTCCGGCCGAAAGTTTTAGAGTCGTAAATTTCAGAGTCTGAAAAGATGTCAACTACGGTTAAAAAGGAACACAAGTCCGCGCGCCCCGAACGCGGGGGCCAGGCCACGATGGTCGAAGCCATTCGCCAGGGCATCTGGGAAGAGATGGAGCGCGATCCGTCGGTCTTCGTCATCGGCGAAGACGTCGGCGTTTACGGCGGCGCATTCAAAGTCACCGACGGTTTGCTCGATGAGTTTGGCCGCGAGCGCGTCGTTGACACGCCGATTTCGGAAGGCGCGATCGTAGGCGCGGCGTGCGGCGCGGCGTTGATGGGTATGCGGCCGGTGGCGGAGTTTCAGTTTATCGATTTCATTTCCGCGGGGTTCGATCTGCTCACGAATTACGCCGCGAAGTGTCGTTATCGCTGGGGCGCGGGCATTCCGGCAGTGTTTCGTGGTCCATGCGGCTCGGGCGTGCGTTCCGGCCCGTTTCACTCGCTGAACGCGGAATCGTTTTTTCTCAACACGGCGGGACTGAAGATCGTCGAGCCTTCGACTGCGTACGACGCGAAGGGGCTGATCAAGGCGGCGATTCGCGATCCCGATCCTGTGTTGTACTTCGAGCACAAGAAGCTTTATCGCTTGCCGCGTTTGCGCGAAGAGTTGCCGGCTGACGATTACATCGTCCAGATTGGCAAGGCGCGTGTGGTCCGATCGGGACGCGACCTGACGATCGTCACGTTTGGCGCGATGGTCCTGACTGCGCTCGATGCGGCGGAAGAACTCGAGAAGGAAGGTCTCGACGTCGAGATTATCGACTTGCGCACGCTCGCGCCGCTCGATAAGGCGACGATTCTCGCGAGCGTGAAGAGGACGAGCAAAGCGATCGTGTTGCACGAAGCGTCGCGCACTGGCGGCATCGGCGGTGAGATTGCGGCGTCGATTGCGGAAGAAGCGTTTGAGTGGCTGGACGCGCCGGTGCTTCGTGTCGCTTCGCTCGACACACCGGTGCCTTATTCGCCCCCGCTCGAGGATTACTACTTGCCGCAGACAAAGGACGTAGTCGAAGCAGCCCGCAAGTTAGCGGCCTATTAGGCCACAGATTAGACGGATGAACACTGATTATGAGCACTGAAGTGGTGATGCCGCAGATGGGCGAGTCCATCGCGGAGGGGACGATAACGAAGTGGCTGAAAAAAGTCGGCGAGCGTGTCGAACGCGACGAGCCGCTGTTTGAGATCTCGACTGACAAAGTCGACGCGGAGATTCCTTCGCCCGCCGCCGGAACGTTGACGGAGGTTCGCTTCAAGGAAGGCGACACGGTTGAGGTGAACACGGTCGTGGCGATCCTTGATGGCGACGGCACGGCGCCATCCGTTAAATCTGTGTCTGAACAGCCCCCCGTAGTCGCGCCACCTCCGCCTCCAGCGCCCGCTCCGCCTCCGCCACCAGTGGAAACCAAACCAGCTCCACCGGCGCCGCCGACTCCGGCTGTTGGACCACGACCTGCTCAACCGACTGCCGCAAACGCAGCTGAACCAACCGTCGAAGATCTGCGACGCACAAAATCGAGCCCGCTGGTGCGGAAGATCGCCCAGGAGCACAACGTCGACATTTCGAAACTCGAAGGCACCGGTCTCAGCGGCCGTGTTACCAAGAACGACATCCTGAGCTACATCGAATCTGGCAGCCCAACCGCTCCCGCCGCGCGTCAACCGGAACCAGCGCGTACAGCTGAACCCGCAGCTCAATACGAAGCTGCGCCGGCCGCCAGAGCGCCACAACCAGCGCCGATGGACCTGCCCGCGCCGCCACCGCGTCCGCAAATGGGCGATCGCGTCGAACAAATGAGCGTCATGCGCAAGAAGATCGCCGAGCACATGGTCCTATCTCGCCGCACTTCCGCGCACGTCACCACGGTCTACGAGATCGACATGACCCGCGTCGCCAAACTTCGCGAACAACATCGCGACACTTTTTACGAACGCACCGGGACCAAGCTCACGTTCATGCCCTTCATCTTCGAAGCGGTGAACAAAGGCCTGCGCAAGTTTCCGATCTTCAACGCCCAGGTCAGCGGCGAACAGATCATTTACAAGCAGGACATCAATCTCGGCATGGCCGTGGCCCTCGATTGGGGTTTGATCGTTCCGGTCATCAAACGGGCGGACGACTTGAGCATCTCCGGCCTGGCCCGCGCGGCCAACGATCTCGCCGATCGGGCCAGGACCAAGCAGTTAAAACCGGACGAAGTTACCGGCGGAACATTCACGATCACGAACCCGGGCGTCTTCGGTGGTCTATTCGGAACACCGATCATCAACCAGCCTCAGCTCGCGATTTTGGGGGTAGGAAAAATCGAAAAACGCCCGAAGGTAATGACGAGCGCTGACGGTGACGACTTCCTTGCCATTCGCTGGATGGCCTACTTCGCGTTGAGTTTCGATCATCGCGTGATCGATGGCGCAGACGCCGAACGCTTCCTTGCTTTTGTTAAAGAGCAGTTGGAATCAGGTGATTTTTCCGTGTAGTTTTCGCGAAACGTAGTCAACAAAAGGCGAAAGTTCATTGCGATAGAGTGGTGATTAGATGAAAGTTTACGAAGGCTATTGACTTAGCTCCGAGTAAGTTCTAAGAGATGTCATCCGCAAAATTTACGAGCGGGAGGCGAACGGCGAAAACGATCGCCAATGGCCTAAAAGGAGCGCCTGAGAGCGCATCAGACTAGCTTAGTAAGGAGAAAAATCGATGGTATTCACTAAACAGAAAATGTTTGCCCCGGCAGTGGTTACTCTCTGCCTTTTAGTCTTCTCAGCCTCCCCTATCCTGGCACAAGATACGACCAACCCCGCCGGTTCACGCACAGTGACCAGCGGCCAGAAGCTCAAGATCAAAGGCGTGGTCACGCGTCGTGATTCGGACACGTTCGTCGTCCGCGACATGAACGGCGTTGACACCACCGTCCGCCTGGACGACAAGACCAGCGTGAAGACAAATGGTGGCTTCCTTCGTGGCGGCACCAACTATGCGCAGACCAGCATCCTGCGTGGCTTGAACGTCGAGGTTGAAGGGCGTGGCAACGCTGCCGGTGAACTGGCGGCGGACAAGATCAGGTTCAACGAACAAGACATGCGAACTGCCCGTGCGGTTGAATCGCGCGCTGCGCCACTCGAAGAACGCGCCTCCACCACTGAGTCGAAACTCAGCCAGGTTGAAGCGAACGCTCAGCGTCTGTCGGGCCAGTTGGACGAATTACAGGCTGTTTCCAACGCCGCGCGTGGCGGCGCCAAGGCTGCCCAGGCGACGGCTGATGCCGCGGTTGCCGGCGTCAACGCCACCAACGAGCGCATCTCCGCGCTCGACGACTATCAGCCGCAGGACACTGCTGCCGTCAATTTCAAGACCGGCAGTGCGGTGCTTTCGCCTGATGCCAAGTCGACTTTGGACCAGCTCGCCAGCAAGGCGATGAACGCGAAAGGTTACGTGCTCGAGGTTTCCGGTTATGCGGATTCACGCGGCAGCGTCAACCTCAATCGCCAACTCAGCCAGCGTCGTGCTGACGCTGTTATCCGTTACCTCGTTGAGAACCACCAGATTCCGCTCCGTCGCATCATCACGCCGTATGGTTATGGCGAGATGAATCCCGTTGCGGAGAACGATACTCGTGAAGGTCGTGCGCAAAACCGGCGCGTCGAGATCAAGTTGCTTGTCAACAAGGGCCTGACCGCTCCCACGCCAACGATGAACCCGGGTACTTCGGGTTCCGGTAATTAACTTGAAACCTCTGTGGAGTTGCTTTACGAGTGCAACTCCACAGAGCAGAGAGGACACCAAAGAGTCGTGGATCATGCCGCCCCTAATGGATAAGATAGCGGTACGATAGACATGCTAAGGCCAGCAGACTGGCGGCGGCATGATGCAACGATTCGAGGGTGTCACGATGACAGGGGTTGAGAAAAACTTTTGGCGGCCGGCATTCCTGATTGGAGTGCTGGCCCTTTTTCTTTCCTTCTCGCTTTTCGGAGCGACGGCGCAGGCGCAGGGCGTGAAACAACTCCCGCCACCGCCGCCCGTCTGGAAAGCCAAACCAACTCCCACCCCCAAACCGCCCGAACAGGAAGTGCTCGACGTGGTGAAAGTCACGTCGAACCTCGTGATGGTTCCCGTTTCGGTAACCGACGCGCAGGGCAATGCTGTTCAGGGCCTGACCAAGCCTGACTTCCGGCTGATCGAAGAAGGGAAAGAACAGGAGATCACCGACATCGGTAATCCCGAACAAGTGCCTTTGGCGATCGCGTTGTTGTTTGACGTGTCGAGCAGCGTCAGTCAAAAAGGTTTCTTCAACTCGCAACAGGCTGCGGCGGCAGCGTTCTTGAAGCTCGTGATGAAGCCCGCCGACAAAGCCGCGATCTTCACGATCACGGGCGAGCCCACGATGGTCCAGCCACTCGCTTCAGCGGAGACTTCGGCTGCGAAGATGCTGACGATCCCCGCGGCGACTGAGGCAGTGCCGACTGCGTTCTATGACACCGTTATCGCAGCGGCGAAATATCTGGAGGCAAGCGCACCCAGCAACTATCGACGTGTGATCGTCGTGTTGTCTGACGGTGACGATAATTTCAGCTCAGTGATTCGCGAGCTATCGCGCGCGGACGCAACCGCGCAGCTAAAAGGTGAAGTGGTTCCGGCCACGATTCGCGCGGGTTTGGTCGAGCGTCACCGGCGCGCGGTAGCGCAGGTGGAGACAGCGGTGCAAAAAGCCGATGCGATCTTCTACTCGGTGAATCCTGGTGGTCCGTCAGTGAAGCTGAACCAGATCAGCACGCGTGCGGAAGCCGGAATGGAATCGATTGCCGAGACGACCGGCGGCACGGCGTTCGTGCCGGAATCGGATAAGGATCTCGAGAGAGTGTTTCGGCAGGTAGCGGCGGAGTTGCGCGGGCAGTATCTGCTTCAGTACTACGGCAATTCGGAAGCGCCGGCCGGGCAGTTTCGGCGCATTCAGGTGACGGTGCCGGCACGCGCCGATGCGAAGGTGCGCGCGCGTCAGGGCTACTACCCAAAGGCTCGATAGGAAATTTGGAGTGCGCCGACTCGTCGGCGCTTTGGCCAAAGCGGTGACAAGTCCCCGCACTCCAGGGAGACGCCTTTGGTGAAACAAGCCTGTCAAAGCTTACTGCCTCATAATCACCAGCACGTCCGTTAAGCGATTGATCACACTGACCAAAGTTCGTCCCGCGCCGTTGAAATTATTTGCTGCCGCCTGCTCTTCGGCGGTTGCAGCCCCCGCCGCGGAACCAGCGAGCTTAATGTAGTAAGGCTGCAATTCAGGCGTCGCGCGAAAGTCGGTCTCTAACTTATCGAGTTGCTCGCGAAAATTTTGAATGGTGTTTTTAACCGTCACTTTGGTTTCCTGGTTCTTCTGAACCAACTGCGGTGAAGCTTCGTTGCGTCGCGCGGCGTCGTCGAGCGCGGCGATACCGCTATTAACACCACCCAGGATATACACATAAAGCGTCATGGCTTTGATCTGATCGGCGACGCGCGTCGCGCCCGCGGTGCGCGCCGCCGAGGTGGTTTGCGCAGCGGTCGCTTTCGGCGCGGGTCTCTGGCGGCTGGAGCGGCTGCGCGTTTGGCCCAACGTCGCCGCGGGCACCATAAGAACGACTGCGAGCGAAGCAGTGGTGATGCGTTTGAACATGATTCTCCTCTTCGACTTTGCGGATGGCCGATTGTACCAAAGACCAAGCTCACTGCTAGAATGACGCTACCTAAGTATTTCAAGTTGTATGGAGAAACAAAGAAACCTTCTGGTCCAAAGGCTCGGCCTCGTTGACTACGAAGCGGGCCTCGCAATTCAGAAGGAGACGGAACAAGCGGTCAAACTCGGCACGCAGCCCGACACGTTGCTGCTGCTCGAACACCCGCACACTCTGACGATCGGCCGGCGCGGCGACAGTTCCGCCGTGCTGCTCGATGCGGACCAGTTGCAACAGCGCAACGTCACGGTGTTTGAAACGAATCGCGGCGGCAAGGTCACGTATCACGGCCTGGGCCAACTCGTCGGTTATCCGATCGTCAAGCTCAGCCCCGATCGCGAAGACGTTCATCGTTACATGCGCGATCTCGAAGAGGTTTTGATTCGTGCGCTTTCCGATTTCGGCATCGAAGCGTTTCGCATCGACGGCCTGACAGGTGTTTACACGGCGCGCGGAAAGATCGCCGCCATCGGCGTACACATCGCGCGTTGGGTCACAACGCACGGTTTTGCACTAAACGTTAATACTGATCTCAGTTACTTCAACTTCATCATCGCGTGCGAAGGCGAACCGGTTACCTCAATGGAGCAGTTGCTCGGTTCGGAAACTCCGTTGCATGAAGTCGAAGATCGCATCGTGGAGCGCTTTGCGGAAGTGTTTGCGATGCGAGTTGAAATGGAAACATGCTTACAACCGATCTAATCCACGAAGCGCGCGAGCGCATCTCCGCGCGCATTCATCGCACTCCGGTCATTAGCTCGCGCCAATTTGATGAAGTCGCCGGCAAAGAGGTCTTCTTCAAGTGTGAAAACCTGCAACGCGCGGGCGCGTTCAAGATTCGCGGCGCGACCAACAAGATCCGCTCGTTGACTGACGAGGAAAAGAGCCGCGGGATCGTCGCGTTCTCGTCGGGGAATCACGCGCAGGCGGTTGCACTGGCGGGGCGTGAAGCAGGCGTGCGCGTGCTCGTGGCCATGCCGGAAGACGCGCCGAAGATGAAAGTCGCGGCTACGCGCGGCTACGGCGCCGAGATCATTTTTTACGATCGACACAAGGAAGACCGGCACAAGTTTGCGCTCGATCTCGCGGAGCGCGAGGGCCTCGTGATGGTGCCGCCTTACGACGACTACCTGATACTCGCGGGCCAGGCGACGTGTGGGCTCGAGTTGCTGGAAGCTGTCGGCGATCTTGATTGCGTGCTCACGCCGTGCAGCGGCGGCGGCTTGTTTGCGGGAGTGGCGACTGCGGCTCGCCTGCGGAATTCGCGCATTCGTTGTTTTCCGGTCGAGCCGGCGACGGCCGACGACACGCGGCAATCGTTTCTGAAAGGCGAACGCGTTGAGATTCCAGCGCCGCCGACGATCGCCGACGGTTTGCGCGTGCAGGTTCCGGGTGAGCTGACGTTTCCGATCGTGCAGGAGTTGGCGGAAGACGTGCTGACGGTTTCCGACGAAGAGATGATCGAGACGTTGCGCTTCATGCTGACGCGCATGAAGGTCGTGGTTGAGACGTCGGGAGTTGCGGCGGCTGCGGCGGTGATGTTCAAAAAACTGCCCGCGGACGTGAAGCGCGTCGGTGTCGTGTTGTCGGGCGGAAACATCGATCCGGATCAGCTTGCTAGATTAATAGGTAGCTGAGCTCGCCGAGTAAAAACGAAGCAAGGTTCGCGAGCACGATCGCGCCGAAGTCGCGCCACATCGATCTCTTTCCCACCTCAGCGGCTGAACCGAACGCCAGCCAGAACAGCGCGCACTCCGCGACGGGCGCAAATACTTCCGCAACCAGCAGGAAAATCGCGCGCGAATAATTCTCCATCAGCAAAGGAAGCACGAGTGTGACGATCGGATAGGTGCAGGCCGTGAGCCAGAGTCCGGCAAAGATGCGACGTGGTTTTGGGTGGCGCGCCGAGAGCAGGAAAAAGAGGATGGGTGTTTCGATCGCGACGGTGAAGAGATAACCGAGCGGCAGAAAACGCCAGAGTTCGATCGGCGACATTCGTCAGAGCGTCCTCAACAAGAACGGCGCTTCGGCGAGCACGTGCGCGATCGCGATCGTGAAGTAAAGATCCCTTGTTTGCACGTAATCCCTGCTAAAACCGACCCACAACACCACGACGGCCAAAACTCCCAGCGTCAGCAACGCCGGCGTCAGTCGCGGAAAACCTCTTCTCGCTTTTGTGAAGTTCCAGAACTGCGGGGCCAGGAGCGGCAGCGCGAAGATCCAAACGCCATAGTGCAGCATCTCGAGAAACAGGTGCACCGACACGAGCATGTGACTCGAGACTTGCGGCAGCAACTGTGCGCCGGAGTGTTGCGTGATGCGCCAGAAGAGTCCGTTGTCATCCGCGAGCGCGTTGGTTTGCGATAACCGCCAGATCATAACGGCGAGTACGACCGGCACGAGACACAAGCAGCGGCGATATGTCTTCACCCATTCGGGTCGCGTGCGTTTGAGTTGCCGATCGAGAAACCAGAGGGCAATCAATGGATGAACGTAGACCAGCGCGAGGCTGAAAAATTCCGGCCCGAGCCAGTTTAAAGCCGCGAGCGCCAGCGCAACAGGAGTGGCCCAGGCCCAATCAGACGCACGCTTTTGTTTGCCACGTAAATAAATCAACGCCACGAGCCACGCGAGCAGCAGCGTGTTCCACGTCGCGAGCACCGTCAGCCACGTTTCGCTGCTCCAACTCGCGTGTTCGTACACGAACGGCAGTGAGACGTAACTGACTACTAAAATCCCCAACCCCGCAAAGGCAGTCCCAAAAAACTTTCGCGACCTTCCAAACCGCGCGGGCAGGCGCATGAGAAAGTAGCGAAACTCGAACCAGTTGTGCGGCCCCGCAAACAGAAACACCGTCACGATCGACACCTGTAACGGCAACCAACTCGCGAACACCGCCGCCGTTAACAGGCACCCAACGATCGCGCCCGTAAACACACGTCCGCCTTGCACGCGTTGTTGTCGTGCCGCGCGCCACCGCGCGGCGTCCAGTTGGAACGTTCTTTCCACAGAGATCTACGCGAACCTACTCATCCGCCGGTCCGTCTTTCGGCTTCGTCGGCAGCAGCAGCCTGATCGGCGGCGGATCGTCCGCATTATCGGGCACGACTTCGATCATCATCTGACCGGACGTCGCCTTACCTTGCTGCATGTTCTTCCCGAGATTTTGCCAACTCAAATAACCCGGCGGTGGTCCAGCATTGCCACGCGTGATGATCGCCGCGACCCCAACCAACGCGATGACCACAACACCCGCGGCGATCGCTTTACGCGCGCGCGTCGCGGACGAACGCCGCGCGAACCAAACACCAGCGAACGAAACCGAAAGAAACAACAACACGCCGGCTACGATCGTGCGCGCAGAACTCCGCGCGATATTCGCGGCAATCGTGTCCGATCCCGTCACGCCATTCACAGCCGCGCGCAACTCCTTGAAATCAGATTGCGAGATTTGCAGCCGTGCCTGCCAGACTTTCCCGTCCGGCACGATCTCGAGTTTCCGGCCCAGCACCACTTTCGTCTCGGGCGGCTTTGGCGGTTTGGCAATATCGGCACTGACGGAAACAACAGCGAGTGCACTCAAAGCAAGCAAACAAGCGAGGAAAAGCAAGGTCTTCATGTTGAGTCTCCTTCGGGTGGCGTTCACGCCCTCACGGGCCTGTACGGGTGTCGATTGGACGCGTAGTGTAGAATCGTTCTCAGAGGTAAATCAATTGGCTCGCGAACTCCGTGTTATCAGCAACAATCAAAGGGTCCGTCAACCCAAGCCCGAATGGCTGCGAATCCGTCTCGGCGATCCGTCCAATCAGAACCAGGTTTTGCAGCTCATCGAAGGGCTGAATCTACACACCGTCTGCCAGGAAGCGCGCTGTCCGAACATTTTTGAGTGCTGGTCGGACCGCACTGCGACTTTTATGTTGGGCGGCGACATCTGCACGCGTCATTGCGGTTTTTGCGCCGTCGGTAAGGGGAAGCCTGGCGACTTAGATCCTGAAGAGCCGCGTCACGTTGCCGAGGCGGTGGGCCATTTAAATTTGGCCCATGCCGTGATCACGTCCGTCAATCGCGACGATCTGCCGGACGGCGGCGCGGCGCATTGGGCCGCGACGATTCGCGAGGTGCGCGCTGCGAATCCCGAGTGCAAGATCGAAGTGCTGATTCCCGATTTCAACGGCGACGAAGCCGCGCTCAACACGGTCCTCGACGCACAACCCGACGTGCTCAATCACAACACGGAAACGATCGCGCGGCTGTATCGCCGCGTGCGTCCCGATGCGATTTACGAGCAGTCGCTGACGCTTTTGCAGCGCGCGGCGGCGCGGCGCGATAGCGAAGGCCGCGGCATGTTGACGAAGAGCGGCATCATGGTCGGACTCGGAGAGGAATTCGAGGAAGTAGTGGAGCTGATGAAAGATCTCCGCTCGGTGTCGTGCGACATCATGACGATCGGACAATATCTCCAACCGCATGCGCGGCGTTTGCCGGTTGAGCGTTACGTGACGCCCGCGGAGTTTGCCGAATGGCGAACTATCGGCATGTCGCTCGGTTTTCACCACGTCGAATCAAGCCCCCTGACGCGTTCCTCCTACCACGCGCGCGAACAGGCCGAGCTTAAGGAACAGACGATTAGTTACGCAGAAAGATAGTTGGCGCATTTTTGACAAAGGTTCCACCAACGAGCAGTGCTGCTGCGCGCGAAGCTTTGGCGCTTCCACCAACCAACCAGGCGACATTCATCCAGGAGGTGATAGTTCCGGCTGGCACAAGATTACAACGATCACGTGCATTGCCGGCATTTGGACGCCAAGGAGGTGCAGAGCAGTTTGAGTTACTGGATCACATTCCGACCTCCAACTTTGGCATGCCAAGAAAATTAGAGTGAGCTATCAAACAATTGATCCAACCATACTAGGTTGGGTACGAAGTCATAATTTGCATCTCTACACCGAGTATAAAGACTCTGAGGTGCGGTCTGTCGATGTCGTCAACAAACGGCAAAAGAGATGTCAGATCTGGGTGGACACGCCTGATAACAGGGGACAGGTTGGCGTTCACGCTTGGGATTACAAGAAGAACCGGTGGGACCGTTTAGTTCCGCTCGCCAACCTGTTAGCCTGTTTAGAAGACGCGTATATCTGGTGCCAGTCTCAGTAAAGGAGGGTGACTGACTCGCCGGTATATTGGCGATCGGGCCACACCCTAAAAATTGTTTTCGTGAAAGCTGCCATTTTCAAATCGCACGGTGGGCCGGAAGTACTCGAGTATGCGGACGTGCCGGAGCCGCAGATGCGCGCCAACGAAGTGTTGGTCGAGGTCAAAGCGTGTGCTTTGAATCATCTCGACATCTTCGCGCGCGGCGGTCTCCCGGGCATCGAGATCCCTTTGCCGCACATTCTCGGAAACGACATCGCGGGTGTGGTTCGTGAGGTCGGGGAGCTAGTGACGTGGGTGAAACCCGGCGAGGAGGTGATGGTCCAGCCGGGCGTTTCCTGCGGGCATTGCGAATTCTGCCTGAGCGGCGCGGATAATCTTTGCCGCGAGTACGACATCATCGGCTATCGCCGCAGCGGCGGTTATGCGGAGTTGGTCGCGGTGCCGGGCGTGAACATCATTCCGAAGCCGGCGCAGTTGAGGTGGGAAGAAGCGGCGGCGTTGCCGCTCGTGACCGTGACCGCGTGGCACATGCTCGTCACGCGAGCGAACGTGCAGCCCGGTGAAGATGTGCTCGTGCACGCCGCCGGAAGTGGAGTCGGTTCGATTGCGATTCAGATCGCGAAACTACGCGGCGCGCGCGTCATCACGACCGCGAGCTCAGACGACAAACTCGCGAAGGCGCGCGAGCTCGGTGCCGACCAGACTATCAACTACACCCGCGAAGATTGGCCCAGGGAAGTAAGGCGGCTAACGAACAAGAAAGGTGTCGACGTCGTGGTCGAGCACACGGGCGCGGCGACGTGGCCCGGTTCGATCAGTTCGCTCAAGAACAACGGGCGTCTCGTGACGTGCGGCGCGACCAGCGGTTTTGATGCGCGCACGGATCTGCGGCAGGTTTTTTATCGTCATCTCACGTTGCTCGGGTCGTTCATGGGTTCGAAGGGCGAGTTGATCGAGGCGATCAAGTTTGTGAGCGAGGGTAAGATTCGGGCGGTGGTGGATCGCGTGTTGCCGCTCAGCGAGGCGCGGCAGGCGCATGAATTGATCGAAGATCGCGCGCAGTTTGGAAAAGTAGTTTTACGACCGTAAGTCCGTAGGCGTTGAAGTCCTTATTTGCTTGAGTAATCCTCGACGACGAACCGCTTCCGCAACTCACCCATATTTCCTTCTTCGAGATTGAAGTTCGTTCCGGCGATCACTTTCTTACCTCCGTCGGTGATCACCCAATCGACGACTTGCGGCGCGTTGGTGCGTAAGAACGCGCTATCGTCTTTGTCGAGGGGCTTTTTGTCTTTGCGTGAGAAGACGAAGACGTAACTGTAGCCGCCGTTACGCACGTACGCGAGGTCTTTGTCGAAGCCGACGAGGGGGGACGATTGTGGTGTTGGGGAACCGCTTGCGGTTTCAGGCGAAGGGTTGGCGCTTGAAGCTGGCGGTGTTCTAGTGCAGGTCGTTTGGAGAAGAGATAAAACCCCGATTAAAAGAAAAACCAATAGTTGAGGTTTTAGAAAACGTGTCATAGCTAGTTAAAGTCGTTCACTTCCGGCTCAAGCTTCTCATCGCGAATATACAGTATCGTGCACTGCGCATCCTCGTAAACAATATCAAACCACCCACTCGCCCGCGCGTGCTGGAAAAAATCGTCGTGCGAATTATCTGTGAAAACGTAGCGCGCACCGAAGCGATCGCGAATCAACGGCCCCGGATCGCTCTCCTGGCCCAGCGTGATGCGGTCGTAGAGTCGCGACAGATCGGGATTCTTGTCATACAAGTAATTCGGATCCAGCCCCGAAACGTAATAATGCGTCTCGTCAAAATAGAAGAGCCGCGGAAAGTCGTCCCAATCCGTGTTGAAGATGATCTGCCCTGGCGGCACATTCGCGCGCATCCAGTCAGCGCCCGCTTTGTAGTAATCGTGCTCCTCGCCGCGACCGATCTCCCGCACTTCGGCGCGCAGGTTTAGAAACAGAAAGACGCCGAGCACGAGCGACACCAGCGCCACCGCGATCGTCATGATGATCTCGCGCCAGTCGCTGGTCAGCCGCGTCCACCACGTGTCGTCGCGATCGAAGAACGGTTTCAACTCCTCCACCACGTCCGGCGGTAATCGCGTGAGATAACTGCGCGTCTCTTGCAACCACGGTTGCAGTGAAAACGCCGCAAACATTACCGCAAACGGCGGCCAGTATTCGGCAATGCGTTTCCAACGCGCCGTCATGATCATCAGCGCCGTCGAAAACAGCAGGAAGAAAAACGGATAGTGCGCTTTCTTCCGTTCAGCGGGCTCAAACGCGATGTAACCAACCAGCATCGCGATGCATGAGACTGCTGAGTTTCCCAAAAACTCCCACGAATCGTACGGATACCACTCCGAACCGACCTTCGTGTCGTATTCCGACGGCCGCAGCTTGATGAGCAGGTGTTCGTAAAGCAGTTGGAAGTTGTGTGGGAAATACGGATTGAGCACGAGCCCGGCGATGCAGCCAACGCTCACGTAGACCAGCGGCCGCCACTCAAACCTGCGCTCGGTCCAGGCGATCACCACGGACCAGAACACGGCCGCCATCACGAGCAGCAGAAACAGGTCGTAAGTCCAAGTGAACACGAGCGCGAGCGGCAGCAGCGGCCAGTACTTCCGCCGAAAGAAGAGATGAATCGCGATCACGAGATACAGAATCGCGAACGGCGGCGCTTTCGCCATGCTCATGCGAAACAGAAACGGCGCCGAACAGGCCAGCAGGGCAATCAACCACGCGAGGGCGTAACGAACGCGATAACGAAGCAGCAGCCAGTAACACGAAAGCACCGCGACAGTGGCGAAGAGCACCGAACCGACTTTCACGCCGAACCGCGGATCGTGAAACTCCGCGAACGGGATCTGAAATATGTGAAAGAGCAGATGATGATCGACGTAGTCTTTCGCGTTGAGCGTCGTTAACGGCAGCCACGGAAACTGCGGCGGAAACTGCCCGTGCTTCATCGACTCCCAAAGAATTCGCGTCCATTTGACGTGGTAGTAACCGTCGAAGTCGCCGCAGCAGATCGCGTCGGTGGAGAACTGAAGCCCCCAAAAAATAAGCGCGATCGCGAACGCGCCGATTACAAACTGGATGATGCGGATGGATCTTTCGGAGTGGAGCTGGAAGAGACTCACAGTTGTTCGATCAAATCGAGTAGGGCTCGGGGATCGATTGGCTTGGTCATGTGGGCGCTGAAGCCGGCTTTGGTGGAGCGTTCCCTGTCGTCGAACATCGAATATCCGGTCACCGCGACCATCGGCGTCGTCTCGTAACCCGGCAACTGCCTGACTTCGCGGGCCAGTTGATAACCATTCATATCGGGCATGCCGATGTCGGAGATGATCACGTCGAAGTGTTGGGCGCGCGCAAAGTTCAGGGCCGCGGGCGCGGAAGCGGCGGTTGTGACGTTGTAACCCGCGTGGGTCAGCACGACTGCGAGCATTTCGGTTACGTCGGCGACGTCGTCGACAACGAGGGCCGTTCGGCCCGCGGGCACTTCGCGCCGTGACTTTTGATTACCGGGGGAATAGTCATTCGAGTGACTCGATTGGTTCGGCACGAGCTGGCTGAAGTAGTGAACAGCGGGTTGAAAAAGAGGAGTCACGCGCGGCGAATATTGATATCGCATCCCAGGGCCTTCCCACGATTAGCCGACGAGTTGTATGGAGAGCGGGTTTACTGTAGCTGAAAGAGCGGACGCATGTCTATAGATCCGATCATTAGTTAACATCGAATAGCGACGCGTGAAAACATCGTGGACAGTCTTAAATTATTTTGCTA